>NZ_AP025466.1:0-609613 GCF_024347355.1 Vibrio chagasii
TTTTCAGTAGCTTATTCATGGGTTATTCGATTCACTCATTGAGTCCTTGGATTGCTTTCTTAGGCAGCGCGATTGCACTCTGTATATTGCTATTCCTTGGCAAGAAACATCAGTTTGCGCCATCGATCTTGATCCTCACTGGTATTTCGTTGACCGCAGTTTTGGAAGCTTTGGTGCAATTCTCTTTAACGCGAGTGGGTGAGGGGAAATACACATTATTGGCTTGGTTAGCAGGTTCTACGTATCGTGTTGAACCTGAAGCTGCAATGATGCTGGCTATCGTGATCACCGTTTGTATTGGCGTAGCTTTACTGTTGAGTCGTTGGGTGACATTAATTGCGACTGGCCGTCAGTTTGCAAGTGCAAGAGGGCTGAACATCAACATCGCCTATGTGGCTCTATTGTGTATTGTCGCGATTTTATGTTCGATGGTCACAACCACCATGGGGCCGGTCGCTTTTGTTGGTCTACTGGCTCCACATATTGCGGCGATGGTGGGGGCTCGCTTGGTTCGTGAACAGATCATCTTATCGTTTTTGATTGGTGCGGCATTGATGTTATTTGCTGATTGGTTAGGGCAAGTGGTGGTGTTCCCAGCGCAACTTGCGGCAGGGACGTTGGTTTCCATTATTGGTGGCAGTTATTTCATTTTCTTGTTACTGAAATCTCGAACAACATAGCTTTTGCTCATGACCTAAAGCCACTGGTATTCAAAGCTACTGGCAATCAAAGCTATGAATAAAAAAGCAGTGAGTGGGGCGATCCATCACTGCTTTTTTGTTTGTGTCGTTTGTGTAAAGGGGGGGAGGAGTTAAGCAACACAGGTCTCGCTTCTTAATGTGCAAGTTTGGCATATGTTAATAAAATGTATAACCTAAAGGTCTGACCACTCATAAAGTAGCCACCATGCCAAACCTCGATCGTATTACTTGTTCTATCGATGAAAACCAAATTGCGACGGTTGTGTTGAATCGACCCGATAAGCTGGATGCTATTGATATGGCAATGTTCCAAGGTGTGAATAACATGGTCAATAAGTTGAAAAAGAACACCGAGATTAGAGCTGTAATAGTGAAGGGCGAGGGACCTGATTTTTGTTCAGGGCTTGATGTGAAGTCTTTGCTGACCAGTAAATCTGGCGCGATGAAGCTATTGTTCAAATGGTTACCAACATTACCAAACTCCGCACAACGCTTTTCATTGGGTTGGCGAGACATTCCATGCCCTGTCATTTTTGCGATTCATGGTCGGTGTTGGGGAGGCGGTCTGCAATTGGTCAGTGGCGGTGACTTTAGAATTGCTAGCCCTGATGCGAACTTCTCGATACTGGAAGCAAAGTGGGGGCTAATTCCAGACATGGGAGGCGCTATCGCATTTAGAGAGCTGATGCGTAAAGAACACACCTTAGAAATGGCGATGACGGCCAAAGTGATCGACTGTGAAACCGCGAAAGGATATGGGTTGGTGACCAAGATTGCTGAAGACCCCTACGCTGAAGCCTATGCCTTGGCACTTGAGTGCGCGAATCGGTCACTAGATGTTGTCGCTGCTAATAAGAAACTCTACAACAAGACTTGGTGGTCAAGCCCGGGTGTGGCGTTATTCTACGAGACTTGGTACCAAATCAAATTCGCTTTAGGCAAGAACAGAGCGATAGCAGCACAGCGTGAAATTCATCCTGATAAACCACGCCCCTACTTAGCGAGAAAGTTCAAATAGCGTTTGTACAGGAATAATCGATATTCCCTTTGTTTATAGGGCATTGCGGTAACCTTAGAGCAATTTTATGTCTAAGGCTAAATGAGCATCCTGATGAACAAAACTTTTACCTACTCTCTAGCTGCCACCGCTATCCTAACTAGCTTAAATGCGTTTGCAAGAAGCTGTCGTTGCCAACGCTGGTACTACTGGTGCTGGCGACGGTGTTTACACTCGATCTGCAGCGGCGATGTGGACAAACCCTGCCACGATGTCTCACATGGGCGAAAGTAAGACGACCATCAACACCATGGCTTTCGATCTTGAGATGAAATATCAAGATAACGGTGACAAGCAAGATGGTAAAGCTCACTCAGTGATGCCTTCATTTGGCGCATTCCACGCTCATCAAGTCACTGACAAGTTACACCTTGGTATTGCACTTGGCGCAGTAGGGGGCTCTAGCGTTGATTACGGTAACGAATGGGCAGGTCGTCTTTTACTTCAAGAGATTACGCTTACTGCGATGCAAGTTAATCCATCACTGAGTTACCAACTGAATGACCAGTGGTCGGTTGGGGCAGGTGTACAACTAAGTTGGGCTGCATTACAGCAATCATCTTCTCTTTTTACTGCTAAGCAAGACACTGATTGGGCTTATGGCTATAACCTCGGTGTAATGTACACACCAACAGACAAGCTTAAGTTGGGAGCAAGTTACCGCTCTAAACTGGAGCATGAATTTAACAATGATGTAAACGTTTTTACCGGTGGCCAGCGTTCATTAAATACTGGTATTGATGTACCTGAAATTGTTGATGCGAGTTTGAGCTATGCGTTTAACTCTCAGCTTGATCTATTAGCTAGCGTGCAATTTCACCGATGGAGCCAATGGGACAGTACTGTTTTAGATCTAGGTACAAACCAAAATGGTGGGATCCCAATTAATCAAACCCTAGTCAGCGATTGGGACGATGTATGGAAGTTTGCAGTTGGTGCAGATTACCAGCTTAACTCAGACTGGCGCTTAAAAGCAGGCTTCTCTTACGAAACTTCACCACAAGATGACCCAACATTGCAGTATGTTGACTTACCTGTTGGTGAACAGTATCGCTACTCGGTAGGTGCTTCAACCTATTGGGATGATATCTTGATCGACGTGTTCTATGAGTACGCAGATTTGGGTTCAGTTGATATGAACCGAAGTGGACCAAAAGGTAATACTTTGCTAAACGGCTCATTCGATGGCCGTATCCACTTTGTTGGCGTTAGTGCGACCTTCTAATGACATTACGTAATCTATTACTTGTTGCTGCGGCAATGCTTGGTTCGATGGGTGCTTTGGCTGAAGAGAAGCACCCAGATGACTCGACTAAGATCGTAACCAAAGCTGGCGTTGCTTATAACGAAGATCTGCAGTTCTCTGGGTCTATTGGGTTAGATGAAGCACGAATGATCAATGCTCGTATTAACGCTGATGGCGAAGAGTGGCGAGTAGGCGGTTCATGGTTGTTGCCTATGGGGATCGTCAATTTCAACTTTAGCCGCTCTGAATACGACAACGATGCTTATAAGAACAACTACAGTATTGGTACGTTTATACCACTGAGTTATTTCGACATTGAGCCGTTCGGTTGGCAAATCTTCCCTATGGCGGGCTACAGTTATAATGATGGCGAAGTAGCGGTTTTCAATGATGATAACGTTGGCTCTGACTATGTATTGATGCCGAGTGCAACACACGGTGGTTACATTGGCGCGTTTGGCTTAAAAACGATTACGGATGAGTGGTCTATCATGGGTTTCGGTGGTGGTTCAATGGGCTCTGATGATTATTCAGGGTATTGGGCTGGTGTCGGCGCGAGCTACAAGTTGAGTGATGCTCAATCATTCAACTTCTTCACTATCTTTGCTGAGGATGACTTCGGTGAAAATAACAGTGTTGGCGCTTCTTACACCTATGAATTCAAATAGTTATTCTCACATATCATCTTAGATAAAAGAACTGAGTGTAGGGGCTTTGTTGCGTAATTCGATGGAACTAAATCAGGAAGTTACGATCTGATCGGCTACACCCATCAATCGTCGTAGCCTTATGCCGAAACCTCGTTACAAAACAACTAACTGGAAGCTGTACAACAAAGCCTTAATAAACCGTGGTTCCCTGATCTTTTGGATTGATGAGGAAGCGATAGCCGAGTGGAAGCAAAACAAACAAGGTAAGCGTGGTAGACCTGGCCAATTCAGCGACTTAGCCATTACTACTGCACTGATGGTGAAACGCGTTTTCTCTATGCCGTTGAGAGCGCTGCAAGGTTTTCTAGACTCAGTATTTAAGCTGGCTAACATCCCGCTTGTTTGCCCACACTACACCTGTATAAGCCGCCGAGCTAAGGAAGTTGAGGTTTCATTTAAAACCAAAACCAGAGGCGCAATACAACATCTGGCCATTGATGCCACTGGTCTCAAGGTTTATGGCGAAGGTGAATGGAAGGTCAAGAAGCATGGTACTGATGGGAAGCGCAGAGTCCGGCGTAAGCTGCATATCGCAGTAGATACAAGCACCCACGAAATAGTCGCAGCAGAGCTGAGCTTATCTAACTTAACCGATGCCGAAGTGCTCCCCAACTTACTCAAGCAGACACGTCGTAAAATCATTGAAATATCAGGTGATGGCGCTTATGACACAAGGAACTGCCATGATGCCATACGGATAAAGCGAGCGGTTCCGCTTATCCCGCCACGAGAAGGGGCAGCCTTCTGGGAGCAAGGACATCCTCGCAATTTAGCATTAGGTTGTCAGAAGCTCTACGGCTCCAACAAGAAGTGGAAAAAGCGTTATGGCTATCATAAGCGCTCGCTATCAGAGACAGCAATGTATCGAGTGAAACAGTTGTTAGGTGGGAAATTAAGCCTGAGGAACTACAACGCTCAAGTGGGTGAGACTTACGCCATGATTAAAGCGCTGAACAAGCTTACAGGGCTTGGTATGCCTGAAACTCAGTATGTTGTTTAATAATCACTCAATTTCGGGCGGTTTGGTTTTCTGTCCGAATTACGCAACAAAGCCGTGAAAAGTGTAACGCTTTAGACGTTAATCATTAGCTCTTTGTTTAATTAGAAATTCAATCAAGGCTAAGAAATCAAAGATAAGTCTTAACTCATACTCATTCGTTAGCTAAGACTCATCTTTCTTGCTCATCACTGTAAAAGAATCGATGTTTCCAGTAGGTGTTGCGCCTCGCCACTTAGATGAGGGAGCTCTGACATGATTCTTTTCAGCTTGTCGTCGATAGACTCCACTTCACTCAAAGAACGAAACGCAAGAATAGCTTGCTCAGGCTCACTGCTCACATAACCTTTCAACGTATTAAGTTGAATTTTGTTCGCGTTTTCGACTTTGGACAGGGCGATATTGATTGTCTCAATATTGATAGTTAACTCATTGCTTTTAAACATTTTTATTATTTTATGGTTGTTTCCAGTTGAGCGCACATTAACACAACGAAGGATTCGAACATTGACCGAGATTATAAAACTAGAACAATTCTGAGAGACAGTAAGAGTAGTAAAGGGGAAATTAAAGATAATTTAAGTAGTTAGCGTACTACTTCAAAGTGTGAAAATTATCTTTGAAGATTGAGTTCGATCTGAGGGGATAAACGATGAACTTGAGTTGGAGCGTGCAGCGGGAATCGAACCCGCATCATCAGCTTGGAAGGCTGAGGTAATAGCCATTATACGATGCACGCACACTGTCTTAAGAGTAAGACTGAGGCATTAAGGAGATTTGGAGCGTGCAGCGGGAATCGAACCCGCATCATCAGCTTGGAAGGCTGAGGTAATAGCCATTATACGATGCACGCACATCGTCTTAACGAGTTTGATAATGCCACATCTAACTGAAAACGAAACCTTTTTCTTCCATTTTTATTCTAAGTGCTCGCATAACCACCACTCCGCTAGTTTTTCAATCACGTCTGGTGTTTTGTGGTTGCATAAAGTGTGACTAAACTCTCGTTAAGCGCTCTGTGCTTAAATGTTATGACTACCGCTAGCTTTGGATGAATTTTAACCTTGCTATATAAACCGCCGCATTGTTTGGTCTTTGTTCTGTATTTGACCTGAATTTTATGAATAACCTCGTTAACACACGCGGGGCTTTTGAGCAGACTTAACGGTCTGTTTATAACAATATGGATGCATAGATTTAAATTTTGAACAATTCTTATTATTCATAGGCTTAATTCTAAATAAGTAGAGTCATTCGTACTTTTCAGTGTTCGGAGAAAAAAGTAACGAATCTAGTTGATAAATTGCGCAAAAAACTCGTCATTTCATCTATCGTCTGGTACATTTGCCGCACATTTTGTTTCCCTAAAATACCCATGCCTTCTCAGTACCGAATTAACAAAATAGTTGAAATTGGCGATACACTTCACCGCAGTGGCTGTGCCCCTTATAAGCTTGAAAAATATACACAGTATTATGCAAAAAAGCATGGTGTAGAGGTAATGATTCAAGCAACACCGACCGCGATTAATTATCAATTTCCAGACGATAACAATGCCGTTATTCTCAAACGTCTAAAGCCAGCCTCAATCAACCTGAGTTTGTTGGCAAATACCATCATTCGTATTAATCAACCAAGCAGTGAACCAGTCCCAGAGCCAGTGGGTTACTCTAAATGGGTTATTGCACTGGCTAATATGGGGATTCCACCTGCGTATCTAATGCTGGTCGGCAGTACTTTGGAAGCTGTAGGCTTCTCTGCGCTACTTGGCTTGATGGTTTGGGTATGTCAGCAAATTCTTCATTCACGCCGCGCGATTGCGGTTGAATTCATCTCTGCACTATTAACCGGTATTGCTGTAGCATTCTTGGCAAGTACAGGGCTACCAATTCCGGTATGGGCGTTGTGTATTGCCTCGATCGTTTTGTTTGTCCCCGGATTATCTATAGCCAATGCATTAGAGTGTTTGGCTTTTAACGATTTAGTCTCTGGTACTAGTTTACTAGGTCAGAGTGCCTTAACACTGATAAAACTGTTTGTCGGCATCATCATGGGGCTCAATATTGGTGAGGCTGTGTGGGGGCAAGCGGTATCCATTGATTACACCAATGCTGTGCCGACTTGGATGCATATTTCTGGATTAGTGCTCATCTCTGCATCATTGGGTGTAATGTTCAATGCAAGACCTATGGATATTTTGTTAGGGTTGCCAGTTGCAGTATTGGGGATGTGGGGACCATTTTATCTAGGTTTTGATAGTGGCTGGGTAGTGGGTACTTGGGTAACGACAGTATTGATCACTTTATACGGTACTTGGATTGCGAAGAAAATGGATTTAACTGGCGCTATCTATATTGTACAAGGAATCATTATCTTAGTTCCGGGTAGCCGTGTTCTAGTGAGTGCAAGTCAATCAGTATTTGAGCAATCTATTTTGCCGATTCCGAGCATCGGTTTATCTGCGCTGTTTATGTTCTCGGCGATCGTCGCTGGTCAAATCACGGCGTATTCCATTTACTCGCCTAAAGTTGAACGTTAAGCCGCCTTATCCCTCGGACCCTTTAAACAAACACAGCTTTTGCTGTGTTTTTTCGTTTTGGAGCCGCTCTTTCTTATCACCACTCATCTTGATGCAATTGATCCGATTTATGCTCGCTAACCATGGCAAGAGTCATTAAGATGAACACAAATTAAATTTAAATGAAGTAGTAACGTATGTCTTTACCTCCTTGTCCGCAATGTCAGTCTGAATATGTTTACCCAGACCAAAACAATTTAATCTGCCCTGAGTGCGCTTATGAGTGGAATCCAGAAGAAGAACGTTTGGAAAGAGAAGCTGCGCGAGTGAAAGATGTTAATGGCGTTGTGTTAGAGACTGGCGACAAAGTCACCTTCATCAAAGATTTAAAAGTAAAAGGCAGTTCTAGCGTGCTAAAAATCGGTACTAAAGCTGTGATTCGACGAATCAACGAAGGTAAAGACCACCAGCTAGATTGCAAACTGGATGCTGGCGGTGAAATGTTAGTAACCGCGAAGTACGTGAAAAAACAGTAATCTATGTTTTGCGCGATTGTCGCAAATGTTCAATGCTTCACTTAGCTTTCTCGGCATACTTTCTAGAAGATTAATGACATTAGGTAAAAAGTTAATGATTAGAGAATACAGAACAGCCTACACTGATGCCGTTCTAGATATTTGGCTTGAGGCTTCCATCAAGGCACATGATTTTATAGCGCCTGAGTTTTGGAAGTCACAAGTGGGCAATATGCGTGATATTTACCTTCCTGCGTCACAAACCTATGTCTATCTGAACGGTGGCCAAGTTTGTGGTTTTTATTCGCTCCATGAGGGCGTGTTAGCTGCGATCTTTGTGAGCCCAATAGAGCAGGGATGTGGTATCGGCAAACAACTCATGACACATGCCAAGCTGCAGTGCCCGAATTTGTCTTTGAGTGTGTACCGAGAGAATCAAGCAAGTATTGGGTTTTACCTTTCCCAAGGTTTTGAAATTGTTCGCGAACAAGTTGATGAACATACAGGCAATCAAGAATACTTCATGCGTTTAGCTTAGGCTCAGCGCACAGTCAGACAAGCATTAAGTAGGAGTGAAAACGACATGAATATAGTCAAAGCCGATTTATCGCATTCAACAGCCTTCCATCATTATGTGAATGCTTGTGCTGAAGATGGGCTTGATATCTACACTGGTATTTCTGATAGTAGCGATGCCTATTTAAAAAGACGTGTTGCTTATTCTAAAGGTGAAGGTTTGCCAGAAGGTTGGACTCCAGCTTCTACTTATTTTTGTATCGATTGTGGCGAGATTCTTGGTGTGATTCGAGTTCGCCATGGAACAACTGATTACATCCATGACGTCATCGGACACATAGGCTATGAAACTTTGCCCCAAGCGAGAGGGCGGGGTGTTGCTAGCTATATGTTGTCTTGGATACAACATCACGCGTTAACAGAAAGCGTTATCATTACTTGTGAAAGTGGCAATATCGCTTCGAAGAGAGTGATTGAGAAGTGCGGTGGTCGGTTCTTGAGTACATTTTATTCAGAGCAAGACAAACACGAAGTATTGCGATATCAACTAGACCCTAAATAAACCTTATTGAAGCAAGACGCCCTAGTGACTTTTGGAGATATTTTGAAGTATTCAACAAGGCCTGCTCAGCTATCAGATTATGAATTTCTGTTCGAGCTTAAAAAGGCCGCTGAGTTCGAACCGATCAAAGCCGTATTTGGTTGGGATGAACAAGTCCAGCGAGAAATACACGCCGAAGAGTGGGAAGAAGAAAGGCCCGAGATTATTGAACTTAAAGGCAAAGCCATTGGTAGTGTGTTGCTGCAAGATAAAGGGGATCACTTCTATTTTTGCCGATTTTTCTTGCTGCCTGAATATCATGGCAAGGGGATTGGAAGCCAAGTTTTGACTGATTGCTTAACTAACGCTTCAAAGCTTAATAAGCCAGTAGAGCTGTGTTATTTGCAAGGTAATCGAGTTGGGGAGTTGTATCTCCGATTTGGTTTTGAAATCACCTCGCAAAACGATCAGTTTGTGTATATGTGGCGCAAATAACACCCATCTAGCGTAAAATCTTGTAAGACTCGCTATGCTTGATGATTAAGTGATTACACTTAGAACAGATCGAGCGTAATGGAGTATGCAATGTATGGTTATTTGGCTTCAGAACCCGTGTATAAGTAAAGGTTGTGCTTTTAACCTAGATTAGGAATAGCTCAAAAGTGTATTTGGACATTTCTATCAATGCTTAATTTAACTTAGGAGTGAACTTAATTTCGTTTAACCGTGTAATAACCTGCTCTTCGGTTTCCTTGAGCCAATCATAGCGTTTTGTGTACAAGCGGTGTTTGGTCTTTTTCAATGTGTCAGTGTCTTTACGAAGAGGCTTAGTGGGCAAAGAAAACCAGTGTTTATCGACCAAAGTGGCGCCATTTTCAGTCCATAGTGTGTTGTAATCAAACGTTATTGCCCCTCGTTTTGAGCCGATATAGCGCATCGCTTGGTAGATATGACCTTTATTCGAAACAGCTAGAATCTCATCAACTTTCATGTAATTCGCAAACATAATTGCGAGCTCAACCATCAGTGACTTTGGCCTTAACCCGTGTAAGGAACGGGTTAGTTCTTTGATCTTATCCTGGCTGCTAGTGATGCGCTTGTTCGTGCCTTGTAGGCAGCCGATGTGCATGGTGCGCTGCCCATTGTTATCAGAGATATTGAAGGTGACCGAATAAATAGTCAGCCCAGTATTGGCTTCGACGAGTCTGATCCCCAAGGAGCCTTCACGAGACTCCCCCGAGAAAGTCTCAATCCTAAACTCATCTCCATTTCGATCTGAAAAGGTAAGAAGCTCAAAGTTAGAAAGGTGCAGATGCACTGTATTTGGACCAAATGTTTGTTCTAAAAGTTCGAAGTGAGAATACAGTAACGAAGCACGTGTTTTAGGTTTGATGCCAATACAGATGAATGGTTTGAGTGGCTTTTCAAAGATTTTAGGATTCTGCTCAAGAAGGTTTGAGAGATTGTTTTTCTCTTTAAGCTGATGCACTTTGCGAATGATCTTTGGGTTCATAACGCCCCATAGTGTAAAGCGCAGGTTTTTCTTAATTCGGGTTAAACCTTTGGTGTTTGGGTGTACAGCATTGGAAAGCTCAACGATTTGATGAAAATTTTGCACGTTTACCTCAACTTAGAAAACAAAAAAGCATCGTTGAAAATAAAAAACGATGCTCCATAAAATGATAAGTAGGGGTTAGTGAAAAAATCGTGAAACTTGAGCTTATGACTTTATTGCTAACAATGCTCCGAATGTTAAAAGGCCAAGTCCGCAGGCTTGATTGAGCCTTTTCTTGGCTTTCAACAAGTGTTTTTGCAAAGTCTTCGAAGTAAATAACATTGCGACAATTCCAAACCACACGCCGTGAAGGACAATCATGTAAAGCCCGTAACCGAGTGCGATATGTTGGTTTTCAGCGTCAGATGAAATGACCTGGCTGAAGATACTCAAGAAGAACAACATGGTTTTAGGGTTGAGTACGTTACACAAAAAGCCTTGGGCTAAATAACGCCAAACACTGATGTTCTGCGTCGTTCCTTCCATAGGGGCAAGTTTGTTGTCTGCGCTTATAATTCCTTTAATCCCTAAGTAAACAAGGTAAGCGGCACCTGCGTATCGAATGATGTCAAAAAGTTGCTCATTCTGTGAAATTAAGTAACTGATACCTAGCATTGAATAACTAATATGAACACAAATCGCTAGGCTTACCCCTAACGCTGTCCAAATACCGGCTTGCCTACCTTGATTGACGCTATTCTTCAGAACTAAAACGAAATCAGCACCGGGGCTTATAACAATTAATAGCCCCAACACCGCTAAGCTTAACCACTCCATAAATACTCCAACTCTCTTATTTGATGAGCCGTCATTGTATGGTTTTTATTTGCTACCTATAATCGAAATGAAATCCACGAAACTGTGAGAAAAAATCACATATGAGGCATCTTAAAGCATTTCATGTTTTTCATGTCGCCGCACATTCGATGAGTTATAGCGAAGCGGCAGAAAAGCTGAACATTACCCATGGTGCGGTGAGCAAACAGATCAAGGTGTTAGAAAGCCACTTGTCACAAACTCTGTTTTATAAGCAGGGTCGCAATGTGTGTTTGACCAAAGAGGGTGAGTTGCTTAAAGGCTACACAGAGCAAGCGTTTCAGGCGTTGGATACAGGCGTAACAAAGCTTAACCAACTGAACAACCACGCGCTCGAAGTGTCGTGCGAACCAACATTGACCATGCGCTGGTTGATGCCTCGTTTAGGCGATTTTTACGCCGAGTCGGGTATTGATGTTCGTTTGTCGACTGCTGGTGGGGCTGTGAATCTAGATGCGACAGGGCTCGATATGGCAATTCGACGGGATGATTTTAAGCTAACCGAAAGCTATAAACAGACACGATTAGTAGAAGAGTGGGTTGGTCCCGTTTGTTCTCCTGAATACTGGCAACAGATAAAGGACAACTTGGGAGATATAAAGCTATTACACAGCAGTACTCGACTGAATGCTTGGGCGCATTGGATGTCTATCACAAAAGACGCAGTAGACAGTGAGGTGTTATCGCAAGTAGCAATGAACCAAACATTCGCACACTTCTACTTTTGCTTTCAGGCGGCTGTTGATGGGTTAGGGATTGCACTTGGGTCTTACCCACTTGTCGCCGATGATATTGAAAGAGGCAACTTGATCGCTCCGTTTGGCTTTGTACCTTCTGGTCATCAGTACATATTGCTCACACAAGACAGCGATCAAGATGATTCAGGCCACTTGTTCGTAACTTGGCTGAAGAGTGAGCTGTCGCAGTGTGTTCCAGCTATTGAACCAACGCCTCCTAAAGGCAAAAGCTAATTGACTCTTGATGCCGAGTGTTTAGCAAGCTCATGGGGTGGCACACCGAACGCTTTCTTAAACGCATTGGTGAAGTTTGAAGGATGTTGATAGCCCGCTTCATAGGCCGCTTCGGTGATTGAAACTAAGCCTCGCTCTAAATGCAAACGTGCGATATCTAGGCGTCGGTGGCGAATATAGCCGTTGATGGTTAGGTTGTAAGACTGCTTAAAGCGGCGCTGTAAATTGGAGACACTCATTGAGAACCGACGCGCGATACTTTCAAGGCTGAGCGGCTGATCCAGGTTGATTTCAATGTAGCTGATGATGTCTTCTATCTTATTATCGAACCCTTTTTCGGCCTTAACTTGGCTATCGTTTTCAGCAAAACCACTGTTTTTATTCGTGCTATTTTGGCTAACGTTTATATTTTCAGTGGAGCACTCTTGGCAACATTGGAGCGGCATTTGAGACAAGGTTTGCGCCAGTAACTGTTGAATCAGTGTCTCGACCATAAGCTTGTCCTGAAAGTTGGTTGGTGTCGCTTGGCTTGTAAGCGTGCTAGCGAGTTGAATGATGTCGGGGTTGACCTGAATATCGTAACAAGCCTTATGCGTATCTAAGAATGACTTACTTGAACAGTGATCACTCAAACGAGTTTTAATCCATTGTGGCTTAACCAAGATATTGATCTTATTCATTTTATTATCTTGAATTAAAGAACGTCTAAAGTTGGCTGGTTTGGCTAAGTTCACTACCACGCCTTGTGGTCCATTGCTGGCATCGAGGTCGAACTCCAAATCGTCGTAGCCAAAGGTGAGTTTTCCTTCTAGAAGGATAGTAATCAAAATAGCGGAGTGGGCCGTAGATACGATATTACTGTCGACCAGTTCGATACAGCGACCACCATGGACAAAAATTTGGTCGTTGTATTGGTAAGAAAGAAACTTCCCCTCAGCGAGTGAAGTCTGCTTAGTTTGACCTTGTGTCACGATGATCTGTTTTTCAGTCTGTTCTAGCTTTTTGGTGAGAGCAACCTTCTTGGTAAATGTAGACTTTTTGGCTATCACATTCGCTTTCGCCACAGCCGTTTCGGCAAGTTTAGTTTGCTCTGACGTTACTTCACCCATTTGACCTTTCCTCATAACAGCTATGCGTTTTCGCATAAGCAAATCATCTGTGCATTTATAAATTACAACCCTATCATATTTACGAATTATTATCATTTACATCTAGGATTGAATTTATGGAAAGCCCAGTCAGCTCAACAATCAAGCTTTCAGCCCTCTGTATTGCCATAGCCAGTGCGGTTAGCAGCCCTGTGATAGCAGAAGAGAACACATCGCACTTTGACGAAGTGGTGGTGTGGGGAACGAAGGTATCTAGTAACACCGAATCGATCATTGCCGACGATATGTCACTTAAGCAAGCTGACCATATGTCTGATCTACTACGTGAGATTCCGGGTGTTGATGTTGGCGGCACGCACTCGGTGAACCAAAGGATTACGATTCGTGGCTTGAGCGAAACGGACCTCGATATTCGACTTGATGGCGCATCTCAGCACGCCAACATGTTCCACCATATTGGCAACCTCACGCTTAACCCAGACATTTTGAAATCGGCCGATATCCAAGTAGGTAACAACTCAGTCACGCAAAGTGGACTCGGTGGCTCTGTGTTGTTTGAAACTAAAGATGCAAAAGACCTGCTTCGATACGACGAAAGATTCGGAGCTCGTGTCTATGGCGGTTATGCCACTAACGCAAGTCAACAAGGCTCTTTAACTGTGTATGGCTTATTATCGGATAACGTTGATGCCATGCTCTATAGCCACTACATGAGCCGTGATAACTTTGAAGATGGTGACGGCAATGAGACCTTTGGTTCAGAAGGGGATGTATACAACATTCTAGGTAAAATTGGCTTTGAACCGAGCGACTTGCACCGATTTGAACTCGCTTATGATCTCTACCGCGATAGCGGTGATTATAGTCCACGCCCGGATATGTCGGGTGGCGCGAATGAAGGCCTGTCTAACGATATTCTAATCCCGACTGATTACGATCGTGACACCGTCACTGCAAGCTATGAGCTACGTGGCGATATTCATCAAGGTGACGTGACGCTTTACAACACTCAAACTGAAATTAAGCGTGATGAAACTGTTATGGCACCACGCTGGCCATCGAACCGTTTGTCTAAAAACACGGCAAAGAATCAGAACTTTGGCGTGAATGCTAAGTTCCAATCGGACTACCGTTTGATGTCGTTTGATAATGTTGCGACCTACGGTTTTGATTACATGGACAAGTCATCAAGCAGTTATTACGGCAGCAGTAAGTTTATGGATGAGTCGGCCATTTCTACCGCGCTTTTTGTTGAAGACCAGTTCTACTTTACTCAAGCCTTCTCGATCACAGCGGGAATTCGCTTTGATGATTATCAGCGTAAAGCAGAGACAGGAAATGAAGATTTCGATGATGTAACTTGGTCTCTAGCGACGCAATGGGATATGACACAAGATTGGACGCTGTTTGCGAGCACACGTTCGTTATTTAAAGGCCCTGAGTTGATGGAGACCTTTATTGCGTATCAAGATGCCGCGTACTTAGCGGATGATATCAAAGCTGAAACAGGGCAGAACAAACAAGGTGGCGTGCGTTTCGACAAGCGTATTGATGATCACTTTGTTGGTGCGAACCTAACTGTATTCCAAACCAATATTGATGATTACATTGCAGAAGAGTACCAGCGTGCTAGCCAAAGTTACTTGATTTACAACTTAGGCGACGTGGAGATCAAAGGCTTTGAAGCAAGCTTGTCTTATGGCTACGAGATGTTTAACAGTAAACTTTCTTATGCACGTTCAGATACTAAAAACAAAGACACAGGCGGCGCTGTCGCGGGTGGAAATGGTCGCAGTATTGATATGGGCGATAGCATCACGTTGACTCTGGATTATCAGTCTGAAGCGCTTGAAACGATTTTTGGTTGGAACTCGATGTTTGTAAAAGACGAAGATAACGTATTTGATGGTCAGCCAATTAAAGAAGGTTACGATGTTCATAACCTTTATGCGCAATGGGTGCCATCAACGGTCGATGGCCTGTCTGTTACCTTTGGTATCGATAACGTGTTTGATGAGCAATACACCTCGCATGCATCTCGTTCAGGTACCGCAAGAGGCTTTACCTTGGATGATTATGAACCTGGCCGTAACTACAAGCTTTCTGCCGCGTATCAGTTCTAGGAATGAGGAACGAAATAGGTTCAGTTAGAGTGATAAGCTAGCGGTCGTAGGGATCCGCGAAGTTTATAGCCAGAAGCTGAAGCTATCTGTTTAAACCACTCGCTGAAGTGAGTAGTGAAAAGAAAAGTGCCTCTCGAGCAAGGAATCGAGAGGCGCTTTAGTTTTTTATTACTAGAAAGGTTACATGGGCTTAATACAAATTACTCGATGGGTAGAGACAATACACTACCATTGAGCTTGACTTGCTTCAGCCATCCTTTCGGAATTGCTCCCTCTTCTTCGTAGAAGCAAGCCGCTAGTACCGCGCCAATCACGATCGCACGCCCACAACTATCACCACCACATAAGATGTTATCTCTAATACCTTGTTTAAAGCTTTGAGCGCCTGCAATGATGCGAATCAGCAGCGGGAACGCGGCGCTTAATTCACAATGTAGTCCGAACTTTTTCGCGGCATCTGTTATTGAAAGCTCAGGCTCTGCGAGGGCTTCATCTATTTGATCGTGTATAAACCTGCTGCAGGTTTGTCTTACCATCTCTACCGATTGTGATGGAGAGTTACCTTGTATCGCAGCTTGAATTAGCAGCGTGATTGCCTGCGCCCATTCGACGGCTTTGTCATTATTGTTGGTGACTCGAACCGCGCTTTCGACCATCGCTGGTAAGGTGTGAGACGTATAAGTACAAGCCACTAATGGGATAATTTTTGAAACAGCAGGCAATTGCGTGTCATCAGCGCCACAGGCTGTGATGGGGGCATCGGCGACTTCCAATTGATGGATATTCAGCAAGCTCATGCGCGTCGCTTTATCTATGTAACCTTGCCAACTGCCGCCGAAATCAAACCAGAAGCGGAAATGCTTGATGTAGCATGCTTCATCGTAGTGTTGATTGTCGACTAGGCTATCGACCATCGCTAATAGTTGAGCGCCGTATTGTGATTGGTCGCCTGCGGATTTTCCTTGGTGAGCAAAATAGCCTTTATCTTGATAATCGGACTCGTTTGGCGAACGAAACTCAGGCTCGAAACCCGCTACCTGCAAGATCCTCTCTTGATCATATAACCAATGCAGCCCCATAGAGGCAGCGTCCCCGACTAATGCGCCGACAACGGCATAAAACGCTCGTTCTTTATGATTGTCCATGTTGGTTTGACCTTTGAGAGAATCCGATGGGATTTGGTATTCAAAGTATAGTAATTAAATGAAGGGTTTGCTGTGTTTTAGACGAGAGTTTTGAAACGATTAATCCTGATTGGTCAATGAGTTAAACCAATCAGGATAAGCTGATGAATATTATAGGCTAGGTCAAGCAGAGGTTACTGAAGTGCTACAGAAACAATGGAGTGACTAGTGCAAACTAGCGGTTGAGATAAGCACTTGAGCGTTGCTCTATCTTTCTGAAAATGCGCGACAGAGTGAAGCATAGTGCGAAGTAAACCGCGCCAACAATCAGCCAGATTTCAAAGATCAAACCGGATGAGTTGGCCATCTCGGTGCCAACGAAGGTCATTTCTTGAATCGAAATCAGAGACACAATCGAGGTGTCTTTTACCAACGAAATTGCTTGGCCAGCCAAAGGTGGTGTAATCGCGGTTAATACCTGTGGGCCTATCACATATCGATATTTTGAGAAGACGGATAAACCAAGTGAGTCCGCCGCTTCCCATTGGCCTTTAGGAATGCTTTCCAAGCCAGCACGAATTACTTCAGCGATATACGCCGAAGAGAGTAGACCAATACAGATAACCCCAGAAGCTAAGTTTTCCCAAAGGTTGGCTGGGCCAAATAGAAAGGCTTGCAGCTGGTTAATATCACCATTGTGTTCACGCAGAAGGGTTTCTAAACCAAGCAAAGGAATCAGTTGGTTAGAGACAAAAAAGTAAAAGATAAACACAAAAACCAGTGGTGGAATATTTCGAACCAATTGGATGAAAAGCAGAGCTGGAGTCTTAAATAGAGCGATCTTAGAGTGTCTTGCGACCCCTAGCAGGGTACCGAAAGATAAGGCCAACACCATACTCCACAAACTTAAACGTAGTGTTGCGACTAGGCCTTGGAAGAAGTAAGGGATGCTACCTTGAGAAGGTGGAATGAAGATCAGCGTGAACGCGTCCTCCCATCGCCACTGATAGTTAATGCCGACAGCAGAGCGATAATAAAGCCAACCTGCAAACGCACAAATGATGGCAAATAACACACCATCCAAGAGATTGAGGCGTTGATACCAAGGCTTCATGTGAAGGTTGGGCTTGGGCGTTGATAATGCGCTAGTACTACTCACGTCATTCCTGTTTAAACAATGATTATTAATGTGTTGTGAGACTGGGCTATGAATTTATAGCTATCTCGGGTACTTCTTAAAAGGCAGTACCAGCAAGGTACTGCCTTGATTGGTTATTTAGCGTCTAATTAACCGTCGATTACTGACCTTGAGCAATCTGATCTTGCCAATCTAGAGTAGAGAACCAGTACTCGTAACGTTCTTTCAACCAACCGTCTTCAGTACGAGCTTTGATCCACTCGTTGAAGAACTCCGCTTTGTCCGTTTCACCTAGGCGAACAGCAAATGCTTCGTTACCTTTTGATAGACGCTCATCAAATGGAATGAATAGCGTGTCAGCGTTCTTGATTGCTTCGTGTTCTGGCTTAGGGCTAGAAGCGATAACCGCGTGTGCATTGCCGTTTAGTACTTCTTGGAACGCTTGAGCGTCGTCATCGAACTGAAGTACTTTCGCTTTCGGGAAGGTTTCACGAGCAACTTGAACTGTGAAGGCGCCACGACGAGCTGCAATTTTCACTCGACGAGAGTCGAAATCAGAAATCTTGCTGAAGCCTTCTGCTAGCTCTTTGTTAGCCGCCAGTTGAACACCAGAGTGAGAATATGGTTCAGTAAAAAGAACACTCTTAGCGCGCGCTTCAGTAATCGACATACCGCCAATGATTACGTCAAACTTATTCGATAATAGTGAAGGGATAATGCCATCCCATGCTGTCGGTACAAATTCAACTTTCCAGCCTGAATCCTCAGCAAGGCGTTTTGCAACATCGATTTCAAAGCCGACAAGATCGCCTTGTTTGTTACGCATTGCCCAAGGAACAAAAGTCGACATGCCAACACGTAGAGAGCCACGCTCGTTGATTTTGTCTAAGTTAGGCGTTTCAGACGCAAGTGCAGGCAAACTTACGGCAAGCGCAAGTAAAGCAGTGATAGCGGTTTTAAATAGCTTCATGCTGATAAATCCTTATTGTGTTCGCCAGTTAGCTCCGAGCTTATGCTCAAGCCAAGCTGCAACGGCAGAAAGTGAAAGTGTAAGTGCAAGATAAATGATTGCCACAGAGAACCAGATCTCAAATGGCATCGCAGTTTCAGAAACAATGTTTCTGGCCTCGGTTGTTAGGTCGAAAATAGCCATGACACTCACAATCGAAGAGTTTTTGATAAGGGAGATCACTTCGTTGGTCAGAGGTGGCAACGTGCGTTGTACCACTTGAGGAAGAATCACATCCCAATAAGTATAGGTCTTTGATAAACCCAAAGATTGAGCGGCTTCAAACTGTCCTTTAGAAATACTATTTAACCCGGCACGAAATATCTCAGCGGTGTATGCCCCTTGGAAAAGTGCCAAAGCTAAAACAGCCGTGCTAAAGCGATCCAGCCCGATTACAGGGCCGAATACAAAATAGAGCAGGTAAATTTGTACCAACAATGGTGTATTACGAATCAATTCCACATAGCTGGTGGCGAGGGTGCGACCGACAATTGAATTGGAATTACGTAATAGGGCAGTGGTTAAGCCAATCACCAGCGTTGCAACTAAAGAAATCAGAGAGATATTGATGGTAACGAGTAGTCCTTCCATCAATTCTGCAGGCCACCATTCACCATCTTCATAGAAAGCGATGTAGTCAGGTACTCGATCCCATTGCCAGCTGTATCCCATCGCCTGAGCACCAGAATCGAGGATCCAAACAACGGCTGCCGCAAGCACTACAATTTGTACCAAGGCAGAGAGGGCGGGTTTCACTATTTTCAGTAGCATCAGTAAGTCAGAATCTGATTTAGGAACGCTTGAGTACGTTCGTGTTGAGGATTTTCGAACAGACTCTGTGGTGTATTTGATTCTACGATCTGTCCTTCGTCCATAAAGATGACTCGGTCGGCAACGCGTTTTGCAAAGCCCATTTCGTGTGTCACGCACACCATGGTAATGCCTTCACTTGCCAGTTCGACCATTACATCCAGTACTTCATTGATCATTTCCGGATCAAGTGCTGATGTCGGTTCATCGAATAGCAGTAGTTCTGGCTTCATACAAAGAGAGCGCGCAATTGCCACACGTTGTTGTTGGCCGCCTGAAAGTTGAGCCGGGTACTTATTCGCTTGCTCTGCGATGTGTACACACTCGAGATAATGCATGGCGGTTTTCTCTGCTTCTTCTTTGCTTTCTTTGAGCGTACGAATAGGAGACAGAGTCAAGTTTTCGAGCACAGTAAGATGGGGGAATAAATGGAAGTGCTGAAACACCATTCCAACTTGGCCTGGTGTGTTGAACTTGCAGGGAAGCGACTGTTCTAACACGGAAAGTTCGCCACTTTCGAACGGTTCTAGCTGATTGATACAGCGGATAAGAGTGGATTTACCAGAACCAGATGGTCCGCAAATCACCAAAATCTCTCCCTGTTCAATATTAATATCGATATCCTTTAGGGCATGAAAATCACCATACCACTTGTTAAGTGACTTAAACTTAACCATTTCCTTAAGATTGTTCAAATCGTTGTTCATACCTAGTAAAGAGACAGGTTTACCTTAACAATATAGAAATATGATTGCACATAAAATTAGGAACTTATGAGAATTTAATAGCATCTTGTAGGGCAAATAAAAAGCAGCGTCGGATGAGGACGCTGCTTGAGGGTATACGCAAGGTCAAAGAATTTGGTTCAGTTTCGCTGGATAAATTTTTAAATTATCGCGATTTTATTTAGAAACCTGATTTCTTTGCTTTAATTTTAACCGTTAATGGATCGCAGACTCTAGAATCTCGCGAGTTTTTGCTAGCGTAATCGCTTGGTTCTCGCCAAGTTGTAGGTAGCCATGTGATTCTAGTTGTGCAATGACGTTGTCGATAGCCGTTGCTTTATCCGCTTCGTAGCCATCAAACATAGTCGCTACGTCTAGGCTGTGGTAGAAGGCTTCGATAGCATCGATAGTGCGCTCTGCTAAATCTGCGCCAGTTTCTAAGCCAAATACGTTACGCCCCATCTGCTCTAGCTTAGTGCGTTTCGCTTCAATCTGGTTACGAAGCAGTGAAGGTTGAACGATAGCTAGAGAACGCGCGTGGTCGACATGCCACAATGCCGTGAACTCATGACCAATCATGTGCGTTGCCCAATCTTGAGGAACGCCAGTACCAATAAGACCGTTTAGCGCTTGGTTAGCCGTCCACATTAGGTTTGCACGCCATGTGTCGTTATCACGCTCGTCGTATTGTTTACCCAGTACAAGAAGGTTTTTCAACAATGTTTCTGCATAGCCGTCTTGAACCATCGCGTTAGCAGGCATAGTGATGTATTGCTCACACACGTGAACCCAAGCATCAACCAGACCATTCACCAATTGGCGCTCTGGTAGCGACTTCATTACATCTGGGTCCATAACTGCAAACTTAGGCTGGACCGCAGGGTTTAGGAAAGCCAGCTTCTCTTGAGTCGCTTTACGAGTGATTACTGCACCCATGTTTGATTCAGAACCTGTGGCAGGAAGCGTCAGTACCGCACCGATTGGCGTTGCTTCGGTCACTTGGTGCTTGCCTGTTAGGATGTCCCAACCGTCGCCGTCGTATTTCGCTGCTGCTGCAACGTATTTCGAACCATCAATTACTGAACCACCGCCAACAGCGATAATGAATTCTACGTTTTCTTCTTTAACGATAGCGACTGCTTTGTCTAATGTTTCTTTGGTTGGGTTTGCTTCAACACCAGAAAACTCAATCCAAGCGTGATCTTTAAGAGATGCGACTACTTGGTCGTAAACACCGTTGCTTTTGATTGAACCGCCACCGTAGATGACAAGCGTTTTCTTTGAAGTATCAACGGCTTGGCTGATAGCGTTGATTTGACCTTGGCCGAAGTGGATAACAGTAGGGTTAACATAGGTAAATTGCATCGTCAGTTCCTTGCGTAAAGCTAAAATTTTTATTTTGTTGTAGTGCTCAATTTCTATATTTGCATATTAGTACACGGAATTAGGGTGGTGAAGGTCAATTTCTCCAAACTAATTGCCTATTTCTACATAATTGATATTCTCTTTGGGCTTTTGTGCAAACCAACATCACTCTTTGAATGGAACATCGCCTGTTATGAATACACTCGCTCAGTTACTGCAATCTTACGTTGAACTCAAAGGTTGGGATGATCTTGAAGGGATCAGAGAAACAGAGATTGAGGGTGTGTGGTTGTATCGCAGTAGTGGTGGGAATCAGCGCCAACCATTCACTTATCAGTCAGGTATCATCATGCTTGGACAGGGTAAAAAGAATATCTATATAGGCGACAGGCCAGTAACTTACGCGGCAGGTGATTACTTAGTGGTGGGGGTGCCAATGCCACTGGAGTGTGAAGCTTTACCGGTTGATGGAGAGCCGCTATTGGGTTTGTCGATCAATATTGATTCTCAGCGCTTGCATAGCTTAGTGAAAAAGCTCGAAGAACAAGGTTTTCTAGAGAGTTACTGTAACAAGCACAAACAGAACTCGAGTGGTTTAGAGTCCACTAGAATGGAAACGGCGATGCTAGAAAGTTTCACTAGGTTGGCGAAGACACTGCATTGCGATATCGAAGCCAACATCTTGGGTGATGCAATGGTGACGGAGATTGTTTATCGCGCTTTAACAGGCTCTGAGGGCCGTGTACTCTTTGATTTAGCCCATCATGATGGCCATTACGCACGCGTCGCCAAAGCATTGTCTAAAGTACATGAGGAGTATGACCAAACCATTACTGTTCAGTCGCTAGCTGACGAAGCAAACATGAGTGTGTCTGCTTTTCATAATGCTTTCCGTAACGTCACTTTCGAATCACCACTTCAATATTTGAAGAAGGTAAGGCTTAACAAAGCCAAGGAGCTGATCCAGTTAGAAGGCCTGCGTATCAGTGATGCCGCACGCCGAGTTGGCTATTCTAGTCCATCTCAATTCAGCCGAGAATTTAAGCGTCATTTCAATACTACTCCACGAGCTGTTTAGTGTTCCTTTATACGAATGGCTGGGAAAGTGCTCTCTGTCTGATAGGTTGTTAAATATTTAGTTGGAAACGTCGGAGTTAATATGGATAAAGATAGACTTGAACTTGTTCAGAGTATCATAGAGCGCGCTCTATGGTTGGGCAGCGAAAATCTAAAACATCATGGTTGGTGTATTACTTCAGACCTTATAGGGCGTTGTTGATCAAATCAGCTTGAAGGTCAACGACGCCATATGTGACTCACCGTTAGCTTCGAACAGGCATGCCTAGTCCTATGACTTTGTTTATAGCTTTGACATTCGCCATGATTTCACCCACTTGAGCGTTGTAACACCTCAAGCTCAATTTACCGCTGGTTAGTCCTTTATATCGAGACATTGCGGTCTCAGATATTGAGCGATAGTGATAACCAGACTCGGATTTCCACTCCGCTATTGTTCCGTTTTTCAGAGCCTCTACAGCTTCATTTCTGGGATGCCCATCTTCCCAAAACGCTGCATTCTTTCGAGGTGGTATCAACGGAGTACAACCTTTATTCTTCAGAGTATTGTGGCAACTTTTTGTGTCATATGCTCCATCGGCAGATACAGCATCGATCTTTCTACGTAAAGGGTTGAGTAACGTTGGCAGCACTTCGCTATCACCAACATTTACCAGGCTGACCTCGGCACTAATGGCTTCATGGGTATCTACATCAACGGCTAAGTGCAGCTTGCGCCATGTTCTACGTTTTTCGGCACCGTACTTCTTCACCTTCCACTCCCCCTCGCCAAAGACTTTGAGACCAGTCGAGTCAATGGCTATATGACGAATAGCCCCTTTAGATTTATTACGGTATTTCACCTGGACTGTCTTCGAGCGTTTACTGATACAGGTGTAGTCTGGGGACGTCAGTGGAACATCCAATAACTCAAAGATAGAGTCGATAAAACCTTGAAGAGCACGCAAGGGTAATGAGAATACTCCTTTAATCATCAAGGCAGTTTCAATCGCTGTATCAGAGTACTGAAAGCCTCTACCACGCTTACCATGATGGGTTTTGCATCGCCATGCATCTACGGCTGTATCATCTATCCAGAACGTAACCGAGCCCCGTTTGCACAAAGCCTTATTGTACTCCGCCCAGTTAGTTATCTTCTTTTTCGCCTTACCCATGTTGTCACCGCTCTAACCATCATAAAGGATCAGATCGCAGGACTCGAAAAAGGTTCAACTGATTTAGGCAACAACGCCGTTCGTACGCGAAAGTGGATTAACTGATCTTGAGGCGATAGAAATACTTTTAAAGGAAAGGTTCGATTCTCTAATTTTGATTGAACTGGAAAGAGAAACTGAGTTAATAGTTTCACCTTACAGTGATATGTTGAAAGAATGCATTAAGGCTTTTGAGTTAGGCTTTTATAATGTTTGTATACCTAGTTTGTTTAGTATTATTGAAGCATCCCTTATGTATCTTGCCAATAGAGGTGACTACAAAAGTCTTCGCTACGTGACAGGGATAAGGAGAAGAGTTAATTCAGAGCACTGCCAATACTCCCTAAGATATAAGCTAAACGATATTGCAAACGTTACGGAAGCTTTATTTTCTAAGGTGGATTTTGATAGTAATGAGTGCGATAGCTTGTTAAATCGGCATGTATCAGTTCACGGTCGTAGGGAGACAGCGTATACCAAAACAGACTGCCTCAAACTGTTTTTGCTCTTATCATCTATCAAATCTTGCTATTCAAATTAAAAATAACTCACGAGCATGGCGTCAATAGTCAAACGTTGACGGCATCTTCACACAAAAAAGTCACTTAAAATAATTAGTTAACCAGCCTAAAAATTTATGCATGGAAATAAGGCGGTAACTTCTAAAAAACATTGGTTAAGGGTCTTTTAGTGTGAACAAGCTAACAAACACGAACTAAATTTAAAAACTTACCCATTATATTACGTGGGAAAGTATTCAATATAATTGGATATACTTGAAAACAGTTAGGGGTGAGTAGTCCTCAAACCTAATTTACGTGGATAATTAGTCTTTTGATGACTAATTATCCCATAAGTCATTGAATATTATTCGAGTGATAGTCTGATGGGTATCACGTTCAATCTAAGTTTATTCACCTAACATGGCGCTACTTTAATTATTCATTCCAATACGATTGTTCAATATAAATACGTATTCTTATTTTATTAAAAGGATCACACCAATGAGTAGCGATATCATTAAAATTTCAAGAAATACTGAAAATGCACCATTAAATAATGTATCTACACAAACCGTTGCTTTTTCTCATTACAATAATTTCTCTGCTCAATTACCCATTGACCCTAAGACAGGTCAAATAGTCATCGGTGATATTAAAGATCAAGCAACGCAATGTTTGAATAATATTAAAGCGATTGTTGAAAGTATCGACCATGTAATGGATGACGTGGTGAAAATTAATATCTTCGTTAAGAAAATTTCCGATATGGAAGCTATCGATGAAGTTTATAAGGGCTTCTTTAGTAATAGCCTTCCGACACGCACAGTAGTTGGTGTTGCAGCTCTGCCAATGAGCGATGCGCTAGTTCAAATGGACGCGCTTATTTCAAACGGTGAAGGTACAACGCCACAGGCTCCATGTGCGTTAGTTAAGGTATCAAGAAACACGGATAAAGCCCCTCAGAGTGCTTTGTCTATTCAGACTGCTGCTTTTTCTCACTACAATAATCTTTCAGCTCAATTACCGATTGATGTGAACACCGGTGAGTTGGTTTCAGGTGGTATCACAGAGCAAACAACGCAATGTTTAGCAAACATTAAAATGATTCTGGAAAGCATTGGTCATGTTATGAATGATGTGGTGAAAACCACGATTTATCTAAAAGATATCCAAGATGCAGAGAAGGTAAACGAAGCTTGTGCCAAGTTCTTCCCAAGTTATGTTCCAGCGCGAACGATTGTACAGGCATCTGAATTACCCATGGGCGCTTTAGTCCAAATCGATACCTCAGTTTCACATGGCGATGGCACACCACCACAATTACCAGAAGATACTTGCTTACTGGTTATTGAAGCAAATAATACGGTTGAAGCACCTTTTATGCCTTATTCGCACACCGTTGCTTTCTCGCACTACAATCATATTTCAGGTCAACTTCCTGTAGATCCGAAAACTCATGAAGTGGTTGCTGGTGGTATTAAAGAGCAAGCTGAACAGTGTCTTAAGAATATTAAGGCGATCATTGAAAGTGTTGATCATTGCATGGACGATACGGTGAAAGTTAATATTCAACTTAAAGATATTTCAGATCTTGATGCGGTGAACGAGGTCTACACTACATTCTTTAGTGCTGACTTACCGGCAAGAACGGTGGTTGGGGTTTCGCAGATTCCTATGAGTGCATTAATTCAAATTGATGCCGTCGTATCTAACTGCGAAGGTACACCCCCACAAGGTGTTGTTACTTAAGCATAGTTGCACACATCGATAACAACGTTGATATTTAAGCTCTAGTTCCTAACTTGGAATTAGAGCTGATTCAGTTTGAAGGCCTGCGAATAAGCGACGTTGCATGCCGAATCAATGACTCCAATTCATCTCAATTTAGGTGCGAATGTAAGCGCCACCTCAATACATCACCACGAGCGGTGTAATGTTTCCTATCAGCAATGAAGGTTGTTAAACATGCGGCACTTCATATAGTGCAATCTTGCGCATACTTTTTGATTGACCGAGAAATATAAATTTTATAAATACCTGTTATTGAAGTAGTAAGATTCTGTAGGAGGTTCATTTGCTCGATTTGTTAAAGAAAGTTGTGCTTATCAATTTAATGGCTGCAATGGTCGTTTTTGTGCTGTCGCAGTTTTTTCCTTTCTTTGCTTCTACTCGACTCGTCGACTTCTTATTTTTTGTCGTTATTGTCATTTGGATTTTGGCAAAACTTCTGTGGGAGGGAGGCGTTCATAGCAAAACAACGCGCTTAGATGATCCTATTACAGACAAAGTCTACAAAATGGTCGACGGGCACGATTTTGCTAAAGACCAACAAGAACACTATCGAATGAATTATCAAACGGGCTTAGTGTTATTCATTGCTGGCTTACCGGCGTTTATTACGTGCTTTGTTCTGCAATTCTTTTAAGTACGGGTAAGAGGTAGTTATGGAAGAATATTTAGAACTGGACGTGATGACATTGGAGTCAATTTCAAAAGAAGCGGGCTTTCCAATAGATAGAGATGTGTATTTAGCATCTCATGCCCAATCGATGGAACAAGGACTGCTTGTCGAATATCGGCGACATAATAAGCTAATTGGCTACACGACGTTAAGTGATTTAGGCGATGGCAGCTGGTTTGTCCCTATGTTTGTGGTACACCCAGACTATAGAAGTAAAGCCGCTATTCTTGCTCTATTTCGTGGCATTGTAAACATACTGAAAGATCGTGATTCAAGGGTATTAGTAAGCAATGTTTTACGCTTAAATGAACTGTCGGTGCAGTTTCATAAGCGATTAGGATTTGAAGTAACACGTGAGAATCACTTAGGCTATGAGTTTACTCTAGCGTTGACGCCTGAAGTAAAAAGAAAATGGTCTAATTTCGTCGCTGTTACCTAGGGGTCATAAATAATTGTGGATCGAGTTTGACCTCAAGTATGTGGTGGTTAATATCACCTTTCTATGAATCGCCTCACTATTAACGCTTCTCATCTTTCGAGAGTAATCAACAAGGGCATGTATTATGTACAAAGTCGGAATCGTATTATTTGATGACTTCACAGATGTAGACTTCTTCTTGATGTATGACTTATTAGGAAGAACGACGGACTCTTGGGAGGTTAAGGTTCTTGGAACTAAGCCTGAGCATCGTTCACATTTGGGTATGACGGTGAAAACCGATGGCCATTTGAGTGAAGTAGCGCAGCAAGATGTAGTGCTGATAACAAGTGGTTATCGCGGTATTCCTGCTGCATTGAAAGAGCCAGAGTTCATGAACTCATTACAGCTGGATCCGAGCGAGCAGTTAATCGGGTCGATTTGCGCGGGATCTTTTGTGTTACACGAACTGGGTTTACTTAAAGGTAAGAGGCTTACAACAAACCCGCATGCCAAACCAACATTAGAAGCGATGGGGGGAGACGTCCAAGATCTGCCTTTAGTTATTGAAGACAACATTGCTACGGCTGGTGGATGTCTTTCTCTGGTCTACTTAATTGGTTGGATGGCTGAACGATTATTTGATTCTAACAAACGTAGAGCGATTCAAAATCAACTCATCCCCGCAGGGCAGTTAGATCTCTTCGAAGATCTTATCTCGGGAACCATCCAGTCTGCAGAGGCTGATAACTTACACAATAAATCACTAAAAGCTGAGCTGCTGGACGCAATGGTTTGAATCATAGTCACGGTATTCCTACAAAAAGCGTTTAGCGAGAGAACGAAAACAAGTGTATGCCATTTAGAATTATTTTAATGCTATGCCTAGCTCTGACGGGCTGCGCGTCCAATGAAGCTTTACAACCGGACCCAACAAGTATCACGTTGTTTTATGGCGAGACATCGATCTCCGCAGGCGTATTAGAAGACAAAACATTTAATTCAGTACTCGCCGATAGAGCTGAAAGTGTCACTTTTTCGGGTTTAGTACGAAAGCAAGACTCTGGTTACTTGGTCGATATGCTTGTGATTCGAGAAACGAAAGAGCCACGCTCGACTCGACAATTAAACACGTCAATTCATATGAAAACTGGAGAGTTAGTGGATGTGGGTGGCGTGAACAACGACATTTTTAGGGTGATTTTGGAATAGTGTTATCAGCCTTTAGTTAAGCGAGAGGTTATGCAGCAGAATATTACCACGGAACGATTAATCTTAAGGCCATTTCGATTGAGTGATAGCGAGCGCGTTGCTGAACTTGCGGGTGAGAAAGTGATAGCTGATATGACGGCTAATATTCCTCATCCATATGAAGCAAGTATGGCGACTGATTGGATTAACACGCACGAGTCTTTCTTTAATGAAGGAAAAGGTGTGGTGTACGCGATAACTCTTAAAGCAAACGACGAGATTATCGGTGCAGTTAGCTTTCCTAGTTTGCAAGATGGTGTTGGTATTCTTGGTTATTGGCTTGGTGTTCCGTTTTGGGGGCAGGGTATAGCCTATGAAGCCTCATTGGCGTTAGTGGAATACAGCAAAGCTCATTTGGGGCTCACAGAACTGAAAGTGATGCACTTGTCTGAAAACAAACGCTCAGAGTCAGTTATACGAAAGCTCGGTGTAAAGTTTGTTGAGAAGCAGGTGCGTAAAGTCCATGGTAGAGATCGTGAACTATACCTGTATCACTCTTTACTTTAGTTTTCTTATATATCGTATCCATTTCTACATTTACAAAAATTAAATGGTCTAGCGAAATAAATAGTTCAATTATCTAAAATTTCGCTTTACCTCAACCTAACTTCAAGTCTTAAGCTTCTTTTACTTATTCATAAGGAGCTTATTATGCAAAGTAATTACGTTAAGGAACTCTCCGTTAAAACTTACCAAGAAGCGATTGAGAGAGAGGTCGTTAAATCAAAAGTTCGACCATTTCATGCACCGAGTTTTTTCAGTGGTGCCTTGTTATCTATGGCGGTAATGGGATTGTTTTCGGTCATGCCAATACTTTGAGTGATGGTTGACTCCCATCATCCTAGATAGAAACACAGAGAGTTCGAAATCTGAAAAAAACAGTACTTTAAGGGAGCCTTGTAGAGTTACTTATGGATATATCTATACACTTACTTCAACCAAGTGATGTTGGTCCTCTTTTCGAATTTGAAGTCGAAAATAGAGAGTGGTTTAATCAATTTGTTCCTGCTAGGGATGACAGTTTCTATTCTGATTCAGGGGTTGCCGAGCAAATTGCGCTCTTCCTGAAGGAATACCAAAATGGTGAGTTGATCCCAATGCTAATTAAGGACGCTAACGGCGTCATTTGTGGAAGAATCAACGTTCGCGATATCAGCAAAAATGGTGAAAACGGGGAGCTCGGCTATCGGGTTGGTCGAGCTTTTGGTTCTAAAGGTGTCGCCTCTAATGCGGTCAGAAAGCTGCTAATCTACTTGTCTAAGCACTCATCCCTAAAATATATTGATGCTTATGCATTAGTAGGTAATGTCGGTTCAAATAAAGTACTAACAAATACGGGCTTCGACCTCGTTGATTGTGTCCCAAATTACGCAGTATTCAAGGGAAAGCAACAGGATGCCAACTATTACCGCAAGGCAATATCCGTATAAGTGGGCATTTGATATCTATTATTTTTCCTATAATCAATGAGATAATAGGCTCGGAAAGATGAGCTCACACCATTGTGGTGCGAAACAATACAGAGATCAGTTTATGAACATTGTGACAGTCTATAGTGGTAATCAGCAGGTATACGCGAATTTATATCAGGGCTATGCGGCTGAGTTTTCAAAGATTATCGGAGACAAACCAGACGAGTATGGCTTGTTTGAGATTTACCCGACGCTTGGTGATGCCGTAACGGGTTATTTACTCTACATTGATGGCGTTCCTGCTGCATTAACTGCTATTGAAACCAAAGCGCCAAACGAGTTTGAGATTTGTGATTTCTATGTGGTGCCTTATTTTCGAAAAAATAAAGTAGGGAAACAGTTTATCTCTGAACTGTTTGAACACCTAAAAGGCAGTTGGGAGATTAAACAAGTACTGGGCGCAGATCATGCTGTTAAGTTCTGGAGAGAAGTCGTTAATGACTACACCTCAGGTAATTATGTGGAAGACCAGTACCAAGACGAAAAGTGGGGTTTGGTAACAAGACAATGCTTCAATCATGATGGGATTGCCAAGTAAAACCTTATATATCAGAAGCTGGCGGGGTCCTTCTAGCCAGCTTCGGGCCTGTCTATTTTAAGGTTTAAGGTGTCCTCTAGATTTAGGGTAACCTTATTGCTTTATCGTTACTTTTTAGGTTTATTGCGTTCGATTACACTGATCGCGATTGCTAAAAATAGAATATCTTTCACTAAGAAGAAGTTAGTGACCAAAATACCATCCGATACTTTCCAAGCGTTTGGCGTGGTAATTAGAAAGCTCAGTGTCACAACAAAGATAGCCGCCGCAGCAATGCCAGAATAAAACGCGACTTGCGGTTTCTTAAACCCAATCATCAGCCCTAGGGCGACAATGATTTCAGCACCACCAACCATATTAGACACGGCTTGGACTGAGAATAAGTTGTAAAGCCAACTCATTGCTGGGTGATTGGCAATTAAAGGCTCAATCAACATCGCCTCGGTAGGCGTAAACTTATAAATTCCAATCCAAGCTAACACCAACGCGACACCTATCACGCCAAGGTTGTATCCGAAGTTGATTTGTTTTAAATCATAGGTTTGAACATGCATAAAAGTACTCCATTAATAAGTTCTACACATGACCGCACTAGTGCAAAATTAATTTCACTGTGAGAGTATTACTCCTGTTTATGAATCATTGCGATTTGCATTTTAATGTTATATGTATCAATGGTTTATTTGAAGAAAATGAAATGATAGTTTTTATTAAGAGCTTAATACGACGGTACAAGGAGATAAGTTATCAACGCACTTATATATGATGTATTTAGTGGAGAGTCGGCGAAAGGGAACCCTTGTGGGGTTGTTGAATTAGAGCAATGGTTAGCAGATTCAGAGCTACTAGAAATAACACATCAACTAGCACAGCCTATTACTGCTTTTGTGAAGAAATCGGGAAGTCAGTTTGACATCCGTTGGTTTGGATTAGATGGTGAGATAAACCTGTGTGGTCATGGTAGTTTGGGTGCTGGTACTGATTTGATCGAGCGGTATAAGTTTGAAGAGGTTACGCTAAACAGTGATTACGGACAGGTCGTGATTTCTAGAAAAGACGGCCTATCTCGATTGGAACTGCCAAGCTGGAATGGTAAACCTTACGTTCAGTGGAGCGATGCTCCAATTGATTTGTCGGCTTTGAATCAGCCCGTTGTCGATGTATTCTCGACAAGAGATTTAGTGTTAGTGTTGGATTCAGAGGAAGCAGTAAGGAATTTTACCCCTGATTTTGAACAGTATAAAAAAATCAATGATTTACATGCTGTTATGGTGACCTCTCAAAGCTCGGATGACGGTTATGTACTTCGTTATTTTGCACCGAAGATCGGCATTTCAGAGGATTTAGCAACCGGATCTGCGCAATGTTCACTGGCCCCATATTGGTTCGATAAGCTAGGAAAAGACAAACTCTCAGTTCGTCAGCTTTCGAGTGCTGGTGGTTATTTTGAAGTCGAGAAGGGAGCCAACTCTTCGATTGTCGTCTCTGCTAGAGTTGAATGCCGTCAGTGAAAGTGTGTTGAGCCTATGACCAATACCGCGAACTAATTTTTGTTATCAATATTAAGGATTTGGATTAGATTACTCTGATGTAGATCCCAACAATAAAAAGAGAATAGCGAGTGAAGATTCATAGAATTAACCCGACCAAGCGTTGGTCTGATGTGACTGTTTTTAATGGTATTGCAAGCTTTGTTGAAGTTGCTGAATCGGACACATCTGCGGGCATTAAGAGTCAGGTCCAACAAATTTTTGAGCAAGCTGAAGAGATGATGAGCCTGGTAGATAGCGATAAATCTCGCGTATTGTCGGTCACTATTTACCTAACGGATTTTGCTAACTTTGATGCACTCAATGAAGTGTGGGAAGCATGGTTCCCTGAAGGCTGTGCACCGAGCCGTGCATGTGTGAAAGCTGAACTGGCAAACCCTGAACTGTTGGTTGAAATGTCATTCATGGTTGCTGCTGGGGAAAAGTTTCAATAAACCGACATACAGATAGATAAAACAAAGCCACTCAGGTGATTCACTTGAGTGGCTTTTTTGTTCGAAACACGAAACCGAGGTTAGTCGGCTTTGTGATTAAGCGATGCCTTGCTCTTTTGCCATCTGTGTCGCGATCTTAGGAGCATGCCATAGACATGGCAGTAAGATGAATGACACAGGAACGGCGGTAATCACAATGAATGACTGCAGAGCAGAAATACCACCAGAGCCCATTGAGATAAGCGCAATGGCTACAGCACCCATGATGATGCCCCAGAAGGTGCGTACTGCTGCGTTTGGCTCTGTTGTGCCTGTCATAACCACACTGATGGTGTAGGTCATTGAGTCACCTGTTGTTACGATGAACGTGGTGGTCAGGATAAGGAACAGAATTGCAATCAGAGTCGGGAATGGCAGTTGCGCAGTAATAGCAAGTAATACCGCAGGAAGATTGAAGCCTTCGAACGCACTAGAAATCACGCCAGGATTTTCTAATTCAAACGCTAAACCACTACCACCAACGATGCTGAACCAGAAACAGGTTACTAGCGGAGCAACGATGCTGATAGACACGATCATTTGGCGAATTGTTCGGCCACGTGAGATGCGAGCAATAAAGATTGCCATCATTGGGCCATAACCTAAGAACCAACCCCAGAAGAATACCGTCCAACCACCTAGCCACGCTGTATCTTGTCGGTAAAGCGCCATTGGGATGAAGTTATCGATCATTTCACCCATGCCTTGCAAGTAGCCATCAACGATGAAGCTTGTTGGACCCACAAGAAGGATGTAGCCGATCAGGCATACAGACAAGATGATGTTGTAACGGCTAACCAGTTGAATGCCTTTGTTCACGCCGCTCAATGCAGATAGGGTGTACATGGCGATGGCGAATAGAATGACGATGCTCTGCGTAGCAAAGCTATCTGAGATACCAAACAGTTCACTTAGCGCATAACTGATTTGAAGACCTAAGAAACCAATTGGGCCGATAGTGCCTGCTGCAACAGCAACAATACTACATGCGTCGACTACGTTACCAATCCAGCTATTGATCGCTTTGTCGCCCAGTAGCGGGTAAAGCAGAGTACGAGGTTTAAGAGGGAGCCCTTTGTCGTAGTGTAGGTGCATCAGTACGATAGAGGATAAGCCACCTAAGATTGCCCAAGCAAGAAAGCCCCAGTGCATGAAAGACTGAGATAGGGCGTTGAATGCCATTGCTTGAGGATCAGCGTTGCCGTATAGAGGCGGAGCAGAAACGAAGTGAGCAATAGGTTCTGCTGCTGCCCAAAATACACCACCGCCTGCGAGCAGCGTACATAGGACAATCGACATCCATTTGAAGGTAGTCATTTCTGGAAGGGCAAGTTTACCCAAACGAACGTGACCTGTGCGTCCTAGTGCGAGCACTAAGCCGATGATGAAGTTGAGTAGTAACAGAACCTGCCAAAAAGCACCGAACCATTTAGTTGAGTAACTAAAGCCGATGTTTACAAGTTCTGACAACACCGAGGTGTTGGTGAAGGCAAGAATGACAAAGAGAGTTAAAAAGCTCCCACTTAGCCAAAATACTGGATTTCCAAGCTCCAGTTTTTCACCCAAAGATTGGGCTTTAGTGAAGTTAATAGAAGTAGATTCTGCGTTGATGTTTTCGTTGGCGACTTGCGTCAAGTTGGACATTATTTCTTCGCTATATTTGGCTCTTTCAAGCCTATGTATTTCTCCCACACTTGCATTGGAAATGTGAGGTTCGTCAAAAAAACCGCGATATTATCACAGTTGTTAAGAAAAAGTGGGCGAATTTAGAAAAGAAATCGGTTCTATGGCTCAATCACTCCCTTTTGGTTAGTTTTAAGACGAAATTTCAGAATGAATGAATAAAGTCGATATGAATAGAGTTTTGTAATTAATGAGGTGAATTAGGCGATATTTTTTAGCGTCCCGAAATAAATTTAATATTAGTTGTTCGTGCAAAATAAGTGTCGACTCATTGCATGCCATAAACAAATTAATGCGAGTCATTTTATAAATATCGAATATTTTAGGTGTTAAATTGGCACTGTTACCTACAGTTGTTTTGCGAAGAGATTTAAGTGGTGAGAAATATGACACTTAAATTAAGCATATTGAAACAATAACTTAAGGGACAGCTAACATGCACCTAAACCAAGGAAGAGTGGCCAATAAGGTTTTTACACTCAGTACTCTCACCGCGTCATGCTTAATGGCGTTCAATAGCTACGCGGCTGTTGATTGTTCAACGTTAGAAGCGTGGGATTCTGCCACGGTATACACCGGTGGTGATCAGGTTTCACATGACGGCAGCGCGTACTCAGCGAATTACTGGAATCAAAACAACAACCCGAGCCAATTTGAAGGTGACTATGCACAATGGAAAAAGATTGATGTGTGTAGCGGCGGTGGAGACGGTGGGACGCCAAATGAAGCGCCAACCGCTTCGTTAACAGCACCTACCGTGTCAGATGTGATCGTTGAGGGCGATAATGTCGTCTTAAGTGCTACGGCACTTGATGCTGATGGTAGCGTTGCTTCAGTAGAATTTTTTGTCGATGGTACTTCCGTCGCAGTAGTAACAGCAGCACCATTTGAAGCGACTTGGGCTGCAACGTCGGGCAACCATCAGGTTTCTGTTGTAGCAACAGACAATGAAGGTGCAGCAAGTGTAGCAAGCGCGGTATCTGTTTCTGTCGATTCACTGCAACCTGGCAATGAGGCGCCAACGGTATCAGTTGCACTTTCAGCGGCTTCTGTAGATGTAGGTAGCGTGGTAACACTTACGGCAACGGCTGCAGAAAGTGATGGTACGGTTGATAAAGTCGATTTTTATGTGGCAGGTTCTTTAGTTGGTACGGCTGCAACAAGCCCGTATACGCTTGACTACACAACCACTCAAGCAGGTACTTTGTCTGTTTACGCCAAAGCGACCGACGATCAAGGCGCAACAACGGATTCAGCCTTGGCTTCTTTAAAGGTGAATGGTGCTCCAACGGTGAGTACATGTCGTCCTGATGGCTTGTATCAAACGCAAGGTGTCGATGTTCCTTACTGTACAATTTACGATGATGAAGGCCGTGAGAAAATGGGCGCGGATCACCCTCGTCGTGTGATTGGTTACTTCACCAGCTGGCGTGCAGGAGACGACCCGCAAGCGGCTTACCTGGTTAATGATATTCCTTGGGAACAACTTACACATATTAACTATGCGTTTGTGAGCATCGGTTCGGATGGCAAAGTGAACGTTGGTGACGTAAACGATCCAAATAATGCTGCTGTAGGTAAAGAGTGGCCGGGTGTAGAAGTCGACCCTGCATTAGGATTCAAAGGTCACTTTGGTGCGCTGGCAACCGCGAAGGAAAAACATGGTGTTAAAACGCTAATCTCAATTGGTGGTTGGGCTGAAACGGGCGGTCACTTCGCGACTGACGGAAGCCGAGTTGCTGATGGTGGCTTCTATACTATGACGACCAATGCTGATGGATCTATCAACCACCAAGGCATTGAAACATTCGCGACTTCAGCGGTAGAAATGCTACGTAAATATCAATTCGATGGCCTAGATATTGATTATGAGTACCCAACGTCAATGGCCGGTGCGGGTAACCCATACGACAAAGACTTCATGGAACCGCGTCGTGAGTACCTATGGGCCTCATACCAAGTGCTGATGAAAGTACTGCGTGAGAAGCTTGATGTGGCGTCTGCTGAAGATGGCAATCACTACATGTTAACTATCGCGGCACCTTCTTCTGGTTACCTGTTGCGCGGTATGGAAACATTCGATGTCACTCAATATCTTGATTACGTGAACATCATGTCTTACGACCTTCACGGCGCTTGGAACGACCACGTTGGCCATAACGCAGCCTTGTTTGATACAGGTAAAGATTCAGAACTAGCGCAGTGGAATGTATACGACACAGCGGCTTATGGTGGCATCGGCTACCTGAACACGGATTGGGCTTACCATTACTTCCGCGGTTCAATGCCAGCAGGTCGTATTAACATCGGCGTTCCATATTACACGCGTGGTTGGCAGGGCGTAACAGGTGGTGAAAATGGTCTTTGGGGCCGAGCTGCACTGCCTAATCAATCTGAATGTGCCGCTGGTACAGGTGAAGGTGAGAAGAATAACTGTGGTCACGGTGCGATTGGTATCGATAACATGTGGCATGATACCGACCCTAAAGGAAACGAAATGGGCGCAGGTTCGAACCCAATGTGGCATGCGAAGAACCTAGAGAAAGGTATTTGGGGTTCTTATGCGGACGCCTACAAGCTAGATCCTGTAAATGATCCAACGGATGTTCTAAGGGGTACTTACACGCGTAACTACGACAGCGTGGCGGTTGCACCTTGGCTATGGAATGCTGAAAAAGGCGTGTTCCTTTCTACGGAAGATAAAGAGTCTATCAACGTGAAAGCGGACTACGTTATCGACAAAGAAATCGGCGGCATCATGTTCTGGGAACTGGCTGGCGACTACAACTGTTATGTACTTGATGCAAGTGGCAACCGAACAACGGTTGATACCACAGAGCAAGCGTGTAACAGCGGTAACGGTGAGTTCCACATGGGTAACACAATGACTAAAGCTATCTACGATAAGTTTAACTCGGCAACGCCATATGGAAACAAAGTCGCGACAGGCGCAATTCCTACTGAAGCATTAGACATCGCAGTATCGGTGGGTGGCTTCAAAGTCGGTGACCAAAACTACCCAATTAATCCTAAGATCACGTTTACCAACAATACGGGGCAAGCACTGCCTGGCGGTACTGAGTTCCAGTTCGACATTCCAGTATCTGCACCAGACAACGCGAAAGATCAATCTGGTGGTGGTTTGACTGTGATTGCTTCGGGTCATACTCGTGCGGATAACATCGGTGGATTAGACGGTACTATGCACCGTGTGGCCTTTACATTACCTGCATGGAAAGAACTGCCTGCTGGTGGTGTGTATGAGTTGGACATGGTGTATTACTTACCAATTTCAGGTCCTGCAAACTATGCCGTTAACGTAGGTGGTGTTGATTATGCCTTTAGCTTTGAGCAGCCAGATTTACCTTTAGGTGATATCAGCTCTGGTGGTGATAACCCTGGCGACGGTGGCACAAACCCTGGTACGTGTGATACTGCAGGTTTAAATGTGTACCCAGATCTGCCTCAGAAAGACTGGGCCGGTAACCCAAGCCATGCTAATACGGGGGACCAAGTGGTTCACAACGGCAGTATTTACCAAGCTAACTGGTGGACAAGTTCTGAGCCGGGCAGTGACGGTAGCTGGACCAAAGTGTGTTCATAGTATTGATTTGTTGATAGAGGTGAGAGCTTTCTAGCTTAGCCTCCTTAAACAAACCACTTAACGTAGAGTTAAACGCCGAACTCAATCCTGTTCGGCGTTTTTTTATTCATGGTCTTACTATGTTTTACGCCTGCTACGTCTGAACGGTGAAAAAGTAGAAGGTAGTGAGCGTGTAGAGGAATAACAGATATAAAAAAAACCAAATAGATCGCTCTATTTGGGCTTTTTCAGAATAGTTTGAAATCGCTGGTCGCTAAATTAAGCTTTTGCTTCTTTCATCGCTTCCGCTTTTTTTTCCTTTTGCATTTTTGCAAGGAAGTAGATGTTTACACATGCGATGAAGCCGTTGGTTGCTACCACTGGCCAAGCGTCAATCATAACGCCGTATGCTGTGAAGAGTGCACAGCCAATAAAGTTAAGGACACGCAGGCGAACGATATCTTTCATTGTTAAGGAAATTGCGACCATAATAGACGCAGCGTAACCTAAAATCTCAACCATATTGAATTCCATTGTTTGACCCTCTTAAATTTGCCGATACTTTGTCGGTACCAATTCTTCTCTTCATGAGATGATTGAGGAAGCTCCGTGCCTCGAATGGTCTGGTTATGTTTAACGGGGTAGACTATACCAACTCCGTTTTTGTGATTAAACCCCCAAAATCGGTAGAAGTGAAGGTTAGCGATTACGCAAACGTTTAATGCATTTTTGCTTAACATAATTACCGTTTATGTTGGTGGTTAAATTGATAGTTATTGATATATAGGTAAAGGCTCTAACCATGATAAAACGATCCATTTGTGCAACAAAAAGCATAAAGACCGCTGTGCTTGTGACCTTGATGAGCATTGGGCTGACGGCATGTACGACCCAAGAGCAACTGCCTGTGCATGATTATGGTGTCGTTACTAGCGGTGACTTCGAGTTTATGAAAAATGGCGTCACGACTTATTCATGGCACCCACAATCAGAACAGGTATATCTCTCTAAGAAATACAATGAAACCGTCGTGACTGACATGGTACGTGATGCGATTGAAGAGCAGTTAACTGAAAAAGGGTACCGCTTAGAGCAAGGTGGGGGTGTTGGTGACGTGGTGGTTGGCTTTGGCCTCGCCGAAGAGTCAGAGCTGAATGACAATTCCATTTTCGATGCGGTTCAGCTCTCTACAGGTGTTCCATTCTATGATCGAAAGGGAAAACTCGCCGAAAAAGGCTCTCTATACATTGTGTTTTCAGTGCCAAATTCTCAGGTGATCCAGTGGCGAGCGCTAGCGCAAACGGGTATTCAGGCCGATCTTGAAGCAAGTGAGAGCAAAGAGCGAATTTCTGGTTTTGTGGAGATGCTATTTAGACAAATGCCAGAGAGATAAATAGCAAATACTAAGTTGAGGTAGTATTTGCTTGGTCAATATTAACGGTCGGAAAAATGAACAGATCGCAGAATATACTTTTTTATTTGTAACTAAAGGTACATTTGCGTAAAGCAACGTAAAGTTCGCGCTTCTTTTGCTAGCATTTGTCTATACTGGTCAAAACGTTAACTTAGGTTTAATTCAATGAAACTGTTCTCCAAATACTCTCTTCCTCTATTAAGTATATTCATTGTAAGTAACGCAGCGATGGTTAGCACGGCAGCTATCGCAGCACCTTCTATAGTACCGGCTCCGCCAAGTTTGGGCGCGAAAGGGTATGTGTTAATCGACTTTAATTCTGGTGATGTGCTCGTCGAAAAAAATGCGCATACCAAGTTGAACCCAGCAAGCTTGACCAAACTGATGACCAGCTATGTCGCAGGTCAGGAGATGAAGCGAGGCAACATCTCCGCGGATGATAAAGTCAGAATCAGTGAAAACGCTTGGGCAAAGAATTTCCCTGACTCTTCAAAAATGTTCATCGAAGTAAATACCGACGTCGCGATGATGGATCTATACCGAGGATTGATTATTCAATCGGGTAACGATGCCAGTGTTGCGATTGCAGAGCACGTTGCAGGCTCTCAAGATGCCTTTGTTGATTTGATGAACTCTTGGGCTGCTTCGCTTAAATTGGAAAACACTCACTTTGCTAATACACATGGTTTAGACGCTGACGACTTATATTCAACGCCTTACGATATCGCAATGCTTGGCCGAGCAATCATTAATGATCTTCCAGATGTCTATGGCTTATACAGTGAGCGTTCTTTCAGTTACAACGGCATCACGCAACACAACCGCAATGGCTTGCTCCGTGACAGAAGTTTAACGGTTGATGGCATGAAAACGGGTTACACCTCGGGGGCGGGCTACAGCTTAGCGAGCTCGGCAACACAAGGTGAAATGCGACTTATCGCAGTGGTGATGGGCGCATCGAGTGTTAAAAGCCGTGAGTCAGACAGTAAGCAGCTTTTAAGTTACGGCTTCCGATTCTTCGATACGCTTAATGTCCACCAAGGTGGCGACCAAGTGGCTGAAGAGAAAGTATGGTTTGGTGACCAAGACACTTTGAAGCTTGGGGTTGCAGAAGACACGTTTATCACGCTACCTAAGTCAGACAGCAAAAGGCTCACCGCATCTATCGAATTAAACTCGGAACTCAAAGCGCCGATTGCAGAAGGTCAAACTCTAGGTGTCGTTCATTACACGGTTGATGGTGAAGATGTTCAAACTCAGCCTTTGATCGCACTTGAATCGGTTGAACAGGGTGGCTTGTTCAAGCGTTTGATGGACTACATTAAATTGTTCTTCTCAAGTCTGTTCTAAGTGAACTGACACCAGAACGAAAAGTAAAATGAATGGGCGCTGTGATTTGATCACAGCGCCTTTTGTTGTTTTAGAACTAGACAAAGCGAGGTGAATAACGTTCTTTATTAGCAGTCGCTGATGGTTTCGATTACTATACGCAAAATTTAGCAGTGTAGTTACTTATGACCATAGAGATAAAGAACATCACCGAACCTGAAGTAACTTGCGCCAATTGCCAGGCATGCTGTTGTCGTTTAGAGGTTATGATTATCACAGATACCGGTGTCCCAGAAGAGCATATTGCTTACGATGAGTGGGGCGGTGAAACCATGAAACGTTTAGATGATGGTTGGTGTTCAGCGGTAGATAGGGAAACACTGATGTGCACTATCTATGAAAACCGACCATGGATATGCCGTGAGTTCGAAATGGGCTCTTTTGAGTGTATCGATCAGCGTAAAGAGGTTATGGGTTAGGTTGTATTAGCAACCGGTTGATCCATATTATTAAATCAATATACGATATCTTGTAAGTCAGGGCTTTATATCTCGATTTGATATAGAGCCCTGATTCGTTTTACTGATTTAGTGTTGTGTGAGAACGAGTCGATTTAGAACTTAGAAGGCACTTCAAATTCCATCCATTCCCCGGTTGTTGGGTGAATCAGTTTGAGGTAGCCCGCATGAAGGTGCAGTCGTTCGCGTTTGTAGCCATATAGGTCATCACCACGAATTGGTACGCCAAGTCCTTGTGGGTGAGCGCAGTGTACGCGTAGCTGGTGGGTACGGCCTGTTTTAGGATACAAGTACACCTTAGTTTTTCCGTTGTTGGTGCTGACCGCTTGCCAGTGCGTTTCTGCATTACGCCCATGTTCATGACAAACGAGTTGTCTTGGTCTGTCGGTGATATCGCCACGTAACGGCAAACTAATATCGCCAGAATCACCGTGGATTTCACCATCAAGCAGAGCTGTGTAACGTTTCTCAACGGTTCTATCGATGAACTGCTTCTGGATGTGTTTGTTGGATTCGGCCGTCAGCGCCAAGATCAACAAGCCAGATGTCGACATATCCAGTCTATGGATAATCAAAGGGCCTGTTGCATCTGGGTAGCGCGTTTTGATACGTATATATACTGAATCTTCGATGAACTTGCCTGGAACCGACAAGAACTCTTCGGGCTTGTTCACGACCACGATCTCTTCATCTTCATAAACAATATCAAAAGACTTACCGCCCGCAGGGTTTACGATAAGCGGATTATCTTCTAGCTCAATGCCACTTAGCTGGTGCTCAAGGATCTCAAAGCTCTTACTTTGGCAAACCGGGTAGAGGTTTCCGTGTTGTCGAATAATATCTGTTGGCGGTAGTCCCCACCAAAACTCGGCTAAAGCTAACGGTGTAAAGCCGTGTTCAAAGGCAAAGTTTAGCAATTTAGGTAGGCAGCAGTCACCAGAGCCTTGAAGCGCGTCTTTACCATCTAACAATTCAAGCACGCTCTTTGACTCTGCCGCTCGGTTGACAAAACGATAGTGAGACAAGCGCTGTGTTTCTAATTCTGTAGAAATGGCCTGGAAGTCGTTCTTACGGCTTTTAAGTTCGCTTTCGATAGCGTCTACTTGTGATTGCTTTTCAGCGATCTTTTGTTTCCACTCGATACGAAGTGCTTTGAGGTCTCGCTTCTCTTGGCTGCTTTGATTACCTAACTGCTTAAGTAGATTGGCCGCATACTCTAGATTACCGAGTGCTTTCTCTTGGTTAGCTTGCTCTCTCAGTTCATTGCGCTGTGCTTTGTTGGCAGCCATAGTGAGTTGAAATGCTTCTATTGCTTTGCTCGCGTCGTTTTTAAGTTCGCTCAGCGTTGATGTCAGTTCATCTAAGTTATGAGAGTGCTCTAGGTTAGAGATGTCGTCAGCTAGAGTCGCTTGTTGAGTTAAGCTGTGTCTGTTTTGGTTTTCAAACTGCTTTTTATCAAATGCAGATGGAACAAAGCCAAAGCTTGTTAGTTGGGACTCTAACGACGAATCGAGTTGCAAACCTGAGAACGCAGAAAGGTAGCCCAATTCTTGAGTTTGAGGGTGTTGAACCAGAAGAACGGCATAGAGATTACCTTGTGATGTTTCATTCACACCACAGTCAAGCAGTGACTGTTGAAGCTGCTGCATCGCTATTTCACACAGTGGATGCGGAGTATAGTAATACGGGAATGTAAAACGCTCTGGCAGCGATAAGGTTTGATTCGCTGTTTGGTTTAACGTGTGCAGTGGTGTGTATTGAGCAAGGTTTGCTGACATGAAGATCAAACTCTATGGGTATTCAGTTTAGAGCTCGATATTGTTGTCGAAATGAAGGTAAATGAGAAGCCAAAGCGAAAGATAAATCGGCTTTGGCTTCATTTAGACGGTCATTTTCACGCTATGGACGCATTGAATAGACAAAATCTCGATTAATTGGAGTGTTCTAACTCGAGTTGTTCCGCCTTTTGGTAAGCAAGGTGGCTCGCTAAAAGGTCACCGTATTTAGCAATGTTAGGGTAAAGCGAAGTTGCACCAAAGTTACCGACGATTTCTACGATGAATGACATCATGAAATCGGCACCAGTGAGTGTTTCGCCTACAAGATAGGTTTTGCCTTCAAGAGATTGGTTTACGAAGGTCAGGATCTTTTGATTTTCGTCATCAGCATAACCACCAAGGAAGTTTGTTTCGGCGCCGTCTTTCATCACGAAGATCTTAAGCAGCATTGGTAAAATGCCCGAACTTTCAGCAAAGTGTAGCCACTGAGAATACTCAACGTATTCGGCTGTGCCGCGTGCTGGTGCAAATTTACCTTGGCCAAACTTGTCTATGAGGTACTCAGTAATCGCGCCAGATTCACTGATTACCACGCCATCGTCTTCAATGACTGGAGATTTACCAAGAGGGTGAACAGACTTCAGTTCAGGTGGTGCTAAAAACGTGACACTGTCTCGTTGGTAAGGTTTGATTTGATAGTCGAGACCAAGCTCTTCGAGTAGCCAGATGATGCGCTTAGAACGCGACTTATTCAGGTGATGTAAAGTAATCATAATTCTGCCTATTCTATCCTTGAGCTATTTAGGTTCGTTAGTTTTGATAACAAGTTTGCCGAAGTTCTGACCTTCTAACAGACCCATGAATGCTTGTGGTGCTTCATCTAGGCCTTCAATTAGGTGCTCGCGGTAGTGCATTTTTCCTTGAGACAACCATTCGGTCATTTGAGTTGCGAACTCGTTGTAACGGTGCGCGTAGTCGTCGAAGATGATGAAGCCTTGCATCTTAATACGCTTAACTAGAAGGGTGCCCATAAGGCTAGACATACGGTCTGGACCCTCAGGAAGTGATGTCGCATTGTATTGTGAAATAAGGCCACAAACAGGAATTCGAGCGCCTGTATTTAGAAGAGGCATCACTGCATCGAATACCTTGCCGCCAACGTTTTCAAAGTAAACGTCGATGCCGTTGTCACACGCTTTCGCCAATTGTTCTGCGAAGTCATCTGCCTTGTGGTCGATACATTCATCGAAACCAAGAACCTCTTTCGCGTATTGACACTTCTCTTGACCGCCAGCCACGCCAATGACACGACAACCTTTTAGTTTACCGATTTGTCCTACGGTAGCGCCAACTGGACCAGTTGCAGCCGCTACCACTAACGTGTCGCCTTCTTTCGGTTGGCCGATATCCAGTAAACCCATATAAGCGGTAAAGCCTGGCATGCCCATGATGCCCAGTGCGTAAGAAGGGTGAGTCGGCTCTTTTCCTAGCTTGATAAGACCTTCACCATTCGACACGCCATAGTCTTGCCAGCCTGTGTAAGCCAACACCCACTCGCCAACTTCAAAGTCGCTGTTGTTTGATGCTTCAACCTGACAAACAGTTGCACCAACCATCACCTCATCAATAGCAACTGGATCGGCATAAGATTTTGCATCATTCATACGACCACGCATGTAAGGGTCGAGAGATAGGTAAACTGAGCGAAGTAACATTTCACCATCGTTGATTGCTGGTGCGGCAACGGTTTCTAAGCGGAAGTTATCTTCAGTTGGTGCGCCGACAGGGCGAGAAGCCAATACGATGCGACGATTGTCTTGTTGAGTCATTGGATGTCCTTAATTTTATATTGTGTTTATTTAGAATTAGACCAGTCGTCTAGTATTGTTTCCTAAAAATCCCGCCGTCATCAAATTGATAAGAGGGCGGGTGATTTCTTTTAAGCTAATAAAGTCAATGCCAATCAAACGCAGTGCGCGTTAATGGCTTTCACCTTTTAAAATTTGTTTGGTAAGGCGTAATGCCGATTCTAAGCTATGTGAACTTTGGCTTAACTTGCTTAATAAACTAGCGCCTAGCCACATTGAGTATAGGTTCTGGGCTGCTTCTTGACTGTTTTCTACCGAGATAGAGCCATCTTCAATACCGCCAACAATACATTGTTGAATGGTTATCGTGACTTTCTCAGCACCTTTTAGCAGAGCCTGGCGCATAGGATCAGAAAGGTCAGAAACTTCAGCGCTGAGCTTAACCACTAAACACTTGTGTGCGTTACAGGTGCCATCTTCAGTTTTCGCCCATAGTGAAAAGTAACTCAAGATTCGTTGATAATGGCTGCCTTCACCGTGCACTAAAATGGATTCAATCTTAGTGATGTAGTTTTCAAAATAGTGCTGGATTAGCGCCTCACCAAATTGCTCTTTTGATTTAAAGTAGTGGTAAAACGACCCTTTCGGTACTTCCGCTTCTTTAAGCAATTGTGATAAGCCAACGCCATTAAAGCCGTTGTTCACTATTAATTGATAGCCGACATCTAAAATATGCAGGCGTGTGTCATTTGTTTTCTCGTTCATGGTCGATACTATAATTTAAATTAGACCAGTCGTCTAGTGGCTGTGTTTTTACTTGATTATTCGTGTCAACTGGATGGTCGCCAGTGATAAGGCGCTTTAAAGCAATGATTTACCAATAAAAAGCCCCGGCATGTTCTGAATGTCGGGGCTTAACGTAATGCTCACTTTCAAGCGAGTAGATTACTGGATAGAGATTAACTCAACGTCAAAAATCAGTGTTGCTGATGGTGGGATTGGGCCGGTACCACCTTTGCCGTAACCTAGCGTGCTTGGAATGAATAGGCGGACTTTTTGACCTTCTACCATGTAAGTCAAACCTTCTTGCCAGCCTTTGATTACTTGCTTCAGAGCGAATGAGATTGGCTCACCACGTTCTACAGAGCTATCGAAAACCGTGCCATCGATCAGAGTACCGTGATAGTGAACTGTTACTTTGCTGTCTTTAGTAGGGTGAACAGTGCCAGTACCTTCTTCAAGAACTAGGTACTGAAGACCGCTCTCAGTCGTGATCACACCCTCTTTCTTTCCGTTCTCTAGCAGGAACTGTTGACCTTGTTCGAAGTTTTCTGCACCAGACTTATGATTTGTCCAAGTACGGTAAATCATGAAACCCGCCAAAAGAAAGACGATGACCGGGATGACAAATTTAGACATAGTAAAACCTATTATATTTATTGCTTAGTTTATTAATGAGCTGACTAAAGCCGCGCTTATGGTTGAGTCAAAAGGTAGTTGATGGTTTTTGCGATACCAGCAACGTCTTGGTGACCAGCTGTCAGCACTTGGTATTTGCCGTTAACGATAAACGTTGGTACTGAGTTGATCTGACCTTTTACTGAAACTTCTTCTGCTTTCTTAACGTAGTCGAAAAGTGTTACTTGCTGTTCTTTGTTCAACTGGTATGGGCTAACCAAACCGCGAGAAGTGAAAGCTATTTCTAGCGCTTGCTGGCGCTGCTCTGGTGTCGCGTCTGCGCCCATTTGAACCGCAGCGAAAAGGTCTTCCATGAAAGCGTGGTCTGGCGTTGCGTCTAGCTGCATTACTGCTGTGTAGTAGATCATTGCGCTGATTTGAGCACTTTCATTGAATGTTACGTGCATCTTGCCAATGGTTTGGTCTGTAAGCGACTCAATCTCTGGAATTGCACTTTCCATTTGGCGACAGTGACCACAATTTAGAGAGAAGATTTCAGTGATCGGTGACAGGTTAAATTCTGTTAGAGCGGTCGGAAGCGCCTCGTATTGAACGCCTTTTTGTGGCTCGTCTGTTTCGCTACAACCAGCAATAACAAGTACAGCAACAAGCGCAGTGAAGAATTTAGTAAATGGTTTAAACATGATGTTTACTCTAGCGTTGAGAAGTCGTGAGATTCTAACTATTTAGTACGAATTGGAAAACAATTATAAGGTAAATAAATGCAAACAGTACGAACTAGCGAGTTAAGACAGGCTAGTTGACGGTTAACTGTGATCAAAAGCACTATTTTTAGAAGTGCGTGCTTTTTGTCTAAAGTTTTTTTCTGGGTGCCGATATAGACATTAGTAAATGGTTTATCTGCATGAGTGGTTGGTGAAGTAATGAGATATTTAGCGATAATGTTAAGCATAGCTTTGGCTGGGTGTGAAACGACGTTACCAACCGGTATGTTAGGCGACAATCTGCTAGAGACAGCGCCTCAAACAGATTACGATTTGATGCATCCGGAGTGGGGCGTTGTTCAAACGACAACAACTACAAACCGCCGCGGTTACTCAATGCAAAGTAGCTCTCAACATCAAAGAACCATAACCACTAACTACGGTCGTGGCGTGTCAACGAACGACCCGCTAGAAGTGTTTCTAAGACAAAACCGCATCGATTTTGAAGTGTTGCCAGGTAACCATGTGATGGTAAAACTTGAGCAACATGTGAATTTTAAAACAGGATCTGCGTTCCCTGAACCCGCTTACAATCAATGGTTAGACACACTTGGTAGTTACCTTTCTCAGCGCCAAGACATCGATATTGTGATTGAAGGTCATACCGATAACACCGGCACAGATCGTATCAATGATCCTTTGTCAGAGCAGCGCGCAAAAGAGGTGAAAGCTCGCCTAGAGAGCAACTATGTGTCGAGTCGTTCTATCTATACTCGTGGCTTTGGTGAGTACGTTCCAGCGTGTACCAATGCTTCCCCGCAAGGTAAGGCGTGTAACCGTCGTGTTGAGCTGATGCTGATTGTCGCGAAATAGGTTTTAGCGTTTTGTTCTTAAGAGAAGATCGCACAAATAACAGACATAAAAAATCCCTCACGTTCGAGGGATTTTTTGTATCTGACTTTCGCTTAGCTTGTTAGCTTATGCGAACTGCTTTTCTACGTAAGCAACGATGTCTGAAGACTCGTACATCCACTCAGTTTTGCCGTCTTTCTCAATACGTAGACAAGGCACTTTCACACGACCGCCGCCCGCTTCAAGCTCTGCACGGTGCTGTTCATTGTTTTTAGCATCACGAAGTTCAAACTGAACCGATTGACGTTTCATCGCGCGGCGCACTTTTACACAAAATGGGCACGCTTCGAACTGGTATAACGTGTGTGATTTAGCTTGCTCATTGACTTTGTTTTGTTCTTCTTGCGAACGTTTCACGCCACGAGGAGTAAAAACAAAATTTAATAGCAAAATGACACGACCTAAGAACCAACGGATAAACTTCATAACTCTCTCTACATATTTAAAATTAGCGTTACAATTTGCAGCATTATATACACAAGTTTTGCCAGATGCTCGCAACAAACTGCTAATATCTATTTTGTCCGTTCAATCGTGTGAGACTTAGCCACATTTAGCCCTAAACGCTTCGATAGTCGGGTTAGGTTTGCTCGGTCCGTCTTTAGAACTCGACCTGCCTGCGCCCAGTTAAAGTTCGCCTCTTCTAACACCTCAGTGATGATGCTACGTTGAAAATCGTCGGTTGCACCACGTAAGCCTGCCGATAGATCGACCGTTGGCGTAGATAGCGGGGTTGTTTTCGCTTGAGTCGTGGCGACTGGCTGGTCTTGATCCAACGGCCCACAATCTTCTTTGGTGATTGTTACTAGGTTCTTGTTGGTACTGCGAGCAAGTGCTTTCAGTGCCGAACGGCTGATTACGTGCTCAAGTTCACGGACGTTACCTGGCCAGCCATAGCGGTTCAGGAATACAAGAACATCAGAGCGGAATTTAACTTGGTTGATGCCGAGCTTACGACGAGCCTGTTCTAGGAAGAAACCGGCTAGTAAACTGATGTCGTCTCCACGATCTTTCAAAGCAGGGACCGCAATAGGGTACACACTTAATCGGTGATATAAATCGGCTCTGAATCGACCGTCTTCCACTTCTTGCTTTAAGTCTCGGTTAGTTGCTGCCAACACACGCACGTCAATGGTTTGAATGTTGTCTTGACCTACAGGTTGAATTTCGTTGTTTTGCAGCGCACGCAGTAACTTACTTTGCGCGGCTAACGGCAGTTCACCAATCTCATCTAGGAACAGGGTACCGCCATCGGCGAGTGCGAACTTACCTAAGCGGTTTTTGTCTGCACCCGTAAATGCACCACGTACGTGACCAAACAGTTCACTCTCAACTAGGTTCTCAGGAATAGCCGCGCAGTTTACGTAAACCAGTGGATTACGCTTACGTTGCGATTGATGGTGAAGGGTACGAGCGACCAGTTCTTTACCTACACCTGTATCACCATGAATCAGAATGTTGAATTCTGAAGGCGCTACTACAGCGATGTCGTTCTTAAGCGCCACCATGGTGTCACTGTTACCAATCAACTCACCGCCGTCGCGTTCCCACGCCTCAACGTTCAACTCTTCTAACAGCTGTTTGGATTGTTTCGCTTGATGTTCAAGTTGAGAAAAGGTCAATGCCATCTGCATGCTTGATGCCGCAATGGCTGCTAAAACTTCTAGGTTACGCGCTGGAATATTAGCGAAGACGTCTGGCTTAAGGCTGTCTAGCGTTAGAACCCCTAATAGCTTATCGCCAAATAGCAAAGGCAGTCCCATACAGGCGTGCATTGGCAGGTCGCCATCATGGTCGATCAGTAGGCCATCAAAAGGATCTGGGAGAGAACTATCAGAATCGAAACGAACAGGAGAGCGAGATGCACATATCTCCGCAAAACGAGGGTGCTCTGAAATGATAAAGCGACGACCGAACGTGTCGCGGCTGAGCCCTTGCATTGCGATAGGTACTAGTGTGTCACCTTGAAGGCTTAATAGCGCGACACAATCACACGTAATGGTTTTACGAATGGCATCGATTAGGCGATTAAAACGATCTTGATCGTTCACACCACTTGCGAGACCAATGGTCATTTCCATGAGGGTAGATGCGGAGATATCTTGCATAAAAAACTCTAACTGTGTGTGTTTATATACATCATAGAGTCTTATTGACTTAAAAAAAAGGTCTTTTTGACATTTTTATAAAGGGATTTTTGAGAATAAAGCCAGTGCTGGCGGGGCTTGAAAAAGTTGGCACTGATTGTGCAAAAGAGACAGTGAAGCCCAATTATAGCGCTGATTAAACAGACTATTCTTGATCTCAATCAATCAGGTGGCATTAATCAGGTTTCGCGATTTTTTGAAATGAAAACGAGTCAAAATAACTCAGTTTCTAAGAATAACTAAGCTTTCAGAAAATCGATAAGTCATTCTTAATTTTTAAGTAGTCAAAATGACATAATAGGTCATAAGGCTCAGTGTTCGGAGTAAATTCATGCTTAACAATGCACATATCGAAATCATCAAATCTACTATTCCTCTACTTGAGAGCGCAGGCCCGGCTTTAACTCAGCATTTTTATCAACGTATGTTCACACATAACCCTGAGTTAAAAGATATCTTCAATATGACTCACCAAAGAACAGGTCGCCAAGGCGTAGCACTGTTTGAAGCTATCGCGGCATATGCAAAGAACATTGAAAACCTAGCAGCGTTAACAACAGCGGTTGAACGTATTGCTCACAAACACACAAGTTTTAACATTCAACCAGAACACTACCAAATTGTTGGTTTACACCTGATTGAAACATTACGTGAATTGGCAACAGACGCGTTTACACCTGAAGTTGAAGAGGCGTGGACAGCGGCTTACCTTTTCTTGGCTCAAGTATTCATCGATCGTGAAGCTGAGCTTTACCTACAACGCAAACAAGCTGTTGGCGGTTGGGAAGCGGCACGTACATTCGTGATTGCAGATAAGATTGAAGAATCAGCACTAGTAACAAGCTTTATTCTACAACCAAAAGATGGCGGTGACGTTCTAGATTACACGCCTGGTCAATACATCGGTATTGAAGTTAAACCAGAAGGTGCGCAATACAGTGAAATTCGTCAATACTCATTATCAGACAAGCCGAACGGTAAGCAATACCGCATCTCTGTGAAGCGTGAAGGTCATGGCCAAGAAACACAGGGCCTGGTTTCCAACCACTTACACGACACGGTTGCTATCGGTGATGAAGTAAGCCTTTACGCTCCAGCGGGTGACTTCATGTATCAAGAGCGCAGTAAGCCAGTAACGCTTATCTCTGCAGGTGTTGGTGTAACGCCAATGCAGTCAATGCTTGAGTTCTTGAATACTGAAGAGAAAAACGAGCCAGTGCTTTACCTACATGCTTGTGAAAATGAAGGTCAGCACTCATTCACTAAACGTGTCAAAGACATCGTTGCTGATAAAGGCTGGTCTGCGAAGACATGGTACATGAACAAAGAAGCATCTGCGTGTGAGAATACGCACGAAGGTCAAATGGATCTTGCTTCGATCTCTGATACTGAAGGATTTAAAGACAGCGATTTCTACATCTGTGGCCCTGTAGGCTTCATGAAGAACATTGTTGAGCAGCTAGACGCACTGAAAGTTGACCGCTCTCGTGTTCACTACGAAGTATTTGGCCCTCACGCTAACTTCTAAGAACCACGCTAACTTTAAGAACTTTAGGGAGTTGTGTTAACACTCGCCTGATCTATTAACAACCTTGCCCAATCAAAAGGCCTCACAATGTGAGGCCTTCTTTCGTTTTGTGCGAAGCTGCGGATTCAGCGTGCTGGAAAGTATTATTTGAATTGGTTAAGAACGTTTCACTTTCTTAGACATGTAATCGGGGTCAAAAAGCTCGGGCCAGTACATCTTCACGTAACCGCCAGCGACCCAAATTACTAGGATGGTTGCGATGGTCAACTCGAAGAAACCAAATTTATGTAACCAGTACCACTGTGGATACTCGGCACCGAAAAAGGTGGTTAAACGATGCATAGCGATAGCACTGATTACCGATGGAAAGGTTACCGCAGCAATGGAAGGTTGGAACTTCAGTCGCATGAGCCTTACATAGCATAAGTAGATCAGCAACGTCATGGTAATAGCAATACCCGCTAAGGCGCCTGTCAGAATTGGGTCGGGGTGGTCGAAATTAACCAAGTAAGCGGCAAGCGACAAGTTCACTGGAGCCGCCATGATTGCTAGTGTCGGTCTTGCTCTACGAGGGAGGTTTCCTTCAAACACCAAGCGGTAAAGCACTACAGGTAGTAAGAAGAAGTAGATACCGATGCAGGTGGCTGCGAGCGTTTCTGAAAACACTGTGTGCCCAAATTGGGTGCCTGCCAGCGAACTACTGATCAACCCTACAGGATATAGGAACCAGCTTGGAACGATATTAGACATCTTGAAATTGATGATCTGGAAACCGAAGAACAACACCATCATCGAAAAATGAAGTAATAGGGCACAGAACCAGATTGGGTAGGCGATTATTGGTGATATTTCGGCTAAATAGTCACATAGGATCAACAGTGCCATGCTCATTGGCGCCATCAAGCTTCCACTAAGTGGGTGACGAATATCATTAATGAAGGTATTAAAACTTGTCAGGTAACGAAGTAAAACAGGTAACAGAAGCAGCGCACCAAGTGAAGCGAGGTAGGGGCGAATAACCTCACCTATGCCTGGTATATATAAAGCCCAAGCTTGTCCTAGACCTATAACACCAAGTGCTAAAGATGCCTGAGATGGCGGCACGTTTTTTACTTGGGTCAACCTTCTCCAGTTCAACGACTTGCTCCAACTTAGTGACTTATAAAACAATTGTTAACAATAAAGCTTTTGCTCTATTTAATGCGTGCAGTTGTGCCATCAATAGCTGTTGAGGGCGCTCAACTAATTTTGAGTGGATGATAGCAACTTTAACGTTTGCTTTTTTGACTTTGATGCGGAATCGGGACATTAAGCACGTTGAATGTGTGCTTTTGTTCTGTGAGTTATTTGTCATTAACGAACTTCCTCTTGTTGAGGGAGGTCTTGTTGTCTCAACTTCTCATTTTTAAGCGTGCGGTTCAGTAGTTGGCTGTAGATTGGTTGGCCACCTAGCATTTGCGCAAAGATAACGGCACCAAGGCAGGTAATTATCAAAGGTAAGATCAGGTAATAGTTATTGGTCATTTCGATAACCAGCAATATACCTGTAATCGGTGCACGTACAGTTGCTGCGAACAGTGCGCCCATACCTGCAATCGCAAACATACCTGGTTCTATATTTAGTTCAGGGAAGAATGCCGCCGCGATAAGCCCAAATGCATAACCAAAGAGTGTACCGAGTGCTAGCATAGGGGCGAAAATACCACCCGGTGCACCAGAGCCGAAACAGAGTAGAGTGGTAAGCACACGCCCAAGGAAAATAAGCAGTAATATGTTGGTGCTGTAATTACCGTTGGTGACATTTGGGATAATACCGATACCACCGCCAGTCAATTCTGGAATGTAGAGAAGCAATAAACCAAAGCAACCACCGAGTAATGTACCTGTTATTAAGTAACGTTTGCGGTCGTTTTTGTGTATTGCGACAAACATGTCTTGTGAAAGGGTGATCAGTTTATTGAAAATTACCCCAAACATTCCGAACAGTACGCCTAACAACAAGAATAACCATAGTGCACTCAGTTCAGGCTGTTGATATTGAGGCATGGTGATGACAGCCGACTGCCCGTTGATAGAACGAAATACAATGTTGGCTGAAACGGCTGAAATGATAACGGCTTTGATAGAAATGAGAGAGTAGCGGAATTGTGGTCGCATCTCTTCAACAACGAACATGATTCCAGCTAATGGAGCATTGAATGCAGCTGCTAAACCACCAGCTGCGCCAGAGGCAAGCAGTGAGTGTCGACTGTCATCGTCTTTTACACGGAAGATATCAGTGACCATACGACCAATGCTGCCACCCATTTGCACGGTTGGTCCTTCACGACCTAACACCATACCTGAACCTAATGCGCCCATACCGCCAAAGAACTTCACAGGTAGAACTCGCCACCAACGAACCGGTCGCATCCCGTCCATCGCGCCTTCAATCTCAGGGATACCGGATCCTGCGGCTTCCGGGGCAAAGCGGTGCACGAGAAAATAGCCGATGAAAGCAAAGGCTGCACTGATAAGAAACGCAGATAACCAAAGTGGTAGATGATTGCCCAGCTCATCTTTCAGCCAGTCGGTACGTGTTTCTGTTATGAAATGCACTGCAACTTCGAAGTAGGTACCAACAACACCCGCAAGGATACCAACAAGGCAAGAAAGGATGAGAACTGAAACGGGAGCTTTGTCTCTAGAAAGAAATTGGTTGATAGCACCCCTTGGCATTTTTGCTAAAAGGGACTGCTTAAATTTCTCTCTATTGGTCATTGAAGTTTGGTTCCTGAGTTGATGCGGCGGGGCTTAAGTAAATTATACGCCTACTCTGCTTATCCTATAGCAACAAAGATGCAAAGTTGAATTTCATTTATGAAAGGAGTGTATTACATAAATAGATTGTATAAAGAATATAGTGGAATCACCGTCACAATTTTGATCGAATCTACAGCGCTAACTTGAATTACTACCAAAATGAACCATAGTTAAATCGTAAAGCAACATAACGAGCCGCAAGGAGACATGAGGTTTTACACACAATTTGGATGGATTCAAAAATACAAAGTTTTAGTTCCTCGTTAAATGTTCAGGTCGATATTTAAGACTTCCTGATTCGCGAACTCACGATTGAGTAACGAGGGTGAGGCGTACTCTTGAAGTACGCCTTTAGTTTGTTTGGAGCATCCAAAATCACTTCTCTTTCTCTAGCGCCAAATCTTCGAATGCGTGCACCAATTTCTCTTCTCACTCTCCCTTGGCCAAGGGCTTGTTTTCAATTTATCAATCTAAGTATAAACAAGCGATTGGGGTCAACTTTGTAGTGATTGAGTATATACTCCCTTAAAAAGGAGAACTGATATGACCAAAAAAGTTCCTACGAACATAATTACGGGTTTCTTAGGTGTTGGTAAGACGACTGCTATCTTGAACCTATTGAAAAATAAACCTGAGAGCGAAAACTGGGCTGTTCTGGTTAATGAGTTTGGTGAGATTGGTATTGATGGTGCACTGATGACAGATCAAGGCGCATTGATTAAAGAAGTGCCGGGTGGCTGCATGTGTTGTACTGCTGGTGTACCGATGTCGGTGGGCATTAATGCGTTGCTTCGTCAAAAGCCAGATCGTTTACTGATTGAGCCAACAGGCCTAGGGCATCCAAAGCAGGTTATTGCTACCCTAACTTCAGAACAATACACACCATACGTTGATCTTAAAGCAACGCTAGGTTTGGTAGACCCGCGTAACTTATCCAACGAAAAGTACACCTCTAATCAGAACTTTAATGATCAGTTAGACAGTGCTGATGTGATTCTTGGTACTAAAGTTGACCTTGTTCACTCTGAAGACATCGATGTATTTAACGATTGGGTAACGGATCAAACGCCAGCAAAAGTGTTCCATAAGTTGATTCACGATGGTGAAGTGCCTCTAGAAGTGTTGGACATTGAGCGTGTGTACGGCAGTGCTTCAACTCATCTAGAATCACACCATCATGATCACGCTGAACAAGAACCTCAATTCGAACTTCCTCCGGGCGAAGCGTTTATCCGAAAGGAAAACAAAGGGCAGGGTTACTTTAGCTGTGGCTGGTTGTTTGGCGCAGAGTATAAATTCGATTTCGATGCACTATTCTCAATGCTGTCTGATTTAACGGCTGAGCGCGTTAAAGCGGTGGTTAATACAGATCAAGGTTGCTTTGCTTTTAACGTCGCGAATCAAGTTGTGTCCGTCAATGAAATCACACTTGATGGCTTTGAATCACGACTTGAAGTTATCGACTCACAGCTTATGCCTTGGGGCGACCTTGAGCAGATATTGCTCAAGCTGTGTGGTATCAAATAGGGTTTATTCTCTGTTTGAGCCTAATAATTGGGTTTTTGCTTCGCGGTTCGCGTGGTAAACACCAGATTAAGTGAGAAAATTTGCGTTATATCACGATAAATGTGAGATAAATCACTCTAATTACTTTATAGTGCTCGGCTGAAATAAGAATGTAGGCTGTCTGCTTAAGGAACTCGTAACAATGTCATTTTCCTCTCAAGGTTTTGCTCCTGAATTAGTCAAAGCGCTGACTGAGTGCGGTTATGAAAAACTCACTCCAATTCAACAAAAAGCAATTCCAATGGCTCGTAAAGGCCATGATATTTTTGCTACTGCTCAAACCGGTACAGGTAAAACAGCGGCATTCTCATTGCCTGTTATCCAGCATCTACTGAACAGTGGTAAAAAAGCATCTCGAGGAACGGCTCGCGGCCTTATTTTAGCTCCAACTCGTGAGCTAGCAGCGCAGATTGCTCAAAACATTAAAGACTACGTTAAATACACAGAACTAAGCGTTTCTGCGGTTTACGGTGGTAACAAGATGTCTTCACAGGTTCGTCAATTAGAACTGGGTGTTGATATTCTGGTTGCAACGCCAGGCCGTTTAGAAGAGCACTTAGAAGCGGGTAACGTGTCTATTGCTAACCTAGAATTCCTAGTATTTGACGAAGCTGACCGTATCTTAGATATGGGCTTTATCAATGCGGTTCGCAAGATCATGTTGGATGTAGAAACTTCTCCACAAATCATGATGTTCTCTGCGACCACATCAACGCAGTTAAACCAGCTGTCGGTTGATATCTTACGTAAGCCAAAACGTATCAGTGTTGAGCGTGAAAACTCAACGGCTGCAACGGTAGGTCACGTCGTTTACCCTGTGGATCAAGAGCGTAAAACAGAGCTACTTTCTGAGCTTATTGGCCGTAAAAACTGGCGCCAAGTACTGGTGTTTGTGAACTACAAAGAAACTGCAAACGAAGTGGTTAAAGAGCTTAAACTAGACGGCATTAAAGCAGTACTGTGTCACGGTGATAAAGCGCAAAGTGCTCGTCGTCGTGCTCTAGATGACTTTAAAGAAGGTAAAGCACGTGTAATGGTAGCAACCGATGTTGCGGCTCGTGGTCTTGATATTGAAGACTTACCACACGTGATTAACTACGACATGCCGTTCTTAGCAGAAGATTACGTTCACCGTATCGGCCGTACTGGTCGCGCAGGTAAGCAAGGTCATGCTGTTTCTTTCGTTAACCGCGAAGAAGAGTTAACTGTGGTGCAGGTTGAGAAACTGATTCAACAACGTATCCGTCGTGTTGAGCAACCTGGTTACGAGCCTAAGAAGCGTGATGCTTACATTGAGAAGCTAAACACGAAAGCGGCATACAAAAACCGTCAAGGTCGTAAGAATAACGCGAACGATGCACCACAAGATCAAGCAAGCGCAGAACGTCGTCTAGCGATGATGAAGCGAATTAAAAACCGTCGTAAGTAAAATTACGGTTGGTTATGTAAAAGAGCCACTGTATTGTGGCTCTTTTGCGTTTTTGGGCGCGGTGTTATTTATAAACACAGTTGTTCTACATAAATGCTTATTCTGGCGTTTGTGATCATCGATTTTTCAATCTCCCAATTTTCAGTGAACTGTTTCTCAATGGGGAAACAGTGAGTTTCAAGCAGTAACAAGGCAGTAAGGTAATAATATGGATAGCGCGCTACTTTTAGCTTTCATCCCCACGTTTTTCTTTGTTTCAATCACCCCAGGCATGTGCATGACTTTGGCCTTAACACTAAGTATGAGTATTGGCTATAAGCGTACATTGTGGATGATGATCGGTGAGCTGGCAGGTGTTGCTGTTGTGTCGGTCGCTGCTGTATTGGGTATTGCTTCAATAATGCTGAACTACCCGTGGTTATTTGCTGGCTTTAAGTTCGTTGGTGCAGCATATTTGTTCTACCTAGGTATTCAGATGTGGCGCTCAAGAGGCAAACTGGCGATCAGTACTGATAATCAAGACACCCAAGTGAACAATGATTGGGATTTGGTGGTTCAAGGCTTTGTTACTGCGATTGCAAACCCGAAAGGCTGGGCGTTTATGATTTCTCTACTGCCTCCTTTTATCAACAGCAGTAAAGACTTAGCACCGCAGTTGTTCATTCTCGTGTCGATTATTCTTGTTTCTGAGTTTGTTTGTATGACTCTGTACGCGACAGGCGGTAAGAGCCTTAAGCACATGCTCGGTAAGGCTGATAACGTGAAGTTGATGAATCGTATTGCTGGCACATTAATGATGGGTGTTGGTGTGTGGTTGTTTGTGAGTTAATTCTACTGCAACGACAACGAGCAGAGAGATTCTACTACTCAATCGCTCCACCTTTTCGAGGATGACGAGAGCTTGGGGGGATGATGAGTTTTGAGGCTCGGATTCTTACGTAAACCGAAGATTGAACACAATAGAAAAGAGCGATAGGGCATTTGGCCTTATCGCTCTTTTTGTATTACCTAGATAACTAACGCTGCATTGCGTTGTTTGCTAAACCGCGATCTCACCACCGTCTTCACGGCGAATAACGACAGTAGATGCTCGTGGACGGACGTTACCTTGAGTTTGAGCCGTTGCATCGTCTGATGATGGCCAGTTCGCAGGGTGTTGAATGTTCACAAACAGTGATTTGAAGTCAGGGCTGATGGTAAAGCCTGTTACTTCACAACCGTTTGGCCCCACAAAGAAGCGCTTTAGCTGTGCTTGATTTTTTGCATCAATTACCGCGCTGTTGCCTTGGTCATCCGTTAACTGAGATGGAACTACTGCAAGCATTTGGTCATTGGTATAGCCCGTTACTTCGTCTGCACCGTTATCCGTTTGAATCCATAGGATGCCACGCGCATCAAACGCTAAGCCATCAGGGCTCGCAAATTGGTTCATGTCTGTTAGACCTGAGCGGTTGATAGACTTATCTTCCACAGCAGGAGAACCGAATACAAAGATATCCCAATCGAATTCGCCCGCCGTTTTACCTTCATCCCAGCGGATAACATGACCAAACTTGTTGTTTACACGAGGGTTCGCTGAGTTCGCTTCTTTACGCTTGTTGTTGTTTGTTAGCGTTAGGTAAGCGGTACCTGTCATTGGGTCAACAGAGCACCATTCAGGGCGATCCATTGGTGTTGCACCTACAAGGTCGGCAGCGCCTGCTGTATTGACGATAAGTGCCGCTTGTGAATCAAACGTATCACCTAGCTTGCCACCGTTTGTTGTTTTGCTGTTTAGTGTTAATGGTAACCACGTACCTGAACCATCGTCGTTGAACTTAGCTACGTAAAGCGTGCCTTTGTCCATGTACTTGTCGCCGGCGTTTAGGCGGTTGCTTGGCTCAGCGTCACGTGGGTCCCATTTCGCTTCAGAAACAAATTTGTATAGGTATTCGAAACGAGAGTCGTGACCCGAGTAGAATACGATTGGTTCGCCTTCGGTTAACTTACCAAACGTACAACCTTCATGACGGAAGCTACCTAGAGCGGTACGCTTCTTCGCTCGTGAGTTTGCAGTGTACGGGTCGATCTCAACAATGTAACCGTGACCGTGTGCTTCGTTACGGTAATCGTCCATTGGAGAATCAGCTGTTGGAGTTACATCAAAGCGTGCAAACTCATCTAAACGCTCTTGTTTGTCACCAGAAAGCGTGTCCCAACCGTAACGTGTTTTATCTGTCGCGATACCGATACGCTCTTGAGCAGGTGTAGTTGTCCCTTTATTGACGAAGTAACCCGGCCAGTTTTCTTCACAAGTGAGGTAAGTGCCCCAAGGTGTGTAGCCGTTACCACAGTTGTTCAATGTACCACGAGCTTGGCTGCCGTCTTGTGAGAATTTCGTTTTGGTAAACTCACTGTGAGCGACAGGGCCAGATAGGTCCATTACAGTGGCGCCAGTATAGCGGCGGTTAAGTGGGTCGTTATCGACCATTACCCACTGGTTGCCCTCAAGCTTAACGCGAACAACACTCACGCCGTGCGCATTGATCTCTTTGCGTACTTCATCAATGTTAGGGCGAGCGCCTTCATTGTATGTCGGGCCATTAGCGTGAAGTGCTTTTTGGTCAATGTATTCGTGGTTGATCACCAACAAACCATCATTGCTGTTGCCATCCAACGGGAAGAAGTGCATGCCATCGTGGTGCATTCCCAGTGCGTTAGCTTGGTCTTGTGCATTGTTGGTGCCGTCTTTTAGCCAAGGATTGCCTTGCTTATTGAGTGGAGTACCCCAAGGAACTAATACTTGTGCAGTGTATCCTTTAGGCACAACCACGCTGTTTGTTAATGAGCCTTTAACGGATTCAAATGCTAGCGTCGCAGTACTTTTTTGTGCGCCCGTAGCTTGCATAGTTGCCGCGTTAGCTGTGCTGTGACCACCTAAACCGAATGCACCAAAGGCGGTCATTGCACTGATGCCTAAGCCGCCTTTTAATACGTTTCTTCTTGAAAGGTTTGCTTCTAGAACCTCTTCAAAGGGTTTGTTGTTACTCTTGTTAAAACGAGTGCTATCAAATGTTTCCTTGCTCATCGCAACTGCTTCCTATTGGTTGACTTTATTATTTGTTATTTATGACTTACAAAATTACTAACTAATTGGTTAATAAGTTGGGTAAATTTGTGACCAATCGTGAAGCAGTTAAGTGACAGATTTTTTTGGTTTTTATTAAGCTTTTGTTTCTGTAGCACGATTTTTGTCTCAAGGCTTTTTATGCAAGACAAAACACTTGGGGATTGGGTTAGAACTGTGTATAAATGCTTAATCAAATGAAAAGAGAGACAGTTATGAAATTAGATAAAATCGAAAACAAAAATCGTCGCCTACGCAAAAAGCTATACCTAGGTGAATTCGCGATTCTGGGTTTTGAAGTAAGCTGCAAGACATCGATTGCTGATTTTGACCAATACGATGTGTTCATTGACGAGTTCATCGATTTCATCGACAGCATCGGCTTATGCTTTGGTGGCGGTGGCCTTGAGCTGTTTGAAGGTTTCTTATGTTCTATCGAGCGTTACCGTTCTGTAACTGAAGCAGAGCAACTGCAAGTTGCACAATGGCTTGAAGCGCGTGCTGAAGTAACAAAAGTTGAAATTAGCGAGCTTATTGACGCAAACTACGCGTTCTAAATTGATGTTTTACTGTTAGCTTCACTTAGAGGCCTACACGGCTTTTAGAACGAGCAACAATACACTCAAACAGAGGCCGAATCGGTAAATCGATTCGGCCTTTTTGCGTTTTGACTTAGAACCGGATTCGAAGCGGGTGAGGGTCGTGATTCAAAATGAGGTGGAGCAGGAAGCGCCGAATGGTTAATTGGGAATAGGAACCAAGATCGCGCAGTCTATACTGATGTTGCATCACAGTGTGTTAGAAACAACAAAGGCAGAGAACTCATTTCAGCAAAGCTTTTACTTGCCGTCGATATAGTTCTTTCTGCCTTTGGTATTCGCTAGGCTGCTTTTGAATTGCAGCCTGCTAAAGATTAAGCGAGGTTACGCGTCTTTGTTCTCTTCGTTGCCTTCATTTACTTTTGCGTAGAAGTGAAGCAACTCAGTTAATTCTTTAACCCAACCAAAGGCATCTTTTGGTGCGTTCTTTAAGATCTTCTCTACTTTCTCGCAGTGTACTTCAATCGCAATAGCTTCTTCTAAGTTGAAAGATATTGAGTAGAAGTGCCAAAGCAGTAGGCGAGTCATGCGTTCGATGTTTTGCTGTGAGTTATCTGATTCAGAGAACGCTAGGTTTACTTCACCAAGTGCAATTGCTGTCATTCGTAGCATTGCATCGAACTTCGCTGATTGCATGCGTTCTTCGCTAGTCACTTCTTCTTGTTCGAATGTGAATAGCTCTGTCATTGCGTCTTCAGGAACAAGGCGATGGATCATTCTTAAACTAAATTCTTCTAGTTCATGACGAGGCATGGTGATTAAACAATTTAAGGTGTAGTCGCGTTGCATGGTGTTCTCTTGATTCAGCAAAAAGGTCGGACAGTTTAATGGAGAAGCGAGCTTAGAAAAAGCAGATTTTAGATAAGCCTACCTTTGTAGGCTTATCTAGATGCCGCATACCTGAAAACTAGCGGAAATGGTGAATATAAACAGCGCTACGCTTTACTATGACTGGGCGGCTGATATTGCATGGATTGGTCGTTTCTCATAAAGATATTGCTCGCGACCAAGCTACCAATACAAATAGAACCAAGGGCAAGCCAGGTCATCGCATCTGGGATCTCGTTGAACAATGGAATCGCCAATAGTGTCGCAACGGCAGGTGTCGCACTGCCAAACGCAGCAGAACGCTCAGCCCCTAAGGTATTAACCGCATATAGGTAAGTGAATGCGGCAATTAAACCCGCTCCGACACCTTGTACTGCTGAATGAATGGCAAGCTCTGCAAAAGGCCATTGAGCGAAAGGTACATCCATTAAGTGACTAGGGAGTGTTCCTGTCAGGATAAGAAGGGCTAATAACAAAGTAGAGCAGAGAGAGATAAAGCCCGCACTGACCAAAGCATTTAAGTTGGCAACGCGAGCTGAGATAGTGAAGGTTGCCCACATTAAGCTCCCGCACAGGAACAGTAAGTGGCCTTTGGTGTGCTCAAAATTGAAGCTACTCAAACTGCTCCCCAAGAACAACACAATACCAAGTAACACCAAAGCTAGGCCAACGATTCGGTGGCGGCTAAGTGGTTGCTTGAAAAAGAGCACCGCAATCCCGGTTACAAACAGAGGTAGCGTGCCGGGCACTAAAGCACTTCCGTGAGAAACTGGAACGAATTGCATCGCTGTGCCAGCAACCAGCAAATAAGGCAGGCCACTGCCGATGAACATACCTGCTAAGTAACGGTTAGGCACTGCTGTAATGGTATTACGCGCTTTCCACACCAAAGGTAATAAGACCAAGGCAGGAATAAGAAAGCGTGTGATTGCTATGTCTGCGGGCGTTAAAGCTGAATTCGCACCGCCTTTAAGAGAAAGGAAAAAGCTTGCCCAGATGAGCAGAGTGACGGTAATTGATAGATAGCCAAGATTCATAATAAACAATGAAAGTGAATGATGATTCATTATGAGGGAGAGCACCTGCCTTAAGTTGGCAAGTTTGGTTCTAACTTGATCTATCATTGAGGATTTCTGCTAACATTCCTTGGATTATTAACAAATTTAACTAATGGGTGGCTTTTGCTATGGACAGGATTGATAGGCATCTTCTCGAGTTGCTACAAAAGGACGGTAGATTGACCACGGCTGAGTTAGCGGATGAAGTCGGCTTATCCCCTTCACCTTGCGCGAGACGCATCAAAAGGCTAGAAGAAAAGGGCATTATCGACGGATATCGCGTGAGTTTATCGCGAGAGAAAGTTGGTGTGGCGATGAGTGTGTTTGTTGAGGTGAGCCTGAACAACCACCAAGAAGTGTCGATTGATAAGTTCGAAGGCGCGATTGTCGAGATGGAGGAGGTCATCAGCTGCCATGTTGTGTCTGGCGCTTATGATTATTTACTAGAGGTGGTTAGCCCGAACTTAATGGCTTATGAAGCATTTACTAGAAAACTTCAGCGGCTATCTAACGTCAAAGACATCCATACTCACCTAGCGATAAGGCAAGTAAAAGGTAATGCGCCGCTTCCGGTGTATACCGACTAACCCGATGGAAAGCTAGGTTGTTATTGGGAAGAGTGAGCTGAAAACGAAATGATTTGCTCCTTGGTTAACAAAGCGAAGATGACTGAAGATCTTTCACAAGATGCCAAACTCAAGGCAATAAAAAACGGAGCACCTAGTGAAAGGTACTCCGTATATGATAGGTGCAAAACTTAGTGATACTTAAAGTTAGAGATTGAACAATCTCCAGTTTGTGCATTAATTCTGAATGAAAAAGCATGTGAATGATAATCCACACCGTCATTCCAGATTGTTTCTCCAAATATCTTACATAGCTCTAATTCACTTACTGAACCGAACTCTTCCATGTGTTTAGCTACAGATAAAAGCTTAGCTCTTATCTCTGCAGTCCATTCCGTGTTACTCAAGCAGTTGAAAGCCATAGTTTTTTGCATATTACCTAGCCAAAATGTTTCTTGTTATTAAGTTATATGAAGATTCATGATAACAATTTTTTTGCGTTTGTAAATCTATTTTGTGATGAATCTCTCACATAATTACTTGCATTGGTTGGAAATTGAACTTTGTTGTTGATAGTTAACACATTATATTTACAATTTATTGATAAAGCTTTGATTAAGGCTGGGTTGAATACATTTTCATCAGACGCAGCTGATTTTGCAGGTAAATCTAGCGAAGCGGTTCGTTTGACTGAACGCTTTCGCGTTCATTTAATTGGCGTGCAGCATCGATCATTGTGGCTTCCTGACGATACCTAAACGATAGTTGCCTGAACTTTTCACCCAGCACGCTAATGTCTTGCGAGAGAGACTGTGAGCTCTTCACATGTGACAGTGCGCTTGCTGATTGACGAGCAAGTTTTGCTTTATCGCATTGTTGAGCCATTGCTTCCCATAGTTGAGCAAGAGAACGAGCGCCTTCTAGCTCGGTCGATACTACATAGGACTGTTTAAGAAGAACTTCGGATATATCGTAAGCGGTATTCATGTGGCTGTTGAGCTGTGTATTAAATCTTTGTTCATACTTTGCCCAAAGTTCAATGATTTGCTCTCCTGTGAAATGTTTAGACAGTAGGGTCTGTGACTCATAGGTTGAGAGAACTTGATTGAACTCTTTTGTGTATTGGTTATAACGGGTTTCAAAGGCGAGCTGACGAGCTAGCAGCGTTTGCCAACTCTCACTGTTACATTCACTGGCTATTACCACACTGGCACTCAAAGAGACGTTTGTGATCAGAACCTTAACCCAAAAACTCATGACCTTCCTCTACTTACGATGTTCTCAACATAGAGTATAGATGAGCTGATGCATGAGTTGATGTACACTGCAAATTCACTTCAAACGGATAAGCTGGTGGATTGAATGAAAAAAGCGCTGATCGCTTTACTTGTATTGTTAATTTTGGGTGGAGGAGGCGCAGCGTACTACTTCTTCATTATGAAGAAAGATCCTACGCCACCAGAAAAAGTTGAAGAGCCCGTTGCTGAAACTATTGAGCAACCTATATCTGAATTAAAGCCTGTTATGGAACTACAACCTGAGCCAGAGCAGACAGAGTTTTATGTGTTAGATAGAAAGCTCGAAGTGGTAGAACAGCCTGAGATTGATGGCTTGATAACGGACTACCTCTACAAAGGGGAAAAGGTAGAAGTACTTGAGAAACAGGGCGATTGGGCACGTATTTCCGATTACATTGTTCTGAAAGAAGGTGGCCCGCAAACAGCAGAGTGGGTTTCCATGTCTGGCTTATCGAATGATGAAGTGGTCGTTTCTGATAAGGAAAACAAAGAGATATTAGACTCTTACTTAGTTAAGTCCGACGATCTTAAGCTGTACCAAGAGAAATTTCGCAACTCAGTTGCTAAGTTGATGTCTGAAGGTGAGTGCGAACCCAGTGACTTTGAAGAGTTAGGCGGTTGGGTAAAATCGGTTCGGTATAGCGATCGCGATGTTTACTTTATCTACTGCGGTGGCTTGTCTCTTGAAAACAAAATTTATCTTGATGTAAATACCAATGAAATATTTACAGATTAAGAGAAAATCAAGTATTACTATTGAGAATGTAACCGTCGCTAGACTATAAGTTATCAATTAATTATTAAAGCCCACTCTGTAATGGAGTGGGCTTTTTCTTATTTATGAAATGAAGATTCAATCATTTTACCCTTAAAATCATATTGCTCGCTTTATAGAATAAATAAGATAGATTTATTAATAACAAATAATACTTTTACTAATATTTTGGTCTTCAATAGATTCTGTTTTTAATATTGCATTCTTATTGAAACAAGATTCGGATTAGGGTTTTCTCTTTTATTTACAGTGATTTATCATTTTTCCTGATATAAGTGAAATTAAAAATATTATTTAAAATCATATGCTTGTGTAGGTTTTACATGTATTTAACATTTCACGGTTTTTGTGAAGCTAGTCAGATTTTTAGACATCAGTAGGAATTATTTTCTGTTTGTAATAATAATTTTTGATTTTGATATGTAGTGTTTAATTAAAGCAACGCGAAAGTTTAATTATCGAATAATACATTATTTTATTAACATTATTGTTATTTAATTGCTTATAAGGGATGGAACCATTAATGAAAAAACTTGCTTTAATTACAGGGTCAAAGGGCGGTATCGGATCGGCTATATCATCTAAGTTGGTCGCTGACGGATATCGTGTGATTGCGACTTATTTTACTGGAAATTATCAGTGTGCACTGGAGTGGTTCAACGAGAAACAGTTTACTGAAGATCAAGTGAGATTGTTTGAATTGGATGTCACCAACACAGAAGAGTGCGCATTGAGCTTGAGCAAGTTGTTAGAGGAAGAGGGAACCGTTGATGTTCTCGTTAATAACGCTGGCATCACCCGTGATAGCGTATTTAAAAAGATGAACGCCGAAGCGTGGAAAGAGGTTATCGAAACGAACTTAAACAGCCTGTTCAACGTGACTCAACCGCTGTTCGCACCTATGTGTGAGAAAGGAAACTGCCGCGTTATCAATATCTCGTCAGTGAATGGCCTTAAAGGGCAATTTGGACAAACTAACTACTCGGCAGCTAAAGCGGGAATGATTGGTTTCTCGAAAGCCTTGGCTGCAGAAGGCGCTCGCAGTGGCGTAACAGTGAACGTGATTGCCCCTGGCTACACTGCAACGCCAATGGTTGAGCAAATGAAGCCTGAAGTATTGGATTCAATCAAGAACCAAATCCCAATGAAACGTTTAGCAACGCCTGTGGAAATTGCCGAAGCGGTTGGTTTCCTAGCCAGTGAATCTGGTGCATACATTACAGGCGAGACTTTGTCTGTAAATGGCGGTTTGTACATGCACTAATGGCGAAACTGACAGGAATTGAATAATGGAAAAAGTATTTATTGTTGCAGCGAAACGAACACCAATCGGTTCATTTACGGGTTCATTGAAAAACGTTAGCGCGGGTGAATTAGCTGGCGTCGCAATTAAAGGGGCTCTGGATTCAGTAGATCTTCCCCTAGATGTCATTGATGAAGTGATCGTCGGTAATGTGATTTCAGCAGGGCAAGGCATGGGTGTTGCACGTCAGGCTTCTATCTACGCAGGGCTGCCTGAAGAGACTCCAGCCTATGGTGTCAACATGATCTGCGGTAGTGGTATGAAATCAGTCATGGACGCTGCAGCTCATATTAAAGCTCAAGATGCAGAAATCGTGGTTGCTGCGGGTGTGGAAGTGATGTCTCAAATCCCTTTCGTGGTTCCGCCAAGTATTCGTAACGGACACAAGATGGGCGACATTTCGATGAAAGATCTGCTTGTTGGCGATGGTCTGACGGATGCGTTCAATCATTACCACATGGGTGTGACAGCAGAGAACATTGCGAATGCATTGAATATCTCGCGTCTTGCTCAAGACAACTACGCGCTAGAAAGCCAACAAAAAACGGTAGCTGCAATTGAAGCAGGTAAGTTTGCTGAGCAAATTGTGCCTGTTGAAGTGAAACAGCGCAGACAGACCGTCACCTTTGATACCGATGAATATCCGAAAGCGGATGCAACGTTCGAAGGTTTGCAAAAGCTTCGTCCTGCATTCGACCGTGAAGGTACTGTAACGGCGGGCAACGCTTCAGGTATCAATGACGGTGCGAGTGCAATCATCTTGGCATCAGAGAGTGCTGTATCTAAATACGGCCTGACACCACTGGTCGAGCTAACAAGCTACGCACAGTCTGGATTAGACCCAAAGATCATGGGCTTAGGTCCAGTAGAGGCCGTGTCTAAAGCGCTGGATAAAGCGGATTTAACACTCGAACAAGTTGATCTGTTTGAATTAAACGAAGCGTTTGCGGCGCAAGCGCTTGGCGTGATGTATCAGCTTTCTGAGCAGCACGATCTGCCATTAGACGCTTTTAAACCAAAAGTGAATGTTAACGGCGGCGCGATTGCCCTAGGTCATCCTCTAGGAGCGTCAGGCAACCGAATCATTGTTTCACTCATCCACGAAATGCTTGAGCAAAAGACCAGTTTTGGCGTTGCTTCACTCTGCGTCGGTGGGGGAATGGGAACCGCTATTCTGCTTAAGGGTATTGAAGGTTAACGCCGGATGTATCGTTGGCAAGCTAAACAATTTATCGCTGCAGTCTACAAGGTGCGTTAGCAAACCATCGCACCTTAACTGAAACGATATCAGTACCAATTTACTACACTATGTATTTATCAGGAGTTACTTATGTACACGGATATTTTTAAAACAATTACTGACCAAACTGAAAAGCAATTTGAACCGTACTTTAAGTTCAACAAGTTAGTTGCGAAGAACGTTCAAACAATGACAGAATTGCAAATGAATGCGATGAAGACTTATACGGACATGGGTCTTGCTCAAATGAAAGCGGTAAGTGAGATTAAAGATGTGAACAGCCTTACTGCATTCAACAGCCAACAGCTAGCAGCATTGACTCAACTGTCTCAACAGATGATGAGTGATAGCGCAAAGCTGCAAGCGGTAGCGAAAGAATTCAAAGAAGACGTTGAAACACTAACAACTGAAAACTTGAAAACAGTTACACCAGCATAAATTCAATCGCTATCGAGTTAGCGCAGTGTTTACTGTGAGGCTCGGTGGCGATTTTCCGATTATTGGAGTCATGTTATGTTTCAACACTTCTTTTCGGACTACCTTGTTAAACTTCAACAAACAAACCAGCAATGGTGGGACAACTTTGAACAAAACAAGGAAGCCGCGCAATCTCCCTTAAACCAAGCGATGCAAGAATTGAATTTTGATGATGCATCGAAAATCTTTGAGCAAGCCGCTAACCAACCCGCTGCACTCCTCCAGTTACAATCCCAATGGTGGGAGCAACAACTTAAGATCTGGCAAAATGCTGCATTGATGGGTAACACAGAGAGTGTAATCACTGAAGATCGCAGTGATAAACGCTTTATTGATGAAGCGTGGAAAAACGACCCATTTTATAGCTTTATCAAACAATCCTATTTGTTGTTTAGCAAAAGCTATATCGACACAATAAACTCAATTGACGGCATTGATGAGAAAACCAAAGAGCGTGTTGCGTTCTTCTCACGTCAAGCGATCAACGCACTTTCTCCAAGCAACTTTATTGCGACAAACCCAGAGTTGATGAAATTAACGCTTGAGCGAAATGGCGAAAACCTGATCGATGGGCTTGAGCAATTGCAGGCTGATGTTGAAGCAAGCGCTGATATCCTCAAGATCCGTATGACCAACAATAATGCATTCCGGTTGGGAGGCGATGTTGCCAATACAGAGGGGGATGTTGTTTTTCAAAGTGAATTGTTTGAACTGATTCAATACTACCCGAAAACACCTAAGGTCAATGCTACGCCATTGCTGATCGTACCGCCGTTTATTAATAAGTATTACATTCTCGATCTTCGTGAGAAGAACTCGATGGTTCGCTGGTTGCTTGAACAAGGGCACAGTGTGTTCATGATGTCTTGGCGCAATCCCGGTGAAGCACAGAAAGAGTTAGAGTTTGGTGACTATGTGACTGAAGGTGTCGCGAAAGCTGTGACCGCAATCGAAGACATTACTGGGAAAGAGCAGATCAACGCTGCAGGTTACTGTATTGGCGGTACTGTATTGGCTTCAACAGTCGCTTACTATGCCGCTAAAAGAATGAAGAAACGCATTAAAACCGCTACCTTTTTTACGACTTTATTAGACTTCTCTCAGCCGGGTGAAGTGGGCGCTTATATCAATGAAACGATCATCAACGCCATAGAAAAACAGAACGAAGCCAAAGGCTTTATGGATGGTAGGTCATTGAGTGTGACGTTCAGTCTGCTTCGTGAAAACAGCTTATATTGGAACTACTACATTGATAATTACCTAAAAGGCAGCAGTCCAATGGAGTTTGACCTGCTCTATTGGAACAGTGATAGCACCAATGTAGCTTCTAAGTGTCATAACTTCCTGCTACGAGATCTGTACCTTGAAAACAAACTGGTGCAAGACAAAGGCGTGAAAGTGGGCGGTGTCTGGATTGACCTGAATAAGATAAAAATACCTAGTTACTTCATCTCTACTAAGGAAGACCACATTGCACTTTGGCAAGGGACTTACCGCGGCGCACTGAACACGGGTGGCAACAAGACGTTTGTGCTGGGCGAGTCTGGACATATCGCAGGTATTGTTAACCATCCAGACAAACAAAAGTATGGATTTTGGCTTAACGACAACTTGGATGATTCTGCTGATGAGTGGCTATCAAATGCAACTCACAATGAAGGTTCTTGGTGGACACACTGGAATCAATGGTTACAGGGCTTTGAAGCGGGTGAAAGGGTTGAACCGTTCAATCAAGGTTCAGAGTTGTATCCTGTGATTGGTAAGGCGCCAGGTAATTACGTAAAACAGGTCCTTCCAATTGTTAATAAAGCTAAGAGCGATACAGAAGTCACTGAGAAAGGCGCCCAACCACGCGACGCTTAGTGTTCGTATGGATACTTTACAACAATAAAACAGAACCGCAGGTAATAAAAAAGCCACTGAATTCAGTGGCTTTTTAACTTTAACTCTTCTCTAAGGTATCAAAAGTAGGAGAAAAGATGATTCGATTCTTAATCGATTTCTTTGTCTTTACCCATAGATAAAATCCAAAGAGATACGGCTGCAACACCTACGAAGCCGGTAAGAATGATAAATGGCATAGCACTGTAACCTAGGATATGCCAAATCACGCTTTCTAAAGTACTCATTCAATTGCTCCTTATTGCCAGCCTTCAACACCGTGCATGTCTGGTAGTTTATGTGCGATACCTTTGTGGCAGTCTACACATGTCTTCTCACCAGAAGCCAGCGCTGTTGAGTGTTGTTTCGCACTACGAGGGCTCTGTTCAGAGAAATCCATGTAATCGAACTGGTGACAGTTACGGCACTCAAGCGAATCGTTCTTCTTCAATCGAGCCCATTCTCGTTCCGCTAAGTGATGACGGCGCTCTTTGAATTTCTCAGGCGTGTCAATCGTCTTAGCAATAAAGTGAGCGTACAGCTCTTTTGATGCTTGAACCTTACGAACAATTTTATCAGTCCATTCATGTGGTACGTGACAGTCTGAACAGATTGCACGAACACCAGAACGGTTTGAGTAGTGAATTGTCTCTTGGATCTCTTCAACGATAGGTGCGTGACAGCCAGAACAGAATTCTTCTGTGTTGGTTGCTTCCATACCTGTGTTAAATGCACCCCAGAACAAAAGACCGCCAGAGAACCCCAAGAAAAGTACAAGGCCAACGGCTGCTTTACTGGGAGTTGTCAGTCTTTCCCAAAACGCTTTTAGTAATTTCATATAATCGCCTCTCTACAATACGGCTAAGATTAGCGTAGTGAGTCAACAGGTTTGAATTCGTTCTCTACTAATGGTTTCGCACTAGCTTGTGGAACGTGACACTGCAGACAGAAGTAACGACGAGGTGAAACGTCAGCAAGTACTGCATCTTCACGGTTCATGTAGTGGGTAACACTAATTTTTGTTGCACCCATCTCTTTCGCATTTTTCCAGCTATGGCAAGACAGACATTTGTTCGCGTTTAGAGACACTTCGTAGCTACGGATATTGTGTGGTATCAATGGTGGTTGGTATACGTAATCGCTTTCAAGTACTTGGTCGCGAGGGTACTTTTTGAAGTCGTCTGCTGCACGCGTTGCTTCAAGCTCACTTGCACCACGTAAAGACTCTACGCCACCAATGCCGCCAGGGTTATCCAGCTCAGCTTGAGCCACGCCAGCTAACAAAAGACCGGCTGATAGTAGGGCAGTAATCAGTTTTTTCATGTTAATTTCTCCGCCTAAAGGCTAATTCTTTGAGAGGACTACTTTCTCTAAATGGTGAAAAAGTAGCCGCAACATTAATGCTTAAGATCGTTTCTCTAAGCCTAGGGCTTAAGCAACTTTAGTGATCTTAACTGGACACTTCTTGTAGTCCGTCTGTTTAGACAGAGGATCCGTTGCATCCAAGATCAACTTGTTGATCAGAATTCTTGCATCAAAGAACGGTACGAATACCAAGCCTTGTGGTGGACGGTTACGGCCGCGAGTTTCAACACGTACACGAACTTCACCACGTTTGTTTTCGATAAGAACTTCATCACCACGGCGTAGGCCACGAGCTTTAGCATCAGCAGGGTGCATGTAACACAGTGCATCTGGCACAGCTTTGTAAAGTTCTGGCACACGACGAGTCATAGTACCGGTGTGCCAGTGCTCAAGAACACGGCCTGTACATAGCCACATATCGTACTCTTCGTTTGGCACTTCTGGGGGCGCTTCGTACGGAGCATTGATGATCAGTGCTTTACCGTCTGGTTTACCGTAGAAGTCCCAGCCAGAGCCTGCTTTCGCATATGGATCTGAACCTTCTTTAAAGCGCCATTGAGTTTCTTTTCCATCAACAACAGGCCAGCGTAGACCACGTACTTGGTGGTAGCGATCGTACGGCGCTAAATCATGACCGTGGCCGCGACCGAAGGTTGCGTATTCTTCGAATAAGCCTTTCTGTACGTAGAAACCTTGTGCTTGTGCGTCGTCGTTGAGCTCTTGAGCTTCAGAGAGAGGGAAAGCATCAACATTGCCGTTTTTGTAAAGCACGTCGTACATGGTTTTGCCACGTAGTTCAGGTACTTTAGCTAGAAGCTCTTCGCCCCAAACTTCTTCGATAGTGAAGCGCTTAGAGAACTCCATGATTTGCCACAGGTCAGACTTAGCTTCACCTACAGTTTTCACTTGTTGGTACCAAGCTTGTGTTCGACGCTCTGCGTTACCGTAAGCACCTTCTTTCTCAATCCACATTGCTGTTGGAAGGATAAGGTCAGCGGCTTGCGCTGTTGCTGTTGGGTACGGGTCAGAACATACGATGAAGTTGTCTGGGTGACGGTAACCAGGTAGACGTTCAGTGTTGATGTTTGGACCTGCTTGCATGTTGTTGTTACACATTACCCAGTAAGCGTTGATAGTACCGTCTTTCAGTGCGCGGTCTTGAGCAACAGCGTGTTTGCCTGGCTTAGGTGGGATAGTACCTTCCGGAAGTTTCCAGATTTCCTCTGCAATCTTACGGTGTTTAGGATTCGCAACTACCATATCTGCCGGTAGACGGTGAGAGAACGTACCTACTTCTCGAGCTGTTCCACAAGCAGATGGTTGGCCAGTTAGTGAGAATGGGCTGTTACCTGGAGTAGAAATCTTACCTGTTAGAAGGTGGATGTTGTACACAAGGCTGTTCATCCATACACCACGAGTATGTTGGTTCATACCCATTGTCCATAGAGACATTACTTTGATGTTTGGATCCGCGTATTGCTTAGCAAGCTTAATCAGGTTCTCTTCAGATACGCCTGACATTTCAGATGCTTTCTCTACTGTGTACTCTGCAACTGCTGCTTTGTATTCTTCGAAAGTGATTGTAGTCATTGCACCTGAGTTAGGGTTTGCTGCTGCTTTCTGCAGTGGATCGTCATCACGAAGGCCGTAACCGATGTCAGTTGTTGCCTGTTTGAAGTGCGTGTGCTTGTTCACGAAGTCCCAGTTAACCGCATCGTTTTGAATGATGTAGTTTGCAATGAAGTTTGCAATCGCAAGGTCAGACTGAGGGTTGAAGATGTAACCAGTGTCTGCAAGCTCAAAAGAACGGTGGTAGTAAGTAGACAGTACGTTTACTTGAACGTGTGGGTGGCTTAGACGACGGTCTGTAATACGAGTCCATAGTACTGGGTGCATTTCTGCCATGTTTGAACCCCACAGTACAAATGCGTCTGCGTGTTCGAAGTCATCGTAACAACCCATTGGCTCATCGATACCGAAGGTACGCATGAATGCACCTACCGCAGAAGCCATACAGTGACGAGCGTTTGGATCGATGTTGTTTGAACGGAAACCCGCTTTCATCATCTTAACGGCTGCGTAGCCTTCCATTACTGTCCACTGACCAGAACCGAATATACCAACACCTGTTGGACCGTTCTTCTTAAGAGATGCTTTCCATTTCTCAGCCATCACGTCGAACGCTTTGTCCCAAGATACTGGCGCGAAATCACCATCTTTATGGAACTCACCATCTTTCATACGAAGAAGAGGTTGCTCAAGACGGTCTTTACCGTACATAATTTTCGAAAGGAAGTAGCCTTTGATACAATTAAGGCCTTTGTTTACAGGTGCTTCTGGGTCGCCTTGAGTCGCAACCACTTTGCCGTTTTGAGTACCTACTAGTACCGAACAGCCCGTACCACAAAAACGACAAGGCGCTTTATCCCACGTGATTTTTGTTTGATCTGAGCTAGCAATCAGGTTGGTTGCTGTTGCTGGTAGTGTTACACCTGCAACGGCTGCCGCTGATGCAGCTGCGTTTGCTTTCACAAACGCACGTCTTGTCATTTTCATACTTCACCCTCGAGTTGAGAATTGTTGCTTCCAGTTTCTAAATCCGTTTCGTCTAGTCCAGTCTCGATTTGGTGATAAACCAAAGCTGTACCTAAAACGTTCTTAATGTTGTTTATTGCTTCGATGGTGTCCGTTACAAAACCTTGGTTTTCGGTTTCTAGGACCACGATGATTTTGCCTTCAGGGCTATCTCCGTAGATTTCAGCGTTATCGAATTGCTCGATCTCTGCTTTGATCTCATTGAGATGCTCTGGGCTCACATGCACGACTAAACTTGATATATGCACTTCATTTAGTGCCATAAATTGCTCTCGTTATTTTTATTTATGCATTACTCACAAAAATAGCTGAGGTAGGGCAAACTGCTACGCAGGCTCCACAACCGCTACACTCATCTAACTCGATTTTTGGTAGAGCAACACTGCCTGCTCTGAGTTGAAATTGAATGGCCATAGGTTCACACATGTCACCACAGCTTCGGCATTCAACATTTTGCTGTGCTAAACACTTATCAGAGATTTGTGCTTTAGCTTGCCAAGGCTCTCCTTGCTTTGGCTTAAAAATGGGTTCGGGACAAACATCTGCACATTGATAGCAGAACGTACATTCATCAATTGAAAAATCGACAGTAGGAAATCCACCGTCGCCTACAATGATTACCTTAGTCTCACAACTCTCGATGCATTTTCCGCATCGAGTGCAATCATCTACAAAGCTCTCTAGGTTATGAATCCAAGGCAAACGAATTTGGCTTGAATCGACTTTATGCCTAGAAAACAGACGACGTTTTGACAGGTCTACCACTAAAAACCCCTAGATGTTGCTACGATGTTGTAATTGTCGGTCATTATTTCATTAATATCTTGTAATTTGTCATCACAAGTAGTGTAGATTTAGAAACAATTGTATAAATACCCCCTAAGGGCTAATTGGGGGTATATATTGTCATAGATCAATAAATTACGAGGCGAGTGATCACATATTGAATGGAGCTATGATTTTTGATGTGTGACAATACGAGCCTAATAGCAAGTCATTTATCAATAGGAAGTCACCTTTGCTTATAAAACCAGTCTCATCTGTTACGAGTACAATAGCTAAGTCATTACTCTCTATACTGCTGTTGTCGGTTGCTACTACTGGCTTTGCTATCTTTACTCTAGCTTCAAGCTTGAACGATGCTGAGGCCGTCAACGTAGCCGGCTCGATGCGTATGCAAAGCTATCGTTTAGCCCATGATATTCAAATAGAATCTGTTGATTTCGATTCTCATATCCGTGAGTTTGAAAGTTCACTTTATTCGCCTTCGATGACTAAATTGGTGAGTTGGGATGTACCGACGGATATCACAGAAGACTACTATCTAATTATTGGCCGTTGGCATGAATTGAAACGCGTTCTGAATAGTGAAGACCGTAAACACTATCTCGTGTTGGTTGAAAATTTCGTAACTGAGATCGATGGATTTGTTTTTAAACTGCAAGAATTCTCAGAAGACAAATTGATTAAACTGGCGTGGGCTGGTGGTATCGGTTTGGGCGGGATCCTCGTCATATCTCTTTTGGTTGTTCATTTCGTACGTAAACAAGTTGTTAAACCACTGCATGCGCTTGTTGGTGCAAGCCAAAGGATCAAAAACAGTGACTTCGAGGTCGAACTCAAGGTAACGAGTAACAACGAGATGGGTATTTTGACCAAAACCTTCAACTCGATGGCGAAAGACTTGGGTGTGCTTTATCGAAACCTAGAAGATGTGGTCGATGCGAAAACAATAGAACTACAGAATGCAAACCAATCGCTACAGGCGCTGTATTACTCTTCACAAGAGCTGACAGTCACGCGTATCGCACCTGAAAACTTTAGAGCGATATTGCAGCACCTCGTAAGCTTAGAGGGCATCGAATCTTTGCGATTAGAGATCGTCGACAATTCAGGCCGACCATTGATTATGGATGAAGGCTACGATCCATACCGAGATTATGAAAAATTTGAAATGAAGTTGGACGATAACGAGCTCATTCTCGGTTATCTATATTGCTCGTATCACCATGGTCACTCGACAAAAGCGTTGATTGAGAGCTTTATTCAACTACTCTCAAGAGCCATCTATTATAATCGTGCTCAAAAGAAGGCTGAGCAGCTTATTATTATGGAAGAGCGTGCAACCATTGCCCGAGAGCTCCATGATTCGTTAGCTCAATCACTGTCGTATTTAAAAATCCAAGTGACGTTGCTTAAACGTGTCATCGGTAAACTGCCTGAACAGCAGCATCGTGAGCAATCTGAACAAATTGCATCGGAAATCGGCAATGGCTTAGCAGAAGCCTATACTCAATTAAGAGAACTTCTCACTACATTTAGGTTATCCATCAAAGAGGGTAACTTTGGAGATGCTTTAAGCACTATGCTTGAAGAGCTCAGCGAAAGAACGGATGCAAAGATTAAACTTAATAATAATCTTTCATCTATTGAACTTGATGCACATAGTCAGGTTCACTTGCTTCAATTGATTCGTGAAGCAACAATAAATGCAATAAAACACGCCAATGCCGACTTGATAGATGTATGCTGTATCGATGAGGACGGTGAAGTATTAGTCGTGGTTAAAGATAACGGAGATGGCTTTGACTTAAGTAGTTCGAAAATGAACCACTATGGGATGAGCATTATGCAGGAGCGTGCGGCAAGACTGAATGGCGACTTAACGATTGAAGCGGCGCAAGGTGAAGGCTGTACAGTCATATTGAAATATAAAAGTTTGAAGGAAGTTAAAGTTGACGGTTTGTAAAGTAATGCTGGTTGATGATCATCCATTAATGCGTAGAGGCATAAGCCAATTACTGAGCTTTGAAGACGAATTTGAAGTGATTGCTGAAGCAAATAATGGTATAGAAGCTGTTGCGCTTGCTCATGAAGAAGAACCTGATTTGATCTTGCTTGATCTGAACATGAAGGGTATGTCTGGCTTAGATACATTGAAAGCGCTTCGTACTGACGGTTCTAGTGCTAACATCGTTATTCTAACAGTATCTGATAGCCCAGCAGACATTGAAGCGATCGTAAAAGCGGGTGCTGATGGCTACTTATTGAAAGACACTGAGCCTGATGAGCTTATTGAGTTGCTTAAGCAAGCACACGGTGGCGACAAGGCATACAGCAGCGTGGTTGCTCGTTACCTAAACGACGCGGGTAGCCGCAACGACATCTTCGACCAGTTAACCGAACGTGAAATGCAGATCTTGCAAGAAGTTGCTAAAGGTTACCGTAATAAGCAAATCGCCGATCATCTGTTTATTTCTGAATCGACAGTTAAGGTACATATGAAGAGCTTGCTGAAAAAGCTGCAAGTACCTTCTCGTACAGCAGCAACCGTTCTTTACCTAGAACGTTACGGAGAAATGAAGTAGGGCTTGTTCCTTTGAAATAACACTATTTCAAGCCGTACTGTTCAAGTCAACTCTCAATAGCTTTGAAAGTGTTGCAGAGGAATATTAAAAAAGGCGCTGAACTTATTAAGTTCAGCGCCTTTTGTTTGGGCATTATATAGCTGTATAACTATTAAAGACTTAAGCAGCCATTGGTACTAGAACAAGTGTACCGAAGATAACAGTGATAAGGCCGCAGATGACTGGTACAGATGTACGTTTTACTACTTCAAATGGGCTGATTTTACCCATGCCTGAAGTTGCTACCACTACGCCAGATACTGGAGAGATCGTACGACCTAGGTTTGATGCTTGAAGCATTGGGATAATAAGGAAAGCTGGGTTTAGGCCCATCTTCGCAGCCAGTGAAGGCGCAAGCTCAACGAATGCATAGAAAGGTGCGTTACCGGAACCTGTCGCAATGGCCGCAGCAACCGTTAGGCCTGTAAGGATCAGCATTAGTGCGATGCCGCCAGCACCTGCTGCTTCAGCAAGACCGATTAGGTTATCAATCGCACCGATAGACATTAGGCCTTGAGCAAATACACCAGCCGCAACTAACAGCATTACAACGCCTTTAAATGCGTCCGCCATACCTTGGTAACAAGAATCTAGATCTTTTAGCGTCTTTTCACCGTCGAATTTCTTCACAACGTAATCAACAAGTGCACCAACAAAAATTGAACCCACTACGATAGTGTAGATGTCTAACTTAAGACCCGGAATAGTACGGCCATTGAATAGGAAAACACCGATAATAGGTAGGAACGGAAGCGCCGCATAGAAAGCAGGCGCTGTTGTTTCAATCTCAGAAACATCAACTTTTTCCATTGGCGTGTTTTCTTTCTTATCTAGGTACTTGTTCCAGAAAAAAGCTGCAGCTGCCATTACGATAATTGCGCAGATTGACACCGGTAGCACCGTTTGAACCGCAAACACATCTAAGTCTAGCCCTGATTTTTCTGCAGCGATGACCACGTCACCAGATGTTGGAGAAAGAATGATTGCTGCTGGAGATGCACATACTGCAACCGCTGCAGGGCGAGAAATACCCATCGCTGTCATCATTGGGAATAGGGTAGCCATCAACAACACGCCAAGGCCAGTAGCAGAGCTCACCGCCAAAGACATCAGACACGCCACGATGTAAGCAGCAACAAGAAGCGCGTATGGAGATTTGATAACAGATAGTGGTTTAGAAAACTGTTTCACAACAACATTGTTTGCGCCAATGTGAGTCATGTAAGAAGCGAAACCACATAGAAGCATGATCTGCATACCTAGGCCGCCGCCACGGTATTGAAGCATGTACTTAACGAATTCTAATGAGTCGGTAATCATGTTACCTGTTGAAGCGATCTTAGCTGGTAAGACTGTGTGACCAATAAGGCCGGTAATAAGAAGAAGAGCAAGGCCGGCAGTTAACAAAACTCCGGCTGCTTTATAGCCTTTTACAATAAAGTAACCTACAGCGATGGTAACCACTAATCCGATCAAGAGTTCTAACATCGAAATCTCCACAAAGTTTAAAAAATACAAGAAACTGTTTCAGAATATGACAATGAATGTACCGAAAACTGTACTTTGGCACGAGGCATAGTTGAGGTTGATATGATCTAAGACAAACATTTTCTTCGATGTTAATTCTGGTTATAAATCATGAATAACTGCTGTTGTTTAGATGTTAATAAACAAATATTATCGATCGCTAAAATATTACTTGGATCACCTTTGTGTAGTTTTGCTGCATATGGTGACTTCCATTTATAAATAATTTGGATTCACAAGTTGTGCTGGGTAATTAATGAGAAGGTGTATTTTGACATTGAGTAGATTGAAGAAAGCTCGACGTCAGAAATGAGGCTACAAGGATTGTTTAGTTAGAGAGTGATGATATCTAATGATGTACAACTCAGGTTCCGAATTAGAATAGGCTGGCAGATCAACACACATTACTTTCTTGCAGAAATGTATCATGCCACGCTGAGTTACTTAAATTCGCTATGGAAGCTCAAAGGTTTTCCTGAATTATCGATGATGAACTTGCGTCCCTTATATTCGTAATGCGTTACGTTATAAAGTTTTTAAATGTGAACTCGTCGGTTTCTTTTTTACAAGAGGTAAAGTGCTTCCCTGTTAGTCTTTCAGCTAAGATATTTCGATCTAAGTAAGAAAATAGATACTGGGATAACAAGGCTACAACAATAAATACCCCAACCAACGTCAGCATGTTACTGTTCTTTTTCGTAGGAGTTGTGGTTTCTCGTGTTGCTTCTTCTATCGGAACCGCTTCTAGTGTTTGTTGGACCCTGTAAATAATTCTGTGTAACTGCTCTTGGTTACAAGTATTCAGTTAATCGATCTTCGAACATAATCATAAAACGGTTTAGCGCTTGCTTCCAGTGATGAATTGGCATTGTCCACCTCTTGGAAGCATCCATAATCGCCAGGTACACCACCTTTTTGGCGGATTCATCTGTCGGGAACAGCTTACGTTTCTTGGTCGCTTTCCTGATGACGCTATTTAGTGATTCTATCGCATTGGTCGTGTAGATAGCTCTGCGGATATCTTGAGGATAGCTGAACAGAGTGTTGAGGTTATCCCAATGAGCCGTCCACGAGCGGCTGATTTGAGGGTACTTTTCATCCCATTTATCACCAAAGTGCTCTAGCGCCAACAGAGCTTCATCTTCAGTCGTAGCTTGATAGATTTCCTTTAAGTCTGCGGTAATAGTCTTGTAATCTTTCCACGGAACGTATTTCATTGAGTTTCGTACCATGTGTACGATACAGAGCTGGATTTGAGTTTTTGGATAAACGGCATTGATGGCATCAGGAAAGCCCTTGAGGCCATCAACACAAGCGATGAGGATATCATTTACACCACGATTTTGAAGTTCGGTAAGTACACTGAGCCAGAACTTCGCCCCTTCAGTTTCGGACATCCACATCCCAAGAAGTTCTTTCTGACCTTCCATATTGACACCGAGAGCAAGGTAAATGGCTTTGTTGATGACTTGCTTATTTTGGCGCACCTTCACAACAATGCAGTCTAGGTAAACGACGGGATAAACCGAATCAAGAGGGCGGGCTTGCCACTCAACAACTTGTTCTAAAACAGCATCAGTGACTTTAGATATTAGACTGGCGGAGATATCAGCATCGTACATTTCTTTGAAGGTTGCGACGATTTCTCGGGTAGTCATTCCTTTGGCATACAAGCTTAAGATCTTGTCGTCCATCGATTGGAATCGAGTTTGATGCTTACGAACGAGCTTGGGTTCAAAGGACGCGTCACGGTCACGAGGGATTTCTAGTTGGATCTCACCATCGTCAGTAATTAGGCGTTTAGATGAGTAGCCATTTCGACTGTTACTATCGTTGGTCGGTGAGTGTTTTTCGTAGCCAAGGTGATCATCAAGTTCAGCATTTAAAGCTGTCTCAACCGTCACCTTGGTTAACATTTTCCTGAAGTCATCAAGATCCGAAGGAGTCTTAATTGACTTAGCGGCTTCGCGAGCGAAGGCTTCTAAAGCTTTCTTATCCATATTGCTTATCCTTAGCCATGACTGGCTTAATTATAAGCAGATACACAATTTAAATTACAGGCTCGGTTGCCCCGCAGAAACCTGTTCAACATTGATTACGACACTCGACTCAGGCAATACATTGAAAGAGTCCTGAGCACATTTAAGAACACAGCTACACACATATTCTCGATATAGGATATTACTCTCAGGTATGGGTAGGTTTTCTAGTTTTACCTCACCTTGGCACAGAACCTTTCTCTCTTTAGGGATGACATTATCCTTATTCACCTGAATATTGATCTCTAACAGGTGACCATTTTTATAAGTATTAAAGTTATGGTTGATCAGCTTTGTGTCGACTACAGAGGCGTTGATAGGATTCTGTTGTGCTTCTGAAAGAGCGGTCAGTTTGGCTTCGCTATCGTTATTCAGAACACCCTTTGAAAGCTGGTTCTTCTTTGCCCAGTAACTGTAATTCTGTACCCAATGCACGAACTCAGTCTTGTAATCTTCAATATCTTGTTCTGCTGCACGTTCAACGTTCTTAGTGAGAGCATGCAGCTTTGATTTATTCCCCAATAACATATCCAACCAATTAGGTTTGTAATCATCGAGCGCTTCCATGGCTTTGACTTTATGGTCGAAGCGAACCGTTGGCATTGCAGGTGCGGGCTCCATAGCCATCGACTCCCAATTCACTTTTGGCGTCGGAATGGTATGAACAGATTGGATTAAGTGCAGGTGTTGATTGAACATGGCCACTTCACTGACCGCGTCCTCAAGTTGTTTGGTATTCATCTACATTCCTGTCGACGGTTATTTTTGTCATTTGCCGATCATTTTATGGTCAAAGGTCGCGAACAGTATTTAAATGAATGTGATTGATCTTTCGTGAGGTTGCTTGATATCGGTTTAGGAATATTTGTCTGTAGTGAGGTTTGTTTTTGAAGACGACAGGTGAAAACAGTACAGAGAGGAAGGTGCTGAATCCACTCGGAAAAGCGAAACTCAACAGAAAGAACGAAGCCCTGCTTTAGTAGCAGGGCTTGTTGATGAATCAGTAGTAAACCGCGTATCAGGCTATATGTGTCATTCGATTGATAACAAATGACTCGATACATCCCTCAGTCGCCGTAACGTAGTCTGCGATATGCTGACTTTCTAGATGCTTTTCAAGCAGAGCCTCTGACTCCCAATTCTCATGAAACACAAAGTGCGCCGGGTTGCTGTTGTCTTGATGGAGGTCGTAGTTGATACAGCCTTCTTCAGCGCGGGTTTTATCGATCAGTTTGATCATCTCTGATTTTACAAACTCAATCTTCTCTTCTTTACAGACGATTGTCGCAATAATAGTTAGCGTAGTCATTGTGAATTCCTAGGGCAATAAATCTGTTGGTCCGGATAATATAAGTACTTATGAATCAGAGACAAAGGATCGAGGCATGCAATGACTATGGTTATTGGTGTCCATAATTCTTTTGGCGATGACTAGACTATTGGTGAGTTACGCCGATAAAAATGCCCGACAATAAGCCGGGCATCTTAAAGTAAAAGAATTAGTTACTGAAATCAGCCTTTACCCAGATCATTCGGTGATCAGAGGATACGTCCTTGCCGTTACCATAGTCACCAATTCGTGAGTCATTGAATAGCTTACGCCCTTCTTCATAAGAAGCTGACCAGTAAACACCAGAGTCAACGATGTTAAGTGTTGCTGAAGGCAGTGCGTAATCGACCGCAAGACCAAATGTCGAAGTGATACGGTTTGGCTGTGGGTGAGGCAATGAATTATCGACCGCATGTTCAGCTGCACCATAACTAGTAGGGTATAGACTGCCGTTGGTGACTTTTTGATTAACTAATGAGTCGTTGTGTAAGCTTTGCATAACAGAGCTTATGCCATCGCCATCTGCTGGATCTAGGTTTTGGTCACCCATCATAACAAAGTGTTTGCCTTGCTCTAATCCACCAGTTTTTCCAGAATCATCATAGATGTACGATTTGTTTTGGATGTATTGGTGCCAGAAATCGACTTCTGCTGCGTTTTGCTCGATGTTCTTACCCACATCAAAAGCCGGAGGAGTAGGGTGAGACATCAGTAAGTGAATGGTTTCAGTCCCGTTTTTAGTTGGAATTAGGATTGGCGCATCAACGTGGTTTTTTGATGATAAACGAACTTTTTCCCACTCTTCAGCTGAATACCATTCATCGCCGCAAACCATACCTGTTGGAAATTCACTCGGGTCATCACATGCAGTGATGGTAGGGATCGTTGAGCCTTCTAAGTCCTTCCATTTGAATTTTTGGAATGTGCGAGTGTTTGCCGTGTCGATTTCATATTTAGACATTAAAGCAAAAGCGTATTGGCCGTGATATAAGCCAAAGCCCCACGCATCTCCTGGCAATGTGCCCGGGTTGCCGTCGTTGTCTAAGTCAAAGCCAAATTCATTCAATAAGCCCGTGTTGGTAGCGTAACTTTCAAAGTAAGGGTATGAAATTGGCTCTAGGTTCGCATCACTGCCCGCACCGTCAAGGCTTTGTGCAACCGAAAGGTAGTTTTTTTGGAAGCCTTCTAGTGCTGACTTGTCCGTTCCAGTACCGTCATGGTTAAATTCGGCCATCATCAGAACATCAGGTCGATTCTTTTGAATCACGGCTGCTACGTTGCGGATTTGAATCACTTTTGCTGCCGTCTCTTTGTCAGCAGCACTAATTGTATTGTTCAGATAGTCAGATACAAGTACTGCTTGAGCGCTTGGTTCAATCTGCATTTCCGTTACAAGATCTTGGAACGTGGCACGATCAAAAGACAGGTTATAAGTAGCGATCTTTACTTCTTCAGGTTGAACGTAATCGGTATCGCTGCTGCAACCAATCAAAAGCGCAGAAGAGATGGCAAACGCGATAGATGTTTTTAACAATTTCATAAAATGGATCCGCTAGTTGCTTGAAAGGTTTTTTTGGACGCGCATGGTATGAGACGAGGGTTAAGTTGTAAGTGATAATGATCACGCTAAGCGGCGCGATAATACATGGTATTGCATCAAAAATGTGACAAATGGAACCAGTGTTTATGATTTTAAGAAAAGCTTTAAATTCAGATATTTAATTAGACCTGTAAATTAAAAAAGCCCTCATGCTTTGCATGAGGGCCTTCGAATAAGAACCAAACAGTATTGTTACAGGTGTGTTAAGCGCGCTCCTTTAATTTAAGCGTACTGCTCCACCGTCATCGCCCAATTTTTCTTTTGCTGTTCGAAGTTCATTTTGATCTGCTGGTAACGGACTTTAAGAAGTGAGTGTTCGTACTTTTTAACGACATCGTCACGCTTGCTTTCTAGCAGTTGCTTTTTAACGGCGTAGTACTCGTTCATATTGGAGACGAGAGAGTCAAACTCTGCCTGCAGTTTTTCTGCAATCTGAATGTTATCTGCACGATGCATGATCTTCTGCTGCGTGCGTTTTAATAGCATTGCCGCTTCGGCTTTTTCAATGCGTGCTTGTGGTGTTTTCTTAAGTTTACTCGCCAGCCCCATCAACGAAGCACTTTTAATCAGCCATTTCGTTGGATCATATTGCCACCAGTAAATGCCGTTACGGTAGTCGTTCTCAAAGATATGGTGGAAGTTGTGGTAGCCTTCGCCAAAAGTAAGTAAGGCAAGTACACCATTATCGCGTGCTGTGTTCTTGTCGGTAAAAGGTTGGCTGCCCCAGATGTGCGCAAGAGAGTTAATGAAGAATGTGGTGTGGTGGTTAAGTACCAAACGAACCGCACCTACGATTAACAGCATGCCAATCACATCGCCATAAATCAGGCCCAATGCGATAGGCACGCCAAAGTTCATGATGAGCGCAAGGAGAATGTAGTGTTTGTGCTGCCACATTACGATCTTGTCTTTCTTCAAGTCGCGACAGTTCTCGTGATCTTTATAGATAGACGTGTTGTAGTTGCGAATCATCCAGCCTATATGTGAGTACCAAAAGCCACGTTTTGCAGAGTAGGGGTCTTTGTCGTTGTTATCGACATGCTTGTGATGAATACGGTGGTCAGAAGACCAATGAAGAGCACTGTTTTGTAAGGCAAAGGCACCGCCCAAAGCAAACAGGAATCTGAGGCTCGAATGCGCTTCAAAGGCTTTGTGTGACCATAAGCGGTGGTAGCCAGTCGTGATTGAAAGGTTACAGAAGCTAAAACAGATCGCTAGCCATACCCAATGTTCCATTCCATAGCCAAAAAAGTAGCCGTAAACGGGAGCCGCAACAACAGCAAGCAGCATACTAAACGAGAATACAAAGATATTGAGCCAGATTAACGGTGGCTTTTTTGTTGATGGTTTGTCGGCACTATTCATTAGCAATTTTCCATTGAGCTTACATCTGTGCGCTAGAATATCAGCGTACACGTGTAAGTCAATATTGAAAGTGTAAACGTGTATTAGTATGTTTTACTTAAATATTGTATAAAGGTAGTGTGAAATGTAGTAGCAAGTCATAAATGGAAGTACTAAGGGCTAATAAATGGAAATTAAGGTAGCTGAATATAAAGATTATGAGCGGATTGCCCAATTACACGCGGATAGCTGGAAGCTATATTACCGTGGCATTCTTGCTGATGATTACCTAGAACATGAGGTTTTGGAGGACAGGTCTGTTATTTGGCAGACACGTTTGATTAATCCTCCTTTTAATCAACATGTTCTATTACTTGAGGAAGGCGGTTTACTGGTTGGTTTTGTCTGCGCATTTGGCAATCATAACTTTGAACGCGGGACGTTCATCGATGCATTGCATGTAGACAGTAACTACCGAGGCCGTGGCTTAGGCAAGCGTTTGTTGTCTGAACTGTCTCAACGATTACAACAATACTATTCTGATTCAGGGCTTTACCTAGAGGTGATGTCTGAAAATCATCAAGCTATTGCATTTTATGAAGCGATTGGTGGAAAACAAGAATTGGAGCAGGTGTGGAACGCGCCATGCGGAAGTCAAGTTAACGAGAAAGTAATCTCTTGGGCTTCTCCCGTTGACCTCGAGCAGAGAACCAAAAGCGCTGCGTTTTCGTAATTGTCACGCTCTGATGCGTTTTTGTTCATCATGACGTAATTTTGTGACTGAGAATACAATTAATGCCCCAAGCATGCAGATGTTTGGGGCTTTTTCGTTTCGCTTGCAATAGAAAAGGGCGTCGGTAAAAAGTTAATTAGACCAAGATGTACGGTTTCGGCCGTTTTTCTTTGAAATATAGAGTGCTTGATCGGCGTCATCGATGAGTTGCTCTACCGAGCCTAGTGCTTGAGGTGAATGTTTAACGCCAATTGAAATTGTGACTTCTAAACGAAGGCGAGAGGGACACTCTAGCAGCGAATCTACGAGTGATTGAATTGAATCTTCAGTCCCGTTTTGTACCAAAATCAGAAACTCTTCTCCTCCATATCGAAAACAGTTACTGCCCAGTGGTAGTTTTTTCTGAATTTCGATGGCCAATTCTTTAATGACCAGATCGCCCATCTGGTGCCCGTAGGTATCATTAATGGTTTTGAAATGGTCAATGTCGATCATAATCGATGTGATGGATAAGTCGCGATCAATGCTCGGTTCGATGACTTGATGTAAGTAGAGTCGATTATAGCAGCCGGTGAGCGCGTCTTTATAGGAAAGCGCTTCAAACATATTCGACTGTTTACGTAATTGTATCGCTTGTTTTCGAAGTTGCTCCGATTGTGCAAAGCGTTTGTGAACTTCTAAATCACGTCTAATACAGGCCGCTGAAATCAAAATATAAGCGGACACATAAATAGAAATGGTTTCGACTTCATGAGTAGGTTCTGCAGCATACAGCAAAGGAGATAATCCGATTAGGTAGGCGGCAAAAATAAATGAAAGTGTTGTGATGCTGTATTTGGCCGATAATCTAGAAAACGTACCTATGTAGATCATCACGAGGACGATACCACCTTGGTAATCGAAATTTCCTAGGTCAATCGCGAGCCGCCCAACGTAGACTAGAAACAGCGAGCTAATGACAAGAAAGGTACTTTCAACGAACTCTAAAACGTTAGGCTTGTGCTTGATGCAATACCGAGCAACAACCATCATCATCAAGAACAGTACGATGCGAAAGGCTATTGGTGTAATGCACTCTGTACCGAAGTGAACATAGTCCGAGACAATAAAAGCACAGAATATTGAGATCGGGATGTAGATGAAATTTATGTACGGCAGATAAATTTCATTGTCGAAATAGGTTTTAAATCGTTGATTTTTGAACCCGATGTAAGAGCGCATTGAGAAACTAGCCGAAATTGATACACAATAATTTGCGTAGTATGTCACAGTCTTGATGATTGTAAACGAGCATTTCTATAGATTTGTCAGTATGTTAGCTAGATCAACAAAGGAGGGGCACGATATTCACGTCCTACATGAAATAGAACGTGAATATGTTTAGAGGGATATATGAGAGTGATTAATCGCTATTAACGCTTGTTCTTCAAGTAACGCTTACGACGTTCTTCTTTTTTCTTAGCTTGTTGCTCGGCTTTTAGTGCTGCGGCTTCTTCAACTTCGATCAGCTCTTTTGTGATCATTTCTGGTAGCTCTAGAGTTACCTTACCTAAAGTGCCGTTACGCAGCTCGTGAAGTAAGATTTCAGAACACTTATGAAGGTCGATATGACCACCAGCACGAAGAGCTCCACGCTTACGACCGATCGCTTCCATCAACTCGATGTCAGAATCTGGCAGCTCTTCAATTTGGTAACGCTCTTGCAGTAGGTGAGGGTACTGCTTCGCAAGATACTCCACGGTGTAGAATGCTACTTCATCGTATTCCATAGCTGTGTCTTTTACTGCACCTGTAGCCGCTAGACGGAAACCACTGTGTGGGTTTTCTACTTTAGGCCAAAGGATTCCAGGGGTATCTGAAAGGATCACGCCGTTTTGTAGGTTAATACGCTGTTGACGACGAGTTACCGCGGGTTGGTTACCTGTCACTGCGATTGTACGTCCTGCTAGGCAGTTGATGATGGTTGATTTACCCACATTTGGGATACCCATGATCATAGTACGAATGTTCTTACCAATCTCTTCACGGTGTGGCGCAAGCTTACGAACCAGTTCCATGATGTGATTTACTTCTTCTTTAACGCTGGTGGTAATTGCAATAGCCTTTACACCTTGCTCTTTTTCGAAATGCTCAATCCAACGTTCAGTTAACTCAGGATCGGCAAGGTCACGCTTGTTCAGTACTTTTACACAAGGCTTATCGCCGCGCAGTGAGGAGATCATTGGGTTTTCACTACTGAACGGAATACGCGCATCCAGTACTTCGATGATCACATCAACTTGTGGGATAACTTCTTCGATTTCTTTGCGGGCTTTATGCATGTGACCCGGAAACCATTGAATAGACATAGAGATAAACCTTGATAAATATAGTTGCTGCACATTGTAAGGGTTCGATAGGGCGTGTAAAGCCATATCTATAAAGGGACGATAAAGATCGGTCTTTAATGGTCCTCTAACATGATTTTAGCTGAAGTTTAGGGAGTATAGAGAAGGACTAAGGTGGGTAGTTGAGAGCATTTTAACCAATGACTTGTTAGCTATAGCTTTTTTGCGTCGGGATTGATGACTTAACAGTATTGGTATTGGCAAACAGAATAAGCGTGGCGACCTGTTAAATTTTGCTTGGACTGATAGCAGTTCTAAGGCTCAGATAATTATTAGAGCACATGTGTTCATTTTAATAGCACGTGATGTATCAAGCACAACAGTTGTTAGAAGGTGGGGAAGTGCCGAATCCGAAGGTCTTATCCTAAAGACACTACCCCAATTTTATTACTCAATGAACCTTTCGTTAACCTTCTGCTTACAGCTTGAGGTTGCTTTACTTTCAATCATTTATCTTAATATGTAAATACATAAATATATTTTTACTATTAATAGGGTGATTGCCGTTCCTTTTATAAGTTTTTGATGGTTTTATCACTAAATTTAAGTGATATTTTTATTGGCATTTTTATTATTAGCGGCGAAACATAAAATCTCAGCGAGAATAAAAATACATGAAAATATCTAAGGCTTTGCCGTTCGTATTAATGAGCGCGCTTTTGTCGAATACTTCTTTTGCACAAGACGTTAATCACTCGTCGGTTGTTCAAACGGTGTTTTATGACCAAGTGGATCCTCAATACCATGACTCCCTATACCTATTTCAGTTGGTTCTTTCGAAGAATTGCTTAACTTACCGTTCGGAAGAGAGTCCTTGTAAGGATTATCTGAAAGAAAAATACGATTCGGTTTCTTCGGATTGGTATCAAGAGCAAGAGCCAATTAAGAAACAATATCTTAATGTCAAGCTCGAGATGATTAGTAATACTAATATCGTTCTTGCCGATGTTCATCATGGAGATCAGGGTTATGTTAGCCCTATTATCGCAGACACGCAGTCCATTATGGACGCTCGTATTAACCCTGAACTACAAACAATCATTCGCCGAGAGCTGGATGAAAACAGCAGTAAAACAGGGCTAGATTTTGTCGGTGCAAAACAACAATTGTTCGTTCAGTATGATAATGAAGCAAAGCGCTTTCATGATGCTGAAATTGAGCAAATAGATTTCTCGTCACCAAAGCCAACAAAAGCAGAGAAAATCCATTATCAAGAGCTACTGTTTATACAAAAATATCTTTCAGAAAAGTTATCGATGACTACTGCTGAAAGGGAGTTAGACAAGCTTTTAAAGGATGTAATTCGAGACATAGTTAGGTGTGCGGAGTGTACCACTACCCCGATAGTTAAAACTTGGAACAACTCGTACGTAGCCTACAAAGAGGTAAGTCTTTCGGAGGTGATGTTGTTTGGGCTTGAGACGGTTCCTACGGGTAACTCAGAGGTTCTATATCCAACTGAGTATTTTTCACCGGGTGAACAGGGTGTTTCAGTTATTGAATTTCTTTCCAACCTCCGCTCTTTTATTATGCAGAATGAATCTAATTTGTTTGTTTCAAAAGACCAAGTAAATAATGATTTAAAACCAGCGGGTATCGATCCAATCTCTTGGGAAGTGATGAAGAAGAGCGTGTCGGATGTTAATTTGAACTCTGAAATTTGGAAAAAGGCGATGGTTCCTAACATTCGTCGTTTGTTTAACTCATTAGTCAAAATTACTACAGGGCCTACAGGGGCGACTTTTGTAAACTCTGCCTCTCAGGCAATGAATAAGGCTGTTACAACGAACTTTAAGCTGGCCAATATTGGGAAAACATTCAATTTAGCGAGTGCTGTGAATGCGGTTGTAAAACACATACCTAAAGTGGTCGAGGGGGAGTCAGAGCGTCATTTATGTAATAGTGACGAGATTGAAGGTAGTGGTTTTACCAATGGCATTACGCTTGAAGAGCTGTGTGTGTATGTTCCTAATTTCCGTAGTCAATCCTTCCCTATTACAGTAGGTTCGTTACTTGATCAAAGTGAAGGTTCTGCGATTGTTGAAGACCCAAGTGGCGGGAATACTGCGATGACGACGCTTTATCAAATCCTTCCGTCTATTATTAACCCTTGGGAGTGGATTTTTAATGGCTTACAAGCGATAAGTGGTGTGGACTTAAGGGTGTATGGCCAAGACATCATGGGCTATCGTGTGACTCTAGTGCACGATAGTGGTGCTATCGTGTATAGAAATATTATGTTTGCAAAGCAAGAATTAGTCCTCTCAAAAGACCAGCTATTTGATGCCGATGTTAGTCATTACACAATGAAAGTGTACAGCAACTTGAATAATAACGAAGTTGCGAGCTTCGCTCTAAGTCAAAGTATGTTTGACCGCGGTTATGGTGGCGTAGTCAAAGGCAATAAATTCTATTTTGTTGAAGAGATTTTTGATAACCAAAAGCAAGAATATGTCAATAATGGTCGCGCAATTAAAGTATGTGGTTTACCGCCGCAAAACAGAAATGATGACGAGTTCCTTTATGAGTGTTTAGAGGATAGATTTTACCCTCGTATTATTCCTGATTACTATATGGACAACATGCGTGTAGTACCTAAACCGGAATAAGTATTAACTGACTGATGGTAAAAAAATGCCACACGATATTGCGTGGCATTTTACGATTCGTTAAGGGTTGATTATGGTATTAGACTGTCAGCGCTTTTTGTAATTCATTTAAGAGTCGAGAAATGTCTTCAGAACTAATGTCACGGTGAGTAACAAAGCGCACAGGGTTACCTGGTGACACAGTAATGCCTTTTTCACCTAACTCCCGTGCGATGCGGTTGATATCAACAGTCTCGTCTAACTTAGCGAACACGATGTTCGTTTGAATGAAATCAGGGTTAACCGAGAAGCCCTCAAGCTTACTTAGGCCAATCGCTAGGTTTTTCGCGTTCTCGTGGTCAGCTTTAAGTTGAGTAACGTTCTCAGTCAGCGCCATTTTACCTGCAGCAGCAAGGATGCCTGCTTGACGCATGCCGCCACCGACCATTTTACGTAGTCGACGCGCTTTAGCTATGTACTCTTTACTACCCAGTAGCAGAGAGCCAATCGGCGCACCTAAGCCTTTTGATAAACAAATCGTCATCGAATCGAAGTGTTGTGCGATCTCTTTAATGTGAACGTCTAACGCGACTGCCGCATTGTATACGCGTGCGCCGTCTAAGTGCATTTGCAAACCGTGTTGGTTTACGAACTCGCGAGCTTCCGCTAGGTAAGACATTGGCAGTACTTTGCCATTAATCGTGTTTTCTAGACTCAAAAGCTTAGTGCGGGCGAAGTGGCTGTCATCAGGCTTAATAGCAGCAGCAAGCTTTTTGAAATCAAGAGTGCCATCTGGGTTGTTTTCGATTGGTTGAGGTTGAATCGAACCCAGTACCGCAGCGCCGCCAGCTTCGTATTTGTAGTTGTGCGCTTGTTGGCCACAAAGGTATTCATCACCACGTTCACAGTGTGCCATTAGGCCGAGTAGGTTGGCTTGCGTGCCTGAAGAGGTGAACATAGCGGCTTCAAAGCCTGTTTCGTTGGCTGCCCACTGCTCAAGTTCATTTACTGTTGGGTCGTCACCATATACATCATCACCGACTTCTGCGTTTGCCATTACATCGCGCATTGCTTGTGAGGGTTTAGTTACGGTATCAGAACGAAAGTCCATGTTTCTCTCCTAGAGTATTATAGGTAGCCGCAGAGTTGGGCTTTACTTAAACAAGCGATAGTTTTTGTATCGGTGATTTGATCGTGTCGTATTTTGTCGTGCAGTTCTTCTAAGCTCAGCTCGATCACTTCTATGACTTCATCTTCGTCACATTCAAAACGGGTAGTGAGGCTAAGGTCTTTTGCGACGAATAGGTGCTGTATCTCATCACAGAAGCCAGCGAGTGGGGTAACTTGCCCCAGACTTTGGAATGACTCTGCGCTATAACCGGTTTCTTCTTCTAGTTCACGTTGAGCACACTCAAGTGGTGTTTCATTGACTTCCATCGTGCCTGCGGGCAGTTCTAAAAGCCACTTTTTGAGTGAAGGGCGAAACTGGTTGATCAGAATGACTTTTCCAGAAGACGTAATAGGAAGAATAACGGCGGCACCTGGGTGGTTAATTGTTGTATGTTTTACCACGACGTTTGTTGGGAGCGTCACGTTCTCTTCTATGAGAGATATACTTTTCCATTGATGGATAACTTTATTCATGCAGTCTGGCCACATTCCTTGCCAATTTTTCGTATTCGAAAGACGTGCTCCACCATAACGCCTATGGTGTCGAAAATAAAAGAAAATTTAGGCATAGTTTTGAATTAAATTTCACTCCATTCGTGACTCTACTCTCAAATTTGCAATCTATGATTACACCGAAATTACGGACGTAACCATCTGATATAAATGCAACTCAATAATAAAATACACTTGTAACAAAGTGCTAACAAATGTATAAAAACAAATCTACACTCTTTATTGTCCAAAGATTTTCGGAGTAATGCATGACCCCTTCTATTTCTTCACATGCTGACAAGGCGCTACTCTCTGAAAGAATTAACAAATTAGCGCATGCTCTGTCTGATGGTGTCTATGAAAGAGAAGATACCATTAAGCTCTGTTTACTGGCTGCTTTGGCTGGTGAAAGTGTTTTCCTACTGGGCCCTCCAGGCATTGCAAAAAGTCTTATCGCTAAACGGCTAATCCAAGCTTTCGATAACAGCAGTTATTTTGAATATTTGATGACACGCTTTTCTACGCCTGAAGAGGTGTTTGGTCCTTTAAGTATCCAAGAATTAAAAGACAATGGTCGCTACGTAAGGCTGACTGAAGGTTATTTACCAACGGCTCAAGTGGTTTTCCTTGATGAAATCTGGAAAGCTGGCCCTGCGATCCTTAATACACTCCTTACCGTTGTGAACGAAAAAACGTTCAAGAATGGTAGCGATATTGAACGCGTACCAATGCGCTTATTGGTGTCAGCATCTAATGAACTTCCAGATGAAGACAGCGGCCTAGAAGCTCTTTATGACCGCATGCTTGTGCGCGTGTTTGTAAACCGAATCCAGAACAAACAAAACTTCAAATCGATGCTAACTGCGGGTACTTCTCAAGAAGCTGAGATCCCGAAGGGTTTGGCGATTACTGATATTGAATATCACCAGTGGCAAAAAGAACTCGATAAGCTTGAACTGACGGACAACGCGTTCAACAAGCTGTATCAGTTGAAAACCATGCTAGAAGAGACGGTTAAGCAGCAGGGTTCAACTTCTGAGTCTGATTTGTATGTTTCAGATAGACGTTGGAAGAAAGCTGTGAAACTGCTGAAGGCGAGTGCGTTCTTCAGTGGTCGTGACAGCGTCAACCCGCTCGATATTCTTTTACTGCAAGATTGCTTGTGGCACAGCCCTGAATCACGAGATGTGGTTCGTAGTGTAGTTAAAGACTTTGCGTTGAACCGAGCTTTCGATCAACAAGAGTCTAAAGCTCAAATTGAAATGTCACGTGAAGAGCTTGAAGATATCCAAGACGAAGTTGAAGCAACACTTTCTGTTTCGCTCTCTATGGAAACAACCAGCGGCCTTCTACGTAAAGACGTTTACCACAACGATATTAAAAATGCGAAGACGTACAGCGTCGGCAGTGCTTACAACTTAGTGAAGTTAGTTCTGCTGCAAAGCAACATGTCAGTGTCAGAATCAGAGAAAGGTGATAGCCGCTGGGTTTACGTAGCGAAAGATGACTTCGACCGTGTGCTTAAAGAAGGGCACGGAGATATTTACGGTTACGTAAACGAAAATAAGAATCTGTGTCGATTGAAGTTGGATCTTGATGCATCGAACCAACTAGTGATTAAAGACATCGCGAATCGCTCGGTATTAGTGAGTGTGGTGACAACTGATGGTTTGGACCAAGAGCTTTACAGTAAATGGTTGAGTGGTGCTGAACGAGCACTTGAGCAATTAAACGAAGCTGAATTCAAGCTGAAACGCGTGCGCACCGATTTCCACGATGCGCTTCCTCATAACTATATTGACCCAGAGCTACCAAAAGCGATGGAGTCAAGTTTGCAAGCGGTAACACAAGAGCTTGAGACTGCGAAAGTGAAGAGCAGCAAGATTGCTCAGCGTCTTAAATTTATGAGTCAGTACTTTGAGTAGAGGGGGCAAGTATGTTAGGAGCAGACGGTTTAAACCTTGCTTTAATGGTTGCTGACTCAGGCATCATTGATACGGCGATGAATGATCTCATCGCCCGTTCTCAAGTGATGATGGCTGCCGAGAATAAAGGGGTTAAAACGTCGGTTAAAAACCACTTAGTGAAATGGCGCGGCAAAGTAAAAAAACGTGTCACTAAGGTGTGTGAGACCGACCGATTCCAAGAAGAAATCGCACTTTACCAAGAAGTAATTCACTGGGATGAGCCCCAGTTTTTTGATGAGATTGATAGTGTCATCAAAAAATTGGAGTGGCACTCAGCGTTTTACCTACAAGCTAGACGCCTGATGGAAAACAACAAGGGTGTTTACAATGCGATGTTCCCGCACTACTTCTGTGATCAGTGGTATCAGTCGTTGTCAGATGCCATCAAGCAAGCTCAAGTAACAGAGTTGGAAACCAGCAAAGAGAAAGTTTTAGCGGATCTCTACCAACGCATGGAAACCATGAAAAACATGGATAAAGTGACGGAATCTGGTGATGAGGGAAGCGTAGGACGTTTGTGGGATATGGCTTCTGCTAAGTTGAGTAAAACAGACTTAACGGTAATGAAGCGTCACGCAGAGTTTTTAAATAAACACAAAGGTCTGCAAGAGATAGCAGAGAAGCTAGGCCGCATGGCGGGCATGGAAGACGATCCCTCGTTACATAAGGCTCCTGTAGAAGAACTACAGATGGTAGAAGAGAAAAGCGATGAAGCCGTTGATGATATCGTCGGGATTCATGAAAGCGATGATCTCAACAAGATGCTGCCAAACGAGACTATGTTCTTGGCGTACCCAGAGCTCGAAGTTATCTTCTACAAGCACTTGGCGGATAAACGCTTACTGAGCTATCGCTCCAAAGGTAAGTCTCGTACGTTGCGTAAAGTTAAGGCACAAAAGCCAGATAGTAAACACGTTGATATCGAGAAGGGGCCGTTTATTGTTTGTGTCGACGCCTCTGGCTCTATGAGCGGCTTTCCTGAGCAATCCGCTAAAGCAATGGCCTATGCGCTAATGCAAATCGCTTTGGCGGAAGAAAGGGACTGTTACGTGATCCTTTTCTCTTCAGAACAGATTACTTACGAGCTAACAAGGCAAGATGGCTTACGTGAAGCGAGCGACTTCTTGAGTTACTCATTCCACGGAGGCACAGATTTGGAACCTGTATTGATGAAGTCGATCGACTTAATGACAGGTGACAAATACAAGAATGCCGATTTAATCGTGCTGTCTGACTTTATTGCTCCTAAGCAGTCTGATGAGATGATCGCTCAGGTTGAAAAGCTGAAGGAACATAAAAACCGTTTCCACGCAGTGAGCCTTTCTAAGTACGGCAACCCTCAATTGATGAGCATGTTTGATCATTGTTGGGCATATCACCCGAGCTTGGTTGGCCGCTTTATGAAGAAGTGGTAGATCGCGAATCATTAATGTAAACCATTTTGCTGTGTGTTTTTTAGCTGAAAAGATCGAACAAGCAGCAATTTGATTTAAATGTCAGCAAACAGAATTTAAATTCACTTTTTTGTTTGACTATCTCTCCTTAATCCGTAAAGTAGGCACCCGAACACAGCGGAGTGGCTTACTTAGTCCCTAACGTGTTGAAATAAAAAGGCGCCTTGGCAGAGTGGCTATGCAGCGGATTGCAAATCCGTGGACCTCGGTTCGACTCCGGGAGGCGCCTCCATTCTTTCTCTTAGTTTGATAATTTAAGAGATAATAGGAATGAAAATGCGATACTAGCTCAGTTGGTAGAGCGCAACCTTGCCAAGGTTGAGGTCATCGGTTCGAACCCGATGTATCGCTCCAAATTTTATAATGTTGATTCATATTGACATTAAGATGGTGTTTTACTTTTCAGTAATCGGCATCGCAATAAAGAATTGCGTGCCCTGGTGGTGGAATTGGTAGACACAAGGGATTTAAAATCCCTCGACGTTCGCGTTGTGCCGGTTCAAGTCCGGCCCGGGGCACCATCTATTTGGTTGTAACCTTTTGGGGTAGCAATCAAAAGAGTTGTTCTCTTAAAACACTATTGAAGGCGCCTTGGCAGAGTGGCTATGCAGCGGATTGCAAATCCGTGGACCTCGGTTCGACTCCGGGAGGCGCCTCCATTATTCAGAAAAACCAGTCCTAGTGGCTGGTTTTTTCGTATCTGGCGTCTTATTTTTTATCTGCTTATCTGCTTATCTGCTTATCTGCTTATCTGCTTATCTGCTTATCTGCTCTGTTTGAGCACTCTGCTTTTACTTTTCCTTTGTTTTCTACAACTCGCTTTTGTTTGCGGCTAAATAATCTTTATCGTTGATAAACCAGTAAATAAATCAAAGTCACAATTAAACATAATGCTCAATTTGTTTCATGGTTTTTTGGGATAACCCTAATAAAAACATGAGTATGGGTGATAGGATTTCTCTTTATATTTCTTTAATTGTTCTATAAGAGGTTCTTAATATGCAATTTAGTCTAAAGAGGAAAATGGTTTTCTCTGTAGTTTTGGCGATTGCTTTTACATCCGCAATTCTTCTTTTTATGGGTTATAAGACGTTTCAAAGTAACAGCTGGCAGGCTATAGAGAGTGAAAGTCGTAACACGCTGAACGCCCATGCAAAAGGGATCAGTGATTGGTTTTACGACAAGAAACAAGCCGTACATGGTCTTCAACAACAAGTTCAACTTAACCCTTCATTAGATATTGTCCCGCACTTACGTCAAACCCTTGTATCTGGTGGCTTTGGATTGAGTTATTACGGCAATAAAGACGGGGAGATGTTCCGTCATGATCCTTCTCTCAATAAAGCAGGGTACGACCCAAGAGTTCGTGGTTGGTATAAAGAGACGTTAGCGCAAAACAAAGCCGTCACAACCAAGCCGTATGTAAGCGTTACGATGCAGGCGCTCGTGGTTACACTGACCGATCCGGTCACCGAGAACGGATCCATTATTGGTGTCGTTGCTTCGAACCTCGCCTTGGACAAGCTGATTAAAGACGTATTAGCTATCCAGGTTCCAGGAAATGGTCGAGCGACCCTTATAGACAAACAAGGCACGGTTGTCGCTCACCAAAACGAAGACTTTATTCTTAAGCAGGTGAATGACATCGCTCCAGAGCTGAGTGTTGCTGGTTTAAACAGTGCAGCGCAGAATCTAACGACGATCTTTACCCAAGTTGATGGTCACGAACGAGTGATCATGGCGGAGCCAATCAGTGGTACAGATTGGTTACTTGTGATTGAGATGGATAAAGATGTCTTGGAACAACCTCTGTTCGACATGTTGGTCAGTCAGATCACTACAGGCTTGATTGTTTTGATTGTGATGGCTGCAGCGACGTCTTGGTTTGTTGCTCGCCAGCTGGTGGAGCTAGGACGAGTGAGCGAAGCTCTCGCAGATATCGCAGAGGGTGAAGGTGACTTAACGCAACGCCTTCAAGTATCCAGCAAAGATGAAGTTGGTCAGTTGGCCGATAAGTTCAATGTGTTTGTCGATCGACTGCATGGAATGATGACCAACGTTACTCAAGTATCCACAGCAATGAACAATGGTGCTGAGCATGCTAATGAGAGTGCCCTTAAGCGCAGTGATAGCGTAAGCCGACAGCAAGATGAAATTACGATGGTAGCTACTGCGGTAACTGAAATGGCGACTGCGACGGCTGAGATCGCTTCTAACGCAGACAATACAGCGAAAAGTGCTAGTCATTCGGTTGAATTAAGCGAACAAGGCTTTCAGCAGATGGCCAAAAGCCAATCATCAATCAATGAGCTTGCTACTGAACTGACGAGTGCTGTATCTATTATCAGCGAGCTAGAAGAGCATGGGCAACAAATTGCGTCTATCTTAGCGACGATACGTGAGATCGCTGAACAAACTAACCTACTGGCACTAAATGCTGCGATTGAAGCGGCGAGGGCTGGTGAACAAGGTCGTGGCTTTGCCGTTGTAGCGGATGAGGTTCGAGTATTGTCTCAGCGTACTCACGCATCAACTGAAGAAATTGAAGACAAGATCAAGCGTTTGCAGCAGGCAACGAATAGTGCGGTTAAAGTGATGACTCAAAGTCACGATATGGCAGAGACAAGTGTGCATGATGTTGATATGGCGGGAGAGAGCTTGGCTCAAATCCGAGAAGCGATTCAAGTGATCAGTGATATGGCGACTCAAATTGCTTCTGCTGCGGAAGAGCAGTCACTGGTTACTGCTGAAATTAATGCTAATACTGAATCTGTTCGTGAATTGAGTGACGTTATGGCACTTGATGCAACGGATGCGGTTTCTCAGGCGGATCAGCTCAGCAATTTAGCAAGTGATTTGAAACAAGAGTTGTCTCGATTCAAGCTTTAACAATCAAAGCGCAATACAGATAGATTAGTAAATACCAGAGCACAGACTGCTAGCAGTTTGTGCTCTTTCTTTGTGGTGCTAAGGCGAGTTTCAATGCTGATCAAAGAAGTCTTTATTACGTATGTATTTACTCATCAAGTGGTAAGAGAAAGGCCTAATCAACCAGCTAAAAATAGAACGTCCAAGGCGAATAAACGTTGGGGTGTTCTCATAGATTCTGCCGTTGTAGAGCCAAAGTACCTTTCCGACATGCCAATAAAGTAAAGGTACGGGCGGCATGAAGGTCACAATGTCGATGTCACAACAGATACGATAGGTTTTTTTGCGAAGGCGATAGCGCTTCTTAAAGCTCCAATCACCAATCGCTGGTTGTCCAAAGGTCACGATTCGCTTAATGCAGCCTGGGTATTTCTTGTCAAAATAATCCGCAAAGACACAACCAATGGCGCCGCCGGAGGAGTGCCCAGTAATCGCAATCCTTTTCCCTTGCTCCAATAACGGTACAAGAACCATTTCTAATCGCTCAACCACGCTTAAACCTAACTTGTCTTCGTTGCGGCTTGGCTGGCTCTCTTGAAACATCAGGTGATAAAATCCCGCGTGAACACGATAGTTGAGTCCAATCCTTTTGCAGCTTCTTGTCCAAAGAGCAAAGTTAAGCAGCCAGTCTGATACACTGTGTGACCCTTTAATAACCACAACCACTTCATCTTTGTCACTACTCCAAAGCACCCGAATCATCGTTTTACCAAACTGGTTCTTTATGACGCGCTGTCCATTAGGATCGAAACCATAGCGAGTTTGCTTAAAAACTCTAGGGTAGGCGAGGTTACAAAGAACGGCATAGCGCTCGTACTGGTATCGTTTTAGTGGTTTCACGGATTTAAACTTTAATAAGAGTTACTTAAAACTCTAGTCGTTGAATGTGAAAAGCACATGAAAACGCGAATTGAACGCTGTAATAAGACTAAAAGAGCAGGAGATAGCTGTAGCTCGAACTGCTCATTCAGAGTTGAACACACTATTGAACTTTATAGGTAAGTATAAGAACCATACAAGCTGGGCTAAATTTATTCTTTGGAGAGCGATAATTAATCACTTGAATTAAAAGATAAAATTTATTGTTGACGAATTTTTTCCATCCGTTAAAGTACACCTCGTTCTCACGGCTTAGGTCGCTGAGAGATGGTGTTTTACTTTTCAGTAATCAGCATCGCAAGATTGCGTTGCCCTGGTGGTGGAATTGGTAGACACAAGGGATTTAAAATCCCTCGGCGTTCGCGCTGTGCCGGTTCAAGTCCGGCCCGGGGCACCATCTATCTTGCTTCTACTTTTGAGTAGAGTGATGAACAAAGAGTTGTTCTCTTAAATCACTATAAAGGCGCCTTGGCAGAGTGGCTATGCAGCGGATTGCAAATCCGTGGACCTCGGTTCGACTCCGGGAGGCGCCTCCATTCTCTCTTTCATTTTAGAAAGCTGATGAATGAAAATGCGATACTAGCTCAGTTGGTAGAGCGCAACCTTGCCAAGGTTGAGGTCATCGGTTCGAACCCGATGTATCGCTCCAAATTTTGTAATGTTGATTCATTTCGACATTAAGATGGTGTTTTACTTTTCAGTAATCGGCATCGCAATAAAGAATTGCGTGCCCTGGTGGTGGAATTGGTAGACACAAGGGATTTAAAATCCCTCGGCGTTCGCGCTGTGCCGGTTCAAGTCCGGCCCGGGGCACCATCTATCTTGCTTCTACTTTTGAGTAGAGTGATGAACAAAGAGTTGTTCTCTTAAATCACTATAAAGGCGCCTTGGCAGAGTGGCTATGCAGCGGATTGCAAATCCGTGGACCTCGGTTCGACTCCGGGAGGCGCCTCCACTATTCAAAGTAAAAAGGCCAGCAGATATGCTGGCCTTTTTACTATCTGAAATTCCATTTCTTCCCGATTTACTAATTTCTAACGCCGTCCATTTATTGAACTTCACTTCTGGGTAGATGACTCTATGCTGTTCGCTCTGTTTTACGGATTTCTACGTTATCAAGGCACTTTGTTATACAGGTTGAATAAGTTGAACTAAACGTATTTCTGAGAAAGTTGTTTGAAGAAAACTGCTAGTAGCTCTGCAAGACAACCCAAATTAATCGAGTGTGCGATTTGTAAATGGAATTGATGGGTAGGGGAGTGGGACGACTGTGTTTGTGGTTATCCAGTTCTTCACATTTATACACAGTTGCTCATGAACCTGTAACGCTTTCATGAGTTATTACACTTCTCATGACTGCAAATGAAAATGATTGTCATTTACTTGCGTTGTTGCTAGTCTATTGTGAAATATTACAACAAGCATGCTTGTGTGTGAAATTGCCTATAAAACGCCTCTAAATTTTATCAAACCTATGGTTATTCGTTTGCTATGGCTTAAAGTTAGCCACTTCTACCTCTTTTGTTCTACCCCTTTTGGGTAGTTCGATTTCGTAATTGATTTACATCATATTTTCATTTTCTTTCATAATTCATTATTCGCTTAGTTAAGAAATATACAACCTTCAGGAATTCTTATGAGCAAGATGAAGCTAGTCGTAATCGGTAACGGGATGGTAGGCCATCGCTATATCGAAGATTTAGTCGAGAAGACAGACGTTGCTAACATGGACATCACAGTCTTCTCTGAAGAGCCTCGCGTAGCCTATGATCGTGTACACCTTTCTTCTTATTTTTCACACCATACTGCGGACGAACTTTCTTTAGTTAAAGAAGGTTTCTACGAGAAACACGGCATCAACATGCTGATCGGTGAGCGTGCTATTAACGTTAACCGTGAAAAGAAAACAGTTTACTCAAGCACTGGTCGTGAAATTCAATACGACAAGCTAATCCTTGCTACAGGTTCATACCCATTCGTTCCGCCAATCAAAGGTAACGAAGGTAAAGACTGTTTCGTTTACCGCACAATCGAAGATTTGAAAGCTATCGAAGCAACCGCTAAGAATTCTAAATCTGGTGTGGTTGTTGGTGGTGGTTTGCTTGGTCTTGAAGCAGCAGGCGCACTAAAAGCTCTTGGCGTAACTACGCACGTTGTTGAGTTTGCTCCAAAGCTAATGGCTGAGCAGCTTGACCAAGCGGGTGGTAACCAACTTCGTCAAAAAATCGAACGTATGGGCGTAAACGTACATACAAGCAAGAACACGCTTGAGATTGCTCCTGAAGGCACTGAAGCTCGTAACGTGATGCGCTTTGCAGACGGTACTGAGTTAGAAACAGATTTCATCGTATTCTCTGCAGGTATCCGCCCTCAAGACAAACTTGCTCGTCAAATGGGGCTGGGTATTGCGCCTCGTGGCGGTATCGAGATTAACGATCACTGTCAAACAACAGATAAAGACATCTACGCGATCGGTGAGTGTGCGTCATGGAACCAAACGTTCTACGGCCTAGTTGCTCCTGGTTACAAGATGGCGACAGTTGCAGTTGACCACATTGTTGGTAACGAAAGCACGTTCGAAGGTGCTGACATGTCTGCGAAGCTTAAGCTTCTAGGTGTGAAAGTAGGTTCTATCGGTGATGCAAACGGTCGTACTCCTGGTTGTAAGAGCTACGTTTACCAAAACGAAGAGCAAGAAGTTTACAAGCGTCTAATCGTTTCTGAAGATAACAAGAAGCTGCTTGGTGCAGTAATGGTTGGTGACACGTCTGATTACGGCGATCTTCTACAGCTTATGCTTAACGAAATCGATCTGCCAGAACACCCAGATGCGTTGATTCTTCCTGCACACGCTGGGGCTGAAAAGCCAACACTTGGCGCAGACTCTCTTCCTGAATCTGCAGTTATCTGTTCTTGTTTCGATGTAACGAAAGGCAAGATCGCTCAAGCGGTTGCTGAAGGTCATCACACCATCGGTGATATCAAAGCAGTAACGGGGGCTGGCACTGGTTGTGGTGGTTGTATTCCACTAGTGACTTCAGTACTTAATGCTGAACTTGCTAAAGCAGGGGTAGAAGTTAAGAACGATGTGTGTGAGCACTTTGCTTACTCTCGCCAAGAGCTTTTCCACCTAATTCGCATCGAAGAAATCAAAACGTTCGATGAGCTACTAGAGAAATACGGTAAAGGCTACGGCTGTGAAGTATGTAAGCCTCTAGCGGGTTCTATCCTTGCTTCATGCTGGGGTGAACACATCCTTAAGCCTGAGCTAGTGAAACTGCACGATACCAACGATAACTTCCTAGGTAACATGCAAAAAGACGGTACTTACTCTGTTATCCCTCGTATGGCGGGTGGTGAAGTAACGCCTCAAGCGCTAAGCGTTCTGGCTGATGTTGCCGCTGAATATAACCTTTACACTAAGATCACTGGTGCACAACGTATCGGCCTGTTCGGTGCTCAAAAAGATGACTTACCAGCAATCTGGAAAAAGTTAATCGCTGCAGGTTACGAAACGGGTCAAGCTTACGCAAAAGCACTTCGTATGGCTAAGACATGTGTTGGTTCTACTTGGTGTCGTTACGGCGTTCAAGATTCAGTTGGCTTAGGCGTGATGATCGAGAACCGCTACAAAGGCATCCGTACTCCTCATAAGATGAAGTTTGGTGTGTCTGGCTGTACTCGTGAGTGTGCTGAAGCTCAAGGTAAAGATTTAGGTATCATCGCAACTGATGCAGGTTGGAATATGTACGTGTGTGGTAACGGTGGTATGAAGCCTCGTCACGCAGACCTACTAGCAAGCGACCTAGATCAAGAAACGCTGATCAAGTACATCGACCGCTTCATGATGTTCTACATCCGTACGGCTGCTCCGCTACAACGTACTTCGGTATGGATGGATAACCTAGAAGGTGGTGTGGATTACCTACGTGAAGTCATCATCGACAATAAGCTTGGTATTAACGACCAACTTGAAGCTGACATCGCTGGCCTTGTTGACAACTTTGCTTGTGAGTGGACAGACACTATCAACGATGAAGCTCAACTTAAGCGCTTCGCTCACTTCATCAACGCTGATGACCGTGATGAAAACGTTGTGTTTGTTGATGACGGTCGTGAACAACACCGTCCAGCGACATTCACAGAGAAACACCCTGAAGCGAAGGGCGATATCCTTCATGTTGAACTGGTTTAATTGGGAGACGACATCATGGCATTTACCAAAGTTTGTAAGATCGAAGACATTATCCCAGGTACAGGTGTTTGTGCATTGGTTGCTGGTGAGCAAGTGGCTGTCTTCCGCCCAACTAAGGCTGAAGAAGTATTCGCGATTAGTAATACAGACCCTTACTTTCAATCCAACGTGTTATCACGTGGCTTGATTGTTGAGCACAAAGAAGAGCTTTGGGTGGCAAGCCCACTTAAAAAGCAACGCTTTAACCTAGCAACAGGTGTGTGCATGGAAGACGAGAACTTCAACGTGAAAGCGTACAAAGCTCGTGTTACCAAAGGTGCTGTAGAAATCTCTGCTTAATATTTGGATAAGTAAGATTTGATAGTTCAAGGGTTCTAGTTCTCGATATTGCCTTAACTCGGCAACTAGAGCCTTTTCCTATCCAATTTTAACTTTTAATTTTACTTTTTTAAGGACAACATTATGTCTCCTGATTACAAACCAGCTGAATTCGTTCAAACGATGATCGATGTGGGTGAAGCGAAAACTAAAACAAGTACTCGCGATCTTCTGATTCGAAGCACAATGGCTGGTATCATCCTTTCTCTAGCGGTTGTTGTTGCTATTACAGCAATGGTACAAACAGGCATTGGCCTTGTTGGCGCACTCGTGTTCCCAGTTGGTTTCGTTATTCTAAGTGTTATGGGTTACGACCTAGTAACTGGCGTTTTCGGCCTTGCTCCTTTAGCTAAATTCGACAACCGCCCAGGCATTACTTGGGGCCGTATCCTACGTTGTTGGGGTATTGTTGGTCTTGGTAACCTTATCGGTTCTCTGATTGTAGCTTTCCTAGTTGCCGTGTCATTAACAGGTAATTTCTCTCTAGAGCCAAACGCTGTTGCTCAAAAATTCATTGCTGTTTCTACAGGCCGTAGCTTAGGTTTTGAAAACATGGGCATGGACGGATGGATCACGTGTTTCGTACGCGGTATCTTCTGTAACCTAATGGTATGTCTAGGTGTGATTGGTAACATGACAGCGCGTACTGTGTCTGGCCGTGTAGCAATGATGTGGTTCCCAATCTTCATCTTCTTCGCACTAGTATTTGAGCACACAGTAGTCAACATGTTCCTATTCCCACTGGGTATGATTCTTGGCGCTGACTTCGGTATTGCGACATGGTTGAACTTCAACCTTATCCCAACAATCCTAGGTAACATCGTTGGTGGTCTACTACTGACGTGTGTTCCTCTATATCTAACTCACGCTAAAACAGCTCCTTCTCTAGGCGCTAAGTAATTCTGAATACGGTGAAACGTAATTTAGTATGAGATTGAAAGCCCCAACGAAATGTTTGGGGCTTTTTTAGTTCGAATGCCTTAAGCATCATCAGTTGATTATTATTGGTATCAAATACCTGCAATAGATCGTTTTGTTATAATTACTTCTATCTTCGTTAGTATTTAAACTGAATATTTATATCAACACCTGATAGTCTAAGGGTTAAGGATTTGGATAAGTCATCATGAATACAGTGACTTATCACATAGATTGAAGCTTGAGATAAAACAAGCAAACCTTCGGAGCACAGCATGTCAGAAGTATCGTCATCGAATGTTAAAGAAGTAAACAAAGGATTTGTTTCATTGGTAGGTGCAGGTCCAGGCGACCCAGGCTTACTTACACTAAAAGCAGCACGAGTGATTCAACAAGCAGACGTGTTGGTATATGACCGCTTGGTATCAAAAGATATCTTAGCGATGGCTAACCCAGAAGCAGAAATGCTGTATGTGGGTAAAAAGCTTGATCATCACTGCGTACCGCAAGATCAGATCAACCAATTATTGGTCACCAAAGCGCAGGAGAATAAGCATGTAGTACGCCTAAAAGGTGGTGACTCGTTTATCTTTGGTCGCGGTGGTGAAGAGTGTGAAACTCTGGCTGAGAATGCTGTGAGATTTGAAGTCATTCCTGGTATTACATCAGCCGCTGGTGCTACGGCTTATGCGGGGATACCACTGACTCACCGTGACCACGCGCAAAGCGTCCAGTTTATTACCGGTCACTTAAAGAAAGATGGCGAAGATATCGATTGGCAATCTCTTGCTCAACATAATCACACGATCGTGTTTTACATGGGCTTAAAAGAGAGCCCAAATATTCAGAAAAACTTGCTTGATAATGGTATGCGAGCAGACATGCCTGTAGCGATTATCGAAAACGGTACGCGCCAAGAACAGAAGGTGTATCGTGGTGGATTGAGTGACTTAGCGAGCCTTGCAAGCGTTGCGAAAAGCCCAGCTTTGATTGTTGTCGGTAGTGTGGCTCAACTGCATGAGAAACTTGATTGGTTTAACAAGTAATCAAGTCACGTTTTATCGATTTGTATAGAGTTAAATACTGCAGCGGCTACTTTGTCGCTGCATTTCTTGTTGGCGCATTGGCATTTCATCGATGATGTTGGTGATTTTCTGCCAGTCCGTCTTACCATTCCATCTGTGCTTCTCTTTTCCGTCTTTACCAATTAATACTGCAGTGTGAGAGCCTTTGGGAATCTCATAAATGCTAGTTACTGCTTCTAAGTTAAACTCTTCCTCAAGCCAAGTAGGGACGGTGTATCCGCTTTCTGCTATCACCATGATGACAACATCTCTTTCGTCTAGCTGGCAGTTATTGATCAACACTTCATTAAGAAACTCTTTTACCACCGAGTCTTCCTCTGGTGCGAAGTAAATGACGCTGCGATGAGGCAGTGGTTGAGAATGGGAGTAAGCTGGATAAGCAAACACCGAATGAGTGGAGAGGCTAAAAATCAACACGATGCTAACAGTTATTAGCTTGAGCAAAGTTAACCAACAACTGGAAGAAGCTAAAGCGACCATTGCGGTGTTGTCGAAGCTTACGTGCGATTTGTGTTTTTGTCGGTGTAGCATAGCCAACCTCCCTTAAGTAGCCTGTTAGCTTTACTTGTATCTCTAATCGATAGCCCTTGTGTGGTGGTCACCAACGTCAAAGACGATCGTCCAGTTTGATAGACACCTATTAAGCATAGTTAGGATTACGTTAAACATGCTTAGATTTACGTTAACCATAACCAACAGGTTCATTTTTATTGGATAAAGCGACTCGCATTTTAGGGTTGAATAGAATAGGGTATACCGAAAATCTAAAGGTATGAATTTATGGAAAACATAGCTATTTTGGTCGATGTCCAAAACGTTTACTACACAACACGAGACAAATATCGTTCTAACTTTGATTACAACCAATTTTGGTATGTTGCTACGGAAGGTCGTCATGTTGTCGCAGCTCATGCGTACGCCATTTCTAGTCAAGATCCCAAGCAGCGTCAGTTCCACCATATTCTTCGCGGTGTGGGCTTTGATGTGAAATTGAAGCCATTTATTCAGCGTCGTGATGGCAGTGCAAAAGGAGACTGGGATGTGGGTATTGCCCTAGATGCCATTGAACTAGCAGAGAACGTTGATACGATCGTTCTAGTCTCTGGAGACGGGGACTTTGAGATTCTTGTGGAAAGAATAAAACAGCGCTTTGGCAAAAAAGTGGAAGTGTATGGTGTACCTGGGCTTACTGCTCAAAACCTTATCGATTCTGCCTCAAAATTTGTACCGATTGAAAAAGATTTCCTTCTATAACGGGAAACGCGCACTTTATAATTGAAAACAATAATAACGATAATTAGAATGAAAACTATTATTATTTATTGGTTTGTATGATGTCGCGCGTTTTAGTTGTTGATGATGATATTCAGTTGTGTGAATTATTGGGTGAAGTTTTAGAAAATGAGGGGTATCACGTTGATACCGTTCATTGTGGCGAGGCTGCACTAGAGTTTATCCAATCCAATCCTGTTGATTTAGTGTTGCTTGATGTGATGCTGCCTAACCTCAGCGGCATCCAAGTCGCAAGGCGCATCTGTCAGCGCTTCGCTACGCCTATCTTGATGTTAACGGCACTCAATGATGATGCATCGATGCTCGATGGTTATCAAGCAGGGGCCGATCAATACATCGCTAAACCTTTCAATGTTCCTGAGCTACTGACTCGTATCAAGGTTATCTTACGTCGAGTTGGATTTGAGCGTCAGAGGCAGTCTCTAGCTTCATCTAACCACGGTTTGTGTGAACAGATTTCCCGTTTACCCCTCACGGGCACAGAAAAAGATCTGCTTGATTATCTGATCAAGAACGACGGCATTGTTGTTTCCAAGTCAGATCTGCAAATACATGTGTTAAAGAAAGAGTTGTGTCCCTTTGATCGCAATCTAGACATGCACATCAGCAATATCCGCCGAAAATTGGTGCAGGCGGGTCTGTCGAAACAGCACATTAAAACCGTTCGTGGTAAAGGCTATAGTTACCTAGAGTCGGTTGGAGCATGAGTTCCACACTAATACGTTGCCCGGATTTCATCGCTAAGCGTAAAGACGGGTTAACCTTTCAGCTGTTCAGCTATCTGACAGTGATTCTTGTGAGTATTTTGATCTTACAAGGTGTGGCGGAAAGAGCGTTGATGAAGGCGCTCCTTAAGGTGCCAGAATCCGTCAAAGAAGAGATGCTCGACCTCGCTTATCAAGCCAATGTGTTGATCGAGGAAGGTGACATGGATGAACTCGCTGATTGGGGTAACGCCCAACGGTATTATTTGTTCGTTATTGACGAGAATAACCGCCCAATTACACACCGACACATGCATCCACACTTCGAATTTAAATTGAAGTTTCTGCGTACCTTAGATCACCAACTGAGTGACCGTGTGAGTAAGCCTATTTTTGGTTTGCCATTGGATAACGGCAGTACGTTGGTTATTCAACTTCCTCATCAGTTTCACCCTGCAAAATCCTTTGCGCCGTATTCCTACATGTTGAAAGCCGTGATCGCTTTAGTCGTATTGTCGCTGTTCTCAATCATTATGGCTAAAAGTCTGCAACAACCCCTCGACCGTTTAAGAGAGGCCAGCAGAAGATTAGCAGAAGGCGACTTCACGGTGAGTGTTGTCTCTGAATTAGATTCAACGACACGTGAATTTAACGAGCTTGCTCATGATTTTGATCACATGACATTTGAGATTAAATCTTTAGCCGAAAAGCAGCGCCGCTTGATACGAGATGTCTCTCACGAGCTCAGAACACCTTTAGCAAGGCAAAACCTCGCTCTGCATTTATTGCGTAGCAAGGTAGATGATAAGGGCGCTGGGCTGCTCGATCGTATGGAAAGTGAAACCGAAGAGATGAATAAGCTAGTGGGCGAGATCCTCGAGTTTAGCCGCTTAGAAACCTCTCGTTACGATTCCAAGCTTAGCTTGATGCAGTTAGAACAATATTGCTCAATGCTTATTGCGCAAATGCAAAACGATTTGAAACCTAATCAAACCTTAGTTGGAGATTTAGAAACACCAACGTCTATGGTCAATATAGATGAGCGGTTGCTTTTGAGAGTGATAGGGAATTTGGTTGGCAATGCAATTAAGTATGCAGGTGAGCATGCTCATATTTCGGTAACGACGTATGAAATGACTATTGACCAACGTTACAGTGTCATTTCTGTAGAAGATGATGGAGAAGGCATCCCTGATAACAAAATTGCAGGTATCTTTGACCCGTTTACTCGTATTGAATCAGCAAGAGACAAGCAGTCTGGTGGCTACGGTCTGGGCCTTGCCATCGTGAAAGAGGCAATGGTTGTGATGAATGGTCATGTCACGGCGGAGAATAGAGAAAGTGGGGGACTCAGAGTGAATCTTATGTTCCCAATTAGTGAGTCAGTTAATTAATTTTACCGCTCTGGTTATATTCCGCGGATGGTACTTCTTTAAATCCATAAAAAACGCCACAGCAAATGCTGTGGCGTTTTTTGTGTTTATAGCTAAAGCGTAGCCATTAATTACGCTTTAGCTTGAAGCAAGGCTGTTAGGTTACGCTTCTTGGCGTGATAGCTTAACTTCTTCTTCTTTCTCACCTGCTGCAGGGTCGTTGAAGCGAGACTCATCAAGAGCGCCTTCAGACTTAGCAACGATGATAGATACGGCACTATCACCTGTGATGTTTACAGCGGTACGGATCATGTCTAGAAGACGGTCAACACCCATGATTAGAGCGATACCTTCAAGCGGTAGACCGACTTGGTTCAATACCATCGCTAGCATAACCAGACCAACACCAGGAACACCTGCAGTACCTACAGACGCCAATGTCGCTGTTAGGATAACCATTAGGTAATCGCCCATAGTAAGGTCGATGTTGTATGCTTGTGCGATAAACGCAGTCGCAACACCTTGCATGATTGCAGTACCGTCCATGTTCACTGTTGCACCTAGTGGTACAGTGAATGAAGCAACTTTGTTGTCTACACCCATACGGTTCTTAGCTGTTTCCATTGTTACAGGAATCGTTGCGTTCGAAGATGCTGTTGAGAATGCAAACATGATTGCATCTTCCATTTTGCGTAGGAACGTAATAGGGCTAAGGCCAGTGAATCCTTTAAGCATCGCGCTGTAAGTCACCAAACCGTGTAGTAGTAGAGTTCCTGCAAGCACTAAGAAGTATTCTGCTAGGTTCCAAATTGCCCCCAAGCCTAAACCAGAGAACAGTTTCGCCATCAAGAAGAACACGCCGTAAGGAGCAAGGTTCATCAGTAGAGCAACAAGCTTCATGATAACTTCGTTTAGGTCTGCAAATACAGTAGCAATGCGCTCACCCGGTTTACCAGCAGCACTAATTGCGATACCAAATAACACAGCAAACACGATTACTTGTAGTGTCTTGCCCTCAGCCATCGCCTGAATAGGGTTGGTTGGGAACATATCGATGATTACTTGACCAAGAGAAGGGGCATCCGCTGATTTAAAAGAGCTCGCAGCAGTCAGATCCGCACCAGCACCAGGTTGGAACAGGTTACCGATCGTCAATGCTAGAGTGATAGCAACGGCTGTAGTACCGATATAAAGTGCAAGCGTTTTTCCACCCATACGGCCAAGAGTTGATAAGTCTTTCAGGGAACTTGTACCGCACACTAGTGAAACGAAGACTAGAGGGACAACAAGCATTTTTAAACTGGCGACAAAAATTTGTCCACCTACTTCAAAGAGTCCGTTAACGATGTAGTTGTTAACAAATCCACTTTCTGCAAAAAGGGATTGAATGGCAAATCCCGTTAATATACCTACGACCATACCAAGAATTACACGGCCAGTCAGAGACATAGGTTTTTTGGTATTCATTTAGAACACTCCTTATTATTTATAACTTTGATACCTTTTCAAAGTGAGCAGGAGATTAGCAGTCGGTTGATCAAATCGAAAAACAAAAAATGAGTTTGGAATTATAGATGTGATCAAAATCACTGATAATTGTGTAAATTAAACAAATTCAAATAAAATAATTCACCGTTGTTTAACATTTATCGAGGCTTTTATACATAAAAATGCGGAATCAAAGCTAATAAATAAGAGAAGATAAATTTTTTATCGTTTTTGGATTGTTAGATTGAGTGAGTAAATAACGCTGTTTCAAAATTTTTGATTGTCGAGATAAGGACAAGACAAGAATCACTTCTAAGTATCTGTATTAAAGCAGGTTCTGTTACATCTAATGAATAACGCTTACCAAGGCCTTTACAAAACTTTACGAATGCAAAGAATGTAAATTTAATGCAAATGGTAATAGTTATCACTTATATTCTCTCGCGAAAAGATTCAATGGTACCGGCAACGGTTCAGCGAGCACATCAAATAATTAACCATAGTGCTCGTACAAAAAGAATAAAAGCGGAGTAAAGGACATGTTTTCAAAGAGCCCATTGGCTTTAGTGATCGGCGCAGTATTAGCTTCACCAGCAGTATTGGCAGAAACAGCAAAAACAGACGAGCACATGGTTGTTGAAGGTCGTGACAAAGGTTACAAAGCCGATACGAACACAACAGCAATGCGTATGGAGGCGACTCAATTAGAGACTCCGGGACAAGTTTCAGTCATCGATGAGCAAATCATCGATGAACAACGTGCAACAACCCTAGGTGACGTTCTTAAGAATGACGCGAGTGTAAGTGCAGGTGGTACAAGCCGTAACCGTGAGCGTTTCTCATTACGTGGTTTCTCGGTAGAAAGCTCTTCGGGCTTCCTTAAAAATGGCCAGCAACATTGGTCTCACTACCGCCAACCAATCGAACTGCTAGAGCGAGTTGAAGTACTAAAGGGACCTTCTGGTCTTCTTTACGGTATTTCTGCACCAGGTGGCTTGATTAACATGGTAAGCAAGAAGCCTACTTATGATACACAAGTAAGCTTAAGCCAAGACATCGGCTCGAATGATCACTCTCGTACGACTGTTGACGTACGTGGCGCATTGAACGATGCGGAAACGCTACGTGGTCGCGCGATTCTATCCAAAGAAAGCTACGGCTCTTGGAGAACTTACGGTGACGGTACTGAACCACAGACTGAGCGTTTTGTTGGTGGTGTATTCGTTGATTACGATGTCACTGAAGACGTTACGGTTTCTGTTCATTACGACAAAACTAACGACGAAGGTAGCGTAGATTCTGGCGCTTTATACACACTAGACGGCAACCGAGTGGGTAGCGACAAGCACATCTGGGATGCACAGTGGTCACAGATCGAGAATGATGTTGAGAACGTTGGTTTTGATATTGCTGCTAACCTGACTGAAACATGGTCTTTAAAAACAGGTTTCAACTACCAAGATTTCGAACGTATCGATATGGAAAGCTACCCAAGCTTTTCAAACATGAACCCCGACGGTACGGGTACCGTGACTCAAGGTGGCAACTACCGTCATGACAAATGGCGTTTCAGAACAGCTTACGTCGATCTAACAACAACCGCTGATCTTGCTGGCACAGAGCACCAACTATTGTTTGGCGCTAACTGGCTAGGCTACAGCTATTACCGTGGTATGGATCGCTTCAGCAGCGGTGAGTACGCACCAGATGCAACAGTACCAGCACCGTCAGTGGGTCCTACATCGCTAGGTAAGATGAGTACTTACGATACTTGGGGTTTCTACATTCAAGATCTGATTACTATTAATGACGAATGGCAAGTTCTTGCGGGTGCTCGTTTCGACCGTAAAGTAAGTGATGGCGTTGCAGAAGAAAACGTTGCACCTAAGCTTGGCGTGATTTATCACCCAGCATCAAACGGTAGTATCTACGCTTCTTACTCAGAAAGTTTCGAACCACAAGGTGTTGTTTCTAGCGGAAGCCGTAACTACACCAACGATGGCGAACTTCTTGACGCAGCAACGGGTGTTTCTTATGAAGTCGGTACTAAGTGGGAACTGATGGACGAACGTCTATTCGTTTCTGGTGCGGTATTCGATATCACCCAAGAAAACATCTCAATGGATGTAGAAGACACTTCATCAGGCGATTGGACGAAGACACAAGGTGGCGAACAAGTTCACCGTGGTGCTGAGCTAGCCGCACAAGGCTTTATTTCAGAGCGCTTCTCAATGTCTGGTTCTGCGATGTACCTAGATGCGGAAATCACTAACCATGAAACATACGCAGGTAACCGCCCAGTAGACGTTCCTGAGTTCGCAGCAAGCGTTTGGTCTACTTACGCAGCAACAAATGAAGTTGATGTGAATCTAGGTCTTATCTATGAAGGTTCTCGTTACGGCGACAGTGCTAACACATTCAAAAAAGACGGCTACGCTCGTGTCGATATGGGCGCAGCATACACCCTTAAGTATGATGACTCACTCGACTTTGTTGCTCGTCTAACAGTAGAAAACGTATTTGATAAAGAATACCTAGCGGGTGGCGGTTCAACTTCTTCAAAACATCAATTTGCAGAAGATGTAGTAATCGGCGAAGGCCGCAACTACATGGCGACTTTACAGGTAAAATACTAATTTGTTAGTAGGGTACTATTGGTAGCTTAAATGCTAAGGGGGAAGTTTCGGCTTTCCCCTTTCGTGATTCTACTATTTAGTAAAAATATCCCTAGTAATGCGAGTGACTTTTAATGATAATGAGACTGCTTATCAATAAAATTCATTTAAACTTCTTCTATAGTAAATGACTACAATTATGAATCTTTTAAAATCTAGCCTAGCGCTTGCCATCAGTTTGGTTGCAACGTCTTCTATGGCCAATAGCTTGGATCAAGCTCAATCAATTCAAAACAAGACCAATAACGCATCGGCTTCAAGCCAAAAAGTTATTGATAAAAGCTCCCAAGCAACTCTAATGCTGCAAGCTGAAATTGAGCGTCTTCAAGAAGAAGTTAAAAACCTAGAAATCTATCATGATCACCTAGCTGCTCTGGTTGAAAGCCAAAATCAAGAAGCTGATAGTATTGAAGGGCAGATCGAAGAAATTAAATACACGCGCCAAGGTGTGGTGCCTTTGATGTATCAAATGATCGATGGCCTGCAACAGCTGGTAGAAAAAGACGTACCGATTAAGAAAGAGCAGCGTCTAGAGAGAGTTGAAAAGCTTCAAGCAATGATGACTCGTGCAGACGTAAGTGATGCTGAGAAATATCGTCGTATTCTAGAGGCGTACCAAATTGAGATGGACTACGGCATTAAGCTTGGTTCATACCAAGGTCGCGTAGAACTGGCGAGCGATAAAACGATTGAAGCAGATGTACTTCACTTAGGACGTATCTCTTTAGTTGCTCGTAACTTAAATGGCAGCCAGTACTGGGCTTGGAATCAAACAGCTGCTCAATGGCAAGAAGTTGATTCTTCGTTGAAGTCTGAGCTCGATAAAGCGTACGATATTGCTAGCCAACAAGCGGCTCCAAGCTTGATTACTTTACCTGTTTCTTTAACTGTTGCGGAGGTTAAGTAATGAACTTAAAGCCATTAGCAGCATTGCTTTGCATCACGTCTATTTCCTTTTCTGCTTTCTCTGCTTCTGATTCAACGGCTCAGTTAGTGAACAAAGCGAAGTCAGAAAATCGCACTCAAGCTTCTCACAATGTAGTTCGTGAAGCTGGCTTTAAAAAGACTGAACAAGAACTGAAAGCAATCAAAGCACAACTTGAAGCGAAACGTACATCGGTTCAAAACGCAACAGACGTTCTTACTAAAACGTTTAGCGATAACGAAAATAAGCTGGCTCGTTTAGAAGAGAAGCTGCGCTTAGAAACAGGTAGCCTTGGTGAGCTGTTTGGTGTGGTTCGTCAAAACGCGAAAGAACTGGGCGCAGAGCTTAGCTCAACAGTAAACAGCGTTGATCGCGCTGAGCACACAGCGACCGTTGAACAAATTATCGATGCGAAATCATTACCATCAATGCCTCAGCTTTCTGGCTTGTGGATGAGTATGGTAGAGCAGATTCAAGCGAGCTCTGAGCTTAGCAAATCTCAAATTGCTTTCATTAATGGTGAAGGTAATACACAAAATGTTGATGCTTATCGCTTAGGCTCGATTGGCCTAGTGACAGATCAAGGTTACGTTAGCTGGAACACTCAGCGTGAAGACGCAATCGCATACCGTAAACAGCCAGATAATGGTCCAACGCTAACATCACTTTCTTCACTGGCAAATGGTGAAGTAGCAAATGTTGTTGTCGATCCTTCACGTGGATTCATGTTGGAGCAGTTGGCGCTAACACCTAACCTATCTGATCGCCTTCAAGCGGGTGGTGTAGTTGGTAAAGTGATTCTTGGCCTACTGGCTATTGGTTTAATTATCGCCTTAGTGCGTGGCGTGTCTCTATCGATTGCTCGTCAGAAAATTCGTGCGCAGCTTAAGAACCCTGAGCAAGCGGGTGACAACCCATTAGGTCGCGTTCTTGTCGTGTACAACAAAGAGCAAAACCAAACGGTTGAAGCGTTAGAGTTACGTCTTTTAGAAGCGGTTGTTGATGAGCAGACTCACCTAGAGAAAGGTCTATCAATGCTTAAGCTATTGGCAGCGCTAGCACCAATGTTAGGTCTTCTAGGTACAGTAACGGGTATGATCGAAACGTTCCAAGTGATCACACAGTTTGGCAATGGCGATCCGAAAGTGATGGCGGGCGGTATTTCGATGGCGCTTGTAACAACCGTACTTGGTCTTGTTGCTGCAATGCCTCTTCTATTGGCACACAACATTCTTAGCACTCAAGCAGAAAACATTCGTAATATTCTTGAGAAGCAAGGTATTGGTCTTGTTGCGGAGCAGGCGGAAAAAACGGTTGAATCAAAAGCTGTGGTTTCACCAGTTGGGACTGCTGCGTAATGGATATTTTGTCGGGTTCTCTATTACCAGCGAGTTGGTTAACGAGTGACTGGCTGCTGTCTTTATCAAGCTTTATGGAGCAGGGCGGTTTCGTCTTGTGGTGGCTAGCGGCTGTTGTCCTAGTGTATTGGGTGCTTGTGGTAGAGCGCGTGTTATATCTCGCGTTCTACTTTCCAAAGCAGCGCCAAGCTTGGATTACTAAGTGGCATGAAAGAGAAGAGCACTCTTCTTGGCATGCCAAAGCCATTCGTGAAGGTTGGTTAGGGCAAGCTAGTATTTTACTTAACCAGAACTTGAATTTTATTAAGCTGTTAGTCGCTATTTGTCCGATGTTGGGTTTGTTAGGTACTGTCACCGGTATGATCTCTGTTTTTGATGTGATGGCGACTCAAGGTAGCAGTGACCCTAAATTGATGGCTTCAGGTATATCGTTGGCAACACTGCCAACCATGGCGGGTATGGTTGCTGCATTAGCGGGCATGTTTGTTCATGCTCGTTTAGCGAAAGTGTGTAACCGCTTAGAATTGAAATTAGAAAAATCTTTAAGGAGTCAACGATGAGACTCGGTCGACGTCATTCTAAAAACGAAGAGGCTCAAATAGACCTTACTTCGATGCTTGATATTGTATTTATCATGCTTATTTTCTTTATTGTGACCAGTTCATTTGTTCGTGAATCAGGGGTGGAAGTTAATCGCCCACAAGCGTCTAACGTAGTCAGCCAAAAGGATGCGGGCATCTTTGTTGCGATTACTTCTGCGAATGACATCTTCATCGATAAACGCGTTGTTGATGTTGAACGTGTCCAAGCGACGTTAGAGCACTTGTTGCTAGAACAACCTGATGCTTCTTTGGTTATTCAAGCGGATGAACACGCTTACAACGGTACGGTTGTTAAAGTGATGGACGCTGCGAAAGGTGCGGGTGTTAAAAACATTGCGCTTGCTGCTGAAAAGCGATGATCTTGGAGGATCTTCATAAATGATTCGCCTATTTCTTGCTTTACCGCTAGCGGGCGCATTGGGCTTAGCTCTGTTTTCTTTTATGGCTTGGATGGTCGATAATGGTCACCAACGTTCACCTGATGATAGCGAGACGTTGAGTTTCAACATGGTAATGGTGGAACAAGAACAAGAAGTCCAAAGAAGACAACGTGCAGTCCCTGAAAAACCAGAAATGCCAGAGCCGCCACCGGAAGCGCAAACGTCTCAGTCACAAGCTGAAGTTACGCCTCTGAACTCGATGTCTTCACTGCCGTCGTTAGATTTGAATACATCGATTGATGGCCTAGCGATTAACGCTCCGACATTTTCTGATTTTGGGTCAAACCAACAGGCAATGCCTCTGTATCGAGTTGAACCTCGTTACCCAGCGAAAGCGCTTAAGCGCGGGGCTGAAGGCTTTGTTACATTGAGTTTTACTATCGATGAAACAGGCCGACCGATGGATATTCAAGTCACGGATGCAAACCCGCGTCGTATGTTCGAGCGTGAAGCGATACGTGCTATGAAAAAATACAAGTATCAGCCTAAGGTTGTTGATGGTAAAGCGACCCCTCAATTTGGACAAACATTTACCTTTGAATTCAAGTTGGCAAAATGATGAAACAGATATGGATATTAGTGGGCTTGTTGTTAATGCCCCTTACAACACAGGCACAAGAGCTAACCCAATATACTGCTATTCGTGTTCAAAAGGCTCATAAGCTTGCTCAAGATGAACAGGTTAAACAGGCCATTGACCTACTTGCAGGCTTGGAGCTATCTAAAGGCTATGACAAAGCGTACGTAGCTCGTATGCTGGGTGTGTTTTACTGGCAAGATGGCAAAACCGATAAGGCAATTAAGCAGCTTACTTACGCCGTAGACACTAATTTGCTGGTCGATGAACAAGCTTGGGTTACGAAGCGTATGCTTGCTGATCTCTTATTAAACGATCAGCAGTTCAAAAACGCGCTTCCACATTACTATGAGTTAGTTAAAACAGCGCCAGAGGCAGAAAAGAAAGACGTGCTTTGGATGCGAATTGCACAAGCGGAATACCAAATCGAAAACTGGTCAAAAGTACTGGTTGCTATTGGTAATCGTAACAAGTTCAATGCAAAACCAGAACTGTCGCCTCTATCGCTAAAACTGGGTGCGCAACTACAGTTAAAGCAGTGGAAGCAATCTATTCCAACACTGGAAAGCCTAATTGAACTTCAACCAGAAAAAGACAACTGGTGGCGTCAGCTTGTGGGCATTCAGTTAAGACTAGAGCGCAACCGTGATGCATTGAACACGTTAGCGTTGGCAGATCTTCAAGGTGTGGAGCTGAAAAACTCAGACCGCAGACTATTGGCTCAGCTTTATGCTAAACGAGGCATTCCAGAGCGCGCTGCTCAAGAGATCGCAAAGCTAGATGATGCGAACAGCGATGTTCAACTTCTGGCTGAGCAAGCAACTTACTGGCAGTTGGCGAAAGAGTGGGACAGTGCTATTGAAGTGTGGACGTTAGCGTCTAAAAAAGACACGCAATATCATTGGAACGTGGCTCAGTTACTGGTGCAGCAAGGTTACTACGATCGTGCTCTGGTTGTTTTGGATAAAGTGAAAGACAAGAACAAGCAAGCTGATGTTGCTTTAGCGAAAGTACGTTCATGGTACAAGCTAAAGAATCTTGATAATGCTCTTGCTCAAGCGAAACGCGCGAACAACATTGAGCCTTCTTCTGAAGCAAAAGGTTGGATTAAATATCTGACTCAGCTAAGAACAGTGAGTGATAACGGCAACGTTTAACTGCTAATAGCACAACAGAAGACAAGAGAAAGTTATATTGAGAAAAGGGTGTCATTTGATGGGTCAAATGACACCCTTTTTAATTTTTGGCGGCTATAGTTCTTTAATCTTTGGCGGCTATAGTTCTTTAATCTTTGTCTTTCCAGTGTGTCGATTAAGGCTCGCACATCGTGCCGCTGGACGTAGCACTTTGAATTACGCCACTGGTATCAGCGACCCAATTAATGGTGCAGTCACGATAAGGGTTTTTGAAGGCGTGTACTGTATAACCATTATCTAACGGCTTCTTGGTTTCAATCCAAGCATAGTTTCGAGACGCCCAAAAACTGATAGGGCGTGACCGTTCGGTGAGATAACGTTCTTGTACATCGGTTATGTCTGAACCGATGTATTGTTGAATATGTTCTTCCGTGCTGGTTATTTGGCTGGTACACGCCGTTGCTAGCACAGCTAAAGCCAAAACAATAATACGCATTTCAAATCCTTTTAAGCTTCATTAGCTATCATCAAACCAGTGATCAAATAGTCCCAACTTTCAATCCTTAAAGCCACAACTGTTACCTTAAATCCATCTCAATCAAGCATGTTGAGATTGAGGTTTTTTGAGCTTTGACCTGTTATCGATAAGCTCTGATAGAACGAATCAAATCTCTTAAGTACACGTTAGTAAGAATATGCATATAGTTCGATGACTTCCCATGTAATGTTATGTAAATTTCCTTACGCCGCTCAGCAAACGTAAACAATGTAAATTGAATGCCAATACGAATGATTATCAACTAAATTGTCGCCATAAAATTTATAGGTATTGGTTTGTATGTCGTTAAAAAGTAGGGCGGTTCAGTCATGGGCTCGTCGACTGCATGTTTATATTTCTATGGCGCTTCTGTTCGTGGTTCTTTTTTTCTCAGTGACAGGTATAACCCTGAACCGACCTGAGTTATTTGAATCAAGCCAACCCAATATCCAACGCTCTACGCTAACGCTTCCTACAAGTTTATTTACGGTCCAAGACGGACGTTTAAAAGCTGACGAGACAGCCTTTGAAACGTTTCTGTTTGAAGAAGCCAATCTGTCTGGTGTTCCTTCAGGCTTGGACATCTACGCAGAGATTGAAGACGGTGAGTTGCTCATCGGTGAAGTGTCTATGGACTTCAAAGGACCAGGCTACAACGCTTCCGTGTTTGTTGACGTCACGTCTGAATTTGTAGAAGTCGAAACTACGAATTACGGCGTTATCGCATTGTTGAACGATCTACATAAAGGTCGTAACAGCGGTGAAGTATGGAAATGGTTTATCGATATCACTGCGCTACTGATGATCTTCTTTGTGCTTACCGGCGTGTGCTTACTGTTACCTAAGAAAAAGACGCTTAATACCTCCATCAAATGGACGATGTTTGGGTCTGCAATCTCACTTGTTATCTATTTTGTCGCCGTGCCTTAACGCTTGATTCGATTGATGAATCGGATTGAAGAACGAACTTAAGGTTAAACGGATTTAAAAGGTTGTTAAACATGAAAAAAATGAACTGGAGCAAGGCGCTTCTTGCTTTATCTCTTTTGCCAAGCCTAGGTATGGCACAAGCGATTCCTGATACGGCAAAACTTGATGTCAGCTTTGAGCTTCCAAAGATTGATACGTCTATGTATGCACGTCCTTATGTGGCGGTGTGGGTAGAGAACAGCGAACGAAAGTCAGTGAAAACCATCGAGCTTTGGGTCGGTAAAGATGAATGGCTTAAAGATCTGCGTAGCTGGTGGAGAAAGGTTGGCCGTTACGATCGTGAACTGGTTGATGCTGTAACGTCTGCAACGCGTCCTGCTGGTCAGTACCGTTTCGTTTGGGATGGCAAGAGCGACAGCGGTGAAACGTTAGAACAAGGTGAGTACACGGTTCATATCGAAGTGGTTCGCGAACACGGTGGCCGTAACTACCTTCGTCAAAAAGTATCACTCACAGATTCAAACGCATCTTACGAATTAAAAGCAACGGAAGAGACGGGTGAAATCACCCTGAACTACATCGCTAAATAGTAACTGCGAACAGCAACTAGTAAGTACGAACTAAAACCAAGCTGAACAGAATAGACAGTGGTCATCGTAGGCTCAGATAGAGCGACACGGCTAACAATTATAAATAATGGAATTGAACATGATGAAACAAACAAAAATTAAAGCACTTGCTCTAGCAGGTGTGATGGCATTTGGCTTAGCAGCAACGACAACAGCACAAGCTCACCCACGTTGGATTCTGCCATCTCACTTCACTGTATCTAAAGAAGGTGGTGATTGGCTAACGTTCGACGTTACTGCGTCTCACGGTACGTTTGTTTTTGATAAGCCTGCAGGCAGCGAAAATGCTCATGTCATCATGCCTGATGGCCGCAGCGAGCGTCCTAACTTTGTGATTCGTGGCAAGCGTCGTTCAATCTTCGACTTCTATTTTGAAGAAGAAGGTACACACAAAGTGGCAATCAACAACTATCCGTCTTACTACACACAGTACAAAGCGGGCCGTCGCGACACCATGAAGTGGATTAAAGCAAACAAAGCAGAGCGTGATTCAGTACTACCAGAAAAAGCACGTGACGTGGTAACACAAATCAGCTTCACTCGTGCAGAAAGCTACATCACGGTAGGTAAGCCAACGGATTCAGTGTTCAAAATTGAAGGCAAGCTACTTGAGATGAAGCCAGTGACTCACCCTTCAGACATCGTTGAAGGAGAACCAGTAACATTCCAATTCTTCTACAACGGTGAGATCCAGAAAGACGTGAAAGCGGAGATTACTCGTGAAGGTACGCTTTACCGCAACCACCAAGAGCAGATTGATGTGGTGAGTGATGAGAACGGTGAAATCACGTTTACTCCAGACGTAGCGGGTCGTTACGTAATGAAAGCGAACTACAAAGGTGAGTTGATTGACAACCCACTGGCAGACAAAGCAAGCGCGAACGTTCACCTAACGTTCGAAGCACTGCTTCAATAGTCTGTGATATCGGGCCTTAATCCCTGATTAAGAACCAAAAAACTTAAGGGCTCATTTGAGCCCTTTATCGCTCAGTTTACTTCTGAGTATTTGCACTGTGGCTAGGGTACGAACCATGACAATAAAAACAAAACTTAACGCTTTAATGACTCCTTGCTTAGCACTGGGACTTGGTTTCGCTGCATTACCTGCGCAAGCACACTTTCCACTGATGAGCTGCTGGCTTGAAGGCAAAACCGTTGCTTGTGAAGCGGGTTATTCGGATGGCAGCAAAGCGATTGATTACGCGGTTGAGATGTACGATTACGAAGACAACTTGATCGCAAAAGAGATGACAGATAAGCGCTCTATTGTTGAGTTTTCACACCCAGACACCGAGTTCTACCTTGTGTTTGATTCGGGCCACGAGTTTCCTGTCGAAGTTGATGTTGTAGAGATCAGCGAAAAATGATGATTCAAAGCGTACGTGCTGACACGGGCGGCAGAGAGGGCAAATGGGTAGGGCTGATCATTGTGTTCATCCTTTGCTTTGCAACCGTCGCGATCCCATTTCATCAGGCAGAATCCCACGTTAAAGCAGTGCTTGATCATCAAATTCTTGTGACTGATGTTGAACAAGAAAACTTGGCGATGCTATCAGAGTTGCGTTTGGCTCACGAAGAAATTCGTGATCTGCGCATGGACTCAGACGGTGAATGGCCGAGTGTTGCATCACTTAAAGATGAATGGGTTGCCCCGTTTGTAGAAGATCAGAGTTGGAAGCGCAAAGGCTCTCATGCTTGGGTGCTGGACGAGCGTGGTTATTATTTTTCCACACCAAATGAACTTGGCTTTGCGGATTCTTTTATTCTGAACGCGAACAGCGTTTCTCCTGAAATCTGGATTTTCTTTGGTGGTATAGCAAAACAGCCTAGTGCTTTTGACGAGCACACACTTGAATCTGAAGGCTGGAAAATGGTTGTGAATGAATCAGAAGTTGAACAGCATCATGCAAGCGATGCTCACTAATAATAAGAGATTTACTATGCGAATTATGACCCTGTTCATGTCGTTATTATCGGTGTTCATGGCACCTCATGCATTAGCAAAAGAATACACGCTCGACAGTAACAAACTGACGATTGGTATCACGCTTCAACCTTACTACAGCTATGTGAAAGCCGTAGTCGGCGACAAAGTGAACATTCTTCCTTTGGTTGATGCTGGTTTTAACCCCCATAACTACTTACCACAACCGAACGACCTGAAGCGATTGAGTCAGATGGATGCAATCGTTGTAAACGGAATTGGACATGACGACTTCGCGCTTAAAGTCATTGCAGCAGCGCAACGTGATGATTTGGTTGTGATCGAGGCAAATAAAGAAGTGCCTTTACTTCCGGCTCTTGGTCAATCTGTTGGTCAAGGTGCTGTTAACCCGCACACCTTTGTTGGGCTTTCGACAACAATTCAAAAGGTTTACACCATTGCCAGTGAAGTTTCTAAACTCGACCGAGACAACGCTGCGTTTTATCGCAAGAATGCGCGTAAGTACGCAAAGCAATTTCGTTTCATGAAGCGTGATGCGATGTTGTCATTAGGTGAGTTAGATACATCAGGCATGAAAGTGGCGACGACACACAATGCTTACGGTTACATTCTTCAAGAGTTTGGTGTTGATGTTGCGGCGGTAATCGAGCCAGCACACGGTGTTGAGCCAAGTGCTAGCCAGCTGCAAGAGACGATCGAGAAGATCCGCGCGTCGGGTATTGATGTTCTGTTCTACGAATTAAACATGCCAAACCGTTTTGTTGACACGATTGAAGCGGAAACAGGCGTTCAGCTTTACCGTTTTTCTCACATGACGCATGGTGAATATGAGGACGATAAAGTAGAAGTTGAGATGAAGAAGAACCTAGAAACGTTAATCGAAGCAATGAAATTTGCAGCGGCGAACCAAGCTAAAAGCGGGAACGCATAATGCTAGGTCCATCAATCTCAATCAATAAACTGGGTCTACAGTACGATAATAATGTGATTCTTGATGATATCTCGCTAGAACTTAAAGCGGGCGAGTGTCATGTAATCATGGGACCAAACGGTGGCGGCAAGACTTCTTTACTGCGATCTGTACTTAGACTGACGCCTTTCTCTGGAGCGATCAACATTCATTGGCCAGAAAAGCCAAGTATTGGTTACGTGCCTCAAAAAGCGACCTTCGAGTCGAGCTTACCTTTGACGGTCATGGACTTTGTTCTGCTAAATAAGACGCGAATCCCTCTGTTTTGGCGTCGTAAATCAAAGCAGTTAGATCTTGCTCTCGCGCAGTTAGATCGCGTAGGTATGGCGACTCGTAGCGACCGCCGTATGGGACAGTTGTCTGGTGGTGAGCAGCAACGTGTTTTGTTTGCTCAAGCGTTATTGGATAACCCGAGCTTACTGGTATTAGATGAACCTACGACGGGTATGGACGAGCAGGGCGTTCGCTATTTGGAATCGCTGATTCGTGAATGTGTTGATGAAGGCCGAACGATTCTAGCGGTTCACCACGATGTTACTGCGGTACGTCGACTTGAAGCGAACGTGCATGTCGTTAACCGATTCTTAGTAGATAGTGGCCCACATGAGCAAGTACTCCATCCAACGAAGATCGAAAGCCTATTCCAACACTACAGTAGTGGCTCAGTAGTGACTGAATCGAAGGAGGTTGCGTAATGGATTGGTTACGACAACTTGCCATTAGTGGGGTGGAAGCGGGCTTGTTATCTGAAAGCTTCATGTATGCCTTCATGGTCAACGCTTTGGTGGCAGCCTTATTGCTTGGCCCTCTGCTAGGTGGTCTTGGTACTTTGGTGATTGCAAAGCGTCTAGCTTTCTTTTCTGAAGCTGTCGGACACGCCGCGTTAACCGGTATCGCAATCGGTGTTCTACTTGGTGAACCACCAGAAAACCCAATTATTGGACTGTTTAGCTTTTGTATGATCTTCGCGTTGCTTCTGCACTTTGTAAGAAACAGAACCAACGTTCCATACGATACCTTGGTTGGTGTGTTCCTTGCGCTGGCGTTGGCAGTGGGTGCAGCGTTACTGATGTACGTAGCTCGTAAGATCAATATTCACATGCTTGAGAACGTATTATTTGGTTCGATTCTTACGGTAACGGATCAGGACTTAGCGATTCTCGCAGGCAGTTGCGCGATCATCATTTTGCTTTTGATACCGACATTCAACCGTATCCTGCTTACCTGTATCAGCCCTGATATTGCGAAGGTTCGCGGTTACAACACTAGTTTCTACGACTACCTGTTTGTCATGATGATCACCTTAGTCACGATTGCTGCCGTGAAGATCGTAGGTGCAGTTCTAGTGGGTGCGTTATTGCTGATTCCAGGTGCGACAGCTCGACTACTAACTAAACGCATGGGTAGCTTTGTGTTGTTATCAGCTCTGCTCGCGACCATTGCTTGTCTGGTTGGTACGGTGTTACCAATGGAACTTAAGTTGCCAGTTCCGTCAGGTGCTTCAATCATCATTGTTTCTGCAACGTTTTTCCTTGCAGCAACGCTATACCGAATTGTAAGAAAGGCGTAATCATGACTTCTTTAATGAATCGTATCGCTAGCTCAGTAAAAGCAGCGGCTCAAGTGAGTGTGCTGGGTAGTGTGTTAACGGCTGGTTCAGTGATGTCACTGAACGTGAATGCAGAGGATATCCTGACCAGTACACCTGTGACTTATGCATTAGCGACAGAGCTAACTAAAGGCACTGACATCACGACCGAGTATCTGCCACCAAAGCGCTATGGTATTGATCGTCTGCCGAATTGGTTTGGTACCAAGGGGGCAAGCAAAGTGCTTAAGTCTGGCGAAAAGGCGACCGTTGCTCTAACACTGTCATCGATCTGGCAAGCCGATCCTACATTCGTATACGCAAGGCAAGGTAATATCCGCTTGGTTGAGGTCGATGCGGCTCAAGCGATTACGCCTCGAGCACAAGGTGTTGCAGCACTTACGTTATCGAATGGCGAAGTGTCTAAGTATGCTTGGTTAAATCCAACCAACTTAACGCGCATGGCTGCGATTGTGGCTGATGACTTTAAGTTATTGTGGCCAGAGCAGGCTGAAGCTATTGATAGTAATCTGCAGCGCGTGATGTTGGATGTTCGTGAACTGATTAACAAGCAACAAGCTGTATTGCTTGATAACGAAGTGGACTCAGTACTCTTGCTTTCGGAAAGCTTGGAAGATTTTGCATCTGGTAGCCAACTGTATGTTGAAGACCGCATGTTTAAAGCAGAGCTTGAATGGACAGAGCAGGACAAAGCGAAACTTAAAGCGATGTTTTCGGAAGATGATGCACTATGGCTTGTTACAGCGAAAAAGCCGAGCAACTTGATTAAGTCTCTAGTACCTAATGAGCGTATTCTAGTGGTGGACTCAGTCGATCGTTGGGGTAGAGCAGGAATCAGTGCTCAAGCACCATTCTCTCGTTGGGAAGTAAAGCTATTCAAAGGCTAATCAACGAGATTCAATACATCAGGATCAAAAAAGCAGCCAAAATAGAGGCTGCTTTTTTTGTACTTACCTTTTAGCAAAGGAGCCTGGTAAGAATGCACAGTGAGCGCTTAACCTTACTCTGCAGCTTTAGTTTCTTCAGCTTCAACAGTTGCTTCGACAGCACCTTCCGCTTGCGCTGCTTGAGCCTGCTCTTCTGCTTTCATCTTTGCGCGTTCAGCTTTAGGAATGTAGCGAGGCTTATTACTTGTATGCAGTTTAGAATTCGCTTTTTTCTGCTTCTTTTTTAGAATTTGATTAATTTTTTTCTTACGGTTCATTGCTGCATAGCCTTGTATTTAGTTTAGGCGGTGGAGGATAATCATTTTAGCTCTAGAACTCAATATTTACATGGTATTCAGCAAGGAAATATCGTCATGCAGGCAGTCGAAACCGCTCGTTTAAGATTAAGAATGATTACAACTGAGGATGCTGAATTTATCCAAAGGTTATATAGCTCAGAAGACTTCTTGCGTTATATCGGAGACAAAGAGATAACCAACACGGCGAAAGCTGAAGAGTATATCGAGAACAACATCCTTAAGATGCATCAAGAGAAGGGTGTCTCTTTGTTGATGGTAGAACTGAAAGCAACCTCAACGCCAATTGGAGTTTGCGGATTAATTAAGAGGGACAGTTTAGAGTCGCATGATCTTGGTTACGGCTTTGCTCCGGAGTTTTACGGTCAAGGTTTTGCGAAAGAAGCGGGAGAAGCAATAATTGAACAAGCTAAGCAGAATGCTGATATCGATCATTTAGTTGCTATCACTACCTCTGATAACATTCGAAGCATCGCACTACTGACTAAACTTGGCTTTGCGTTCGAGCGGGTTGAAGACGTGATAAGTGAAAGCGTAAATTTCAACCTGTATAGCCTCTCTCTGGGTAATTAATCATGTTCCAACATAACAATATTCTACAAGGCGAACTTGCGACGGAGTACAAAACCGTTATCGCGATGGTGCACATATACTGCAAAGATCACCACGGTGAAGTTCGTCAGAATAACGCGTTATGTGAAGAGTGTGAGCAGCTGTTACGTTATGCGGAAACGAGGCTTGATAGATGCCCTTATGGTGAAGCACAACCAACCTGCAATAAGTGTCCGATTCATTGCTATAAACCTGACCCGAAAGAGCAGATGCGTTTGGTGATGCCCTATACAGGGCCACGAATGTTGCTTAAGCATCCTATTTTAGCGATTCGACATTTGATTCATGAGAAACGGAAAGTGCCAGAAAAGCCGTTACCGAACGTATCTAATCGCTATATCCGAATGAATAAGAAGTAGCGGGTACACTAAAGGCTATTCTTCCAGAAACAAAAAAGGTCTGATTTCTCAGACCTTTTCTGTTTTGAGCGACATCTTGTTCAAATAGTTGATTACTTCAAAAGCTTAAGCAGCTTGTGGTTCTTCATAAGTAACCGTCAGGTTGTTGATCCAACGGCGACTCAAGTAACGGTGCGAGCAGATAGACAGCTTCACAACTTCTTCAACTAACATCAGGCCATAGATGTACTTGAAGTCCCATTCCGCGACAAATGCGCCGTAAACACAAACTGGAATGCCGACCATCCACATCGCGATGAAGTCCATACGCAGGCAAAATGCATTATCACCAGCACGAATGATACCGTTAATGATAACCATGTTTAGCATACGAATTACAACCGCAAAGCACATGATCATCATCGCTGGTGAAGCGAGTGGGTATAAAGCGTCTGTGGTTAGGTTTAGCCATGATAGAACATGCTCTTTCCCCATGAACAGCATCAAGCCTACAATTGCCCCAAAACCTACAACGGCTTTGATGAAGGTGAGGCCCATACTCATTGCATCATCTAACTCATCTCGACCTAATGAATGGCCAAGCAACACTGAACACGCAACAGAGATGCCAAAGAACACCTAGTAACATAATGACTCAAACGGAGCGAGCATTGAGAAAACAGCTAGCTCTGTCGTACCCATGTGACCAAAGATCATCTGGTAAGCCATGGTACCCATTGCCCATAAAACAGCATTCATGGTCAGTGGCAGGGCAATACGACGGTAAGATAACCACAATGACGGGCGATGTGGCGAGCTCGGTGTCGTTAATAGCCAGTGGTTGCGCATACGCATGTAGCCGTACATCAAACTCACTTGAATTAATCGCGCTAGAGTCGTTGCTAATGCTGCTCCTGCAACACCCATCGCTGGAATTCCGAAAGCACCCTGTATAAGGATGAAGTTAAGTGCGATATTGAGTGCAATCGTCACCGCACCAAGCAGAAGTGGTGTGACGGTGTCACCTGATGAGCGCATGCTTGCTTCAACTACAACCACAATATGGGTCAGAAGCAGAACAGGGAAGCCATACCAAAGGTAAGTCGCACCAAGCTCAATGACGGTTTGATCGCTGGTTTGCAACATCATCAAAAACTGTGAACCAAGAGTGATGATTGCCGTTACAGGTAGCAGAACTTTTAAACCAAATACCATTGCGATAGAAGACACGGTTCGTGCACTTTTACGGTCGTTTTTTCCCCAATATTGCGCTACCAATGTTCCGTTTGCTGAGGCCAACCCTGCCATAATCATAATAGCGACGAAGTGCCATTTTGATGCAATTCCCACAGCCGCTGCTGCTTCCATACCAAAATCGCTGACCATTAACACGTCAGCAAGGGCTAAAATAGCAACCAAAGCACTTTGCAAAGCAACAGGCAAACCAAGTTTGATAATGCGAGGTAATATGCTCTCTGGCTTGTTATTTATAGATGAGTTAGGGTTGATGTTAGTTGTCATAAGCTCTCCGATTTATGGCAGAACTATAGTGATTTGAGTGAAGTAACAACATGTTTAAAAAACAACAAAACCTGTGCAAATCCGTCATTGATAATATGAAGCCAAAATTAACGTGGCAAGATGACGTGTTTCTTGCAGAACAATGTAAAGAACGTTTTTTGACCGTTGAAGATATCCCAGAGATGAGAAGCTGCGGTGTTTACATGGGGGGAATGGCAAAGCTGCATGACGCGTATTGGGTGGAACGCGAATCGGTGAATGTTCATACGTTGATTTTTACTCAAGAAGGGGGAGGAATATTAACAACGGCGACATCAGTACAAGCAATTACGCCTTATACACTTGTGGTTCTTCCTGCTGAAACGCCATTTCGATTTGAACTCGATCCTCAATACAACTATTGGAAAATGGCGTGGATGCTGACGCCTGATACGCCACAGTGGCAGCATATCGCGAGTTTAGGGCAGAGTATTGTCCCTTTCGGAGAGTGTGAGCAAATCTGGTCACTGATGAATTTGGTTCACTTTGAAATTGGCGGCAGAGCGAGTTATCGAAAACTACTGATGAGTGAAATCATTCGCACGTTAACAGGGTTTGAACCTAAATCGACCGGTACGACGGCGCGTGTTCAGGCTCTATACAATGAAATCGAAAGTAGTCTGCATCTATCTTGGACGGTTGCAGGGATGGCAGAGCGAGTGTTTATTAGTGAAGAGCAATTAAACCGAGTGACGAAGTCGCTATTCAATGTGTCTCCGCGAAGCAAATTGATCCAGTTGAGAATGGATAAAGCAACCAGTTTGCTAAAGCAACAAGATTGGTCAGTATCTATGATTGCTAATCGTCTCGGTTATAAAGACCCTTATAATTTTTCTCACCGTTTTAAGAAACATTTTGGCTTATCACCTAGTCAATATCGTAAGAATTATCGGCTCACAAGCTAACTATTTGATCTGAAATATAAAGTAAAATGTAGGGTAGTATGAGGGCCCATTTAGGTCTTAACCCGCCTTAAAATATGATATAAAACAGTGTTCATTTGTGATGTCTTATAACCAATAAATGCAGTAGATCTACTGTATTTTTCAAGATTGGTGTTATGTAGCTTTCCCTTACTTTTATGACCATACCTAGTTAAATCGATATGGTTGATACACAAAATAAGAGGTAAGTAATGCCACATGATGTAACGGATATGCCGGATTTCACTACTGAACAAAAAATCGTTGTGAACAGTAGGGAAGTGAATACTAAAACCAAACTGGTTAGAAAGGAAGACAATGGTTCAATTGTAGGCACCTTGTCTGAGCCACACCGTAAGGTACTTTTTTATCTTTATCAGAACAAAGGCGTAGTTGTTAGCAAGAATATTCTTAAGCGTGTTGGGTGGCCTGGGAAATCGGTAACATCCGCGTCAGTTCTGGTTGCAATCTATGAAATCCGCCGAATGATAGACTGTAAATGTCTATACACTATACTAAATGAAGGCTATTTGTTAGAGCCGAGACCTTGTTGTTGATATTCTGTTCATATTCTAATAATAAAAATTTAATCTTTTTACCGTATACGCTGCTTTCATTATCTTCGATTTTAAGCGTCCATTTATAAGCGACGTTATTAAACACATCTCTTAATAAAGTTGTGTCGTTGGTTGCTCTGTTAGGGAATATTATATGAATACGGACTCTTCCCCTGTAATTGAAGGTAAATGTGAAGAACATAATGAAGTTTTGGAAGTAAACGGTAAGGTTATTGAGCTGAACACAAAACTCATACGCAATATTGAGAATGGTTATATCGTTGGAACGATGCCATTAGCTTACAGAAAAATGATTCTTTTTATGAATCGTCATCGTGGACAACTATTCAGTGTCCCCCAGCTAAAAAATATCGGTTGGGAAGGTGAGACTGTCACTAACTCTTCGGTGATTGTCGCTATCTCAGAGATACGCTCTATTCTTGGTGACGGACTGATCCTAACGATCACCGGCGAAGGTTATGTTTTCCAACCTTAGTGTGTCTTCTCAGTATCGCGTACAAAAAAGGGCGCTTCCTTCAGACATACCGTCTTTGGTGAAGAGCCCTCAGTGTATCGTTCAATCTTACAAGATTAAAGCCAATTACTCGCCTGCAATCTGTAGGTGAGAGCGCTTTAGGCTAGCAATCAACATGTAGATCGTTGTCGCTAATAGAGACGCAAACAGGTAAGTGAATAAGCCTGCTTGTGAATCCATGAAGCTGTCTGCCACGATTGGACCCGCAACTGAACCGATGCTGTAGCAAAGCAGCATGATTTGAGTCACTGACACCAAGTAGCTTGGATCTAAGTTACGGCAGCCCAAGTTGATCGCGATTGGGTAAAGCGCAAACGTCGCCATGCCTAGCACGAACAGGCTCATGCCTAGTACGTAGAAGTCATGATTGATCGTTAGTACGCCAATGCTTGCCACACCGAGTAGGCAGAACAAAGCCATTAACAACACTTGACCTACATGGTGAGATAACCAAGTCACCATCGGCTGCACAGCCATGCCACCCATAATCACTAGAGCCATCAAACCACCAATGTCTTCGTGCGCAATGTTACGCTGAGCAAGCTCTACTGGCATCAAACCGTAAATTGCACCCAGTGTAAGTCCTGAAACGATGCAGCCAATTAAAGCGCTGTGGCTTAACTTGCTGACCTGTTTTAGAGACAAAGATTGAGCATCATGAATCTGTGGTGGTGTCGCTTGTCCGTACATCAGCACAATGATCGCACCAAATAGTAGAGTGAACATCGCGATAAAAGGTACGCCGCCAGTAATACCTAGGTAACCAATGCCTAGCTGACCAACTGCAGAACCGCCGTACAAAGAACACATGTAAATCGCTAGGCGTTTAGCTCGTTGTGATTCGTCACCGCTCATAAGCCATGATTCAACGATTACGAAAATGCCCGCTACCGCAACACCAGCCACAAAACGAGCCAATAGCCATACCGCTTGATGTGGAATCAATGGCAACACAAGGATCGTTGCGATGAAGACACTCAGTGCCACTACAAATGCGTCTTTATGGCCAATACGAGCAATCGCACGCTCAATCAATAACGTACCCGCTAGAAGACCTGCATAAAAGGCACTCGCCAACCAACTCGATAGATTACTGTCTAGGCCATATTCAGACAGCATTAATGGCAAAGAGCTCATTAAGTAGCCTGAAGCGATCGCGTAGAAAGACAGTGCAATAACTGGAACGGTTATGCGAGTTGTTGGTTGGATGTTGTCCAATGCAGGAGCCTCCGATAGTGAAAGAAACGGTGAATTTTCCGCGACTATGGGGGAGAAACTGAATTGGGTAAAACGAATAAAAATGGTCGTTAAGATAAAAGAAATTTATCGACCAACTAAACTAAAATACGATTGTGATATTTGGTGGTTTGACGAGGTTTTATGTGGTCATAAAGCCGTTAAACCCTTGTTCATTGGCTATTTAATTGAGAGAGTCAAAACAAATTTAATTGTATCGTTGAAATTTAATTTGAAGTGCAGTTTACGATAAGAGCGCGTCTTTTCGGTATTGACGTGGTGAGGTTCCACTCCATTTACGAAATGCGTGACGGAAGTTGGCGCTCTCGGAAAAACCAACACGCTCAGAAATCTCTTCAATGCTCATTTTTGTCGACGAAAGATAGTGTCTCGAAAGATGGAAACGAACGTGATCGAGAATCTTCTGGTAACTCGTATCGGCCGCTTTAAGATGGCGACGCAGTGTGCGGGAAGACATCCCCAGTTCTGAAGAGATAGATTCTATCGATGGGTAACTTCCTGGACTCTCAAGCAGCATTTGAGAGACTTTCTCTTTTAGGCTGGTGGAGGCGCTTACTTTTGCCAACATGTCATCACACGACTTGAGACACATTTGTAATGTGATGGTATTAGCTGTGGGCAGAGGAGAGTACAAGCTGGTCGCATCAAATTGCCATTCAAGGCGGTCACTATTAAATTCAACAGGGCAACGGAAAACCTCGGTATAAAGGTCACCGTACTCTGGCTTGGGATAAGGGAAGCGGATCACTTGTGATGGAAAGGGCTGTTGCAGCACTTCTTCACACAGGCTTTGGATCGCCGCAAACCAATACTCGCAACAAAATGGCAGCACAGAGTCTAAGTCAATCAGTTGTTCTGCGCGAAAGTACCCAACGTTATCCTCTACAGACATGGTCTTTCTCAGCACGGGGCCGGCAAGTTGCAAATATTTAAATCCGATCAGCAAAGCATCTAATAGCGTTTCGCTACTGAACACCGCATAGCCCAACACTCCAAAGTCGCTAAATCGGGCCTGCTGACCAACCCGTAAACCTAATCCGCCTTCATCCGTATTCGCTAATGCGTTACTGAACACCGCCAACTTTTGCGCCAAAGTAATGTGAGTATCTGGCGTATTGAGCTGAAGATCATCAATATTACTGCCTTCCAACAACGCTTCGATACTGAGAGCCGGTGACATGTAACGATGTAGTAGTTGAAGGTCAAGAATACCGAATGCTTGCATATCGGGTTCGTAGACTGCGGTGTATTCCATAGGGTGCCTCTTGTTGAATATCGTCATCTTAACCGAACTTTTAACATTTGCGCCTGTTGCTTGTTCTCACTTTCCCAAGCTTGTTCAAACTTTTGCTTTATGTGTGCAAGGTTTTACAAGGTCTGATTGAGCCATGTCCGAATATCACCGGTTTTTGTCTTTTTGAAACCTGTTCGAGATGTTATCAAAATGTTGTAATTTGATGAGTTGCACTTTGGAGCGTCTCAAACATTTTGCTCAACACCTACTGTTTTGCTCAATAAATACTTTTACCTACATGACACGCCAATGTGCAGGCTCTGATAGCAATAAAGACAACACTTATTACAACGATTAAAACGTCTAAGGCGAATGTGACCGCTAGGTCTAGCCAAATAAGGAGATCATGGATGCACAATCTTGCTGTTAACTTGGAACGTAGCGCTTCGCTGTTTCCAACTAAAGCCGCTCTGCGTATGGGCACGGATGAAGTCAGCTTCGCTCAGTTGGAACAACTTGCTGGTAAGGTCGCGGCAAATCTAAAGCGACTTGGATTAAATAAAGGGGATAAGGTTGCACTGTCTTGTCCTAATGTGACTTATTTCCCCATTGCCTATTACGGCATTCTAAAAGCAGGCTGCGTTGTCGTCCCTTTAAATGTGTTGTTTAAGACGAGAGAAATTGCTTATCACTTGAATGACTCCGACGCGAAGGCCTACATTTGTTTTGAGGGCAGTGAAGAGCTACCCATTGGGCGCTATGGATTACAAGGTTTTGCACAGGCCGATAACTGCGAACACTTCGTGTCTATGCCAATACCAAACGGCGCAACTTTCATGCTGTTAGAAAACCATGATCATCAAGAAACGATTGCAGATTGGTTGGCACAACCTTTGGATTCATTTGAGTCTGTAGCGTGTCATGGTGATGATACCGCGGTAATTCTATATACCTCCGGTACAACAGGCCAGCCAAAGGGCGCTGAGCTTTCACACACCAACATGCAAACCAATGCCATGTCGTCACAGTATCTAATGCGGTTGGAATACAGTGATACCACAATGGCAACACTTCCTCTGTTCCATAGTTTTGGTCAAACCGTAATGATGAACGCGAGTGTGTTGACGGGTTCAACTATGGTCTTGATTCCACTCTTCGAACCATCATTAGTGATTGAACAGATCATTAGCCACAAAGTAAGCGTGTTTGCTGGCGTTCCTACCATGTATATCGCACTGCTCAGAGCGGGAGAAGAATCTCCTGATGCTTCTGAAAAAACAAGCAAGCGTTCTGAGCAGGTTAAGCATAGCTTGAGGTTAGGCGTGTCTGGAGGGGCGTCTATGCCACTTGAGGTGATTCGCCAGTTTGAGTCGCGCTTTGAACTGCCAGTATTGGAAGGGTACGGGCTCTCTGAAACAGCGCCAGTCGCGACCTTTAATCACATTGATGGTGATCGACTATCTGGTAGTGTCGGCCAACCGCTATGTGGTCATCTTATCAAAATTACTGATGTGCAAGGCAACTCGGTCGCAATGGGAGAGTTGGGTGAAGTGTGCATTAAGAGCCCAAGTGTCATGAAAGGCTATTATCAACGACCAGAAGCAACCTCAGAGGCAATCAGAGATGGCTGGTTTTTAACGGGTGATATCGGGCGTGTGGATGAGCACGGCAATTTGTTTATTGTTGATCGTGTGAAGGACATGATTATCCGTGGTGGTTACAACGTTTACCCGAGAGAGATCGAAGAAGTGTTGATGTGTCACCCGGATGTCGAAATGGTGGCTGTGGTTGGTGAACATCATGAGCAGTTGGGGGAAGAGATTCATGCCCATGTTGTGCTACACGAGCATACACAGTGTGACAGCAAAGCGTTAATGGCATGGTGTCGAGAACAACTGGCCGATTACAAATACCCTCGTAAAGTATTCATTCGTAGCGCGTTACCCATGACGGCAACAGGAAAAATCTTAAAGCGAGAGCTACATCCTTTAGAAGTTGCGGAGACAATCAATGGATAACTATGACTTTATTATTGTAGGCGGCGGCTCAGCTGGGTGTGTGATGGCTTCTCGATTGTCAGAAGACCCAAATACTACCGTTTGCTTGCTCGAGGCTGGTGGCAAAGACACGAGCCCCTTTATTCATACTCCAGTTGGCGTTGTGGCGATGATGCCGACCAAGCTCAATAACTGGGCTTTTGAGACGGTTGAGCAACCGGGCTTAAGTGGGCGTAAAGGTTATCAGCCAAGAGGTAAGACGCTAGGCGGGTCGAGTTCTATTAACGCCATGATGTACGCGCGTGGACATCGCTATGACTATGACACTTGGGAAGGTTTAGGTAATGCTGGATGGGGCTATGAGTCGTGCCTGCCTTACTTTAAGAAAGCTGAAAACAACGAAGTGCACAAAGATGAGTACCATGGTCAAGGAGGTCCCTTGAATGTGGCAAACCTTAGATCACCGAGCCCAATGTTGGAGCGCTACTTGTTCGCGTGCGAATCGATCGGTGTACCGCGAAATGAAGACATCAACGGAGCCGCTCAGTTTGGTGCCATGCCGACTCAGGTAACTCAGTTAAATGGTGAACGATGCAGTGCAGCCAAAGCCTATTTGACGCCAAACCTATCGCGTCCCAACCTAACTGTCGTAACTAAAGCGACGACTCATAAAGTCTTGTTTGAAGGTAAGAAAGCGGTTGGAGTTGAATACGTTTCTAACGGTAATCGCTATCAGATTCGATGTAACAAGGAAGTCATTTTATCTGCAGGGGCTTTCGGATCTCCTCAACTGTTGTTGCTGTCAGGTGTGGGTGCTAAAGACGAGTTGGCGGAACATAGTATCGAGCAACTCCATGAGCTGCCAGGAGTTGGAAAGAACCTGCAAGATCATATTGATTTGGTGCACTCTTATAAGTGCAGCGAAAAGCGAGAAACCTTCGGTATTTCGTTGCAAATGGCCGCTGAAATGACCAAAGCATTACCTCTGTGGCACAAAGAGCGCCGTGGGAAAATGAGCAGCAACTTTGCGGAAGGCATTGGCTTTCTTTGTTCTGATGATCATATCGCAGTGCCGGATTTGGAGTTTGTATTTGTCGTTGCTGTAGTGGATGACCACGCGAGAAAAATCCATACTAGTCATGGCTTTACCTCACATGTCACCTTGCTGAGGCCAAAAAGCCATGGCACCGTGACACTCAATAGCTCTGATCCTTACGATCCACCAAAGATCGACCCTGCGTTCTTCAGTCATCCTGATGACATGGAAATCATGATTAAAGGGTGGAAGAAGCAATATCAGATGCTAGAAAGCGAAGCGTTCGATGATATTCGTGGTGACGCTTTCTATCCGGTTGATGCCAATGATGACAAGGCGATTGAACAAGATATCCGCAATCGTTCAGATACCCAGTACCACCCTGTAGGAACCTGTAAAATGGGCACTGCCGATGATGTACTGGCAGTAGTGGACAAAGATTTGAAAGTTCATGGGATGGAGAGTTTACGAGTCATTGATGCTTCGATTATGCCGACACTCGTGGGAGCGAATACCAACGCGCCAACTATCATGATCGCAGAGAAGATTGCTGACCAGATCAAAGAGCAATATGGTTTGAGTGAACAAAGCGACTTGAATCAGAAGAGTGATTTGAACAAGCATGAAGCAGGCGAGAAAGCAGAACACGAATTGAGTGTTTAGAATACAATTACGATAAATTGTTGTCTTAATATAGGTTATGAAGCCTTATTTGTTAAGGGCTCATAACCTATTTTTGTTTGCCGGTTAATGAATGATCTTAGGCAAACTTATTTAGCCAAAGCTTGATTAAGCCATTGATCAAATTGACCTTTTGGTAAGGCACCGTTGATCGTATCAACACGCTGACCGTTCTTGAATACCATCACCGTTGGGATGCTTCTGATTTGATACATAGCCGCCAGTTGCTGTTGAGCTTCGGTATCGATTTTAACAAATCGAACATCGCCATCGCGCTCTTTAGCGACATCGCTAAATACAGGTGCGAAACCTACACATGGGTTGCACCATGTCGCCCAAAAATCGACAACGACAGGTTGTGAACTGTTCAAAATCGATTGGAAGTTCAGTGATGTACCTTCGATTGGTGCACCGTCTAGAAGTGCATTTTTGCACTTACCACAAGTAGGGCTTTCTGAAATTCTTTCTGAAGGAACTCGGTTTACGCCACCGCAAGAAGGGCAACGAGTGTTGAATGTAGACATAACTTTCTCTTTTTTATTGCATCTCCGTGGCTAACGCGATTTACGAATCACGTACGGAACGCTTATACTGTTTAAAACATGAATACGATACTTAAATAAAAACAAACAATAAACAGGTAAATGATGACAAAATTTTACGCCGAAATTACGGGCTGGGGAAAGTGTCTGCCACCAGCCGTGCTGTCCAATGATGATTTAAGCACATTCATTGATACGTCTGACGAGTGGATTCGTACTCGAACTGGTATCGAAAACCGTCGTATCAGTCATGTAAATACCTCTGAGCTAGCGACCGTTGCTGCTCAACACGCAATGGCGTGTGCTGGCCTAACGGCTGAAGACATCGATCTAGTTATCGTTGCGACGTGTAGCCCAGATTCTCTTATTCCTAACACTGCATCGAAAGTTCAACAGAACTTAGGTATCAAGAGCGCAGCAGCTTTTGACCTTAATGCAGCGTGTACGGGCTTCATCTACGGTGTTGAAACTGCAACTCGATTGATTCAGGCGGGCAATTACCGCAACGCTATCGTTGTCGGTGCAGAGCGTCTTTCATTCTTCATTGACTGGACCAAGCGTGATACTGCGGTTCTATTCGGTGATGGTGCGGGTGCAGTCGTACTTTCTCGCACTGAAGAGCAAGTTGGTCTCCAAGAAGCGCAAATCGGCTGTGATGCTGAAGGCCGAGACATTCTAGCAGTGCCTAAGTTCGGTTCTTCTATGGACCGTTTTGCGGCTGATAATGGTTACTGGGATTTTGATTTCGTAGGTAAAGAGATCTTCAAACGTGCGGTTAAAGGCATGGGTGCAGCAGCACACACGGTATTGGGCCGTACTGGAATCTCAACAGACAACATCGATGTTGTGATTCCACACCAAGCAAATATCCGAATCATTCAAACTCTGTGTGATATGGCGGGCATTGAGCGTGAGAAAGCGTTTGTGAACATTCAAAACTACGGCAACACGTCGGCAGCGACCGTGCCAATTGCACTATGTGAATCACTAGAGCAAGGTTTTGTTAAGCCTAATTCAAATATCCTGGTTGCAGCATTTGGTGCTGGTTTAACTTGGGGTGCAGGCCACATTAAATGGGGTAGCCGTGTTGAGCCGTTAGGTCAATCAGATGCCAAGCTGCCAGAAGTGGATCAATCAGCATTAGAACTATTAAAGAAGGCCATTTTACACTGTAAAACGCGCCCGAACTCAGAAAGCGAGTAGCCGTTATGGTGCAAGTTCGTCTAATGGATAAAGCCGACCTTGATGGGGCGGCTTTAGTTCACCAAGCTACTTTGTTCGACAACAAAACTCGATGGGTTGGTTACAATGTAACTTGAATGCTGCGCCACGCTTTCTTAACTTTGTTGCAGAAAGTGAAGGTGAGATTGTTGGTTACATTATATGGGTTCAAAAGAGCGGGTTTAGGCCTGAAGCTGTTTTAGAGTTGGAGCAACTTGCTGTGTTACCGAGTGCGCAAGGGCAAGGGTTGGGTAAAAAGCTGATTTAGGCCTGAAGCTGTTTTAGAGTTGGAGCAACTTGCTGTGTTACCGAGTGCGCAAGGGCAAGGGTTGGGTAAAAAGCTGATTCTAGATTCTTTGCCGCTAGTGAAGCAGAAACTTGCAGAGCAAGACTCGACACTAAAACATTTATTAGTGACCACCAGGGCGGACAACTTTGCACAAAAGCTGTATCAATCTACATTGGGTGCAGAAGTCGAAACCACGATTTCAAATCTGTACTCTGCGGATGAAGTGCTTATGATAGCTCGCAATGTCGGTGAGCGAATCGAATCGCTGAGTTCTTAGAACTTATTATAATTATCAGTAAATGTTCAATAAGGGGCTTCTAGAGTCCCTTTTGTTATTTCTTAGGAAGTGTTTTGAAGAAAGTTTTAGCAATTGGCTACGTTTGGCCAGAACCGAATTCATCGGCGGCTGGCAGCCATATGATGTCACTTTTACGCCTGTTTAAGCGACAAGGCTGGTCTGTTGAATTCGCAACGCCTGCTCAAGAGACCGAGCATATGATTGATCTCTCTGAAGAGGGTATCACGAGCCAATCTATTGAACTGAATTGCGATAGCTTTGATCAGTACATCGAACAGCTACAACCTGATGTTGTCATGTTTGACCGTTTTATGATGGAAGAACAATTTGGTTGGCGTGTTGAGAAGGTATGCCCTAATGCCTTTAAGCTATTGGATACTGAAGATTTACAGTTCCTACGTAATGCTCGACATGAAGCTGTTAAAAAAGAGACAGATCTGACGAAAGAGCATCTTTACAGTGATCTGGCCAAGCGTGAAATTGCCGCGATTCTGCGCTGTGATCTTTCGTTGATCATTTCAAGCTACGAGATGGAGCTGCTCCAATCTGAGTTCAATATCGATCCAAAACTTCTACATCATCTACCTTTCATGGTTGATCTTAATACTTTGCCTGAACGCACGAAAAGTTATGAAGAACGTAAGCATTTCATGACGATAGGTAATTTTAGGCATGCGCCTAACTGGGATGCTGTGCTTCAGCTACAGAAGATTTGGCCAAAGATTCGTAAGCAGTTGCCTGACACTGAACTTCATATTTATGGATCTTATCCTCCGCCAAAAGCAACCGCTTTGCACAATCCTAAAACCGGTTTCCATATCAAAGGTTGGGCGAAAGATGCTCAAGAAGTTATGGAAGAGGCACGTGTATGTGTTGCGCCATTACGTTTTGGTGCGGGCATTAAAGGTAAGTTGCTTGACGCGATGAAGCTACAAACCCCGAATGTGACCAGCGAGATCGGCAGTGAAGGCATGCTACCGCAAGGTGAACTGCAATGGCCGGGTGCGGTGGCTGATGATATCGATGAGTTTGTGACTGCAGCAGTTGAGCTTTATCGCGATGAAGAAAAGTGGCTTGAAGCCCAAAGTCAGTGTCACTCTATTCTTGAAGCGCATTACGAGCAAGATAAGTTAGGCAATCAACTGATCGAACGAATAACTGCGTTGGTTTCTGAGCTTGATTCGCATCGATTAGATAATTTCTTCGGTTCAATGCTCAAGCACCACACCATGGCAAGCACCAAGTACATGTCACAGTGGATAGCTGAAAAGAACAAGACTAAGTAGCTGATACAGCTCAAATGAAATCAAAAGCCCTTAGGTTAACGCCTAAGGGCTTTTTGTTTGTTGGGAGCTCACAGCTAGCTAAATGACAAGGAACCGATTGTGGGTATAGATGGGATAACTTACATTAGCATTGACTAATTTATACTTATTAGTAAACTCTAATTTACTGTGATTGAGAGTTATTATGTTTGTGGATAGGAGTGGTCTGTGTTGAGTTTGATTCCTTGGGATGCGTTTTTCGGCGGCATGCTGTTGGGCATGTCGGCCATTGTGTTAATGCTCGGGATTGGTCGAGTCGCTGGTATTAGTGGAATTGTCAGTCGATTATTGCCAGTTCGTGCTAGCAACAAAGAAAGTAAAAGCGTGGATACAGACAAAACTGAAAAGCAATGGCGCATCGCATTTGTTGTTGGAATGGTCGTAAGTGGTTGGTTGTTGATTCCTACCGGTTACCAACTCCCACAACTGGAAGAGATGAATCTCGTAGTGGTAGTTATCGCAGGTCTGTTAGTTGGCTTTGGCACTAAAACAGCGAATGGTTGTACAAGCGGACATGGCATTGTGGGCATGGCGCGCTTATCTAAGCGTTCAATTATCGCGACCTGTGTATTCATGGGTGTCGCAATGGCTACTGTGCTTGTTAAGAGCCCAATGGGGTTGGGGGCATAATGAAAAACTCTTCATTTACTATCGTTGTTGGTTTGTTTGCTGGAGTCTTGTTTGGCTCGGGTATGATCATTTCAGGCATGGTCGATCCTAACAAGGTACTCGGCTTCTTAGACATTACAGGTGATTGGGACATAAGTCTGGCATTCGTAATGGGCGGTGCACTGATGGTGTTTGCGCCGTTTTATCATCTAGTCATTAAAAAGCGCGATAAAGCGATCAATGGTGAGCGATTAGATAGCCGCAATAATCCGTTAATCGACATAAAGCTGATTGTGGGTTCTACAGCGTTTGGCTTAGGTTGGGGGCTTGCTGGCTTTTGTCCTGGTCCTGCGGTGACGAGTCTTAGTGGCGGTAACCCAACCGTATGGGTATTTATGGTCAGCATGCTGGTGGGAATGTGGCTTGCAGGTCGAACGAATAAAACCTGTTAGGGTAAACCTATCGTGTGTCTAATTGGCTTGATATAAGTATTTGAGAGGTCGACTCGCTTTTGAGTAAAAAGCCAGTCAGCCTCTTTTTAGATCTATCTATTGTTTGATGGTCGTTGATACTGGGCAATGGTCGCTGAGTTTGTAGTCCAGCACATCTTGCGTTTCAAATACCTGTTGTTTAGCCGGAGCTGCATTCAATGATTCGCTCACCACAATATGATCAATAACAGAGCGGAACTGATGCGTGCGATGGTTGTTGCGGTTAGAGCGTACTTTGCAGTCTGCGCGTGTCTTTCGTGTCGCTAACTGCGCATCAGTATATTGTGTTAACTCTTTCCACATCCAATCTCGTGAGTAAGCGAGGTTATGGTTAAAGTCGCCAAGAATGGCGTAGTCTTCGTTATTGCGCTCTCTCTGCTTTATCCATTTATTCAATTGCTGAGCTTGCTCTTTTAAGCGTGAGCAGTCTCGGTTGGACTTATAAGCGCCGCTGCAGCCCGCTTTTAAATGTACCGATAGCATATGAATGGGTTTAGTCTCTGTTTCTATAACGATATAGCTGGCAAACCTAAGCTTGCTGTTAGAACTCGATTCCAGAGGAAAGTCAGCGTGGTTGGTGAGGGTTACCCCTTTACGAACGGCAAACCCAGTGTATTGGTTCACTTCTTTAAATTGGCGGTTACTGTTTTCTGGTAATGCTCGGTTAGACATCAATATCTTGTATTGATCACCAGCCACACGCTGAATGGCATTTATGTCATCGACTTCTTGAAACGCAACCACATCGGCGTTTAAGGATTGAAAGTATTCTTCAAGTTTGTCGAAATCAGCTTGATCACGTTTGTCAGAAAACTTATTCACAGCCTCGTTGGTTGATAACCATTCGATATTCCAACTGGATATGGTTAAAGGTTCAGCAAATGCTTGGCTACTGAGTAAGCAACCTAACATTATCCAGTTTTGAAGTCGTTTCATGCCAAATATCCCTAACTTTGTCTGCCAATATTGATGAGCCTTTATCCTACAACACTTACCAAAAATTCAACTCTTTTTAGCAGGTTTTTTATTGATCCAAATCAATACTCAAGTTTGGTGGTTCTCGTTAAATACGCCACAATATCTAGTGTTAGTTTAACGGTAAATCGCTCTATATAGTGTGTTTGTGGATAAGTCTGTGAATACCTCAAGAGTAAGGAGAAGTGGTGAAATCAATCGTAATCAAGCGTGATGGCTCAAGAGCTCCATTCAGTAGAGATCGCATCCAGGCTGCAGTGGAAGCAGCATCAGACAAAACCGATAAGGAAATTGCTATTTATGCATTGAATGTGGCATTAGCAGTTGAGTTGAAGCTCGAAGACTACGATGAAGTTCATATCTCTGAAATTCAAACCATGGTCGAGAATGAGCTGATGCAGGGACCATATAAGTCTTTAGCACGCGCATACATCGAATATCGTCATGATCGCGATATCGCACGTGAAAAGCAAAGCGCTTTAACTCGTGAGATCGAAGGTTTGATCGAAGAAAGCAATGTTGATCTAATCAATGAAAATGCGAACAAAGATGGCAAAGTTATCCCAACTCAGCGTGACCTGTTGGCGGGTATCGTGGCTAAACACTATGCGAAAACTCACATTTTGCCACGTGATATCGTACATGCTCACGAATGTGGTGATATTCACTACCACGATCTAGACTACGCACCGTTCTTCCCGATGTTTAACTGTATGCTTATCGACTTGAAAGGCATGTTAACGCATGGCTTCAAGATGGGTAACGCAGAAATCGATACGCCTAAGTCTATCTCTACCGCAACGGCAGTAACCGCGCAGATCATCGCACAAGTGGCGAGCCATATTTACGGCGGTACAACGATCAACCGTATCGACGAGGTTTTAGAACCTTACGTGATGGCAAGTTACGAGAAGCATTTATCGTTAGCGAAAGAGTGGGACATTCATAGCCCAGAAGCGTTTGCTATCTCTCGTACTGAAAAAGAGTGTTACGACGCATTCCAATCTCTTGAATACGAAGTAAACACCTTGCACACAGCTAATGGTCAAACACCATTCGTGACGTTTGGTTTTGGTTTAGGTGAAAGCTGGGGCTCGAAACTGATTCAGCAATCAATCTTGAAAAACCGCATTGCAGGTTTGGGTAAGAACCGCAAAACAGCCGTGTTCCCTAAACTGGTATTTGCAATCAAAGATGGCTTGAACCACCAGCCACAAGATCCAAACTACGATATCAAGCAACTGGCACTTGAGTGTGCGTCTAAGCGCATGTACCCAGACATTCTTAACTACGACAAAGTAGTAGAAGTGACAGGGTCATTCAAAACACCTATGGGCTGCCGTAGCTTCTTGAATACATACGAAGAAAACGGCGAGCTTATCCATGAAGGCCGTAACAACTTAGGTGTTGTGAGCTTGAACTTGCCACGTATTGCGATCAACGCAAAACAAGATATGGCTAAGTTTTACGAGTTGCTTGATGAAAAACTGAAGCTTGCTCGTCGCGCATTGGAAACTCGTATCTCTCGTCTAGAAAACGTGAAAGCGCGTGTTGCTCCAATCCTATATATGGAAGGTGCATGTGGTGTTCGCTTGAAAGCAGATGACTCTATTGCTGATATCTTTAAGAACGGCCGTGCATCTGTTTCTCTTGGTTACATTGGTATCCACGAAGCAATGACTGCTTTATACGGTACTGACGTTCACTTGTACGACGATGGCGAAATGCGTGCTAAAGCGCTTGAGCTGGTGGAGTACATGAAGTGTGAAGTGGAATCTTGGACCAAAGAGACAGGTTACGCGTTCAGCCTATACGGCACACCAAGTGAAAACCTATGTAGCCGCTTCTGCAGCATCGATACCAAAGAGTTTGGTGTGATTGATGGTGTAACAGACCGTGGTTACTACACAAACAGCTTCCACTTAGATGTGCAGAAGAAAGTGAACCCATACGACAAGATCGATTTCGAGATGCCTTATCCTGAAATTTCTAGCGGTGGTTTCATCTGTTACGGCGAATTCCCTAACATGCAGAAGAACATCGAAGCATTAGAAAACGTATGGGATTACAGCTACACACGTGTTCCTTACTACGGCACCAACACACCGATTGATGAGTGTTACGAGTGTGGTTACAACGGTGAGTTTGACTGTACAAGCAAGGGCTTTACGTGTCCTAAGTGTGGCAACTATGACTCAACCAAAGTATCGGTAACACGTCGTGTTTGTGGTTACCTTGGTAGTCCAGACGCACGCCCATTTAACTTCGGTAAGCAAGAAGAAGTTAAACGCCGCGTGAAGCATCTTTAATAAGCCCTAAGATCAATAGCTAGCTTATTTAGAAGAGCTACGTTTCTAAGAAATAAGATTGGTATCGGCGCTATGTCGATACCAATTCATTTGTTTCACTTCTCGCTATTTTTCGAGTTAAACCACTAAGCCATCACGAGTGCTCAATACTGCCTTATGAATTATCATCAATATCACCCAATCGACGTTGTAAATGGCCCCGGAACACGCTGCACCTTGTTCGTATCGGGTTGTGTGCACCAGTGCCGTGGGTGTTATAACCAGTCGACGCAAAGGTTGGATTCTGGGCATTTGTTCACTCAAGAATTACAAGACCACATTATTGCCGATCTGAATGACCCGCGAATCAAACGTCGTGGCTTGTCGCTTTCTGGTGGTGATCCTCTGCATCCTGCGAATGTGTCTGAAGTGCTTAAGCTTGTTCAGCGTGTAAAAGCTGAATGCGAAGGCAAAGATATCTGGATGTGGACGGGCTACGAGCTAGACGAACTCGATGAAAAGCAGAAGCAAGTGCTGGAATATGTCGATACTTTGATTGATGGTCGCTTTGAGCAAGATAAAGCGGATCCGATGTTGGATTGGCGTGGCAGTTCAAACCAAATTATCCATCGATTCACTGATATCTAAGGCTGTCGTCACTTCGTATTTTTGTAAAACGAAAAAGGGAATCATGGTTAGCGCAATGCAATCAATCAGCCCTTAGGTGTGAGTTCTTTTCGTTTGTTCTAGTGGTTCAAATAAATATTAAGTGGCTAGTTGGTTAGGCTCTTCTATGAGGTTGTTTATCCATTTCTTAGAATGAATTCGCTGGCTAGTTAACGCGATCTTCGCCAGCTCCTCCAGTAACACAATCATCAACACCCATTCTAAAGACCAGCCAAGCACCAAAGCGGTGAAGTAGGCGAGGGGGATGCCAATCGCCCACTGGCCGAATATGTCGATAAAGATGCTGTAGTTGATGTCCCCACCACTCTTTAAAACACCTCCGATGCCAACCATGTTGAACACTCTCAATATCATCCCTGCCGCCATCACCAAGGCTACGTTGACCGCTGTATCTTTGAGTTCTAGGTGCGTTAAATCGATTAATTGAATAATGGCAGGCTTGGCGATAAAACACAGCAGTGCCAATAGTGTCGCAAGCGCACAGCTTACAAATACATAGCCCCAAGCGGTGTTTTCAACACGTTGATAGTTCTTAGCACCAATCTCATTACCAAGGATGATCGAAGCAGCGACGGCAAAACCTAAGAAGGCTGAAATTAAGATACTTTCCACTGGAGATAGCAGTGAGATGATCGCAAGTTCACCAACCCCGATCTGACCTACAATAACGTTGTAAATCAGTATTCCACCAGCCCATGCCGTGTCGTGAATCAGCATAGGAATCGCAATCTTGAAGTACTTCTTTCTGTGCTTAGGTAATATTGCATCACGCCAACTCTCAATCGTAGGGAATAGATGCGCGTAATGTTTTCTCGCCATAACAAGCAATGCAATCGTCTGAAAGAATCGAGAAGCCGTGGTGCCAATCGCTGCGCCAACCACGCCTAGTTCTGGAAAGCCAAATAGTCCGAAGATCAGCAGAGCATTGAGAATCGCATTGACGATGATTGCCCAAATACTGATATTGGTGGGCAATTTGGCTTCACCAACCGATCGCAGTGCGCTTTCTAGCGGCACAACGATTGCCGTACCAATAAGGCTGGCTCCTGTTATCCAAAGGTAATCCGTTGCCAAGCGGATGTAATCAGGGTCTGAGGCCACCACAGACACGACTGATTCAGGAGCTAATGTGTAAATCAAAATAAAAGGGATGATGGCAAAGATAGACAAGGCCCAAGATTGCGACAAGACACGTCGAATCCCATTGAAATCGCCCGCACCAAAATATTGCGAAGCTAGCACACTGACTGCACCGCTGATTCCCGATACCATGATTAGGTTAAAGAAGAAGATACGGTTGCCAACACCAACTGCTGCGGTTGCCGCATAACCAAGCTGATTGACCATGAAAATATCGACTACGCCGAGCAATGAAAACAACATGGTTTGCAGAGACACAGGTAAACCGATGTGCAGTAACTTTTGCCAAAAATCTTTGTCTAAATGACGATATGTCGAGAGCATCGCATTTCCCCTGTCGTGAATATGCGAGAAGTGTATCGGCATTTGTTTTAGCTGTATTGTTCAGGTTAATCACAAACTTTTGCCAAACTATCTACTTTTATGTGTTGGCCAATTGAATGAGTTAACAGTGGTATGAGTGATAAACAAGAACGTTACGACATCTCTGAAAAAACGCATCAAGAGTTTGTCGATCAAAGCCATGTATTGGCATTTGAAGAGCTGGGTATCGTTCAATGTGGGACAGCATCGTGCCGCGATTTCTTTTCTGTTTATCGAAAGAACCAACAAAAACATATGCTTCTGTACACCGTAAGAGGCAAAGGGTGCCTCGAAAGTGAAGGGTGTCTATATATTCTAGAGCCGGGGTCGTGCATTACTGTGCCAGCAGGCGTTGAGAACGGTTTTGGTATTGAAGAAGAAACATGGCAGATAGCGTGGATCTTCCTATCGCATGATAAGCAATGGGAGAATGTCGTTACTGATGAGGTGAGTTACACGTTATCTCCAGCTGCAGAAGTCGTCTCATCTTGCATACATACGTTGCTAAGAAGTATTGCTTTGCCAATTGATTTAGGTGGAGCGATTGCCAATCACAGTGTGGCTCAAATCGAGTTCATGATTAACGCGCCGGTTCCGCAGCAACAATCAAGAAATTTGATTCGTTTGAGACGAGTGTTCGACGGCGTTCAAAAGCAGCTTCACAAAGAGTGGAACGTGCATGAACTGGCAAGCCTGTTTCCGTGTTCAGAACCGCATTTTCATCGCTTATGCCAGCGTTACTATTCGCATGGTCCTATGACACACATCATGCGAATGAGGATGGAGTACGCGGCTCGTTTGTTGAAATCCAGCGATTGGTCCATTCAACACATTGGCGAGATAGTTGGGTATCCGAACGCCGCCAATTTTAGTACTCGATTTAAAGCGTGGTCGGGAATGACACCAAGGCAATTCAAACGTGGTGTCCACAATGAGCACTGAATCGATGCAGGTAGGCTTTAACTGGTAAAAGTACAAATGGTTGTTTGAAATTTACGCTAAATATCGACGTAAAATGACCAAGCTCTGATTACTTATGGTAACTAAGCGCTTCTATTAAAAAATGTTTCTGATTTGACTACGATAATGTTAACGTGAAGTACATTACTTGAATTTCAAAGGGCTGTGACTTTCATGTTTTCACATCTACCAAAACCAACTTTAGATCCAATTCTATCTCTTTCTGTTGCTTACCGCGGCGATACTCGTACTGATAAAGTCGACTTAGGTATTGGCGTTTACAAAAATGACCAAGGCGAAACACCGATCATGAAAGCCGTCTCTATGGCTCAAGATATCGTTGTTGAAACGCAGAAAACCAAAGCTTACGTTGGCCTAGCGGGCTGTGAAGAGTTCAACCAAAGCATGATTGATCTCCTGCTTAAAGGGACTTCTGCAACGGATCGCGTTGCTGCGATTCAAACACCAGGTGCAAGTGGTGCACTGCGTATGTTGGGTGACTTAATGAAAGTTTCTCAACCAGACACCACAGTTTGGATCTCAAACCCAAGCTATGTGAACCACAAACCTGTAATGGAAGCGGCAGGCTTAAAAGTTCGATACTACAATTACTTCAGTCCTGAAACGAAGCAAGTTGATACTGCAAGAATGTTGGATGACCTTTCAAAAGCGGGTCCATCAGATGTGGTATTACTGCACGGTTGCTGTCATAACCCAACGGGTGCGGATATCGACTTTGAAGCGTGGCAGGAAATTACCAAACTATCACAGAAAAATGGCTTCTTGCCGTTTGTTGATATTGCTTACCAAGGCTTTGGTGACGGGCTAGAAGAAGATGCGAAAGGTCTTCAGCATATGGCGAACAACGTGGAAGAAATGTTGATTACCACCTCTTGCTCAAAGAACTTCGGTTTGTACCGAGAAAGAACGGGCGCGGCGATTGTGATTGGTAAGAATAGCGAACACGTTGGCAACGCAAAAGGTAAGCTACTGACGCTTGCTCGCTCAACTTACACGATGCCGCCAGATCACGGTGCGGCTTTGGTGAAAACAATTCTTCAGAATCAAGAGCTAACAACGATTTGGAAGCAAGAGTTGAGTGAAATGCAGCAACGTTTGTTAAATCTGCGCCAAAGTTTATGTGATGAATTGCGAAATACTTATAACACGTCACAATTTGATTTCATTGAAAGCCATAAAGGTATGTTTACTGTACTAGGCTTTAAAGAAACTCAAATGAATCAATTACGTGAAGAATATGGCATCTACGGTGTTGGTGATGGACGCATCAATATTGCAGGCCTTTCTGAATCCCACATTCCTTACGTAGCAAAAGCGATAGCCAACGTATCAAAATAGGAGGTGACTGAATGTATAATTGGAAAGCGATTATAATCCTAATGTTTAGTGGCGGTCTGTTTGCTTGTTCAACTACGACTCAAGCGCCAGTTGAACCAGAGCAAAAGCCTCAGGTCGAACAACCAGTAGTTGATGACTCTTCTAAGCCTGACGCAACTGAAGGCGACAAAGTAACGGAACCTACTGAGAAGCCAGAAGAAGTAAAACCAGCTGAACCAGAAGCAAAGCCAAAACCTGAAGAAAAGCCGGTAGCGAAACCTACAACAACCAGTGATGGTAAATTGATTCTTGGTGAAGAAGAGTGGGTATTTGTTCCAGGTTTGAAAGAAGCGTTTAAAGCACGTGTCGATACTGGTGCGACAACGTCTTCAATCAGTGCGGTTGATATCGTCGATTTTGAGCGTGATGGCAAAGATTGGGTTAAATTCAAGATTGAACATGATGGCATCACAACAGAAGAGATCAGCCTACCTGTAGAGCGTTGGGTGAAGATCAAACAATCTAGCGCTGAAGGCACACAACGTCGTGCCGTGGTTGTTGCTTCTATCCAAATTGGTGACCTAAAAGACAAAACTGAATTTACACTTGCAGATCGAACGCATCTTTCTTTCCCACTTCTTTTGGGAAGAAGCTTCTTTAGAGATGTTGCGGTTGTCGATGTAAGCCAGAAGTACGTTCAGAAGAAAGTGACTAAATAGACTTAGCTTGTGTTGATTCAGACTTGTTCTGAGACTTTCTCTTTTGGAAAATTGAATCCCTGCTAATTGAATTAGCGGGGATTTTTTCGTATTACGGTCTAAAATCTTAGTAAATATCGTTAATTCGGCTCTGTTCGTCATCAGGTTACTGTTTAGCCTCGACAACGTGATCCAGATCTCTATATAATCCGCGCTTCGTTTTTGTTTAATCCATACTTTCGTAGTCCTTATTTAGGTTTATTCAGTGACCTAATAATGATCTATCCAGTACACGCTTAGGAATTACTTCTTTGATATCTACCGCGAACATCACAATGCAATTTGGCGCAGAGCCTTTGTTTGAGAACATCTCCGCTAAATTTGGTAACGGCAATCGCTATGGTTTGATCGGCGCCAATGGTTGCGGCAAATCGACGTTCATGAAAATCCTAAGTGGCGCATTAACGCCAAGCTCGGGCAACGTTTCAATCACTCCAGGAGAAAAACTGGGCGTATTGAGCCAAGATCAGTTTGCTTTTGAGCAGCACAGCGTAATCGACGTTGTGATCATGGGCGACAGAAAGTTATGGGAAGTAAAACAAGAGCGTGACCGTATTTACTCTTTGCCTGAAATGAGCGAAAAAGACGGTATGAAAGTAGCAGAGCTTGAAAGCGAGTTCGCTGAAATGGATGGCTATACAGCGGAAAGTCGTGCTGGCGATATTCTTATCCAAGCGGGTATTGAAGAAGAGCTTCATTTTGGCCTGATGCAGCAAGTGGCTCCAGGTTGGAAACTGCGTGTGCTTTTGGCGCAAGCATTGTTTGCGAACCCAGATATTTTGTTACTTGATGAACCGACCAACAACTTGGACATTCACACCATCAACTGGCTTGCTGAAGAGCTAAACCAGCGTAAATGTACAATGATCATCATTTCGCACGATAGACACTTCCTGAACTCGGTATGTACGCACATGGCGGACATCGATTACGGTGAACTTCGTATCTACCCAGGTAACTACGAGTACTTCCTAGAAGCATCGGGTTTACGTCGTGAACAACTTCTGGCTTCTAATGCGAAGAAAACGGCAGAAATAAACGAACTGCAAGACTTCGTAAACCGTTTTGGTGCCAATGCATCAAAAGCGAAGCAAGCGAGTTCTCGTGCCAAGAAGATGGAAAAGATCACCCTTGATGAAGTGAAGTCTTCGAGCCGTATGAGCCCATCGATTAACTTCGGCGAAGGTAAAAAGCTGCATCGTCAAGCGCTTGAGCTTCAAGAGCTAGGCCACGGTTTCGAAGGCGAGACGCTATTTGCTGGTGGTAATTTGTTACTTGAGGCGGGTACGCGCCTTGCAGTTATCGGTGAGAACGGCGTAGGTAAAACCACTTTACTACGCTGTCTAGTTGGTGAATTGGAGCAAAACCAAGGTATCGTAAAATGGTCTGAAAACGCATCAGTCGGCTACTGCTCGCAAGATAGCAGTGCAGACTTTGACAACGACTTGAGCATATTCGATTGGATTTCACAGTGGCGTACAGCGAAGCACGATGACTTAATGGTACGTGGCATTCTAGGTCGTCTGCTGTTTACTGCTGATGATGCAAACAAGAAAGCACGTAACTGTTCTGGTGGTGAGAAGAACCGTCTGTTATTTGGTAAGCTAATGATGCAAGACATCAATGTTCTTGTGATGGACGAACCAACGAACCACATGGATATGGAAGCGATCCAAGCGCTAAATGATGCGCTGAAGGTTTATCCAGGTACGCTTATTTTTGTGAGTCACGACCGTGAGTTTGTATCTTCACTGGCAACACACATCATTGATGTGAAAGACCAGCAATTAGTGAGTTTCCAAGGTACTTATGAAGAGTACCTAGATCATCAGAAAAAGATGCTGATGGTTAACCTGTAACTATCACTATGCAAGACTGATTGAGGTAGGTGAACTGACACTAATGGTTCTTCACCAGGAGAAAATAAAGCCCCCGTGCACCGTTGTGTTCGGGGGCTTTTTGTTGGCTTCTGGCCAACAATCTTGTTAGTACTTGAACAACTGAACTTGGGTATTCAACTGTTGGGCGATGCCACGTAATTCTTCTGAAAGGTGACGCGAGTTATCGGCTTCCGTCGACATCTTGTCTGACACATCATTAACTAATTGGATGTTTTTGCTTACTTCGCCAGTCACGGTTCTTTGCTCAGATGCCGCATTCGAGATGTGTGACGCCATATCAGAGATCTGCTGGATCGATGTTGCGATCTCTTCAAGCGCTGTGGTGGCATTGTTCGCATCATCAACACTAGATTGAGCTAAGTCTTGGCTACGCTGCATTGATTCAACGGCACTAACACTGTTTTTCTGCAGAGTCTCAATCATTTCACGAATCTCATCAGTAGAGCTGTGAGTGCGTTGAGATAGCACGCGTACTTCATCTGCAACCACTGCGAAACCACGACCTTGTTCACCAGCACGTGCCGCTTCAATCGCTGCATTAAGTGCAAGTAGGTTAGTTTGCTCTGCGATGTCTGAAATTGTTGAAAGGATCGTGTTAATGTCTAGGGCATTCTTTTCAAGCTCTTGAATGATGCCCGATGCATTTTCTACCTGTTGTGCAAGGTTAGTGATTGAATCTTGATTACGAATAATCACACGCTTGCCTTGCTCACAGTTTTCAGTCGAACTGATCGCTGAATCTGCTGTCATCTGTGCGTTGTTTGCCATTTCCTCAGCTGTTGCCGACATCTCGTGAACTGCGGTTGCGATTTGCGAGATCTCATGCAGTTGAACTGTTAGGCCATCGCTCGTTTGGCGAGCAACATTGGTACTGACTTCAGATTGCTCGTTCAATTGGCTAGAAGAGTCTGCGATATCACGGACAATCTCTTGTAGCTTAGCGATGAACGCATTCACGTGATGAGCCAGTGTGCCAATTTCGTCCTTGCTGTTGACGGTAATACGTTGGGTTAAATCACCATCGCCTTTAGATAATGCTTTCATTTCTGAACTTAACGTTGTTAGGGGTGCGAGTGCTTTCTTAATGACAAACATTGCCACAAATGCAATAACGGCAAGCTGAATCAGGCCAAAGATGGCCGATTGGCGAAGCAACGAGCGGTAAGAAGCAAAAGATTGGGATTTATCGATAACTACAGTGAAGTACCAGTCGGTATGAGGAACTTTTTTCGCTGAAAGTAGAGACGCCGCGCCGTCGATGCTCATCTCCTCAAAACCCGGATCTTGAGATAGCGATTTGATCTTATTCGCAGAGAGGTTTTGTGGGACGTTAGCAACTGATTTAAGCGTAAAGTCACGGTCTCTGTGGGCAACAATTTTACCATTTCCATCGACAAGGAATGCGTAAACGCCTAGTTGCTCAATGCTTACAACGTCGTTAATCAACGTATTTAGGTTAAGATCTGCACCAATAACACCTGAATACCCGTTGGTATTGAAAGGGCTGGCAATGGTCACGACAAGATCATTGGTTGCCACATCGACGTAGGGTTCTGTCACTACTGTTTTGCCTGTAGACATTGGCACTTTGTACCAGTCGCGAGTGCGGGGGTCATAACCTTCGGGTACGGGCAGATCGACACCTTGTAGGAAACGGCCGTCAGAAAGTCCAGCATACGCAATTTGGAATCGACCTGCGTTAGTACTTTGGGTGAAATAGCTTTTTGGATCGTCCGTGTATTTGAACGCGTCTTTCGCTGCATTTACAACGTTAATACGACCTTCTATCCACTTTTCAATTCCAGAAACATTGGCCTCGGTAAGCGTGGTCGAATACTGTTGGATAGAACGGTAAGTTTCGTTCAACAGTTGCTTGCCAGTGATATAAGTTTGAATCATCGTCATGGCGAAGATAATGACAACAAACATCAATGTTAGTTTGTTCTTAATAGAAATACTGCTTACACCCATTAAGGTACTCCATATTCAGCAAAATTTTCGCAAATAGTATCGGTATGCCATACCGCAATGAGGATGTTTTATCAATTGGCATTTATTAATAATTTAATTGTATAAAAGGAACTAGAGCGGATGTGGTTGGATGGCCCAAATCAAGAATAGAACGCAGCGTGTCGTGAAGCTGTTTGTATAAAACTGATGGTAAAAGATGAGAACGAAAAAAGGCTAACAGGTAAAGAACCCATTAGCCTTAAAATCATGCTGTAAATGAATAATCAATAAGAATTAGCCACTTACATTAGGGGGTATAGTGAGCTTAGAAGCCGAATCGAGCAGACATTAACAGCTGATGTCCGTATGTACCGTTATTGCGCATATCTAGACCAACAGACAGTTGTTCTGTTGAATGGAAACGGGCACCAATACCCACGATTGAGCGAGTATCATCATTGTCGATCAGTTGACCAAGGCGAGCGTTAACTTCAACGTTTGCCATTAACCACGCTCTTAAGCCTAGGTTAATTTCAGTCTTGATGTGGTTGTCGTCATTGCGCTCAATGTTGTGAAGTAGCATTTGGCCAGTCACATCAGCAAATTGACTAATTGGACCGTTAAAACCCATACCGACAGCAGCATCCCAATCGCTTTCAAATTCTGAATCGATGCGAGCTACAAAGTGTGAGTTCTGAGTAAACATGGTTGTGACTTCACCACCGAAAGTACTAGGGCTGGTACCCATGCGCAGCTCGAATGTGTTGTAGTTAAAGTTGTTTGCAGACGCAGAGAATGAACACAGTGCAGCTAGTCCTAAAAGGACAGTCTTGTTAGTGCAACCTAGCATGGTGACTCCATATAAATGTATTTTGCGGCAGTATAATACAAAAAAGCCTGCAATATGCAGGCCAATTTATTTGAAGGCGTTAGTTTTATATTTGTCGGTTATAGAATTTGGATGTGGTCAACCTCGATTTCCGGTGTTTTGCCACCTTCGTATTCACCGAAGATACGTACTTTGGTATCTGCTGTTAACGGTTGTGCTAGACGGATATCGTCGTCCAGTTCAATTTGAATTTCGCTCTGGCCGTCAGAGAAGATGAAGGTATCGTTCTTAAGCTGGCGAACAATCTTGCCGTCTACAATTGCGTCTTGCTCAGAAAACATGCTTGTGTCTGCAAGTAGTGTCGCGACAGAAACGGTTTCAATAGGTCCTGTGTAAGCAATAGAGCTCTCGTGCTTATTGTCTTTGTGGTCACCAGCCATTGCGAAAGTTGGAGCAAGGATAATAGTGGTTGCGATAGCTAATACAGTTTTTTTCATGGTGAACCCCTTAATGTTGTTTGTTAGTTGAAACGTTTTGTTTCGATGAGGCTATTAAACAACACTCGGTTTGAATCTAGAGTGAGTAACACATTCATTTTCCATTCATTTTATTGAGCATCTCGTCGTCAATGACGTTAAGATGGTGCAAGAGAAGTATTGCCTGCGGGCTGAGAAATTAAGGATTTAAGTACGAATGCGAGCACCATTAAACGCCCTTATGGTTCAAGGTACCACATCAGATGCCGGAAAAAGTGTATTGGTGGCAGGTTTATGCCGTGTTTTGGCCAGGAAGGGAATTAAGGTGGCACCATTCAAGCCACAGAATATGGCTTTGAACAGTGCAGTGACTGAAGACGGTGGCGAAATCGGCCGCGCTCAAGCTGTTCAGGCTCAAGCATGTAATATCGAACCTTCGGTTCACATGAACCCTGTATTGCTTAAACCCAACTCAGACACCGGTGCTCAAGTGATTCTACAAGGCCGTGCATTAAGTAATATGGATGCTACTGGCTACCATGATTACAAGAAAGTTGCGATGAATACGGTTATTGATTCATTTGATCGACTTTTAGAAGAATTTGATAGCGTGATGATTGAAGGTGCCGGAAGCCCAGCTGAAATTAACCTTCGTGAGAATGACATCGCGAACATGGGATTCGCTGAAAAGGCAGATATCCCAGTGATTATTGTGGCTGATATTGACCGTGGTGGTGTATTTGCGCACCTGTATGGCACATTAGCTCTGTTATCTGAATCTGAACAAGCTCGTGTAAAAGGGTTTGTGATTAACCGTTTTAGAGGCGATATCGCGTTGCTTCAGTCGGGCCTTGATTGGCTAGAAGAGAAAACGGGCAAGCCTGTAATAGGTGTGTTGCCATATCTGCATGGCTTTAATTTGGAAGCTGAAGATGCCATTACCTCCGCTCAAGAATCCGATGGAGAGGCTAAGCTAAAAGTCGTGGTACCTGTTCTAACACGAATCAGCAACCATACGGACTTTGACGCGTTGAGACTTAATCCTTCGATTGATCTTCGTTACGTCGGTAAAGGTGAGCGTTTGAACAACGCTGATTTGATCATCTTACCGGGTACTAAGTCAGTAAGAGCCGATTTGGATTATTTGAAGCAGCAAGGTTGGGACAAAGACATTCAGCGTCACCTGCGTTTAGGTGGCAAAGTGATGGGCATATGTGGTGGTTATCAGATGCTCGGTAATCTTATCCACGATTCTGATGGCGTTGAAGGCGAGCCGGGAAGCAGTGAAGGGTTAGGGTACCTTGATGCTGAAACCACGTTAACGCAACAGAAAACGTTAACGAACGTGCTTGGGAATTTAAGCCTAAATGGAAAGTCAGCACCAGTAAAAGGGTATGAAATTCACGTAGGTAGGACTGATGTCAATGAAATGGTATTACCGGTTCAGTTAGAATCTGGCAACCTTGATGGCGCGATAAACTCAGATAACTCGATATTTGGTACCTACTTGCACGGTGTATTGGATAACAGCGATGCGTTATCCCTGATTTGTGAATGGGCAGGTGCTAATGAAGTAGCAGCGATTGACCACGAACAACTGAAAGAGTTGGGTATTAATCGAATTGCCGATGCCATCGAAGACCACTTAAATCTTGACCTGCTTTGGCCTGAGCTGAAACAAACTGGCCAAGAAATTAAAAGAACAACAGATAAGTGAGAGCAATGAAAAATCTAGTCACTCTTCTAGCGGTAGCGTTAACCACCTCATTGAGTTCTGCTCATGCTTTGGCTGCCGAGAAACTCCGTGTCTATGCGGCATCGTCTATGACTAATGCAGTGAATCTGTTAGTTGAAGAGTTTGAGAAAAACCATTCTGTTGACGTGATTCCTGTCTATGCCAGCACATCTTCATTAGTACGACAGATCGAAAGAGGTGCACCAGCAGACATCTTTATCTCGGCAAATGAAAAATGGATGACTCATCTTGTCGATCGAAACTATGTTTCTAGTGACAATGTCACAAATCTTTGTGAGAACGAGCTTGTGCTAATTTCTCCAAAGGAAGATTCAATTTCATTTGATATTTCAAAAGGTGATCAGTGGTCTAAACTTCTTGATAATGAAAGGCTTGCGGTTGGCAACACCATGTCGGTTCCTGCGGGCATCTATGCAAAAGAAGCATTAGAATCGCTCGGTGTTTGGGATAATGTGAGCAGTCGATTGGCACCAAGTAACAATGTTCGTATGGCTCTGGCTTTAGTTGAACGCAGTGAAGCTAAACTCGGAATTGTTTACAAAACGGATGCGCTGTTATCCAAGGAAGTGAGTCTTGTTTCGACGTTCCCGGCAGATTTGCATACACCAATACGTTACCCTGTAGCGAAACTGAGTGACCAAGTGGTTGCTCAGGAGTTCTATACTTTCCTTAGTAGCGAGCAAGCGAAGGACATTTTGAACAGTTTTGGTTTTGAAGTGCGTTAAATGATGTACCTATCGGAATACGAATACCAAGCTTTAATGCTTAGCTTGAAAGTGGCTGGATTTGCCATCCTATGGCTGATCCCAATCGGGATTGGCCTCGCGTGGCTGCTTGCTAAAAAGCAGTTTGTGGGAAAAAGCATTCTAGAGAGTATTGTTCACCTACCTTTGGTGTTGCCTCCCGTGGTGATTGGCTATTTGTTGCTGGTGATGATGGGTAGACAAGGCATTATCGGCTCTTGGCTGAATGAGGTGTTTGGTATCGTATTCAGCTTTAGTTGGAAAGGCGCGGCATTAGCCTGTGTCGTAGTTGCACTGCCATTAATGGTTCGTTCAATTCGTTTAAGCTTAGAAACGGTCGATAGTAAATTGGAAGAGGCGGCCGCCACATTAGGTGCTTCACCAGTCAGAGTATTCTTTACTATCACCTTGCCTTTAATGATCCCTGGGATCATTACGGGAACCATGCTTTCATTTGCGCGAAGCCTTGGTGAGTTTGGTGCTACGATCAGCTTTGTATCCAATATCCCGGGTGAAACTCAAACCATTCCACTGGCTATGTACACGTTTATTGAAACCCCAGGTACTGAAATGGAAGCCGCACGCCTGTGTGCGATTTCTATTGTGATAGCGCTGGGTTCATTGATGTTGTCTGAATGGTTAAACAGGAAGTCGGCACAACGCTTGGGAGGTAACGCATGAGTGCTTTGATCCTCCAATACCAACAGCAGCTTGGTGAAACCTTCTTCGATATCGACTTAGAACTGCCAAGCCGTGGTATCACGGCGATCTTTGGTCGCTCTGGTGCGGGTAAAACCTCTTTAATCAATGCCATTAGTGGCCTTAAACAGCCAGACAAAGGTTTGATCAGTGTATCGGGGACAACCTTGTTCGACAGTGTACAAGGGATTAACTTGCCAACGCATAAGCGCAATGTGGGCTATGTATTCCAAGAGTCAAGGCTGTTCCCTCATATGAAGGTATCGGTGAATCTTAAATACGGTGTTAAAGGCACAGATAAAGCGCACTTTGATCAGATCGTGTCGCTGCTTTCATTAAACTCGTTGCTAGATCGTTATCCGGCTCGTTTATCTGGCGGAGAGAAGCAGCGTGTGGCGATTGGCCGAGCTCTGTTATCTAGGCCAAGCATTTTGTTGATGGATGAGCCATTGGCATCTCTTGATTTACCTAGAAAGCGTGAAGTGATGCCGTTTCTGGAGAACTTATCCGAGACCGTACAAATCCCGATTATTTACGTCACTCACAGCCTTAACGAAATCTTACGATTGGCGAATCACTTGGTCATCATTGACCAAGGTAAGGTAGTGTCGTCTGGTGTGACCGAACAGGTATGGGCGTCACGTGCGATGCAGCCTTGGCAGTCTTTCTCAGAGCAAAGCTCACTGTTTGAAGCGAAACTGGCAGAGCACAACGACGATTACGCTTTGTCTCGTTTAATGCTCGGAAAGTCTACGTCTTTGTGGGTTCAGAAAGTGTCGAGTGAGATTGGGGCTACCGTAAGGCTTCAGGTCAGGACAAATGATGTCTCAATCACGCTAGAGGAGCCAAAAGGCACTTCAATCCGTAACATTCTTCCTGTGTCGATTAAAAGCGTAGAGACGCATCAACAAGGGAGCAATAAGCAGAGTGTGGCGGTTGAGTTGGAATTGGAGTCTGGCTGTTATCTATGGGCAACCATTACTTCTTGGGCATTGGATGAGCTTGACCTTAAAGTCGGCCAGCAAGTATTTGCCCAGATTAAGGGCGTGAGTGTAGCTCAAAGAGACATTGCCGTTACTCATTAAAAGTTAACGCGACTTGCCTGCTTTGGAGTTCTTGTTTGAAGTTATTGGTTTTAGATTAGGTAAAACTCGATCTTGATTCCATGAATGGGAACATGCGTCATTTTTATACGGTATAAGCTTCGGTTTTGAGCCACACTGTATCAGTGCAAAGTCATATTATTTGCACAGCGCAAGAGCGGCATGAAGTATTGATGAGTCGCAGATAAGCGACCAATAGAAAAAGCAGTGGGTATAAAAAAGCCGCTTGTTTAAAGCAACAGGCGGCTTAGTATCAGTATCACTGTTTGCGTTCAACCTAATTTAAGGTTGAGCAACGGCTTATTTAGTGAAAACTTCTTTAAAATCACGCTTCAAGATAGCATCACGACGAGCTTTCTTGATTTGTTTAACCATGTCTTTTACACAGTTGTGTAGAACTTGGTCTAGTAGTTGAGCGCGGTACTCTTCTTTTTCTTCGTCAGTCATGCCTTCTGGAAGTTTAAGAGTAGGGAACTCTTCCATCACGTTAACACCAGCGAAAGCTTGGCTAACCGTGATTAGAGCGTGGAACTGCTCGAAGTTGTCCAAAACATTTTGTGCGCTTGCTGGCAGGCTGTCCCAAGCTTCGCGTACTGCTTCTTCAGACACTTCATGAATAGAAGTAACCATAAAGTGCATCTCTTTTGGCACTTCATCAAATTCGATAACTTGGCGAAGTTCAGGAGAGATTGTGGTTAAATCGATTTCTTGTTGCTCTGTGTTTGTAGCGTCTGACATAGTATTTCTCTTTAAAAAGAAACAATGCTAAAAAGATCTGTAAAAAAGTCAATATAATATAGAGATTAGGGCATGATTTAAGCCCAAAAATGAGCTACGTTGAATATTCAACACTCGATAAAGGTGATGCGATGATAGAAAAGGGATCTTCGATGCGCATATTGCTGGTTGACGATGTTCAGCTAGACAGAATGCAACTTGCTATTCGACTAAAACAATTAGGTCATATTGTTGAAGCTGTCGGCAGCGGTAAAGAAGCCCTGAACGTTTATTCTGGTTTTGATCCAGAGCTCGTCTTGCTTGATATTAGTATGCCTGAAATGGATGGCTTTGAAGTAGCGAACGAGATCCGTGAACGATTTCCTGAATGGGTACCTATTATCTTTCTGAGCGGTCACGAAGAGCCTGAGATGATAGCCAAGGCCATTGATGCGGGTGGTGACGACTATTTGATCAAGCCGGTAAATAAAGTCGTACTCAATTCTAAACTGATTGCCATGCAGCGAATCGCCTACATGAGGCGTGAGCTGAAGCAAAGTACCGCCAAGTTAGAAGAGCTCAACATCCTCCTACAACAGCAAGCCAATGAAGATGGCCTCACCAAATTGTACAACCGTCGATATATGGATACTAAGCTTGAAGAGAGCATTGCGTGGCACGGAAGACGTAATATATCCATGACGGTGATTCTACTCGATGTAGACTTCTTTAAGCCTTACAACGATAATTACGGGCACATTCAAGGAGATAAGTGCTTACAAGGCCTTGCTAATACCCTAAAGGTACTGTTTGTAAGAGCTGGAGAGTTTGTCGGCCGTTATGGCGGTGAAGAGTTTGTGCTTATCTTGAGTGATACCGACAGTGATGCTGCAGAACAGCAGGCGATTCGTATCAAAGAAGCGCTTTATGATATGAACTATGCACATGAGTATTCTACGATTTCAGATAGAGTGACAGCGTCACAAGGGGTGTTGTCGTTTGTGCCGAATGGCGATGAGTCTTTAGCCTCCATCTATGAGAAGGTCGACCAAGCGCTGTATCAAGCAAAACAAAGCGGTAGAAACACCTATATCCAGCGCAACATTTTAGAGCACACACGATAGCCGTTGAGCTCTTTTAGTAATTTGAATTTATAATCCTAGTAGCGTTTGAACTAGGAAGTGTTTTAAGTGATAAACGACATGCCACAATCAAAGTCATTTTCTATGGCTAATTCGCGTTGGACACTGATTGTCCCTGCGCTTTGTTTGATTACCTCACCTACGGTTTCAGCCAACGCTTTGTCAGATGCATTTCGCAAGGAGCTAGAGCAGCGTTTTGCGACCAGTGTATTACTCAACGATACCGATGTTTTTACTTTTGGTATTAATAACTTCGATCCAAATGAAGTTTTTAGTTTAGACAATGAAGATGTTGGCTCGAATGATTCGGTAAGTCGCCGTCAAAACATCACATCTCTCAGTCTTCCTTATACCTTTGAGCTGCCCAACTACATTGAAGACAACCATCAAGAGATAACGTTGCGCTTATCAGCATTGCGTATCGAGAACGACGTTGAATATGCAGCGACGATAAAAAGCGATTATCAAAAAGAGTCTGTGGTTTCTGGTTACGTCGAGTTTGCTAATGTCTCTCAATTAAATGAGTACTGGAGCTTTCATTCAGGTATTGGTAATCATATCTCTTATTATCGCAACGACTTTGAATACCGCTCGTCACTACTTGAGCCTATTCAGGACCAATTGGATGGACTTTATTACAACACAGATGCGTGGGCATATATCATAGAGCCAAAAATTAAGCTGATTTTTGAAGATAAAAATCCCTGGGGGAGATACAAACTGAGTACCAGTTGGCACTATTTTAATGGTGTTGGTTGGGGAGAAGCTAACAACGGCGATGTAGGGAACCCGGAAGGTTGGTATATCGCTAACGAAGCTAAGATCTTCTACGATCTCGTGCGTTGGGATAAAAACATTACATCGATGTATTCGAGCATTAGAAGAATTGATATCGGTGGGGACAGCGTGGAGTCGATGGGGACGACCTCGTATTATGAGGGCAGTGTAGGTTGGTTGCTGAACCCCAACTTATTCAATGAATGGGTTGATAATGTAGGCATCGGTTTTACGATCAACTACGGGAGTAGCTTAAAAGGTGGTAGCCTCGTTCTGTTCTTCAACCAAGACTAGTTGCTTGCTGTTTAAAGCGAACTGCATTTAGCACCAAATATCTAATTAACCAAAGAATCATAGCCAAGCACGTATAGAGCTTGGCTTTTGTTTTTTAGCTATGAATACAGAGTTTGTTGCGGCCCGTCTTTTTGGCTTTGTACAATGCTTGATCGGCAAGCTTCAATACTTCTTCAGGGTGCTTGGTGGTTGTACTGTCTGCCAATCCAATACTCACTGACACATTGACAATTTCAGATGCTTGACCATTTTTACCACGCTTTTTGATGCCTTCATCATGATCATCAGGTCGCTCTTTTGTGTTACGAATTGTCATATCGTAGTCGTGCACTTGTGAAACAAGCGATTCCAGGTGTTCTTTGACTTGCTCGGTATGTTTACCTTTGAAGATGATCGTGAATTCCTCTCCACCATAACGATAAGCTCGAGCGCCACCTGTCGTCTCTTTTAAGATGCTCGCCACTAATTTCAACACGTCATCGCCAATGTCGTGCCCGTACGTGTCATTGAACTTCTTAAAGTGGTCGATATCGACCATCGCCATTGAATACTTGCGCCCTAGATGCTTCATATCGACTTCTAAGGCGTGACGCCCTGGAATGTTTGTTAGTTGGTCATTAAATGCCATATCGTGGCTAGCAGACATCACATAAACAATGATTAAAGTGCCTGACAAAGAAAACATCGTGCTCGATATGTACTGAACATCGAAAAAGATAAAGGTACTCGACGCCAGCAGGATCGCACTATACACAACCACATCGATTGAACGGTTGTAGACCAGAACCAAAATCGAAGTTAAACCCAATAAACACAGACTATATAAGACTAAAACGAAAGGCAGTTTAGAAAAGTCTCTGACGGTGAAGAGGATGCCTTCGCTCCATGATTCAAAACCTCCGGCATGAAAATGAGAAACGATAAGTTGCGCCCACACCACAAATAACACCAATACCAGAGCATACAAGAACATTGACTTAGAATTCACGCCCGTATCTGGGAAGGCGTACACAAGTAGGCAGGTGACAGGCACTAATGCCGCGAGTAGAGAGAGCTCTAATAGTGTCGTTCCGGTATTTAATGGGGTTTGCAAACGAACTTGGATTACAAAATAGGCGACAAGCATGGTCACTGACACCATGGCCATGCGCCCTTGCCTGAATGTATGGCATAGCAATACCGCAACGCTTAATAGAATATACGGAAGGTTGCTAGCAAACCCTAAGTTTGAATCCGTCACCAGAATGACGTTGTTCATACCTGCAAGTAAAATTGCTAGAAGGAGTAAAGGGAAGCAAAATCGAAACATGCTCGACGTTACAAAAGAAGATGCCATTTATGTGGTGAGCCTAACTATAATGATGATCTTATTAATTAATACTATACGTAGGATACGGTTAAACAAGCGATTGCCAAGCATTTTGCTTAAACGAGAGTGAAAACATAGTCATAGGTCGCTATTGGTGCAACCGCTTTTATATGTATTCAGGTTGCTATTAACTACAGAACGAACTACACAGTATATATGAGAAATTAATTAGTCGTTATAGATACTTAACAAAACCTATGTGGTTAATACTTAAGGGGCATATTCGATTTTAAAACGGTTTAATATTTGTTTTAAAATTGACCGACATAATGCTTTAACAGCCAAAACCAACCAGGTTGGCATGACGTCTAAGGCAAGGTTGAAGATTAGATCTTACATAGAGCTACAAACGGAGGTGTAGTATGCAAATTAGTGTGGATGTACATAACTATATGGAGACGCTGGTGGGCCATGTATTGTCTACCGAAGAATACGTGTCTAGTTATACAAACGAGCAGTTGGCTGATCTCGCATGTTTAGCATTAGGTCAGTTAAAACCTATCTATATTCGCTTTGATATCGATTTCCTTTCGGCCTTACCAGAAGATAAATTGGTTCTGTACAAAAGGAATAGTGAGATCGCGGTCAAAAATGCAGAAAGTATGATTATTGACGACAGACGACGCGATCGTAAGGACAATGTGCCCGTGATCTTTAGTCAACACAATTTTGATGATGACGTAGAATTGCAATGGTATGAAAAGCCATTGTTGAACCGTAAACAGTCATGATAGGTTAGTATCAGTAACGTCATTTAAGGAGTAAAAAACGTGGGATTCTTTTCTAGATTATTTGGTGGCAAAGAAAAAACCGAACAAAAAGTAGAGATTGAGCCAGTCGAATATAAAGGGTTCAATATCTATCAAGATGCCATTGCTGAATCTGGTCAATACCGTGTTGCCGGGCGTATCGAGAAAGAAATTGATGGTGAGATTAAAAGTCATCGTTTTATTCGTTCAGATGTTGTTTCAAACAAAGAAGACGCCAACGAATTGATGCTCAAAAAGTCGCAAATGTTCATCGACCAAATGGGCGATAGCATATTTAGCTAACCAATTAGGGTTAGATTTGATGCTAGTCATAATTTAGAGAGCTTTCAGTGTATATGCTGAAAGCTCTTTTTAGTTTTAGGGACAAAGAGCAGCTAGTCGGTTGTTATTAAAAGGATTATTGGCAAGTGGTTTGACCTCTTTATTCGAGAGGGGCATCATTTATCTAAATTAAGTGCTCAAATTCCATCCAAATCGTTATAAGTAATAACTTTTCCTGTTCTTTGAACAAAACGCTTGAAGTATTAGTTGTCGTTAGATACAAACGAATAAGTCATTGTACCAATTGTTAAAGTATCGCTATGCAAATTGGTGTAGCCAAGTGCGCTTACGATCTCTTTAATTTGCCTTTGGTAAGAATAATAATCACAAATTGATACACAAGGAGTCTAATTTGTTGATAGGTGTACCAAGAGAAACGCTCGCTGGTGAAACGCGAGTCGCTGCATCGCCGAAATCGGTCGAACAGCTTCTAAAGTTAGGGTTTGAAGTTTGTGTTGAATCACAAGCAGGTGCGCTAGCAAGTTTTGAAGATTCAGCTTACGAACAAGCTGGTGCAAAAGTTGTAAGCGCAGATGAAGCTTGGAAATCCGATATTATCTTTAAAGTTAACGCTCCAATCGTTGATGATACTAAGAATGAAATCGACCTACTTAAAGATGGCGCAACATTGGTCAGCTTTGTTTGGCCGGCTCAAAACCCGGAATTAATGGAGCAGCTCTCAAGCCGTAATATTAATGTTATGGCAATGGACTCTGTGCCTCGTATTTCAAGAGCTCAAGCGCTCGATGCACTAAGTTCTATGGCCAATATCGCGGGTTATCGTGCTGTTGTTGAAGCGGCGCATGAATTTGGTCGATTCTTCACGGGTCAAATTACAGCGGCAGGTAAAGTTCCACCAGCGAAAGTATTGGTTGCTGGTGCGGGTGTTGCTGGCTTGGCGGCAATTGGTGCAGCTGGTAGTTTAGGTGCCATTGTTCGTTCATTCGATGTTCGTCCTGAAGTTAAAGAGCAAGTGGAGTCGATGGGCGCTGAGTTCTTGGAAGTGGATTTTCAGGAAGATACAGGCGCTGGTGATGGCTACGCAAAAGAGATGTCTGACGCGTTCAACAAGAAAGCGGAAGAGCTTTACGCGGTTCAAGCAAAAGACGTTGATATCATTATTACTACAGCACTGATTCCGGGTCGTCCTGCGCCTAAACTTATCACCAAAGAGATGGTCGATAGCATGAGCCCAGGCAGCGTAATTGTGGACCTTGCGGCAGCAAATGGTGGGAACTGTGAATACACGGTTGCGGATCAAGTGATCACAACAGAGAATGGTGTGAAGGTTGTCGGTTACACCGATATGGTTGGTCGTCTACCTACTCAGTCTTCCCAACTGTACGCGACTAACCTAGTGAACTTACTGAAACTACTTTGCAAAGAGAAAGACGGTAACATCAATATCGACTTTGAAGATGTTGTACTTCGTGGCGTCACAGTCGTTAAAGAGGGCGAAGTCACTTGGCCAGCTCCACCAATTCAAGTTTCTGCTCAACCTCAACAGGCTAAGCCAAAAGCAACGAAACCTGAGCAAAAAGTTGAAGAGCCTACTTCGCCAGTTAAAAAAGCGGCAGGCATGGCCATTGCGGTTGGTGCATTCGCTTGGATAGCTTCGGTGGCTCCTGCTGCGTTCTTATCTCACTTTACCGTTTTTGTTCTCGCTTGTGTGGTGGGTTATTACGTAGTTTGGAATGTTAGCCATTCTCTTCATACGCCTTTGATGTCTGTAACGAACGCGATTTCAGGGATCATTGTGGTGGGTGCGCTATTACAGATTGGACAGGGAAGCGGCGTCGTGACTTTCCTGTCGTTTATTGCCGTTTTAATTGCAAGTATCAATATCTTTGGTGGCTTTACCGTGACCAAACGTATGCTTGAAATGTTCCGTAAAGACTAAGGAGTAACAGATGTCTGAAGGATTAGTACAAGCAGCTTATATTGTTGCTGCTGTATTCTTTATTATGAGTTTGGCTGGACTATCGAAGCAGGAATCTGCACGTGCAGGTAACTATTACGGTATTACGGGTATGGCAATCGCGTTGATCGCGACGATCTTTGGCCCTCACTCTGCGGGTATTGTGTGGATCATCATTGCAATGGTGATCGGTGGTGGTATTGGTATCCACTACGCAAGAAAAGTAGAAATGACCGAAATGCCAGAGCTGGTGGCAATTCTGCACAGCTTCGTAGGTATGGCAGCGGTACTTGTGGGTTACAACAGCTACATCGATCCACCGGCGGCTGTGTCACTTAACCCTGCTGATATTCATGCAGAGCACGTTATCCACCTAGTGGAAGTGTTCCTTGGCGTATTTATCGGTGCTGTGACGTTCACAGGTTCGATTGTTGCGTTTGGTAAGCTTCGCGGCGTTATCTCTTCGTCTGCACTGAACATTCCTCACAAGCACAAATGGAACCTAGCGGCTATCGTGGTTTCAACATTACTTATGATCATGTTCGTTAAAGCAGATGGCAGCATGTTCGCACTGATGGTGATGACACTTATCGCGTTCGCATTCGGATACCACTTAGTGGCGTCGATCGGCGGTGCAGATATGCCAGTGGTTGTTTCTATGTTGAACTCGTACTCTGGTTGGGCTGCTGCGGCGGCAGGTTTCATGCTTGCAAACGACCTGCTTATCGTAACTGGTGCACTGGTTGGTTCGTCGGGTGCGATTCTGTCTTACATCATGTGTAAAGCAATGAACCGCTCGTTCATTAGTGTTATTGCTGGTGGTTTTGGTCAGGAAGTACAAGTGTCTGAAGGCGATGAAGATCAAGGTGAACACCGTGAAACTTCAGCGGAAGACGTGGCTGACATGCTTAAGAACTCTAAGTCAGTAATCATTACTCCTGGATACGGCATGGCAGTAGCTCAAGCTCAGTACCCAGTGCATGAAATTACTGAAAAGTTGCGTGCACAAGGCGTAAACGTTCGCTTTGGTATCCACCCAGTAGCCGGTAGGTTACCGGGTCACATGAATGTACTGCTTGCTGAAGCAAAAGTCCCTTACGATATCGTTCTTGAAATGGACGAGATCAATGATGACTTTGACGAGACAGATACTGTATTGGTTATTGGTGCGAATGACACCGTAAACCCAGCAGCTCTGGAAGATCCAAACAGCCCAATCGCTGGCATGCCAGTGCTTGAAGTTTGGAACGCTCAAAACGTTATCGTGTTCAAGCGTTCTATGAACACGGGTTACGCAGGCGTACAAAACCCTTTGTTCTTTAAAGACAATACACAGATGCTGTTTGGCGATGCTAAACAAAGCTGTCTTGGTATTCTAGAGCACCTATAGAGGTCGGTTCTAGAAACAAAAGTAAGGAGCTCAATTGAGCTCCTTTTTTGTGCCCACAGAGTGCGGGGAAATAGTGCGAATGTGAGAGAACATGAGCGCACTAATTGCTTCCCATAGCGACGATGAAATGGCTTAGCTCTAATGCGTTAGACTAGTACATCCGCTCGCTTTGAGCGCAATCAAGTCAATTTAATGACAGTTAGTCGTCATTCTTGCTGTTTTTCATGCGGTTAAAATTTATCTTTGAAAGCGAATGGTATATATTTGTTTGATCTATATGAATTTGCGCTGGTTTGTGATCATCAAAAGAACATTTACTCTTCTTATCGCTACGTTATCAGTATCAGTAAACGCGTTTGCTGATTCTTTGCCTGAGCGTATCGATAATTTCACCAAACTATTTGATCATGAAACGGCAATCGAATCTTATGATATTCGATTGCTTCAGGCTGATTATCCGACACGTTTGATCACGCCTTCTTCAATGCTGCCGCAAACAGCAGAGTACCCATTAAAAGATATTCAACGCTTATACCAGTTATCAAAAACCTGTAGCGGTAAGTTGCCGTTAAGCCCATTAATAACGGAGCCTTTGGTGTTTACACGTGCGATGTGTAAAGGCACTAAGCTATCTGACCGTTGGTTTAGCCGTAGCGGTCTGATTCACCCAGGTGGTGGCTCTTATGCAGCACGTTACGTTGAGAAATACCCAGAAAAGTTCGATGCGCTAAAACGCTTTATGCACATCCAAGAGCGTCCAAATACTGAACAGGATGAACTGCTATCTCGTTTGCAGCAGATGGACAATGAAGCCATTACCGCGCTTCTGGCTGGCGCAAGCATGTTTGTTGAACTTGATGAAATGTGGGTCAAACGGGGCGACAGATATTACCTATACAAAGAGTCTGACTGGCATGAAAATGCGACGTTAGCAGGGTTGTCGTTCAGCTTATCTTCAGAAGGTAAGAGCTGTTTCGTCCAACGTGGTAATGTGTGTTGGGAAATTGAAGATCACTCTGAACTGCTTCAGGTCGCAATGTTCATCTTGGTGATTGCCAACATCATGCTTGTGCTAGGTTGGGCGATATACCGTTGGAACAGTAAGAAACAGGAATTGAAGAGTCGTATGTTGGTTCTTCAGATCTTAACGCACGAACTGAGAACGCCGATTGCGAGTTTGTCATTGACTGTTGAAGGGTTCAGGCGAGAGTTCGAACACTTACCTGAATCGGTATATGATGAATTCCGTCGACTGTGTGAAGATACACGTCGTTTAAGACAGCTAGCAGAGGCAAGTAAAGACTACTTACAGTCAGACAATCAACCACTTGCAACAGAGTGGGTACCAAGTGTACAAGAGTGGTTAGAGTACAAAGTTGAAGAAGATTTCGCTCCTGGAATCGAGCTACGAATCAACCAAGATATTGCTGCGAAAGTGAACGTATATTGGTTAGGAACCTGTATCGATAACCTGATCAGGAACGCTGTTAAATACGGTGTCGCACCAGTGATACTAGAACTGAATACTTCTGACAAGAAGCTGACATTCAAAGTTATAGATAATGGAGACTTGTCCCGCAAAGACTGGGGGCAACTAAGAAAGCCATTCGTTAGTAAGAGTGGACTAGGTTTAGGTCTGACGATAGTAGAATCTATGGTTGGAAAAATGGGCGGTCACATGACGTTAATCGGCCCCCCGACAACATTTATTTTGGAGATACCTTGTGAAACAGACATTGCTTCTCGTTGAAGATGATAAGAATTTAGCTGATGGCCTATTAGTTAGCCTAGAGCAAGCTGGGTATGAATGTTTACATGCTGAACTGATCTCTGAAGTTGAAGGCTATTGGGAACAAGCGGATCTAGTTATTCTAGACCGTCAACTTCCTGATGGTGACTCAGTAGACTCACTTCCAAGCTGGAAGAAAAAGAAAGATATTCCTGTAATCTTGCTGACTGCACTGGTTACGGTAAAAGACAAAGTAGCGGGCCTAGATTCAGGCGCTAACGACTACCTAACGAAGCCATTCGCAGAAGCAGAGTTGTTTGCTCGTATCCGTGCTCAACTTCGCCTACCAGATGCTGAAGAGCAAGACGCGTCAAAAGTTATCGCTCAAAACCTTGTTATCGACAAGGCAACACGTGAAGTGTTTTTTAATGAGCAAGAAGTCACGTTAACACGTACTGAGTTTGATCTTCTGCTGTTCTTGGCAAGCAATCTTGGCCGCGTATTTACACGCGACGAACTGCTTGACCACGTTTGGGGTTACAACCACTTCCCAACAACACGTACAGTAGACACGCACGTTCTTCAGTTAAGACAGAAACTGCCAGGTCTAGAGATTGAAACGCTACGTGGCGTTGGCTACAAGATGAAAGCGTAATGAAAAAAGCTTTACTTCCACTATTAATACTGTCGAGCGTGGTTAACACCGCGTACGCCACAGATTGGTTTAAGAGCAGCGATGCTCTCACTCAAGTGCATAAACATTTGTTGGATAATGATCTACCGCAGATGTTTGATTCTCTAGTGGAAGTTTGGCAAATCAATGTTTCTCAATCTCGAGAAGAGCACCTCAATGAACTGTTCGACCAAGCGTTGAACAAAGATTGTGGTAAAACCCTCACTAAGAAAACGCTACCGGACTGGATTAGCTCGGTTGTTGTTAAGAGACACATCATCCAAAGCCCAGGTCGAGACACATTTCGGGTTTCAATTGATGTCGAATCTGAACAAGAAATCCAAAACATCACCTTCGAAAAGTGGGTAGATAAAGTCGTTTCTTCCGATAGCGAGTTCACCAAAGAAAGCGAAGTGGTTAACAACGCCTCGGTCAGTTTGTACCGCAAGCGCTATAACTTAGCGTCACAGCTCGATTCTGGCTTGTATCGCCTGAACGTAAAGGGCGAAGGGGGTAACTCTTGGAGTACATGGATCATTTTGGGTGAAGTTGCCATGCGTCAGCAAGTACGCTGGGCTTCAAAAGATACGTGGCGAATAGATAAGAAAGACCTGCTTAACCCATACTGTCCGCTTCCTAAGCTAGAAATCGGTTTGTACGATTATGTCAACGAGCGCTATGAACAAGTGTGGGGTAAGAGCTATGAATCGGATTACCCGATGAACCTGACAGGCGAAGATCTGCCCAATGACCGTTATGTTCTGGCGGTTTCTATGGTGCATTCGCGTTGGCAAGGTGACATAGCGATAGAACAAGCACAAACTATCAGTAAAACTTATGATATTTCTAGCGAAGAAGAGTTAAAGTAATTTAAAATTGTGCCGTTAACTATGTAAGGGATCTAACAAAGATAAACGGCATGAAAAAAACTACTAAACTACTCGCAGCGTCAATTGCATTCGCCAGTCTTCCTATTTCAGCAGCAAACTACGCCATTGAAGCGCGTGGTGATGCAATGGGTGGTGTTGGTGTTGTTTCTGCAAACTTCCTAACCGCTCCATTCTATAACCCAGCATTGGTTGCCATTTACCGTCGCAATGATGATATGGGTATGATTACACCTAGCTTTGGTGGTAATTATAATGATCCTAACGATATGAAATCGAATATCGATAGTGTCATTGACGCTTCAAATACTGCAGACTTAGATGCCGCTCTTAACAAACTTGATGGTAACCAGGCGAACGTAGAGCTTGGTGGTGTTGTGGCGTTCGCGCTACCTAACCAATTTGTTGCTGCAAACCTATTTGCTAAAGCCTACACAGAATCTTTTGCGACACCTGATGTTTACACAACCGGTTCCGATACGGACAAAGTTGAGTTGTCTACTGTTGAAGCGGTTTCAATTGGTGTAGCTGAAGTTGGCCTTTCTCTTGCTAAATACCAAACCTTTATGGGCCAACACATCTCTTTTGGTATTACTCCTAAGATTCAACGCATCTACACATACAACTACATTGCATCGGTTAACGATTACGATCTCTCTGACGTAAGAGAAAACAGCAATGGTGAAACTGCATTTAACATGGATGCAGGTGCGCTTTGGTTCTTCGGACCGTTCCGAGTAGGTGTTGCTGCAACCAACTTGTTCTCAAGAGATATTGAGACGAAAGATACAACCCGAACGTTAACTAGCAGCACAAGTGGTGCCACTCACCAAGTTGGTGGTAAATACGCTTATCAGCTTGAGCCAGTTTACACTGTAGGTGCGGGTATCGTGTCTGACTACTTCTCGTTAAGTGTCGATTACGATTTGAATGAAACTGAAAAGTTTACTTCGTTTGATGACAATGAGCAGATGATTCGTGTTGGTACTGAAGTTGACCTATTGCGTCAAATGCAGCTAAGGGCAGGGTACTACAAGAACCTCGCTTACTCTGATTCAGAAGGGACCATCACAGCGGGTATCGGTTTGTCGCCTCTTAATTTGTTTCAGTTAGATCTAAGTGCTAACTACACAAACGAAAATGCAATGGGTGCATCTATCAATTTCCTTGCTAGTTACTAACAGTCCTTATATAGTTCTGCTCCTAAACAAAGGAGCAGAGCATGCTAAACGACTTACCAACCCTTTCTCACGAAGAGCAACAGAAAGCTGTTGAGCGAATTCAAGAAATGATGACCCAAGGTGTCAGCACAGCACAAGCTATCAAAATCGTTGCTGAGCAAATTCGTGAAGAAATGAGTAATAAAGAAGAGTAGGGCATTAGCCCTTCTTTTTTACGCGTTTAATGCACTATAACTAAATATATTACACTGTAGTATATTCTCTCGTTCATACCAACACTTTATTCGTCCTGAATTTTCACCTATCCAAAACGCTTAAGTTAAGTTTATTCAGTAAGTTACATCAGAGTAATCAACTTTAAGGGCTTTTTGGGGTTTCTAACTGTAATTAAATTACAGTAAGATCTGAAAGTTAAACAACTGGCATGTCCGGTGTCAGCATTTATGTCACCAGGCATGGGTTGTTCAATATTCGAGCTTTTTCAACGATCGTGACGCTGTGAATTCAATTCTTAGCGAATAGATTAAGGTAAGCCTCATGAGTAAGGTTTTGTGGTTTGAATGTGGGAGTGTTTGTTACAAGCACCGATATTAAGATATTCAGCGACAGATCTGTGCATCTATCGCTGTTTAGACTTAAATACGCATACTTCAAGTGCAGCAGAACGCATTAGCTGAGGGGGCTTTAGTACGTCAAATACAAGGTTTGTGTTGAGGTGGATAGTGATTTATTTAAGTGTGTGGTTTGAACTTAAAACAAGTTGGTTCACAGCCACTAGAGTGAGCAGGTAGATTAGAAGACTTGCCATGCAAAAGTGACGAGCATTAAGGGACTTAGATACGCGCAGGTGAAAAACGAAGAGGTGGAATCAAAACGTCACGACTTGTTTTCGTCCGTTGTTCTTTGCTTCATACAGTGCTTTGTCTGCTCGTTTGATTGCAGAACGTATAGACTCATCCTGCTTAAGCTGTGTGACACCAGTAGAAGCTGTCACAGTTAACCCGTTCGGCCATGCCTTTGTGTCCATTTCAAGGTATAAGTTATCGATTGATTCGTGACACTGTAGCGTTGTTTGTTCTAGACAAACAAGTAGAAACTCCTCACCGCCCCAGCGATAAAGTAAATACTGTTCACCAAGGGTTTCGTATGTGGTAGCGACAAACTGAACGAGAACTTTGTCGCCTATTTCATGGCCGTGTTGGTCGTTGATTTGTTTGAAATGGTCTAAGTCAAACAACGCGACGTGAATCATTTTTCCTTGTTGTGCTAACCATTCGAAATCATAGAAGGTATCTAGCGCTTCGGTTCTGTTTCTGCAGCCAGTCAACGGATCTGTTGTGGCCTTTACCTTTAACTCTTCAATCTCTTGGGTTAGATGGCGTTGTTGCCGTGCTAAGCGCCTTTTGTTTCGTCGAGCGATATGTAGAGCACAACAGACATAGTAGACGGCATATATTACCCATAGCCCAACTAAAAGCTCACCGAGTAAAGCCTTGCTGATGATTTTACCGTGGAACACAATGCTCGAGATATTAAGTGAATGATGTCCAGCAAGCGTGCTAGCACCAAGCCCGAGTTCAACAGATACCGCGTTCGTGATGTCTACCGCGCTATCAGAGACAGGGCGGTTATAATGATCAATCCACCAGAAAGGGACATTGAAGTAGCCTAAGTCAATGTGGCTTGCGTCAGGTAGCGAGAAGTCTAAGCGATTGAACTTGTTAGACATGGCATCGCCTTTCACACTATAACCTTCGTTGTAGTTCCGAATGTAGAAGCGAAATCTTGGGTTTTCTTGTCCTTTGTAATCCATGTTAATGGTTACCGAGTCGTACGTAGAGAGATCTAACCCTTTTCCTTCTTTCGATATAACGAATTCAACCTCACAGAAAGGCTTGCTGTAGATTCGCTTAAAGTCACACTGTAACTCAATTCCGCTGTTTGATTGATATAATGAGGCCACCGTACCGCCATCATGATCTCTGTCTGTATTGGCGAGTGTAGGGTATTTGTCTGGACTAATGACGTAGCTCTTGTTCATTAGTTTATCAAAAGAGACTAGCGACAATAGGGTGATTGCCAAGCAAAAAATCGAGAGGAATATGTTGAGTTTGCGGAATGCTTTGGCGCTCATGATGTTAATCCGTACACGTGATTCGAACCTAATACGAAATGCCTTAGAGTTGGCGTAATCGAAGATTAGAGTATTAGTATCGTTGGAATTGCTATACCTAAAACTGTTCTAGAAGTGACGGTTATACAGCAAACTGCGCCATTAGACCAAGATGAAGTTTAAAAATTGAACTCAGAGCATTGATTTTGAATGTAATTTACTCAGCAAGTACCGTTTTTACGGGTAGATAAATTTAACTGTATAAATATACAGTTAAATTTTGAGTGGATTTGTTTGTCGTGATTAGAGCGAATCTACGTCCTTTATGAGCTCGCCAAGTAGCGGACCATCAGCAAACTGTTCATTAGTTCTAATTCAACAATGTTGCACTGTCACTTTTAGGGTGTGTAACTTTAGTGAGTAAGTAGAACGTATGAAGATAACCACTAAACAAACACCTGAATTGTTGGCACTTATACACGATCGGAGCCCGATTTTTGTAGATTTGAGCGCTGGTCACGTTGAACATAGAGCTAATAGCTAGTGATAAACGAGATTTGGTAATGGCTAGGTTAAAGATCTTAAGTCTCCGCAGGTTCATAGGTACAGGTAGTACGAAGCGCAGTTTGCCAAAGAGTGTGCTCAAACCTGTAGACTCAAATGTGCTCGTAGATAGCTTTGGTATAGGCGTCTCCGCTGTTAAAGCTTGAAACAACCAAGCGCAGGAAGCATTGCATCACAATGGATAAAATTAAGTACGTAGATTTTGTTATGTAGTTGAAGCATTCGTGTATGTTAAATCTGAAAGCACAACAGCAGGATAACTTACAAAGTTTGCACACAGGAATCTTTAGCCATTGTTGTAAGTTAGGAGGAATTAAACGTTTTAAAAATTCAGTGGTTAACATCAGATGAGAATTTCTTTTTCGTGAACAAAGCAATGCAATGGTTCTAACATTAGAAATTGGGTTAAAGGCGACTTGAACAGGTGCGCTGGGTTTAGAGCCTATAAGGTTGTTTTACTGGCGTAATGAAAATGGTGTGAATTATATGGAGCTAACGTGTATCCAAATTCAAAAGTGCTTAAACGAATGAAACTAAGCAGCGCGTATGTAAAATCTGCCAGGAATAAGGCACTGAACCCCCTCAGATTTTAATGTTTATTACTGCGTATTATGTACGTTATGTTAAATTGAATTCGTTGTTTACAAGGCAGGACTCTTTGTGTGATGCCCTGCCTTTGTATAGTGTCGGTATTCTTTAAATTATACTGTGTATTTAACCATACTGGTTATTTACCATAAAATACCTAATATCCAGTGATAATAATCTTCGATTTTACCCCTGATATTAGTTAGAGATTAACCGCCAGCAAATTTAACTTTATAGCCTTTCTTTTCAAGGTGCGCTTTGATCTTATCGCGCGCGTCGCCTTGAATTTCGATGTTGCCATCTTTTACTGAGCCACCACAGCCACAAACTTTCTTTAGTTCTGCTGCCATTAATTTTAATGGCGCGTCATCTAGATCTAAGCCAATTACCACAGAAACGCCTTTGCCTTTACGGCCTTTGGTTTCTTTTTGGATTCGAACGATACCATCGCCTTTTGGACGTTGGACTTTCTCTTCTTCAGGTTTAATACGACCTGTTTCTGTTGAATATACAAGGCTCATAATTTACTTCTTTTGTTGCTCGGCTTTTTGTTTAGCGATTAAGTAAGCTTCGATATGACGCTGTATTGCCGTTTTCCCGCCTTTGATAAGACGGCCGTTAAACATGCAATACCATGCGTTGGGTTCACCAGTGTCATTTTTGATTTGGTAACCATTGAAATTTTCAGTTTGGCCACCAGTCCCTCTAGACTTACTTAATGCTGTGAACTCTTTTGGGTCAATAATAGATGCAGTATCAATCCACCAATCGATACTCTTTTTTACGGCTGCTAAGTTACCTTGAATAACGTGGTTTTTTAATTTAGTACGCCAAATTGTGTTTGTGGAATCGGTCGATTGCAGATGGATCCCACGGTAAATTGAATTAGCCATATCAATTGATCATCTTTTTGTTTTCACTGCATTAATCATAAGTATACTAATAACGATAGCAAGCATAATATGGCAAAAACACCTGTCGAGGTACGGTAATTTGAGAAAAAATGTCCCTATTTTAACGGACTCTGCGATAATCAATTCGTTTGTTGAAAAATTAAACAGAGAAGCTTCGATTGATGTTATCGACGAGTTAACAGGTTATCAATATTCTCGTAATTCACTGTTGGGTATCTACAGTGACTGGAATCGCTACCATGCTTTCTGCACCAAGCTCCGCATCAATACACTCCCTGCGTCAATTACTGCAGTTCGTCGTTTTTTAGAAACTGAGTCTAATAATAGAAAGTTCGCGTCATTAAAACGTTACACTGCAACGCTTAGCTTGTTACATACTGTGTTTAACTTCCCCAACCCTATTAAGCATAGGCAAGTTCGCTTCACCCTGCTCCATTTACAAGCTCAAATGGCTGGTGACGCTAAACAAACAAACGCGATGACATCTTCACACCTTAGTCAATTAAACACCTTGCTTGCACATGAAAAGGCAACGCTAAAAGAGATCCGTGACATAGCGATTTATAACGTAATGTTCGAGTGTGTTTTAAAGCGCTCGGAACTTAAGTCATTATCATCGAGCGATGTTGAGAGTGTCGATGGTGTTTATGAAATCGCGATCAAAGACTCGCTTTACAAGCTTTCACCAGCTGCAAGTTCTTCACTTGAACGTTGGCTCAGTTTTACAGGGCTCGAAGATGGGTTAACTCTGTTTCGGGCAATTGATAAGCATGAAAATATTGGCCTTCAACCACTAGATGATTCATCAATCTATAGAATACTAAGGCGTGCTAGTGACTTACTCGGTTTGGCAGAAAATCATCACTTTTCAGGGAATTCGATACGAGTTGGCGCGGCGCAAGAGCTTTCTAAACAAGGGCTAAAGATAAGAGAGATTCAGGACTTTGGACGTTGGCTTAGCCCTGCAATGCCGGCCCAGTATGTAGGTTATTTGAATACGGCTGAAAGTGAAAAAATGAAGTTTAAGGCACTAACACCATGGCAGTAAGACATTGCAACTAGTCAATAGATTGAAAAGACGGAAGTAAAAAAGCGGCTTGGGAGTAATCCAAGCCGCTTTTTATTGTGAATTGGTTATACGAAACCTCAGAAAATCCCCTTAAGAAAGGCTGGTTCTTACGCAGTTTTCTAGGAACTGAGCGAACTTATGTCCGTTGTGTTCAACCATTTTAGGGAACATCGAAATTGGTGTCATACCTGGGAAGGTATTAACTTCGTTTAGGTAGATCTCGTTATCCTGCGTTAAGAAGAAGTCGATGCGAGACAAGTGGCGAAGCTTCATTTGTGTAAACACTTTGCGAGCGCTGTCCGCAATCAGTTGACGTTGTTCATCAGTAAGATTACTTGCTTCAACTTCTGTGATCGAGTGGCTATCTGCGCTGTATTTTTCTTCGTAAGAGTAGAATGCGCCATTCGGTGCAATCACCTCGCCTGGCTTGCTGATGTGCAGCTGGCCGTCGATTTCGTAAGCCGCAACTTCCAGCTCTCTTGGCACCACTGACTTTTCAACAAGCACTTGATCTGAATAAGTAAATGCTTTGTTGATCGCTTCACTCAAGTCTTCCATTTGATTGACTTGATAACAGCCAACAGAAGAGCCTTGGCGTGCCGCTTTCACGAATACTTTGCCCCACTTTTCAAAAGCTTGAGTTGCTTGTGAATGTGCTTCGTCTGTATTGTCAGATAGGAATAGATATGGCGTGTTTGGAATGCTCAGTGCGTCATACCAAAGCTTTGACGTAATTTTGTTGAAGCTGTTATTGCTAGCTTCAGAACCACAGCCTAAGTACGGGATTTTCGCCATTTCGAACAGTGATTGGATATCACCGGTTTCACCTGGGAAACCATGAATACATGGAACGATGAAATCAACTTTTGATTCTAGATCATCACCACGTAGCGTTTGATTATTGATATCAAGATATACTAATTCGCCCGAATCTAGACACCAGCCTTCGCTCTTAATCTCAACTCTTACAACGTTAAAGTCTTCAACGCTCTTAAGTTGATCAAAAAGGTAATTGGCTGAAACTAAAGACACTTCGTGCTCTGAAGATCCACCGCCGCATAGTAGAAGAATGTTTGTGGTGTTCATGGGTAAATTCGGTCCTTGAAACTAGGAATACTGACTTCAATGATAAACAAAAGTCGAAATAGGTACAGTGTTTTGATTGTTAAAATTGCGTCCGAAAGAACGAGCGATTAACTATTAGACAAAACGGTTCGTCTTAAAACAAAAGAAGGAGCATTTGCTCCTTCTTTATGATTCAAAACTTAGTTTAACTTGTTAAGCGTTGGGTATTCAGAGTTCTTGATGTCATCAATACTCTTCACGAATGGCTTCAAGTTTTTAAGTGAACTCGGTAGTGTTGAGATAGCCTTTTTCGCTTCTAAACGCGTTGCGTAGTCACCGTAAAGTACCGTGAACCACTTAGTGCCGTTGACCATCTTGTAGTTTTCCCAAACTGGCTGAGAAGTCGTTGGTAGCATTTTCACGAAAGAGTCGACTTTGCTTTGGCTGCCAACCGCAACAACTTGAACTGTGTAACCAAAACGCTGGTTCATGTCTTGTTGCTTCTTAGTTGGACCTTTCACTGCCGCAACTGCCTTAGCCTGAGTTGTTTGAGTGACTTTCTGCTCAACAGGTTCTGTTCTGATAACGTTAACAACATTCTCTTCAACAACGCCTGATTGCTGTGATTGAGACACAACTGGAGCTTCAACTTTGGCAGTTTTGTACTCTTCTTGATAACTATCTGAAGTCACATCCGTGATGTAGTTTTCAGATACACACGCAGCCAAGAGCAGTGGCAAAGTCGCAATTGCAATTTTTTTCATGGAAAGCTCTATATCCTTAATAATAATTACTATAAATCATGCCGATACGTCGGTTTAGAATCAAGTTAACTTTGAGATTATACACCATTAGTGGGTGACCTATTTCACAAACTTAATGCAGTGTTTGCTTATTCATCTTAATTCGGTGAATTTGCCATCAACCTGTCATCGAAAAGTAAGTTACGATGAACCTACGTGCATTGCTAGGATATGTCTATGAATCATCTTGATCCCCTACTGAAACCCCGTTCGATTGCCGTTGTTGGTGCTTCTCAGCGAGAAAATCGAGCAGGCTACATTGTTATGAATAATCTTTTGCATGGGGATTTTAAGGGGGCGGTAATGCCAGTTACGCCCAAATATGATTCGGTGGCGGGTGTACTTTCCTACAAAAACATTTTGTCGCTCCCGATCGTCCCTGATCTTGCGATTCTTTGTACCAACGCGACTCGCAATATAGCTATCTTTGAGGAGTTAGCGGAGAAAGGCATTGCGTCTGTCATTGTTCTATCTTCAGACATGCAACAGCCGATTGATAACGGTGAAACATACGATTCAAGATGCCTAGCGATTGCGAAAAAGCACAATATAAGAATGCTTGGTTCAAACAGTTTAGGCGTGATAATCCCTTGGCTTAATCTCAATGCATCCTTCTCTCCTGTTACCGCACTACCCGGCAAGATTGCGTTTGTTTCTCAATCTGCAGCGGTGTGTACCACGATACTTGATTGGGCGAATGATAAAGAGATCGGTTTCTCTGCTTTTATCTCAATTGGTAACGGCACGGATATCGAGTTTTCTGAACTGTTGGATTACCTGAGTACCGACTCCCATACTGAAGCGATATTGCTTTATGTAGATAGCATTAAAGACGCACGACGTTTCATTTCAGCTGCCCGAGCCGCCTCACGTAACCGGAGAATACTAGTGTTAAAAGGTGGCCGGACCGCCAAAGGCCGAGCTGCAGCAATGGTACATACTGGTGGTGCGGATACGCTCGATATTATTTACGACTCGGCTATCCGTCGTAGTGGCATGCTGCGAGTTAAGAACCTGCACGAACTGTTTGCTGCCGTAGAAACTTTGACTCACTCGGTCCCATTACGTGGAGAGCGACTGGCGATTGTCACGAATGGTGGTGGCCCTGCGATTATGGCTGTTGATACGTTATTCGAACGTGGCGGCAAACTCGCTGAGTTATCGGAAGAGACGCTTGAAAAGCTTAATAAAGTGCTACCTTCAAGTTGGTCACATAGCAATCCTATCGATATTGTGGGTGATGCAGGTGATCAACGTTATATTGATACGATTAACACACTGCTCGATGGTGATGAGGCAGATGCTATTCTCATCATGCATAGCCCTTCTGCTATCGCACACTCTGCTCAAACTGCTGAGCGCATCATCGAAGCGATTAAAAAGCACCCTCGCCATAAGCGATTCAATATTCTTACCAATTGGTCTGGTGAGCTTACGGCAAGGCCTGCTAGAAAGCTGTTCACTGAAGCTGGTATTCCAACCTATCGAACACCAGAGAGCTCTGTTGTCGCATTCATGCACTTGGTCGAGTACCGACGCAACCAACGTCAGCTTATGGAGACGCCAACCACGGCTGAGAAAGTCCATATTGAAGATTTAGCCGATGCCAGAAATTGGATAGAACGCCAATTACTGGATAAAGATACAGTTAGCCTTGATACCCATCAAAACAGTCAGTTTTTCAAACACTTCAACCTAGATGTGCTGCCTACTTGGATCGCTTCAGATCCTAGTGAAGCGGTACATATTGCAGAAACGATTGGTTATCCTGTCGCAGTTAAACTCCGCTCACCAGATATCGCGCATAAATCTGACGTTCAAGGCGTAATGCTTAATTTAAGAAACAGCAGTGAAGTCGCAAATGCGGCTCAAGCGATTCTTGATCGTTCTCAATTGTCGTTTCCTACAGCACATATTCATGGCTTGCTGGTACAAGGCATGGCGAAACTCGCAGGCGGACAAGAGCTTCGCGTGAAAGTTACAACCGATGAAACGTTCGGCCCTATTATTCTACTCGGTCAAGGCGGTTCCGAATGGGATGAGTCGATTGATGCGGCAGCTGCTTTCCCTCCGCTTAACATGACGCTGGCTCGTTACTTGATCATTCGAGCGATAAAGAGTGGCAAGATTCGCTTACAAAAGCTCCCTAATCCTATTGATATAGAAGGCTTGTCTGAGTTGCTGGTTCGTATTTCTCAAATGGTGGTTGATTGCCCTGAAATATACGATCTGGATATACATCCAGTACTTGCGAATGGCGATAAGTTCACGATATTGGATGCCGATATCATATTGAAAGCTTACGAGGGGGATCCACAAGAAAGACTGGCGATTCGCCCATACCCTGTAGAGCTTGAAGAACGTATCCAGTTAAAAGATGGCACAGAAGTACTGCTACGCCCTATTCTTCCTGAAGACGAACCACTTCATGCCGACTTCATTAACCGAGTCTCAAAAGAGGATCTCTACAAACGCTTCTTTAGTGATGTGGGTGAATTCAATCATGAAGCGTTAGCTAATTTCACTCAGATTGATTTCGATAGAGAGATTGCTTTTGTTGTGGTGCGTGAAGAGCAATGCGTACCGGCAATCATTGGCGTGTCTCGGGCTTTGATCAACCCAGAGAATACGGATGCCGAATTCGCGATATTAATTCGCTCTGATCTTAAAGGCGTAGGTTTAGGTCGAATTCTTATGACTAAGGTTATTGATTACTGCCGTGCCAAGCAGACTAAACAGATGTCGGGAATGACGATGCCAACCAATAGAGGAATGCTGACACTAGCTCAAAAACTTGGTTTCAAACTAGACATCTGTTTTGAAGACGGCACGGCAGATATGGTGCTTCCGTTACTTGAGTGACCATGTTTTTTTAAGGTGTTGTATGCACCATGATTTGGCGTCGCCCATTTTATTGCGTCGCCAAGCCATAACGATGTCGATTGGCTGGGGTTCAGTACCTTCGATCTGCTTTAAAACACCAGATTCAATTAATGGACTAGCAACACTACAAGGTAATGTGCCAATACCTAAACCGTTGGTTAATGCTTCGACTTTTGCCGGAAAGCTTGTCACCGTTAAACGCGGCTGCTTCTCTAATATATTGATGCTTAATGCTGGCTGATCGCGTGCCGTATCTGCGATCGCAATCACCCTGTAACTTTCTCTAGCCTTTTGGTCAAAATCGCCAGAACGCTTGTGAACATAATGATTGGATGCTGCTACCCAAACCATTTCCATTTTACCAATCACGTCACTTTTTAGGTCATTAGGAATAGTATCGACTTTCGGGCAAACAAGAAGGTCGGCGCGGCCATCTGAGAGTGACTCCCAACACCCCGCTAAGATCTCCTCTTGTAAACGAACACGCGTTTTACTGATTTTCCCTAGCTCATCGACAAGTGGGAAGAAATTAGCAATCGGGATAATGCCATCAAAAGCGATAGTTAAATCCAACTCCCACCCATTAGCTAGAATGCTTGCTTCGTTGACGAGCCTTTCTGTCGCACCAAGAATCACCCTACCTTGTTCAAGTATCAATTGACCGGCCTCTGTAAAGTTTGCGCGATGGCCAGAGCGGTCAAAAATCATGATATCTAAGTCTTGTTCAAGCTTTTGAATTTGGTAGCTGAGTGACGAAGGCGCGCGGTCCATTTCATTTGCTGCAGCAGCAAAACTTCCACGTCTATCGATGGCGTCTAGGATGTGTAACGCTTCAAGTGTTATTGGGCTATGCATCAGTTTTCTACTTTCTAAATGAGATTTTGATCACAAAAATGGAAGCATTCACCAGGTGAATGGAACCATTAAAGGTCGTTTAATACAATGAGTTATACGGTTTGTCCGAGCTTTTAATGATAAAAACACAAATAAATTGAAATGCAAATAATAGTAATTATCATTTAGATCCAATATTATCTTTCGCGAAATCAAGATAATACTATGGAATTAAGGTAACTATCAGATGTATAAGCAATCCCTACTCTCTGCTTCAATCGTTTTAGCGCTTTCATCAACCTCAGCCTTAGCTGAAAATTATGCCCTATTTGACGAGGTTGTTGTATCTTCGACTCGTACGAATCAAACACTTATCAATACTGCTGCTTCTGTCACCGTCATCTCTGATAAGCAAATTGAAGAGAATATGGCAAAAGACGTTAATGAGATTTTCGAATACACGCCAGGTGTTACGATGAACTCAAGCTCTCGCCAAGGTGCCCAAACGATTAATATCCGTGGCATGGAAGGTAAACGCGTTAAGATTCTTGTAGATGGCTCATCGCAACCTGGTTCATTTGATGGTGGTCCTTACGCCTTCATTAATTCTAGCGGTATTTCTATCGACCCTGATATGTTAAAAAGTGTCGAAATCATCAAAGGTGCTGCTTCAAGTTTACACGGAAGTGATGCAATTGGCGGTGTTGTTGCTTTTGAAACTAAAGATCCTTCTGACTTCTTGAAAGATGGCAAAGACTTCGGCGGTCAAGCTAAGCTCTCCTACTCTTCTGAAGACAATTCATTCAGTGAACATGTTGCATTAGCTAATCGTTTTGGCGATTTAGAAACTCTGGTTGCTTATACTCGCCGTGATGGTGAAGAGCTTCAAAACTTTCGTAACTCGGGTGATTTAGAGAACTACGCAGTAGAAAATCAAGACACATCAGCAGATAACCTATTGGTAAAACTTCAATACCAACTGAATGAAAGCCATCGCATTGAGTTTCTAGCAGAGCTTATTAAAGATACCTCTGATTCAGACATCTACCACTCTAGTTATGATAGCTACACTGGTGAAGATGACACTAAACAAACCCGATTCGCAATCAAGCACATTTGGTTTTCAGATGGCGCGATTGTTGACACTGTGACGAGCAAAGTATCGTACATTTCTAAAGAAGAGCATGGTGTAACGAAGCGCTTTAAACCTGCAGGCACGAATTGGATGGGTCGACCGACTAATGCGAATAACCAGGTTAAAGATTACGATTACACCGAAGATAAGCTTGAGATAGAGACTCAACTAGACAAAGAGATTAACAATCACTACCTAGTTTATGGTGCGACTTATACACATAGCGACATCAGTAACACCAATATGGAGTACAACTCAGATCCAGCGACTGACGATCAACTTTACGTGTACACGCCTGATGCGAAAGAGCAGAAGTTTGGTTTGTTTGTTCAGGACGAAATCAGCCTAATGAACAATAAACTGGTTGTGACTCCTGGTGTTCGTTTCGACTACTTCTCTACAGACCCTGGTAAAAACACTGGCGAATCTCTAACTGACTTCTCGGATTCTGCGGTAACAGGCCGTTTAGGTACAACATACAAGCTTACTGATGCAGGTACTGTATTCGGTCAAATTAGCCAAGGCTTCAGGGCGCCGTCGTTCGACGAACTGTATTATACGTATGACAACCTAGCAAATCATGGAACCCCATACGTAAATGATCCGAATCCTAATCTTAAGTCAGAGACAAGTATCTCGTACGAGCTTGGTTACCGTCATATTACACAGGCTTCATCGTCTGAGATTGCAGCTTACTACAGTGATTACGATGATTTCATTGAAACCGTAGTAACGAAAAAAGTCGGTCGAACAAAACACTTCTCTAACGTTAACTTAGAGTCAGCAACGATCAAGGGTATTGAGTTTTCGAACACCTTACTTTGGGATGTACTAGTGGGTGCACCAAAGGGTATCTCGACTCACTTTGTGGCCTCATACACAGACGGTGAAGACGGAAACGGCAATGCGCTAAACAGTGTTAACCCATGGAACGCTGTGTTAGGTCTGAACTACGATGCACCGAACCAAAATTGGGGGACAAGTCTTAAGTTAAATTACACAGCTGAGAAATCTGGGTCAGACATTAACTTCGATGATGAGAATGGCGGTAACGCTGGTCAAGTTGAAATCTCAAGCGCAACGGTTGTTGATTTAACGGCTTATTACAAACCAATGAAAGATTTGACGATTCGTGGTGGTGTGTTCAACTTAACTAATGAAGAATACTACCGCTGGAATGACGTTCGTGGCGATGATGAGCTTTACAAAGAGAACTCTCAAGCTGAAAGGAACTACGGTATTTCAGCTAAGTACGAATTCTAAATCGATACAAGCCTGAACTACAGAAACTAAAAAGCCAGCTATAAGCCTGTCTCTTATACACAAATCCCTAAGCCACGCTTGGGGATTTTTTTTGAACTATTTTTAGGTTTCATGATCTGATCATCTAAGTAATGACAAGGATGATTATCATGACCTATATAGAGCCAACCCTTTGGGCACAAAAACAGTTCGGTCAAGCCCACCTTAATGACCCTAGACGCACTCAAAGACTCGTTGCTCTCGCAGCCTCACTGGCCGAGCAGCCTGGCGTACCCGTCTCGAAACTCATTATATCCCCTGCTGAAATGGAAGGGGCTTATCGCTTCATCCGTAATGAGCAAATCAAAGCAGAAGATATCGCAGAAGCGGGTTTTTATGTCACCGCACAAGAAGCATTAGAGCAACAAACACTTCTTGCCTTAGAAGACACCACTTCTCTCAGTTACTCCCATCGCAGCATTCGAGATGAACTCGGGCACTCTAATCAAGGCAATCGACATCGCGCCATGTTTGTACACTCAACCTTACTTTTTGCTCCCGACACTCAATCTGTTATTGGTTTAATTGAACAACAGCGCTGGACTCGTGATATAGAAAAGCGAGGTCAAAGGCACCAGCATGCGACTCGACCATACAAAGAGAAAGAAAGTTATAAGTGGGAACAAGCCTCTCGCCATGTCGCTGAGCGACTTGGCGATAAAATTTCGGATGTCATTTCTGTGTGCGATAGAGAAGCCGACCTATTTGAATACCTCACTTACAAGCGAGAGCAACAACAAAGGTTCCTCGTTCGCTCAATGCAAAGCCGCTGTATTGAAGAGCACGATAATCGTCTTTATAGCTATGCTTCTACCCTGTTATCAGCCGGAGAGAAAGTGCTCGAAATACCGCAAAAAGGCGGTCGTAAAGCTCGCAAGGCTCATTTAGATATCAAATATGCCCCCGTGACACTCAAGTCTCCTGCTAACAAGAAAGAGTTCGATAACATTCCGCTTTACTACGTGGGATGTATAGAACAAGGAGAGAGTGGTAATAAGCTCGCATGGCACTTACTGACTTCAGAGCCGATAACGAGCAAGGAAGAGGCACTCAAAATCGTCAGTTATTATGAGCGGCGCTGGCTGATAGAAGATTTTCATAAAGTCTGGAAAAGTGAAGGGACTGAAGTTGAGCAACTGAGAATGCAAAGTAAGGATAACTTAGAAAGGCTCAGCGTCGTTTTGGCTTTTATCGCGACTCGGTTACTCCAGTTGAGGTTTATGAATGAATCAGACGAGTTATCTAAGAGCAGTTGTGAGCAGATATTAAAAGGCAAAGCGTGGAAGTTAATGTGGCTCAAGTTGGAGAGCAAAAAACTACCGAAAGAAGCGCCTAATATATCATGGGCTTACAACGGTATTGCTCGGTTAGGTGGTTGGAAGAATACCAAGCGAACAGGTCGCGCTTCTATAAAGACGTTATGGCAAGGATGGCTTAGGTTACAAACCATCCTTGAAGGGTATGAACTCGCCAAGTCTCTTGATTAACCAGACTTGTGATCAAGAGACAGGCTATAAGCTGGCTTTTTCAATTTCACTAAAAATTGTATCAAAAAGGAATAAAGTGAAATTACTTCTCTGCCATTTCTTTCTTAACCATTACTGCTGCAGCAACGATGAAAGTGATGATCAGGCCTAGTTCCATGATTAACTCCAAAGAAAATTAACATTAAACATATAATTCGCGTGCATAGTAACACAATGAATACAGAATGATACTTTTTAACCACTAATTTACTTTTTATTCGATTTAGATCAAAAAAGATGCCCTAGAGCATCTTTTTATAAGTTAACCATTCATGGAACAACTAGATTAGCCTGGGAAACCATTAGGGTTTGTGGACTGCCAGCGCCATGTATCTTCTGTCATTTCTGTCAGTGTACGTGTCGCGTTCCAACCAAGTTCTTTTTGAGCTTTAGCAGGATCTGCCCAGCATTCTGCGATGTCACCAGCACGTCGCTCAACAAGTTTATAAGGGATTTCCTTACCACTTGCTTGTTCAAACGCCTTAACCATGTCTAAAACACTAGAACCGTTACCTGTACCAAGGTTGTAGATGTGAAGACCATCTTTGCGCCCAACTTTCTCAAGTGCCGCGATGTGGCCGTCAGACAGATCCATAACGTGGATGTAATCACGAACACCGGTACCATCTTTCGTTGGATAGTCGCTGCCAAATACAGACAAGAACTCGCGTCGGCCAACGGCAACTTGAGAAACAAACGGCATCAAGTTGTTTGGAATGCCTTGTGGATCTTCACCTAGTTCGCCACTTGGGTGTGAACCTACTGGGTTAAAGTAACGAAGTAGCGTGATGCTCCAATCTGGATTCGCTTTTTGGAAATCGGTGAGACACTCTTCGACCATTAATTTACTGCGACCATAAGGGTTGGTTGCGCTAGTCGGGAAATCTTCAGTGATAGGCACACTTGCAGGGTCACCATATACTGTTGCTGATGAGCTGAATACTAACGTTTTAACATTCGCTTCGCGCATTGCATCAACGAGAACCAAAGTGCCGTTTACATTGTTGTCATAGTATTCAAGAGGCTTCTCAACTGATTCACCCACAGCTTTTAAGCCTGCAAAGTGAATAACGGCTTCGATGTCGTGTTGCTTCAATGTTTCAGTTAACAGTGCTTTATTACGAATGTCACCTTCAACGAATATAGGGCGAACGCCAGACACTTTTTCAATACGCTCTAGAACGCTTGGCTTACTGTTGTACAAGTTATCAAAAAGTACAGGTGTCATACCTGCGTTGATCATTTGGATACTTGTATGACTGCCGATATAGCCCATGCCACCGGTTACTAAAACATTCATGTTTAGACCTTTTAATTATGAATACTCAATCTATCGCTTATGATACAACAACTTAGTGCGAGGTCATACCCCACAGAGCAATCAAACGTCACTTGAGAACACAAATTGCCCTTTCCCTTGGTGTTTCGCGTGATACATGGCTTCATCAGCCATTTGTAAGATTACGTCGATATTACTTTCAGAACCTTCGACTAAATGAATACCAATACTCGCGCCTACGTGCAGTTCGCGCTGTTTATAACTCACTTGCTGCTCAATAAGCCGCAACAAGCGCTCGGCCAATTTACCAAGCAAGATCTTGTCGGTTTGTTTAATAATAAGAACAAATTCGTTACCCGACAAACGAGCAACAAGATCGCCGGCTCTTACTTGAGATAACAGCCTATTTGAGACTTCTTTAAGGATTTCGTCACCCGCGTCATGCCCATAGGTATCATTTACGTGTTTAAATCCATCTAAATCCAAATATATGACCGCAAAATGCTTGTTTGAATACTGGTTCGATGAGATAGCATCATCAAGAAATTTATACAGTTGCGCTCTGTTCGCCAGGCCTGTCAATGCATCGTGATGAGGTAAATGCTCAAGCCTTTCCATCTCTTTGACATTGGATAAGTCAGATAGTGTTAACACCATATCGAACGCGCCTCTGTTGTTGTCTGACGTGACTCGGTTAACCTTTATGAACATCGGAACTAAGGTGCCTGAAACGTTTTTCTCCGATACCTCTCCCTGCCATTGACCATAATTCTCTAGTGAGGTGCGAATAGTTGGCATCAACGACGAGAGTTGTTGCCAAGAAAAAACTTCGAACGGAGTTTTACCCACCAGCAGATCCGAGTGATAACCAAGCATCTGAGTGACGGCGGGGTTAACCATGGTAATGATATTGGATGAATTAACTACGATGAGTCCATCTTTACTGTTTTCAAATACACCGGCTGCGATACGTTGGCGACTCATCGCTGTTTCGATGTCGGTCACATCTTGGATCGCGAACAAGGTGTTGCCATTCTTTGATAAAGATCGGCTGCTGATCTGTAGCCATTGCTTATTATGAAATAGATCAGTTGCTTCAATTAACTCGTCATTCAGCTCAATATTGGAATCGATAACCCCTTTTAAGAACCCCTGTTGCTTGGTTTGAATAAGCTCTTGTATGGATAGGCTTTCGAGAAATGCTTCGCTGCACTTGAAGATATCGCGTGTTGCCATGTTGGCATGTACGATCGCCCCTTTGCTATCGACCACCAGCAAAGAGTGTTGCACCGTTTCGATCACTTCATTCGCAAATGCTTTCTCTTCTTGTAATTTATCAAGCGTAAAATGAACCTGGCTGTCGCGCTGCTTTAATCGTTGTAGCATGGTGTTAAATGCACGAACCAACTCACCTATTTCATCATTGTTCGAAGTGACCAATCTTGGCTGCTCAGCACGTCTTTCCACAAACGCTTGCATTGCTTCGTTGAGTTCAAACATTGGGTCGATGATAAAGCGTTGAATTAATTTAACGAGCACAGCGCCTAAAATAACCAGCAGTACGAAATAGATCCCAGCGACCTTAATAATATTGGTTAAGATCTTCTCAAATGTTTTCTTTGAAATGGTGACACGTAGATTCGCGATAATTTCGTTGTCGAGAACCACAGGAACCAATAAATAGATGTACTGCTTTGAAATCGCAAATTGTTGAGATGCGATATCTTCACGCTCTTCGCTAGTGGGCCTAGGAATATTTGAGTCCCCTATTTGATAACTGGCAAAGAGCTGTTCTTGAGTGTCGAATAGCTTTACTCGAACGATATCTTCGTCCGCGACAAATGCGGATAAGATTTCGTTAGCTGACGCTTTGTCTTCGAACAATATTGCAGCTTGCAGGTTGTACGCAACCCCTTGAGCAAGCACTTTAACACGTTGTATCAGGTTCTGTTTCTCTCGCTCGAACGTGACAATGTAACTTATTGATTGAATAGTCACAAAGGCAACCGATACAAACAGAATGATCGGTAAGATAAGCTTGTTTTTTATCGAGATATTATTGATGAAAGACAGCATTATTTACCCTCCACTACAGATATACGAAGGAGGTTTGAGCCTATGATGTAATTACCTTTTTTAGCATTGGTGAGATTGATTTTAGGCTTAAGTTTGTTGTCAACGTGCATAAGCTCGATCACGCCGCCCCTTTGGGTAAAATCGTCGTCGTCGCTAATAGTGACCATATTCGGTGAGTAAGTCTGTTTATTTAGCTGACCATTCACATCAGACAAATAAGTGATATTGCACTGTGGCGTTAGCGTTTGGTGGACTTGGATTGGCAGTGAACGGAGCGTCTTTTGGTTAGTAATGGAAACAAGCGCATCGTTTATTTTTTGGTTCCCAAGTACACAGAAGTGAACCGTATCCATCAAGTTTTCATCATTCCACTGAATAAAGTTGGCAATTCTGAAGAGGTAGACCGCTTTCACTTCATAGGGCTGGAAACCTGCAGCCCTATGAAGTGAAAGCGGTGAATAAGGGAAATGCAAGAGCGATACACGAAACGACTCGCTTGGCTGAGCGTCTAAAATTCATGAGAAACCCTTACATAAACAGACTCTTCATTAACACTCTTTGGTGAAGTGAGCTCAGCCTGGTAGCCACTGCCTTTTCCAATGTTTTCAATCACTACTTCAACTAATGGCGCGGCATGAGATTTTTTCCATGCTAGACGTGCATCAAAGACGAGTTCATGTGGGTAAGATTGCCATGAGTATTGAGTGCCATCTTCCGCAACCCAGTAATTTGGGTAGTTCACGTTGATGTATTGACCAATAACATCAAATTGCCAACTGTCGGTAATGCTCCACATGAGTTGTACTGTGGCTAAATGTTGATTGTCGATATCGTAATAGACACTGGTTTGAGCGCTTGAGTTCGGATCATCGCCTTTACGCTTACCTTCTAGTGTCGAATAGGCATATCCGAAATAGCTGCTGAGGTCTCTGGATAGTAGCTGTTAAAGTAATAGGCTGCATTGCTGTCCATATAAGATGGTGCGACTACCGCTTTACTTACCCCTGCCCAAAGTGAATGGCTAAGATTCAACTTGTATAACCCACGCACTTGAGGTGAAACCTCTGTTGAGTCATTTTGAGTGAAATGCTCTAACTTTGCACCAAGGGTAACGGACAGTGCTTCAGTCCATTGTACCTGTGATTGTATAAATGCATTGGCGATGTAATCGTTGGCGCTCTCTACGTCATAGGCACGCCCGCAGTAATCAGGATTGTACCAATCAACCTCGTTAACCTGACTCGACGAAAAATCTAGATACAGGTATTGCAACCCACCACCAACAGTGATTTGATGAGTCGCCGACAGTTGCTTGATAAGTGTCGAATCAAAATCGACCGTGGTATAGCTCCCAGGTGCATCCGGTGCGTTATCTTCATTGTATTCCCCCCACAACGAATATGAGAAGGTCGAGGTATCGCTTATGCTTCGAGAGTCGTTAAATTGCAGATAAAAAGAGTGGCTTTCATTATCAAAATCATTAGCTTGGTAATCAACGAGCGTACCAGATCTATCGTATTGGACGGAATACAACTCTGATTCGGAAAAGCTCTTTTCAGCGCCGATTCTTAGTGACCATTGTTGATCACTGTCGCTTGGTTGAAACACCATACCAGCGGACTGCGCTTTCCATTTCTCGGATTCATTAGAACGATACGTTGGCTCTTCTCGGTATTTTTAGAAGGCTTTCGCATTGACACTAGCGTTAAAGCTAAGCCCTTGCCTGACACTGAACTCATATTGTCAGTATTCGAGGTAAGACCTGAGATATAAGTACCTTGGGTTTCACTGGCTGATTTCGTGATAATGTTAACGACGCCATTAGCCGCATTACCACCCCAAATTGTTCCTCCAGGCCCTTTTAATACTTCAATTCGTTCAATGTCGGCAAGAACATAGTCAACGTCGCTCCAATACGTACCGCCATACACTGGGCTAAATAAACTTCGTCCATCCATCATTACCAGCATTTTGTTGTATAAGCCATCATGAAAGCCACGAGCAGATACAAACCATGAAGTTTCGTTGAACTTAGTGACTTTTAGACCCGGCACGAGCTTCAACGCTTCCGCAATGGTCTTAGCACCGCTACGTTGAATACGCTCATTCGAAAGCACATACACGGACGACGGAATATCCGTGAGCTTTTGAGTCACTTTTGATGCCGTTTCCATCTCAACGTCTAACATCGACAATTCTTCAAGGCTCATCGACATGAGTTGATCTAAAGAGTTCCCCTGAGCCACCACACAGGCCGATGTGGTTAATGCTAGTCCTAAGCTAATTGGGCGGGAAATCATGCGTTCACCTAATATAAAGATAAAATGGTTCTTCTTTGTTGATGGATGAACCATATATGAAGTAGCGTACCAATAAATGCAAAGTAGCAAAAATTTGAATCAGGTCACTGTTTCATTTCGTCATTTGTACGAGTGTCGTTAGATATCTAAACCTAAAGGAATGACGGCAAGTGACAACGAAGATATTGCTTAATTGCGACATGGGAGAAAGTTTCGGCAATTGGAAGATGGGCGATGATGAATCGGTCATGGAATGGGTAGATATGGCCAACATTGCCTGTGGCTTTCATGCGTCCGATCCACACGTCATGTCGAAAACGATAAAGCTTGCTCAGCACTACCATACTCAAATTGGTGCTCATCCGGGTTATCAAGATCTTGTCGGATTCGGTCGTAGATCTATCCCACATACTATGGAGCAGATCAGTGAGCTCGTTTGTTATCAAGTGGGCGCATTACAAGCCCTGTGCCGTTATCACCATACTACCGTTGGTTACGTAAAGCCTCATGGTGCGCTTTATAACGATATGATGTCGAGCACCGATATTTTTAATGCGGTGGCGCAAGCGGTAGCTGAATTTAATATCCCACTGATGATCCTCTCTTCCTCTGACAACCAACAATATCTAGATATTGCCGACGACCACGATCTCCCCCTTTTATTCGAAGCGTTTGCAGATCGTGCATACCTAAATAACGGCCACCTCGCACCACGAACACAAAAAGGTTCGGTGTACGTGAATCAAGACGATATCTATAACCAAGTGATGCAAATCGTCAATTACGGCTCGGTAACGACTATCGAAGGTGAAAGACTACCTATTGAAGCCGATACGATTTGCGTCCATGGTGATAACCCCCAATCCATCGCATTAATTAGAAAAATTCGCCAAGACCTTAACGCATTTAATTAGTATCAGTATGGCGTGAGTGTGCTCTTGCTCTTTGACTGAGACAAGTCGACATTCTCATGCCTCGCTAAACACGGACGTTGAAATAGAACGTATGGAAAGGAAATGACGAATAATCAGATAGAATTTAATATCACGCCCGTCGCTGAGTGCAGCGTACTTGTTACGTTACTGCCTTCAGTAAATCGTTCAAGCGTGGTTAGCGCTCAATACATGGCCCACTTTTCAGATGCTATTCGCCAGAGCTTAGCCACAGTATTGATGAATGTCACGCCAGCCTATAACACGTTACTGATCGATTACTTACCCTATCGAATCTCCGAGCAACACCTCATTGCTCAACTCAATTCGATGCTGAAAGAGGCAGTTACTACGCTTTCGATAACAAGTAATACGCGTAATGCAATCGAACTCCCTGCTTACTACTCTACTGACACTGCCCTTGATTTAGATAAGTACCAAGCGAAAGGCTTATCGCTGGACGATATCATTCAATATCATACCTCTCAGATCTACAGTGTTAGCGCTATCGGATTCATTCCTGGATTTGCATTCATGTCAGATGTTGTTGAGCCGTTGGTATTACCTCGTCATTCCACTCCACGGCTATGTGTGCCCAAAGGCAGTATCGGGATAGCAGACTCAAAAACTGCGGTTTACCCATCTGACTCACCAGGTGGCTGGAACATTATTGGTAACTGCCCTTTGTCATTGTTTGATCATAGCCAGCTCGACGGTAGCCAACAGCATGGTTCACGTAATCCACAAGGACAACTCTCGTTACTCAATGTAGGTGATTCTGTTCGTTTTAAAGCAATTTCAAGGCAAGAATTCATTGAACTTGGAGGAGATGTCGGCAATGGCTAAATCAATCAATAAGGCGACACTCACCGTTATTAAACCGGGACCTTTAAGTTTGATTCAAGATTTCGGACGTTTTGGCGTTTCTCATCTAGGTTTAACACAAGGTGGACCCGTAGATGATTATTCCTACAGTTGGGCTAATCATTTATTAGCAAATCCTGTTAATCGTGCAGCCTTAGAAATCACTCTTGGCCAATGCACGCTAAAGGTTAATGACGATTGCGAGATGGCGATTTGCGGTGGAGATCTACAGGCGACTTTGGATGGAAAACCGCTGGCCAACTGGAGTACATTTCAAGCGTTTAAAGGGCAAATGCTTTCGTTTGGCTTACCAAAGAATGGATTAAGAGCTTATCTCGCAATTAAAGGGGGCTTTGATGTTCCCGTCGTACTCAACAGTTGTGCAACGGTAACTCGTGAAAAAATCGGTGGATTAACTCAAGACGGTGAAGCGTGCCAATCTGGGTACCAATTAGGCTTCACTAAGCACCCTCTTGCAAAGCACTTTAGACCTCTCTGTGTAACTTTTCGATACACACCAGATTACAACCTACCGGTCAATTTGAGAGTGATTGAAGGCTATCAGAGCGAACAATTTTCTGAATTAGCTAAAGAGACATTTTATAGCTCTCTTTATACTGTGGACCAAAACTCGAATCGCATGGGTTATCGTCTTAGTGGTGAATCGGTTCACTCTCCAGATATCTCACTGTTATCCGAAGGCATTGCGCTGGGTGCGATCCAGGTACCACAAGATGGGCAACCTATTGTTCTGCTTAATGATAGGCAGATAATTGGCGGTTATCCAAAGATCGGGTGTGTTGCAAGAATTGACTTGCCGCGTTTAGCGCAAGCAAAGCCTGGGCATCAGATTTCATTTAGTAAGGGGGATCGCTTGGGGTTGCAAGATGTGTGGTGTCAGTGGGCACGATTCTTCGGTTATTGATAATGAGCTTTCAGCCACCGTTCACAGTGGTGATTGTCAAAGGATAAAAAATCGGCTTACCTAAGTAAGCCGATTCTTCGTTTTAGTGGTGGCCTTGGCCTGAAACTTTCGCCAGCGCATTTGGGTATCCACGCTCTTGGGTCAACCCTATCGCTTTATTTTCAATATCGTTTAAATTAAGTGACATTGTCACTGAGTGTGTATCTTCAATCGAGTCAGACTCGGGAATATCGAACCAGTGTTGAGCCACCTTTTGCGCTGCTTCTAATGTTGAAGACGCCTTTACTACCTCAAGCCTTGCATAACGCTCGCCGCAGAAAGAGACATCTGAAGCGCGTAGGCTTGGGTCGGTCCCCGGAATTTGCTGCGCTCCAAATAGAGGCTTACCACCAACTTGTGCAGAGCTAAAGCTTGGTATGAACTGAGACATATGGGTAATCGCCGCACGTGTTCTTAGCTCTAGCTGTTCTTCACTCCAACCAGATACGATTTTCTTCAGTAGCTTAGAAGGCAGCTGAGGCTGTGAAGAGCCTGTAGAAGATGAAACCAAGCCGCCTTCAAACAGAGTGATCCCTTCCGTCATACCATGAAGCTGGAATACTCCATCGGCGTATGGTGTTAATTGAGCCATACCTTGTGGTGTGCCTCGTGGGCCATGAAAGATAACCTCAGGCCACTCTTCCTTACATTCTTGGGAATATGGCCACTTCGTCACATAAGCGGCTTTAAACTCAACAAGTCGCTGCTGTTTCGAACCTACAAAGTCATCTACGATGCCGGTTTCAAAGCCGCTGGCATTAATCAAATAATCGGTGGTTAGTGTGCGGCTTTTGTTATCAATGTCCGTGTAGGTTAATGACCAACCTTGTCCCGTAGATTGAACCGATTGTAAGCGGCTGTTGGTCAACACTGTACAATTTGGCTGTTGTTCTAACGAGAGTTGAGCCGTCGCAGACAGTCGGAATACACTCCAACCATACTCTTGAACCATAGCAACGGGATATTTAAGCGTTTCTAAATCAGTATGTTTGGCGAAAGGAATACACCACTCATCAAGCGTTGTTGGCTTCAGTGGCTGCGTTAGTTTAGCTAGTGCCAATAACTCATCTTTGTCATAAAGCTTGTAGTACTCTTCAGGGTCCCCAAGTACTTGATTGTTTTTGTCTTGCTTTACGAGTTCAGCATAAGCGTCTTTTATTATCTTGAGACGAGGAAGCAAGTCCAATGGCTCCCCACCATCGCTGTGTGGAACGGCTATGACAGTTGGACGAATATTGATCGTGTGAGGGAACAAACGGACGGTGTCAATTGATTGTGTGAGCAATTGGAGACACTGCTCTACAGAAATATCTCGATACAAATTGCCGCCAGCATGTAGGTGGCAAATCGGTGGACCATTAACCAAACTTGGCCCTTTTTCCAATATAGTGACCTTAAAACCCAACTCACTGAAGTGAATAGCGCTTGTTGTTCCGGCTATACCACCGCCGACAATGGCAATAGAAGCTTGATTTGTATCCGTTTTGTTGTGGTTCATCGTGTTCTGTAGAATAAGATTAACTGCCACTATTCTACTTTTGTTCGACGATGAATTAAAACACATTTTTATCAAGGTCTTAGCTTGGTGGTTCGTTGAACTTATGTAAAAAACTTAAATAATCTCTTGACTCAATAACTCCCAATACTGTTTTCGAGGTTATTCTAACAGTCAAATTTGTCCTAAGTGACGCCACACAAAGGCTGCCTCAGTACTCTTAAAACAAACATGTTAACTTATCCCTAAAGTTATCCACCGTTTTTGTGGATAACTGTTGATAACGTTCATGCTAAGTTGCGCAAACCCTTTGTTTACAGGGACTAACCGCTGTTCATTTAATCGACACAAATACACAATACGTTTCAAATAATGCTAAAAAATGTCAATTTTAAAGTGCTAAATGCCTATGTTGTGCTAGCCGTTGGTCAAATAAAAAACGGCCTAACCGTGAATTCTATAAATAGCTTTCGCCTTAGTATAAAAATTCACAATCAGACCGTTTCAACAATCTATTTAAGGTTTTCTATCTCAACTATCCAAAATCCTTGTTTACAGGAGCCAATAGACGCTTAATTAAGCTGTTCACAACAGCGGCCAGTGTGATAAAGGTCAGCACAGGTAAAACAACCCACAACATCGGATGAAGCGAAGGCGAGAGTTCAAAGCCGAAACTCATCACACCTGCCACGCTCATTTCAGAACCTAGCGCAGCAATTGAGCCTGCTACCAGTGCCATTAGCCCATATTCACACCAGATAGTGTTAAGGATCCTTTTCTTGCTTGCCCCTAACGTACGGTACAAACGTATCTCTTGTTGCCTTTGAGATAAGCTAAGACGTAAGAGCGTAAAAATAAGCAATAATCCTGCAACGACGCCAAGTGCTGCCAACACGGTAATCGACCAAACAATCTGTTTAAGCAGCTCTTGGATCTTGCTGCCCATTACACGGATATCCATCAAACTCACGGTTGGATGATTCCGTGAGAGCTCGTTGAGCATTTGGTTGTGCTGATCTTCGACTCTAAAGCTCACTAACCAAGTCGAAGGAATGGAGCTCAAGACGTCTGGAGTAAAGATGAAGTAGAAATTTGGCTTCATTTCACGCCATTCTACTTTACGGATACTGTTAACCTTCGCTGATACCTTTTGACTATTGATGGTGAAAGCGAGCTCGTCTCCAATTTCCAAACCTAGTTGTTCTGCTACATCAGATTCAACAGACACGCCCTGCTCTTTCGTCCAAGTGCCATCAAGCACTTCATTATACTCTGGTAGTGAGTCGCCCCACGTGAAGTTGATTTCACGGCTTAGCGCATCAGTTCGTTCAGATGTCTCGCTATATTCAGATGCTACGACACCATTGATTGTTGTTAGTCGCCCACGAATGATCGGGAAAGCTTGAGTACGCTCGACTCCGTTAGCATCAATGGTTTCCAAATAGCTGTCTTTCTCATAACTGGCGATATTCAGTGCAAATGCATTGGGTGCATTCTCAGGCAGGGTTTGTTGCCAGTCTGACAACAGATCGCTTCTCACCAACCAGATAATCGACAGCAACATCAACGAAAGCGCTAACGAGCCAAATTGTATGCCCGTTGCAAGCGGCGTACGATTAATTCGACTTAAAGCTAAGCGCATTGATGTCGATGTCGGAAGCTTGCCAAACAGGCGCAGTACAAACGTACTAACTAGGGCCAGAACCAAAAATAGGCACGCAATACCGGCTAAAACAATCCACACCAATAAATTGTCACCATACATCAACATCATTGGGATGATAGGCACCAACAGCAAAGCGAATTTCTTATAGCTATCGCGTGTCTTATGGCTTGATTGAATCACGCTAATCGCAGAGGTATTTACCAACCCAATCAACGGAATGCCAAGTGCAGGCACACCAATTAAAACACTGGATAAGATTGCAAGAATAGCAGGCTCGATACCATAGCTAGGAAGCGGAGAAGGCAATAAGTCACCAAGCGGAATACGAAGAAGAAACTCTAGTCCGATACCAATCGCGATACCTAGGACGGCACCAATAGCGACCAGTAGTGAAACTTGTACTGATAGCCACTTAATGATCCATGGTTTGCTTGCGCCCAAACTCTTCAGCATGGCGATGGTCTTGCGGCGGCTAGCTACATAATGTTGGCACGTCAATACCAAGGTAGTCGCAGCCATAATCACGACAATAGCGACCGTTAGTGATAAGTATTGGGTGGTGCTTTCAAACATATCATTAGTGCGGCTTGCTGAATCTTGCGTACGCCAACGATCGCTTGGCGTTAATTCGATACTGTCTTGAGCTGCTTTAAGTTTTGCATCATCACCGTTTAAGAACAGTCTGAAACTTACACGGCTTCCCGGTTGAATAGCCCCTGTCGCGTCGATGTCATTATTATGAATCAGTACCGCAGGCATCTGTTGGAATGGGTTGAAGCTTAACCCTGGCTCTTGGGTGATTCGTCCTGTTATGGTTAAGTCGGCATCTCCAATAGTGACGTTGTCACCTATTTCAACTTCCAACTGCGCGAAAATACGTTCGTCCAGCCACAACTCACCGGGTTCAACGTGATTGCTCGATGCATTGTCTGCACCTTCTAGTAACATTTCACCACGCAATGGATAGTTGCTCTCCACCGCTTTAACTGTCACCAACTGCATCGAGTTATCGCTAAATGCCATAGTTGAAAAGCGGGTTAATTGAGAGCTTTCTAACGGCTCAACTTGAGTGACATCTAATAATGCTTGCGGGATTGGGTTTGCTGAGATGAACACGCTGTCAGCAGTCAGTGCATCTTTCCCCTGTTTTACGATGACCTGTTCCATGCGCTCAGCCAATGCTGATAATGCGAAAACACAGGCAATGATCAGTGTTAAAGCGATCGATACCGGCCATAGTTGACCATGTCGAATCTCTTCAATGCTCCATGAAAACAGGCGCTTGTTAAGTCCGTTTGATGAATTCAATTTAGACTTCCTCTATCTGTCCGACATGCATCTTAAGCGTTCGTTGACATCGTTGTGCTAGCTTAGGATCGTGTGTCACCAGTACTAGTGTGGTGCCGTGAGAAGAGTTCAGTTCGAACAGTAGCTCGACGATTTTGGCCGCGGTTTGTTGGTCCAGGTTACCAGTTGGTTCGTCAGCAAATAGGATTTTGGGCTTGATCATGAACGCACGTGCCAAAGCTACACGCTGCTGTTCTCCACCTGATAGCTGAGATGGTAGATGATCGAGCCTGTCTTTTAAGCCAACCGACTCAAGTAACGCAGTTGCGCGTTCAATGTCTTCATCTTCGCCTTTTAGTAAGCATGGTAGTGTCACGTTTTGCAGCGCTGATAAGCTCGGAATCAATAAGAAACTTTGAAAAACAAATCCTACCGATTCACTTCGGATTTTCGCCCTGGCTTCATCATCTAGCTGTGAAAGTGGTTGTCCCAATAAATGGATTTCGCCTTTGGTAGGGACATCAAGGCCAGCCAGCAGAGTCATCAAGGTCGATTTACCTGCCCCAGATGTACCGACAATCGCGACTGTTTCACCTTCACGAATATCAATATCGACGTGCTCTAGGATTGTTAAATGTTCTTGATTAGTAGACACTGTCTTGGAAACAGCTTCTGCTTTAATGATGGATGTATGCATGACTCGACTAATTTCCTTTTTATTATTTATATTCTTTTCTACTACTTCTTTGGCTCAAGGGTCTGCGTCAGCTCAAGATTCGAAGTTACTGATACTTGGTGACAGCTTGAGTGCTGGTTACAACATGGATATCAAACAGAGTTGGCCAAGTTTGTTACCAGATGCGTTAGCGAAACATGATAAAGCGGTTACCGTGGTCAACGGCAGTATCTCTGGCGACACAACAGGTAACGGTTTAGCTCGTTTACCCCAGCTACTAGAGGAACACGCTCCAGACACCGTCCTTATTGAGCTTGGAGCCAACGATGGTCTTCGTGGCTTCCCACCGAAGCTGATGTCTTCAAACTTAGATCAAATCATCGAGCAGATAAAAGCGGCGGGTGCGAGACCAATTATGATGCAAATTAAAATCCCACCTAATTATGGCAAGCGTTACAACCAGCAGTTTGAATACGTGTTTGCAGCGTTGGCTGATCAACAAAATGTACCCCTGCTTCCATTTTTCCTAGAGCACATCATCCTAAAACCGGAGTGGATGATGAACGATGGTTTGCATCCTAAACCAGAAGCTCAACCTTGGATTGCTGAATTTGTCGCCGAAGAATTATATCAGTATCTTTAGGTTTTAATGGTCTAGCTCAATAAATTTTACACAGCTTTACGTTAGCCTGAGTGCATATCACCGTTAACTGTAAGGTTATTTATGCTGATCGAACCTATTATCAAGGGTGTGGTAGCAAAAAGCGCTCACCCTCTTGGCTGTCAAGAAGCCGTAAAGCAACAAATTAGATTCGTTAAGAGTGCGCCGCAAATCAAAGATGGCCCTAAACGAGTATTGATCATCGGCGCTTCTTCAGGCTTTGGCCTTGCCGCTCGTATCGCCCTTACCTTTGGCGGTGCTCAAGCCGCCACCATTGGCGTTTCATTCGAACGTGGCCCAAACGAAAAATCTCTTGGTAGTGCCGGCTGGTACAACAACATCTACTTCAAAAAAGAAGCGGAACGTGAGCAGCGCACCGCTATTAACATCGTAGGCGATGCCTTTTCCCAAGAAACCCGCGCACAAGTTGTTGAAGCCATCGAAACTTATTTCGAAGGTGAAGTCGATCTCGTGATCTACAGTCTGGCTGCGGGTGTACGTCCCAAGCCCAATTCTGATGAATTCTGGCGTTCTGCGACTAAACCTATTGGTGAAAGCGTAACTGGCGCAACCATTTCTCTTGAGCACGATAATTGGGTGACCAACACGCTTGAAGCTGCCACTGAAGAGGAAGCAAAAAGCACACTCAAAGTGATGGGGGGCGAAGATTGGGAAAGTTGGATCGACGAACTCATCAATGCCGAATCTATCGCTCCCGGCTGTAAGACTATCGCTTTCTCTTATGTTGGCCCTGAAGTCACACACCCTATCTATCTCGATGGTACACTAGGTCGTGCAAAAATCGATCTTCATCAAACCAGTCATGCGCTTAACCTTGAATTAGCTAACTTTGAAGGCAACGCTTATGCGACTGTGTGTAAGGCGTTGGTTACCAAAGCAAGCGTATTCATCCCGGGCTTAAGCCCCTACTTGCTTGCGTTGTACAAAGTGATGAAAGAGAAACAGACGCATGAAGGGTGTATCGAACAAATGCAGCGCCTGTTTAGCACTAAGCTGTACGGTCAATCTAAAGTACCACTTGATGGCGAACGGTTGATACGAATGGACGACTGGGAACTAGACCCAGAGACACAAGCCCATGTGACAGAGTTGCTCAACAAGATGGATGAAAATAACTTCCAAACTCTGGGTGATTACCAAGGATTTAAAGATGAATTCTTGCAACTAAACGGTTTTGCACAACCATCGGTAGACTACAGTAAGAAATTGAATAGCGAAGACTTTATAAAATTAAAGCCCTAGTCGAAATTTATCTCATTACTGAGACCCGTATTCACATTTGAAAACCTCTGTAAAATTGCCGAGGTTTTTTTGTGCAACATTTCTTATACTTAATTAACTTAAGATTCACAGTTTATTTGGTTCATCATAATTAACACAGGATGTGTTGATGCATTTAGCATAATTGACTCGGAGTCATATGAAGAAAATAAAAACTCTCGATTTAGATATTCCAGACGATATGGAGCACGGTTGGCAGAACATCGTTGATCTGTTGGCTCAAATAACGCAAGTGCCAGCAGCACTTATTATGCGTGTTCATTCCAATTACATCGAAGTCTTTTCCACTAGTCGTAGCGAGAACAACCCATACAATAAGGGCGATTCTGAAACATTAGGCAACGGGCTGTATTGTGAAACCGTTATGGAGTCTCAGCGGCAACTTCTTGTCCCCAATGCTCTCGCTGACCCGGCATGGGAAAACAATCCTGACATCAAGCTAGGGTTGATATCCTATTGTGGTATCCCTCTGCTTTGGCCGAATGGTGAGCTTTTCGGCACCATTTGTATCTTGGACTCTAAAGAAAATCACTACACACCGACTTACATTAAACTTCTGGAAAGCTTTCGGACCTCAATAGAGTCCCAGCTTAAAACCCTCTTTCAGCACGCCAAACTGACTCAAATGAATCGTGACCTCAAAAACCGGGTGTATACACGAACCAAAGATCTCGCCAGTTTGAATTACTCCTTGAATCAAGAAATTGATAAGCGAAAAGCCGCTGAACAAAAAATCAATTTCCAAAAGAATCATGATCTAGGAACTGGCTTTTTAAATCGTAGTGCATTTGAGTCGCGTTTAAACCACAAGCTCTCTTCTCAACGAAGGCTGACGGATTGCTCATTTGCTGTCATTCACATCGGTTTTACCAACGGCAGACGTATACAAGCTCGATACGGCTATACAGCACTGGACCAAGTATTAGTTGAATACCGAAAACGTATCGATAGCATTGCCGATATCGAGGTGTTAACCGCGCGCCCTACTTCTGTGGATCTTGTGTTAGCGTTCAGTGTTAAAGATTTGCATCATCGCCTCGAAGAGCTTTGCCAAACTCTAGTAAAAGTCGGTCACTCTGAATTTGCTATCGAAAATGATAAGGTTCACCTGCACGCATTTATCGGAATTGCTACTACTAATAACGAAGACGATGCTGAGAGTATTCTGCAGAAATCGTCAGAGGCTATGCTGGCCTGCAAGGATTCCGGGCAAAAGTTTGCTTATTACTCCCAATCTCACACTGAAGAGCAAAGTCATATCAACAAGATCGAAGGTTACTTGCTGCAAGCGGTACGTAACGATGACTTAATGCTCTACTTCCAACCCAAAGTATGCCCGCTAACCCATCGTTGGGTCGGTGCTGAAGCATTGCTCCGCTGGCGTCACCCCGTTTTGGGAGACATATCCAATGAAACCTTGATTCACATGGCCGAGCAGAACGGATTGATTTTCGAAGTCGGAAGCTTCGTACTGCGTAATGCGATTGAAAAAGCCAAAGAATGGTCTGAATACGTTGAAGATTTTAAGATGGCGGTTAATGTGTCCGCGGTGCAGCTCAAGAACGCGCACTTTGCCGAGCAAGTCGTCCATTTACTGGAAACCTATCACCTTGAACCTCATTTCTTAGAGCTCGAAGTGACAGAAAGCGGACTCATTGCTGATGAAGTGGTGGCAAAGAACACGCTTGAAACATTGCATGACATAGGCGTGACATTGTCACTGGATGACTTTGGAACCGGCTACGCGTCATTCAGTTATCTTAAGAAGTTCCCATTTGATGCAATCAAGATTGATAAGAGTTTCATCGACCAGATGCTCGACTCGAGTGAAGACTCTGAGATTGTCCGTTCCATCGTCCAGATCGCGAAAAAGTTGGATCTGAAAGTGATGATTGAAGGGATTGAATCAGAAGTTCAGGAGCAGTTTATTATTGATGAGGGCTGTGACGTTGGCCAGGGTTACCTTTATGGCAGACCAATGCCATGCCAAGAATTCGAGCATAGCTTAGTCAATCAAAACTATTTAGGGACAACTCGTTACGCTTAAAGTGAAAAATAGCCGTTAGTTTTGGATTTAAACCTAGTTTCTCTTTACTCTATAGGTGGTGATTTTTATAATCGCAGCCTTTCTGTTTTTATCTTTCCCCTTTATATAGGCATTCCTCGTTATGGATCAGTTGACTGCAAAGCTTAAAAAGCTCGAAAAACAAAACTACCGTGCATATCAACAAATTAAAGGTCAATACGACTTTGCTGATTTTGAATTACACATCGACCACATTCAAGGTGACCCGTACGCGTCAGCCTCTCGTTTTCGTGCAACACGCGCGTGGTCGTTGACCGGGTTAGATTGGCTGAAAGAAAAATCTTACGAATACCAAGTAGCAGCTCGTGATTTTATTGCTCGCAGCTTTGCTGAGTTCGCAAAACAAGAAGCGACCGTTTCTATCGCATTAACGGGTCAAACAGTACTCGACAACACTGCAGTCGTGTTTACTGAGCACGGTATCGAAATTCGTTTCCGTATTAACCTGCCTGCTGATGGTCGTAGCATTCTTGCGAAGAAAGCAAACAACATCATCACATTCTACTTGCCGAAGTTTATCCGTCGCGCAACGCTTGAGCGTGAGCTAAACATAGACGCAATGATCAAGCACTGTGAAACAATCGAAGACCAAGAAGCGCTGCGTGCACAGCTAGATGAGCACAACCTATCGGCATTTGTGGCAAATGGCAGTGTATTACCACGTATCGCGGGTAACTGTGATCTTCCAATGAAAGATGCGGTTCCATTTACAGCGCCAGAGTCACTGAGCGTTACGTTAAACACGCCAAACCAAGGTGATGTAACAGGCTTGGGTATTCCTAAAGGGATTACATTAATCGTTGGTGGTGGTTTCCACGGTAAATCGACACTATTGAATGCGGTTGAACGCTCTATCTACAATCATATTCCTGGTGATGGCCGTGAAGGCATCGTGACTGCCATTGATACAATGAAGATTCGCGCTGAAGATGGCCGATGTGTGCACAGCTTAAATCTGTCAAACTACATCAATCATCTTCCAATGAAGAAAGATACCTCTGATTTCAGTACTCAAGATGCTTCGGGCTCTACTTCTCAAGCGGCTTGGCTACAAGAGTCGATTGAAGCCGGTGTTCAAACCCTATTGATTGACGAAGATACGTCAGCGACTAACTTCATGATCCGTGATGAGCGTATGCAGGCATTGGTTTCAAAAGGTGACGAGCCCATTACTCCGCTTGTTGACCGTATTGGCCAGCTACGTGATGAAATGGAAATCTCTACTATCGTCGTTATGGGTGGCTCGGGTGATTACCTAGATGTAGCAGACACCGTGATCCAAATGCACGACTACCAAGCGGTAGATGTGACAGATAAAGCAAAAGATGTTATTGCTCAGCACCCTACCCAACGTACTAACGAGTGCGAAACACCGTTGGAGATGTTTGTTCCTCGCTCACTGAACCGTGCTTCACTAATGAACATTCTTACTGATGGAAAGTTCCGCGTGAGTGCTAAAGGTAAGGAATCTCTGCGTTTTGGTAAAGAGTTTGCCGACCTTTCTGCTCTTGAGCAGCTAGAGTCAACTTCTGAAGTCAACGCGATTGGTTGGGCTTGGTTCCAGTTTGCACAAACGCCTGGTTGGTCAAATAATCCAGCAAAAGAGTTTAACGCGATTCTAGATAACGATTGGCACCAAAATATGCCTAACTACGGTGACCTAGCGAAACCAAGAACGTTGGATGTTATGGCTGCTCTTAACCGCATGCGCAAATCTCAGTTCAAGCCTTCGAACTAAGTTTTACTCAACTAAACACAACTTTTCGGCCCCACAAATGGGGCCGTTTTTATTTCTACTCGTCCTAGAAAGCGTTCTATCAAACCACAAATGTTAAGTAACGAACTTTGTGCACGATAAATAAGCTGGTTATCGCCCTTCACTTCCTTTCCCATAATTTATATAACTCTGGTTATCTTTGAGAAGCTCATAAAACATGACATTATTTTTACGAAGCTATGGTAAAGTCCGCCTAAACAAGTGTAACTAAATGTAACAGGCTAAGATTTGATGTACCACAAACGCGTAAAAATGCGTGATCATAAAAGTGAAGTAAACCTGTTTAGAAACCGTGTTATTGTCGCATTCATAGGTATTCTGCTTTTCACTCTCGTCTTAGTCGGTAACCTATACCGACTTCAAGTTCAAAACTTTGATAGCTACCAAACCCGCGCCGACGGGAACCGAATTAAAGTGCTCCCGATTGCCCCTACGCGAGGGTTAATTTACGACAGAAATGGTGTGTTGCTGGCTGAAAACAAACTGGTCTTTTCTCTCACCATGATCCCAGAGCAAACAAAAGATGTGGATGAGATGCTCAGCAAACTCAACGAGTACATCCCGCTGAATAAAGAACAAATTACGCGTTTTAAAAAGCGTTACCGCAATACCCGCCGCTTTAAGCCCGTTACCCTGTTAGAGAACCTGACGGAAAAAGAGATCGCAAAATTCTCGGTTCACCAATACTTGTTTCCAGGACTGACAATCGATACCAGCTTAAAGCGTTTCTACCCTAACGGTGAAGTACTGACCCATGTATTAGGCTACGTTGCACACATCAATGACAACGATTTAAGAAAACTGGAAGAACAAGGTAAAGAAGCGAATTATCAAGCGACGACTATCATTGGTAAGCTCGGCGTTGAGCGATACTATGAAGACATACTTCATGGACAAAAAGGCTATCAAGAGGTTGAGGTAAATAGCCGAGGCCGCATCGTCAGAACGATAAAGTACGTTCCGCCTGTTGCTGGTAAAGACATCGTACTCAACATTGATCTTGAACTGCAAAAGTATGTGTTCGAACAACTTGATCATCGCACTGGCAGTGCTGTTGTCCTAGACCCGAAAGACAACAGTGTTTTGGCTATGGCATCAAGCCCGAGTTACGACCCTAACCTATTCGTTGATGGCATTTCTAGCAAGAATTATCAAACACTTCTTAATGACCCTGCTCATCCATTGGTAAACAGAGCGACGTTAGGTGTTTATCCGCCCGCTTCTACTGTTAAGCCGTTTATCGCTGTTGCGGGCTTGGAAGAACATGTTATTTCTGAAAATACCATCCGTAATGACCACGGCGTATGGCGCATTCCTGGGTCTAAATCTAACTCTAAAGCCTGGCGCGACTGGAAGCGTTGGGGGCACGGTCCTGTTGATGTGACACAAGCGATTGAAGAGTCGGTCGATTCCTTTTTCTATCAAATGGCTTTCGACCTAGGCATCGACCGTATTAGCACGTGGATGAACCGTTTTGGTTTTGGTAAACCATCGGGCATCGACATCTACGAAGAGAGTAACGCCAACATGCCTACACGAGATTGGAAGATGATGCGCTACCGCACTCCTTGGTATCAAGGTGACACGGTACCGATCGGTATTGGACAAGGATACTGGACCTCGACTCCCTTACAACTTGCTAAAGCGACCTCTGTGTTAGTCAATCATGGCAAGGTGATGCCTCCGCATATCCTACGAGCAACACTCGATCACGGTGAAGACTTAGAGACTCAACTGCTAATAGAACCTAAACAAATGTCATCCATCGATGAAGTCCCAGACAAGATTTGGGATGTACCAATTAATGCGATGAGATTAGTGAACCACGGTAGTCGTGGTAGTGGTAGAAGAGCGTTTAAAGGAACAAAATACACGAGTGGTGGTAAATCTGGTACCTCTCAAGTATTTGGCTTAGCAAAAGATCAGGTGTACAACTCGAAAGAGTTAGAAAGGCACTTGCTTGATCACGCACTCTACACTGCTTTTGCTCCGTATGAACACCCGGATTACGTTGCAACTGTCGTTATTGAACATGGTAATGGTGGCTCTAAGGTCGGTGCTCCTTACATTCGTAAAGTGCTTGATTACGCATTCGAACATAAAAGCGGTGTGAGTAAAGACAACTCATAACTGACAAAACGTACAAAGCCCCACTCGTCTAAAGTGGGGCTTTGTCGTTCATAAACCACAATACATCTAACTGAGAACTTTAGCTTCGCAACACATGCCAAGCTTCACACAAGGTTTGAAATTGGGCGGTGTTACCCTCATCTCTATCTGGGTGCCAACGAAGCGCAAGCCTTCTCCACTGTTTACGTATTTCTTCCGGTGAAGCGTCTAGTGGTAACTCAAACAAGCTCAATGCTCGGTTTCGGTCCATGTCTGTTTCACTACCACCAACAAACTTCTTATAGCGGGTCCAAAACTCATTCAATAGTCGCTTAACTTCACCCTCTTCGGCTTCATAGTTCAACCAATCAATGTAGTACTCACGCAACGGGTCTTGGTGGTCAATAGCGTGTGTACTTCCGTGATATCGACCACACATTAGTTCTATCTCCATCGCTTGAACTTGCAGCCAATTATCTGGGTATAGCGTCTCTTGCAGTTGGTAAAGCGCGTTCATGATTAAGAAGTTCTTCTTGAATAACTCCTTCTCTGGAACCGGATCAAGGGCAGGAATAAAGCCGAGCTCGTTGAGATGCGTAGCCAAGGTGTGCACTTTCCACCCCGTCGGCTTTTGTTTGAGCACTTCCATGATTGGCCAAAGCAACGGGTTTTCCATTTGTGCTTGAAACTGGCAACTAATATTTTGATGACTCGATGAGTCTAGGTTGTCTGACATAATTAATTGAGCCCGCAGCCATATGCATGTGTGTATATAATTAATTGATAAGCGATCTGTCGTGGTTTGTCGAGTTTCAAACTAAATAAATTTCAACCAGTTATGTATTTACAAAGCAAAAAGGCCAGCATTATGCTGACCTTTAGTATACGAAAACAGACGAATTAGATAACGCCAAGCTCTCTTAGGCGCTCCATTAGGTACTCGTTTGCTGTGTACTTTTCAGAAAGAACCACTTCTGGTTTCGGGTGCAAGAAAAGTGGCAGTGAGATGCGAGACTTTTCTTGGCGTGCGCCAGTTGGGTTGATAACACGGTGAGTCGTCGATGGGAAGTAACCGCCAGATGCTTCTTGCAGCATGTCACCGATGTTGATGATCATGTTGCCGAAGTCACACGGTACATCTAGCCACTCGTCATTTTGAGACTTAACTTGTAGTCCAGGCTCGTTTGCCGCAGGTAGAACAGTAAGAAGGTTAATGTCTTCGTGTGCTGCAGCGCGGATTGCTCCTGGTTCTTCATCACCTTGCATTGGTGGGTAGTGAAGTACGCGAAGCAGAGTTTGTTCGCTACCGTTGATCATTTCTGATAGAGCGATAGAGAACTTCTCTTGCACTTCTTGAGGTGCGTGCGCTTCAACCCAACCTAATAGCTCTTGAGCAAAAGCATTAGCACGTTGGTAGTAGTCTAGAATCTGTTGTTTAAGCTGCTCAGGAATTTGACCCCAAGGATATACGTGGAAGTACTCTTTGATGTCTTTTACTGTGTGGCCCTTTGCAACTTCAGATACTGAAGGTGGAAAATATCCATCTTGTGTTTCAACATTGAAGTGGAAGTTTTCTTTCTCTTCAGAGATGAAGAATTGGTACCAGTTCTCGTAAATTGACTCAACAAGCTCTTTTGGGATTGGGTGATTTTTCAGTACGCCAAATCCAGTTTCACGTAAAGAGAGAACAAATTGTTCTGCTGCGTCGTTAGCAAGATAATCGACAGTTTCCAGTTTCATGACTTTCTTTCTTGTTATGTAGTGATACGGGGATTTTATGGTCCGCTTTGTTGTAAATCAAACTTTAGTGAAACTCTCGCAACCGTTTGTCTAGATACTGGGCGATAACGCTACTTTTCAACAAATTTGGTAATCAAAACCCAATTGAACGGTGTTCATTATTGTGTAACTATACATAAAACTTATATAGGATCTGATGATGACAATTACGCCACTTGCTCAAAATAGACCTCTACTTTCGCTCACTATTTTGTATCTCGTTGTTTTTCTTTTCTCAGCGTTTGCTCCCTCTTCGAGAGCTGTATGGGTTGCGGAAATCGTACCTGCATTAATGATTCTTATCGGTATTTGGTGGCTATCCACTAAATTAACATTTTCAAAAACCGCTTATGTTTTGATGTTCATTTGGTTGGCACTGCACACGATTGGCGCTAAGTACACTTTTGCGCAGGTACCGTTCGATTGGTTTAATCAGTTAATTGGCTCTGAGCGCAACAATTTTGACAGAGTCGCGCACTTTTCTATCGGGCTTTATGCCTACCCACTCACTGAATATCTTATTCGGAAGAAATTGGCTCAACCCGTGATTGCGTGCTTCTTTGCACTGTTTGCCATCATGAGTGTTGCGGCAGGTTATGAAATTATTGAGTGGTGGTATGCTGAAATCGCAGGTGGTGATGAAGGTATCGCTTTCCTTGGTTCACAAGGTGATATTTGGGATGCGCAAAAAGACATGCTATGTGATACGACCGGAGCTATCGTCTCACTGCTGCTTCTAAAGCTTCAAGGACGTACCAAAGTTTAGCCAAACACTTCGTTAACTCAGTTTATTCAAGACTCACTTTCAAATGCCACACGTGCTATACGATGTGGCATTTTTGTGTTTTAGCTTCAAGGCTATTTCATAGTGACCTTACCACCCACGAACTTAAATGCGGGTGTGCCTCGTACTAACGTATCTCGAGCAAACTCAATTCCACATTCAGGGCAAACGCACGGCTCTGTAGTAAAGTCTTCGACAATCCTTTCCTTAAAACATTTTACGAGCGCACCCTTACCGCCTTTTCGATATTTGAATAACTGTGTTTTGCATTTCGCACAAAATATTTGAACGGTTTTCGTGGGTTGCTTCTTGTTTGGTTTCGCCATAAAGGTAACGTGTTGATTCTTATTGTTTAAGTTTAGGCGCTACAAGCACTAAGCTTATGCCGACTAATATGATGGTTGATGAAATAACAAATTGCATGGTGACAGGCTCCGAGAGCAACAGTACGCCGCCGAGCGTCGCAATAACCGGAACCGAAAGCTGTGCGATTGATGCCACGACAGTATTGAGCTTCTTCACTACGTAGTACCACAAACTGTAACCAACCCCTGAAGCTAAAGAGCCAGACAATACGGCATAAATGAACCCTTGTTCAGACATCGAAATATCAAGAGCTGAACTTGGTACTACGAGCCATGGTGAGATAAACACCAAGACAATCAATGAACAGAACCCAAAGTTGGCCGTTGTTGACAGCAAAGCATTTGAAGATCGCTTTCCGGCCAAGGTATAAATACCCCACCCGATACCTGCCAATGACATTAGCGCAATTGAAACTAAATCAGGTGTATTGGTTGTGCTGGTCGGCATTAACAAATAAACAAGTCCTAAAACAGAGAGCAAACAACCCGCCCACTCAATCAAGGACATCTTATTACCTGAGATGAGATGAGCCGTAATCATGGTAAATTGTACCGCAACAAACAACACTAACGCGCCAAGCCCGGCTCCCAGTTCAAAATATGCAAACGAGAATCCGAACATATAAACGATCAATGGCACGACTGAGACTAGACTGAATTGAGATTTGAGCTTAGAAAATAGCGATGTAGGGCTAAGTTCAGCTGTGTTATTGCTATTGTGGGACGCTATACCTAGCAAAATCAATAGAGTAAACGCGCCAGATAAAATGCGTATAACAGAAAAACTCAAAGGATCGATGGTTTGATCCATCAATGCCCATCGACAAAGCACGGAATTTGCCGCAAAGGCCACCAGCGTAATTAATGTCACTAAGACGGTTTGCATTATTATTCCCTTGCTGAAACTATCCACGTACTAATCAACGTCAGGTTTAACCCAAACTTGGCTAAAATCGAACCAACCAAGCGCATTACACTTCGCGTTTTGTAAGGTACCGCACTGGTCTTTATTTACTCCTAACCAACAGTGGAACATAGGTATCAACTGGTTGCTTTGTACCAGTTGTTTACCAAGCTGCCTTGCCGGGAATTGTTCAAATTCACCTGAGCGCCAACGATCAATCATATGACACCATTGATCAAAGTCTTCTGCCGGGCTCGATTCATCAAGAAAACTGTAATCCATAAGCCAGCATGCCAACGCATCGTCTCTGTTATTTGCAATTCCCATAGGGTTAATCCAAATATCCACGTCATCCGCATGTGGTGGATCGGTTTCATAGCCGAAAAGCTCCACATCGACGTTATATTGCTTGAGTACCGTAACAATGGCCTTGGCAAGCGTAGGAAACATAGGGTGTTGGCATTGATATGCTAATTTAACTGCAGGCTTAGTATCGGCTGGTGGACATACTGGGACTTTTAACTTGATATCGTACCAACCTGGTTTGATGCCGTAAGCATGCAATACGCCCAAATCAATAACTGTCTCTTTGGGGATATGCACAAAAAGATCGGCAGCATTTAAAGCATTAGACAAAAACTCAGCCCATGCTGGGTCCTTCGCTATACCTTTCTTTCTATTGAGTAGTAGATAGGTACATCCCGGGTCTAGTTCTACCTCATCACTATCACCGCGATCAGCGATAACCGGCTTGGAAAGGCTTGGATAAACCATGGACGAATAGGCTTCATCCACGACCCATACCTCGACACGATCAATCAGCGGCCTAAAGCCAAAGTAGCCATTGAAAGCGGTTAATACGAGTTGTTTTTCGTCATTCTTTTCAATGCGATATGGACCAGTACCAATTGGACGAATATCGTAGTCCTCGCCACGTAAAATCATCGGCAACGTCACTTTTGCGACGGATTCTGTAAGCGCGAGTGGGAAGTATTTATCCGGGCGCGTTAGAAAGACATCAACGACGCAATTGGCCGGAGATGATACGTCTTTAATATGGGAGAACATATTAAGTGGCTCGAGTGCTAGCAGTGTATCAACGACGTGATTGGTCATGAGTGGCTCACCATTATGGAAGCGCACACCGGGTCTCAAGAAAAACCGCCATTGATAGTCACTGATTTGCTGCCAAGAGTGGGCAAGATCAGGCTGTAACTGGTCGTTTTCATCCAAGCGAGTCAAACCACTAAACACTTGGCAGGCTATGTGTTGCTCTGAACGACGCATCGACTTAGTCGGGTTAAGCATGGAGAGCGGACGATAATAAGGCAAACGGATAACCTGTTCGCCCTCTTGGTACTGAACGCCCAAGTAGTTTTGGATGACTTGAGTTAGCTTCGCGGCATTTTGATCAAGAACAGACAATGCCTGTCCAATCTTACCTTCTTCTAAGTAGCGTCTTGCCAAGTTTTCGCTAACGTCACAACGATTCTGCTTGAAGATGAGTTGGGATAACTTACCTCGACCAGCTGCAGGTAGCCACTCTACCCACCCCTCTTCTTCGAGTTTGTTGAGTACCATTCTAGCATTTCGACGGGTACAACAGAGCACATCTGTTATGTCATCAAGCTGAACATCAGAGTCTTTACCATCGAAGTATTCAAATAGGGTTTCGAATTGAACGCGAAGTCTAGGGCTACTCATAAAGAGGAAAACTTAATCAAGGGATATTGAATTCAGTTTCCTCATTTTATAAGAGAAAATCAATCTAACTGATAATGTTTTTACACAGAATTATCGAATTTAGGCAGGCCTACTCAAACATAGAGAAGTGACAAGCACCAAAAGTACTCAGACGCTCTAGAGTTACATGACATCACAGCCTATTTCGTTAGCAATATCTCGAAGTTGGTGATCGTCATCGAGTTTTATTGACCACTTACACTCAGAGCCATTTGCGGAGATGACATTTGCCCCTTTTCCGATCAGTTGAATGGCATCAACCTGTGCTTGTAGCGTGACTCTATGCTCACCATCTAAACGCACAACAAGCTCATGTGCTGTTGCAATGACTTTTCCACTTTTAAAGGTTATGACCATGGATTTCTCAAACTAGGATTATGGTTGGATAATGGCGTTAAAACCGGAGACCACAATGGGCCTAACAGTCTGACGAGTTATCGCTTGTGTTTTTTTACCGCAATGGTGAGACGACTTGTGCAAACTAAGCGTTGACGCTCGTCAGTGATGTTTATCTGCCATACTTGTGTCGATACGCCAAGGTGAATAGGCTCGGCGGTACCGATTACATGCCCTTCACGCATCGACCTTACATGATTCGCGTTGATATCGAGTCCGACACAGTAGTAGCCTTCTGGCACACAGAAATTTGCTGCTAATGAGCCTAGCGTTTCTGCAAGAACAACGGAAGCGCCACCATGAAGCATACCAAGTGGTTGGTGAGTGAAGTGACAAACGGGCATCGTTGCCACTAATGAATTGTCGTTTACCTCGGTATAAACAATGTTGAGGTGCTCAATTAAGGTATTCTTTGAGGTTGCGTTGAAGGTATCTAGGTCAACAGGCTTTTTCCAAATGGTCATGCAGGTTCCTTAATTATTGATATCGTTATCGCTTGAGCAGATTTCGCTATTGGTGTCTGTTCGAGTCTTACATCTAACAAGTTATCTTATAGCTATTAGCCATTATGCAAGTTGATGTTAACATGCATAAAAACCGAATACACAGAGGATATTTTATGATGTCATGGATGAAGTTTGCCTCGCTTCTCACACTCGCAGGCTTAACCGCGTGCAGCGCTTCCCCAACGGGAAGAAATCAATTGCTGCTCTTTTCAGACAAAGATATGTCTCAGCTTGGTGCACAATCTTTCGAACAGATGAAGAAAGAGCAACCTCTCAGTAAAGATGCAAAGACCAACGCTTATGTACAATGTGTAGCAAATAGCATTACTCAACATATCCCTAAGCAAGATTTCAGCGAATGGGAAGTGGTTGTTTTTGATAGTGACCAAGTCAACGCGTTTGCCTTACCTGGCGGTAAAATCGGTGTGTATACTGGGCTACTTAACGTAGCTGTAAATCAAGATCAACTAGCGACCGTTATAGGGCACGAAGTCGCACACGTTTTAGCTGATCACAGTAACGAACGTTTGTCCCAATCACAGATCGCCAATACAGGTTTATCGATTACGAGTGTTGCTTTGGGTTCATCTGAATACAAGCAATATCAAGGTGTAACCATGGCTGCGTTAGGTTTAGGTGTTCAGTATGGCGTGATTTTACCCTATGGTCGTACACAAGAGTCTGAGGCCGACATAGTTGGTTTAGAGTACATGGCACAAGCCGGTTTCGACCCAGGGCAGAGTGTCGACTTATGGCAAAACATGGCGAAAGCATCTGGCGGTAGCCAACCACCAGAATTACTATCGACACACCCTTCCCACAGTACTCGAATCAAAGATCTACAGTCCAAGATCACGACGTTGCCAAAATCAAAAGCCTCGAGGCCAAACTGCAAAGCCTAGTATCAATGCGAAGAGTACTCCCCATAGCAGAGCTCGACTTACACCTGATAAAAAAACGCCCTATCCAAATGGTTAGGGCGTTTTTCGTTTCGTCAGCTTCTGCGCTGACATTTACTGTATAACAAGGTACTAAGTACCAAGGATCTGTAACGGTAGGCTTAATAGCTGGTCTCCCGTAGATGCGAAATACCAAATAACGCCGATCAAACTAGACACTAGACCTACATACCAAAGGAAAGAAACTACTTGCCCATATCTATCTAGTGGTAATAAATGGCTATGGTGGCGCCCTCTCCATTCAAACAGGATTTCAACACTACCCATAATCAATAAGAAACCAAACAGAGTTAGATTTAGCTGATAGCTAAGAACAACTCCAGCAACCGCGGCTGCGACACACAGAACGATGCCGAGCACGCTGTTCATTGAAAAGCTAATACTTTTTAGAACATGACCGCCATCGAGAGGCAAAATTGGCAGCAAGTTGAATAAGTTGAGTAAGGCATTAAATACCGCAAGGCCAGCAAAGAACATTTCGCCTGTCACCCAATACAAAACGGTAAACACAAGCGACAATATCAGCCCAAACAAAGGCCCCATGATTGAGATAACGACATCTTGCCATCGTGTATTAATCTTTTCATCAGAGAGAGCTAAACCACCGAGGAAGGGGATAAGATAAATACCTTTTGTTTTCATACCAAAGTATTTCATGGCTCTAATATGTCCGTATTCATGGAACATCAAGCAAGCGATCAAAGCGAGAGCGAACTGGATAGAAAATAGCCACGAATATGCCGCTAAACTTGCAGATGCAAGTACTACTTTAATCAACTTAGCGCTCTTGAGCGCTTTCATTCCAAGTGATATTAACCCAATCAGGCTAAAGCGCTTTTCAGGTTTAGGTGCCACAACCGGAGTTTGCTGCTCGATGTCTTTAGTATTACGGCTTCCTTCGGTGACGACTTGTCCGTTAACCAGCGCCTTATAAGCCATCTCAAAAGGTTGCCACTGAACCATAGACTCAACGTGACACTGCAACGTTTCTTCGCCAGAACGAAGCAAAAATGTGTGTGTACGCACATCACCGTCTTCCGAAGTCGCATCTAATTGAGACACTAATGTGTTGTCCCAAAATAGCTGCTGCCATCCTGCCATCGATCCTTCTAAACGAAGCGGTTTACCAAGAAACTCTATCGCGAGTAATTCCAAACTATAAATTCCAATTAAATGACCATCAAAATGAGCCGATATTATGCCGATTTAGGGAATGTCGGTAAACAGAAACAAAATCGTTACATAGTGAGCTATTGAACACTATTTATACCGTAAAGGTGCATAAACACTCTGGTCACACCTCCAACCACAAATAAACCATTGATTGTATTTATGATATTGATGTTAAAGTGCCGCCCCTCAAAAATATAAGTTCACAAAATAACAACTCTTTCTTTGACTTTATATAAAACATGAATTTAACATGCTGTTTACATTGGAGCTTCAACACCAAAAATGCTCAGTGTGTTTTCAAACCATAATAACGAAATTCGATGCCCTAGGAGGGTCAAGGATGAAAACAATACAACGCTCTCTCATTTCACTTTCGGTGCTATTTGCATGTAATTCACTTGCCGCTGGTTTCCAAGTTGCTGAGCATTCTGCCTCAGGCCTTGGTCGCTCGTTTTCAGGTGAAGGTGCAGTAGCTGACAACGCGAGTGTATTAGCGAGAAACCCCGCCGCAATGACCCTATTTGATACTGCCCAATTTTCAGGCGCGGTTTCTATCGTCGATCCTGAGGTTAATGTTACTCAGACAAAAATTAATGATGATGCTTTCAATCAAAAGTCTTCCGATGTCGCTCCCCTACAAGTAGTACCAGCGGCTTACTATATAAGCCCAATTAATGAAAAGTGGGCGTGGGGTGTGGGTATGTTCACAAACTATGGCGTTGCGACTGATTACCCAGACGACATATATGGCGGCGATCTTGCCGGTGATACGTCTCTAGTGTCAGTAAACTTAAACCCCAATATTGCTTACAGAATCAATGATAGTTTTAGCGTTGGTGCAGGAGTCAACTTCGTTTATGCAGAAGCTGAGCTGAACAGGCATAAAGGCAGTCTTACTGCCGGTGGTTCACCTAGCGATAAACTCATTTCTATGACGGGGGAAACCTTCGCTTTTGGTTGGAATGTCGGTGCCTTGTATGAACTGAACCAGCACAACCGTTTTGGTTTTGGTTACCGGTCATCTGTAGAGCTAGATTTCGATGACGGTGAGTTCACAGATTACACGGGCTTGAAGATGGCGAATAGCGCACCAGGAAAAACAACCGGTCGTTTAGAAATCGAACTTCCTGATATTTTCGAACTGTCTGCTTTCCACCAACTTAATGATGCTTGGGCTATACACTATGGTTGGCAATTAACTAAATGGAGTAAGTTTGAGGAGCTAAAAGCGACGAGCTCTGATTGTAAAAACAATGAATGCTTCTTGAAGAAAGAGCATTACGAAGACAACCAGAGATGGTCTGTTGGTACAACTTATATGGTTAACTCAAATTGGATGCTACGTGCAGGTATGGCTTATGACGAACAAGCTGGCGAAGCAACATTAAGCATCCCTGATAGTGACCGTATGTGGTACTCAGCCGGTCTAACGTATTCTGTATCAGAAAATATGACTTTGGATGCCGCGTTCGCATTAGTACAAAGTAAAAGTGGCTCATTTACAGAAACCGATGCGTTAGGAAATAAGTTTACATTTGAAGCCGAGGGAGTTGCTTACCTTTCAGCGATTCAGCTTAACTACACCTTCAACTAACCGTACGGGATTATACACATGAACAACAAATTTTCTTTATCTCTCGTATGCTCGGCACTACTACTTGCTGGCTGTGGGGACAACAGTAAAAGCTCTGGTGATTCAACAGCTGCACCTTATTCAGACGCTATTAATCAATCGTTAGCTAGAAGTTCAAAGATTAGCTTCACGCTTTTAGGTAGTGAAGCGGATGTTCCTCTTCCCTCTTTCTTTTTGTTCGATACCAATGATCACACATTGAATATTCCATTAGATGCAAACTCCACTGGTCTACTGAATGATCCAAAAGTAGCAATGGGAGAAGTTGATGGTTGGAGTACTATCATGCCATTCACTATTAATGTGAACCTTCCAATTGATAGAACGCTGAAGAATGATGTCGTGATGAACGAGACGACACCGTTTAGCGCACACTTAAATGATGGTGTAAAATTGGCTAAGGTAGATGTAGACCTAAGCACAGGTGTCATGTCTAACTTTACCGCACTAACGGCTGGTGTTGACTACTTAGTGGTCTCTAGGGACTTCAAAACCATAAATATTTTACCGCTTAAAGGGTTAGACCCTAGCTCAGATTATATATACGCATTAACCGACTCAATTGTTGATAGCGCAGATGAGCCTCTCGGTACTTCTAGTTCTTATGCGGCGTTAAAAACGACTGATATTGATCAAGCAGGTTCACTCGATTTACCACAAAAAATTATCCATCAAGTAGAGGCGTTGTTTGCTGGCTATGGTGAAGTGTCAAGTTCAGACGAGATCATCTATTCATCTTGGTTTACGACTGCTTCTGCGGGTAACGTGATGCAAAAGACTAAAGCAGCTATTGCAACTTCAATTAACCCGGAAATAAAGCCAGACGGGGTATGGAAAGGCACTGCTAACCCTAACAACATTTCAAAAGATGACTTGAATAGCCTATACGCCATTGATGCCGATGATACTGGCGTTAATTTCGGTGATGCCGTAACAAACGATCCTCTATTTTCAAGTGCGTTTGGAACCGATAGCGCGGTTCTTTTGAAAGATAATTATGATGAGCTGCTGACTAAGGCTTCAAATCTAGACTCTATTGAAGTCTATCGTGGAACCGTAAAACTTCCTTATTTCCTAAGCGATCAAGTTGATGGCGATGCATGGAAAATGCAGCCATGGCGAAGTGGTATGCCTAGCATTTTCAAGATCCTTAACACTCTAAGTTCAGGTTCCGATGCTGATAAAGCTGCAATTTCTGAACAACTGATTGCATTAGGCTTTACGTCATTGCCGGATCAACTTTTGATTCCTCAATATCAGGCCTTACTGGTTGGCTCGGAATTGACGCTAGCTAATGGTAATCAACTAGACGCAGAGCGAATTCTTACACAATATAGTGCGGTTCCTCAAATTAGAGCAGTAAAAGAAGTACCTTTCATCATGTTCGTACCAAAAGGTATAGGTACTGACAACGTACCATTACTTCAGTACCAGCATGGGATTACAAACCTTAAAGAAAGCGCATATGCTTTAGCTCTGAGTCATATCAGCACTGCAGTGCAAACTGGCAAGACCCCGTATGCTTTAATAGCTATTGACCAACCTCTGCATGGTCAGCGAGGTCTATCTGAAGAAATCGTTACTACGCCATCCAACCCTACTGTTTTCATGAACCTAGAATATCTTCCTGTTGCGCGCGATAACATTCGTCAAGGTGCAATAGATGGAATGGGATTAAGATATGCAATGAATTATGTGGCGCCATCAGAAGCAGCATTTTCGACTGTGAATGAGGATAATGTGTCACTAATTGGTCATTCAATTGGCGCTATTACGGGTATCAGTTCATACGCTGTTGCAAATACTTCACTTAACAACCCAGTTGACCCAATGTTTAGCTATACAACAGCAACATTAGCAAACCCAGGGGGCGGCATTGCACCATTCCTACTCGAATCTGGAGAATTCGCTCCTGTCATTAAACATAGTGTCGTAGCGTCTTCCATAGAAGAGTATGCAATTTACTGGGAAACAAAATGTATCGCAGATAGACTGAAACCTGGAGACTGTTTTAACAAGTTCTATGGTGATGTCGCTAATAAATCTACAAAAAGTATTATTGATGAAACCTTGGCTTCTTTTACTTACGCAGCGCAGACAGTCCTAGATAATGTCGATCCTCTCAACATGGCATCTCAAGTTACCGGTTCAGTTTTAGGTATCCAAGCTAATGGTGATTCAACAATACCAAACCAAGTATCTACGACTCCGACGGCCGGCACTGAACCTCTATTTAAGAAATTAGGTTTAGTAAATAGTACGTCCGATACGTCGGGCACTCGTGTTGCTTCATACTTTGATGAGTCTTCAAACGCTAAACACTCTACGGTAATCACTCCGGGCTCAGCAGCTGAGGGTCTCGCTCATGCAGAAATGAGTTCGCAAATTGTTCAGTTTACCTTAACGAACGGTAATAGTGATGGTAGTTTATCCGTCACATCTGGCTTATTGGACGCAAGCAAATAAGTACGATTTAACATACCAAAGCCCAGTTTCGACTGGGCTTTTTCGTTTCTACGTGTTCAAACCCTCAGTTACTTCCTCTGCTATAGTTAAATCGCTGTCTTTATCGAACTCACTTGTTTGAAAAGGAAAACTCTATACGCGTATTGACTGTGATTGACACTGTATTACATCTTTCTGGCTAATATTTTATATCAGCACATCTCTAGAGTTAGAATTTTGTAGAATCTCGCTTTTAATTCTCCAATCCCCTTTAATTTTTCAGGATAAAGTGGATAATACCGCCACCAAAAACATTAATAATGTGAGTCCATTATGTCTTCTGAAGCTACTATGCTAGAACGCTGCCAATCTAAATGTGAACTATGTGGTTCTGATTCTTCTCTTACTGCATACGCAGTACCGCCACACAGCCACGTAACAGTGGATCACGGCATCATGGTATGTGACAAATGTCTTGGTGAGATTGACGAGCCTAAAGATATTAACCACTGGCGCTGCCTAACTGACAGCATGTGGAGTCAAGAAGCCCCTGTTCAAGTAACAGCATGGCGCCAACTAACTCGTCTTAACTCAGAGAGCTGGGCTCAAGACGCGCTAGATATGATGTACATGGAAGAAGAAACATCTGTTTGGGCTCAGATCGGCATGTCTGCTGATGACAAACCGCTTGATGTAAACGGCGTTGAATTGAAGAAAGGTGACGACGTAACAGTCATCAAAGACCTTCCAGTTAAAGGTACTAACCAAGTAATTAAGCAAGGTACTGTTATCCGCGGTATTAGCGTTGGTGACGACCCTAAGCTTGTTTCTGGTAAAACAAACGGCGGTCAATCAATGTACGTAATCGCTGAGTTCTGTCGTAAGAAGTAATCTCGCATTAAGTATCCGATAAAAATGAAAAGGCGCTCGATTGAGCGCCTTCCTTGTATCTACTATCTAACTATTTTCAATTTAGTTATTTTTCAGCCACACATCTTGGTTTTGTGCCGCTTTCTTCTTCTTTTTCTTCTTGCCTGTGCCAGCAGGCGGCGCAACAGGTTTAAGCGCTGCAATCAGTTCAGCTACCGCTTCTACATCGACTTCAAAGCCTTCGATTTGCTCACGCTCAAGACGAATCTTGTTCTTCTTCTCGATGATTTTGAAATGATGGTAGTCTTCGTGATCGATCAGAGATAGCGCTAAGCCAACCTCACCGGCACGACCACTTCGGCCAATACGGTGCATGTAATCTGATGGGCTACGCGGTAAATCAAAGTTGATAACAACTGGAAGTTTTTCGATATCCAGACCACGTGCTGCGATGTCTGTCGCGATCAAAACGTCGATCTCGCCAGATTTGAAATCTTCTAGGATACGAGTACGAGAACCCTGCCCTTTATCGCCGTGAAAGACTTCTGCAATAATACCGCGCTTATAAAGCTTGTCTGCTAGGTGTTCACAGCTGTTCTTTGCATTCACGAAGATCAGAGCTTGGCGCCATTCGTGTTGCTTGATTAAATGCGCTAATAGAGCGGTTTTACGACCTTTCTCTACTTCGAATACACGCTGAACCAGTGTACTTGCGTTCGCGCTTTGCAGTTGAACTTCTAGAGGGGCATTAAGTAGCTCTTCAGTTAGAGCTTGAACTTGCTCCGGGAAAGTTGCAGAGAACAACAGAGTTTGCTTCTTGTTTGGCAATAGCTTCAAGACAGCGCCTAGTTCTTCTGTAAAACCAAGGCTTAACATACGGTCGGCTTCATCAAGCACTAGTGTTTTCACTTTATCAAGCTTGATGGCGTTGCTTGAGATTAGGTCAAGCAGACGGCCTGGCGTCGCCACTAAGATATCCGTACCACCGCGTAACGCTTGCATCTGCGTGTTCACCGACACACCACCAAATACACAAACGGTCTTAATCGCGCCGTTAAAGTGAACAGCGTAAGACTTAACGCTGTCAGCAACTTGCTTCGCCAGTTCACGAGTAGGAACTAAGATAAGACCAGAAACGAAGTTACCTTTGCCCGAACGACGGTCTAAAGGTGCGCCTTCGTGGATCTGTTGTAACAGAGGAAGTGCAAATGCAGCGGTTTTACCAGAGCCAGTATTCGCGCCTGCAATTAAATCGCGTCCTGCTAACACACTAGGAATAACTTGCGCTTGGATGGGTGTTGGCTGTTGATATTCAAGCTCACTCAGGCGAGCCATCAGTGGAGAAATTAAGCCAAGATCAGAGAAGTTGGTTGGTGTCGTGGTGTTAGTCATTAATTGCAGGAACTCAAAGCTAAAATAATAGCGCGCTATATTAACGTACTTCAGCGCTATTACGTAACTAAATCGCCTCTTTCTCAGCAGTTACGGCAAATAAAACCAATTCACACTCTATGAAGAACGACAGCGCGACCAACTTTATCGTCTCCATAGGTTGTTTGCCGTAGATTTGCTTTACGCAGACCTAGTTTAACCACCCTGCTACCGTTTGTTCAGGTGCATACGAGTTGAGCTCTGTTAGCCACACTGCAATGGCATCGGGTTTGGCGACTAACGGCGTGAAATCCACATTAAATTGCCATTTCGATTCACCACGCTGGTAACCATCGTAAACTACGACAAAATCGTGCTCTAACTTCTTACCTCTGTTTTCACCAGCTTTAACACTCGTGACTTCATTCATCGCCAATAGAACGATATGAGCCACGTAGTCACCTTTACCTTCATAACTGACGCTGAAGGTCTCACCTTTATGAATTACCGTCAGCTTGGGATTATTTTGTTGTGGGAGTGAAGGCAATGTACGGTCGAGCCAGTTGAAGTAGCCACGCCACTCCTTACCGTCAACAACAAAACCCGGCCTATAGACCCCGCTTGTTACCCCGTATGCTTTGTATAGTCGTTGTTTCTGACTAAAGGCCGTACTCGCGAATTTATCTCCCCACCCTAAGTAATCCCAATAGTCGACGTGATACGCGAGAGGAATAACTTGTGTCCAAAGTGCTGGGTCGTCTTCAAATGTACTTAGATACGCATCTGCGGGAGGACAACTAGAACAACCTTCTGACGTGAACAGTTCAATAACCTTTGCTGGTTGCCCTTCGTGGCTCCAAGTTTGCGCTGCCGACACTGTAGAGTAAAAGCCGATCGGTAAGGCAAATAAGCAGAGTTTAATCAATCGTGAGTTGTATTTGGCGTGTGACATACCGTGATCCTTATAGAAGCTACTTATCTAAAGACCGCGGCACATAACTCTTTCTTTCAGAAACCAAGTTATTTAGATACAAAAACGCCAGCTTGAGGAGCTGGCGTTTTTAAATTCTTTATTTCTTTTATTCTATGCGTTTACGCTTAGATTAACGGTTAATACCGATATCGCGCTGCATGTGACCAGATAGGTCGCTTGCGTAGTAACTACGTGGAGAGTTGTCTACGAAAAGAATATCAAAAATGTGTGCAATCAATCCTTTGAAGTTAACCGAGTAGGTCTTCTTATCCATAGAGTTAAGAACAGCGATAGTATTCATTTGTACTGCTTGAGCCATGATTGCCTCTCTATAAATTTGTTTGTATGTTTCGTTCTGATGACAAGAATAATAAGTGATCTTTTGCAGGTTAAAAAATGACTAAATTTAGATTTTAAGATTAGTTTTTCTAATGAAACAAACCATTAACAAGCCCCCAAAATACCCATTCAGTAACGGTGAGTAATAATTCATTATAATGCTTAAATCATGCATTTAGTCTAAAAAGACCACAAACAAAAGTGGTCAATGTCACATAAAATTTACATAAATAAATTTCTTGCTTCATTGACCACGTGTTAGTTATCGAGTTTTCGATAAGTTATATTTGTTTTAATTTACTTGTCCAATAGCTGGCTTCTTTGCATAAATCGACGCTATAACCGCAATCGTCATGGTAGAAACCAATACCGCTAAAGACCAGTATGTCGGGATAGCCCACTCGCTATCAACCAATAGCATTTTCACACCAATGAACACCATGATGAATGAAAGTGCAGGCTTCAAGTAGATGAACTTGTCCATCATTCCTTGCAGTACAAAGTACAAAGAACGTAAGCCAAGCAATGCAAACACGTTAGCTGCAAGTACCAAGAATGGTTCTTGTGTTACCGCGAAGATCGCTGGGATAGAGTCCAAAGCGAACATTACGTCCATAACCGCTATCGCACCTATCACCAACATCATTGGTGTAAGCACCCATTTTGCACCTTGTTTGATCATCAATGCCGGGCCATGGAAATCTTCTGTCACTGGCATAATTTTGCGAAGTAGCTTTTCAGGTAGTGTATTCACACTCTCCTCTTCGCCCTTGTCTAATGCTAGTTTGATACCTGTACCAATCAGAAACGCAGCAAACACATAAAGCACCCAGTGGTATTCAGCGAGTAATTGCGCGCCTAACGCGATCATGATTGCACGTAACACCAATGCGCCAATAACACCCCAAAGAAGCGCACGAGGTCTTAGATGTTCAGGAACCTGGTATTGAGCAAAGATCATCGCGAATACAAACAGGTTGTCTACGCTCAATGATTTCTCTAGCAAATAACCCGTGATGAATGACACTGTCGCCTTTTGCGCGGTGTAATCACTATTTGGTGCGTACACATCCCAAAACAGGTAGATAGAACCTGCAAACAAGAATGCTAGCAAAAACCAAAAAACACTCCAGATCGCCGCTTTTCTGATTGTGACGTTACCACCGCGAGTCTGATAGATATCAATAGAGACGAGAATAACCGTCAGCAGGAAAAATCCCGCATACGTCGTCATGATTGGCGATGAAAAAAAGGATTCACTATTGGTAGATAATAGAGATTGAGTTGAGTTCATTATTCCTCCGGGCGGAAGAACTGTTCAAAGACCTTCCGCAAACAAAACATATCAAGCTCCACGACGGATCTTGATTGTGATTGCGTTGGTCTCGTTGAAGTGAAATATGGGATTTCACCTTTACGCACCGGATAGACACTTGGCCTAACGAGATGACGATACGTAAACTTGCGCTAACTACTCCCCAAACGCGTGGATAATATTCCGCAAACTTTGTTTCGTCTAGATAAATTTTCAGGAATTAATAAAAAAGGAGCAAAGCGCTCCTTTTTTATTTGCGCCCGTCTGTCAATAAGAGACTCGTATTGATTCCGACAATACCACTCATGGCGATAGCTTGCTCTGAAGCCTGCTAACAACACGTTAAATACCATTCGTTCAGTTATTGAGCCTCGTTAAGATGCTGAGCCTAGGTATGCTATATGCCCGCCATTGGAACGAGATATACCAATGCAGACCAAACAGAAACCCAGCCAACAACAGCGGCTGCATCCAACCAATCTTTCCTATTCATGCTTTGCCTCCACAGGAACTTGCCCTAGAAACTAAGCATAAACAGTGCCAATTTTATAAATGGTTCATTTTGCGAATGTTTACCTAAAACACTCCATGCAATTTAGTGGCTCTTTATATTTTAGTGACTCTGGATTGTCTTGTAAGAACGCAATAAAACAATCGGCCATCGAGTAAGTCGTTACGATACCGTCACCAATCATATCCAGTACAGCGTTGTAACCCTCTTTTCCTTTCATTGTGTAAGCCGAAGATACACCTCGGTAAATACGTTCACGGGAAACTGGCTGCCAACCTGACTCTTCTGAATGAATTTCCAAGTGATGGATACGATGCCCGATTGGCGCTTCTTTGTGGTAACAAAACCTTAAGTTATGGGTGTAAGGGAAACTCCCCGATCCTGTGCCTACCACACCGTTATCCAGTGCGTTATTGATGGCACCTTCCAACATACCAGCTATCGTTTCACCTCTGACTTCATACACGCCAATAGGTACGGCAAACGGTAGTAGCTTTCCGGCAATATCGGCAACCGAAACATCGCCGCTATTAAGGGAGTTCCTTACACCACCAGAGTTATGGATCGCAAAATCTACCTGATGTCCTTTTTGGTTCATTAAGTAGTGGAATGATTGAGCAACGAGCGGTGCAAGCTGGCTTGGCCCATTTTCATCAGGGATACGGACATGGCGTAACTTAGTGTCGGCATGCGCTACTACTTGCTGCTGAAGTTTACGGACTCTAGGCTGATACTTGTCTGTCAGAATACTCTGTAGCTCAGGATCTTTCTTACACACTGCGATGTTTGGGTGATTGTTCAAAAAATCACACGCCATATCATGTGCATCGTCTTGCCCTACTTCACTCAATTTCGCATCGATAAAGAGGCGTCGACCTAATAACAGTTCATTCTTGCCATTAAAGTGCGTCACTTTACCTTGAGCGTCGAACTCGATTTCGCAGTGGCCTAGGCTCATTGCGTGGAAGCCCGCTTGTACGACATAGGTATCACCCACTTTCACGCCATAGTCATCGTCTTTTACCAAGCCAATATCTGAGAAATCACCTTGCAAGCGGTGGCTATGACCGCCAACGATCACTCCAATGCCAGAGACATTTGCCGCGAGCTCTAAATCGGCTTCGTAACCAAGGTGACTGAGCAATACAATTTTATTGATACCTGCTTTGTGAATTTGCTCTATGGTTGCTTTCGCTGTTTCTAGGGCATTTTCAAATGGAGTATCTAAGTCTGGGTTGGCAATACTCGACATCTTATCGATGCTTAAGCCAAAAATAGCGACCTTCTGACCATCGAACTCTTTCGTTATGTAAGAAGCACTTCGTGTTTCGGGTTGATAAGGCTTAACAATGTCATTGTCTGCTAAGGTATGAGTTTTATTGATATCTTCATTCGACAAGTTCCAGTTACCGGCCAATAGCGGAAATTGGATTTTCTTTGCGAACATAGCAACGGGTTCATTACCCATGTCTAGTTCGTGATTGCCGAGAGTCATAGCGTCAATATTCAGTGCATTAAGCAGATCGGCGTTGGCTTTCCCCTTGAACAGAGAAAAGTACAGGGTCCCTTGAAAGCAGTCCCCAGCATGCAGGAACAGGGTTTCGACCTTTTGTCGTTGGGCATCTTGCTCTATTTGTTTAAAGCGTGTTGCGATTCGAGCGAAACCACCAGCACTGACATAAGGTTCAATGATGTGGTTGTTCATTTTAAGTGATAGCTGTAATGACGTTGGTTCAAAGTATGAGTGGGTATCGTTGATGTGTGCCAACACAATTTTTGTCGGCTTATTCTTTTTAGTCATATTGTCTTCTCTCTTTGTCCCTTCATACTAGGTCGGGAATCATGACAGAATCGTGAATTTTATGAAACTGCACTGCAAAAAAATACTCGATATAGATCAAAAACCTGATTTTACGGCGTATAAACAAAGAGTGGGTTTTGTGACAGACGAGCATTCCGATTATCTATTTTTCGATTATGATTAAAGATATCTGTTAGCTTTCAAACAATTAGCAGAGCCTTCCGTTAGGAGTAAGCCTATGCAACTAGAAAGAATCGAGATTTCTGGCTTTCGAGGTATCAAGCGCATGTCATTGGCGTTTGACGAGCTAACCACGCTTATTGGTGAAAATACTTGGGGTAAGTCTTCATTACTGGATGCCCTTTCCGTCGTTCTTCCTTCAGACGGTGTGCCATACCACTTTGAAATGACCGATTTTCATGTCGATTACTCAGTTTCACACCCGCAGTCTCAACACTTACAAATTGTCCTTTCGCTTAAAGCTAACGACAAGAGCGAATTGAATGCAGGCCGTTACCGCAAGCTCAAGCCCATCTGGGTCCAAGACGAATTTGGTGTTTATCGCATTTATTACCGAATCAGCGCGACGTTGGATCAATACGAAACCACCACCCACTATGCATTCTTGGGGTTAGATGGTAATCCTCTCAAACTGCACCATTCAGAAAAGCTTGCACAAGAATTGATGACCTTGCATCCGGTCATTCGCTTACGTGATGCAAGGCATTTTGATCGTCCTTTCAACGCTAAGTCGGTCACGCCAAACGGCAACGGAAATTCGAACAATGGCAATGGCAATGGCAATGGCACTAATGGTAACGCGCGCCAAGCCAGAATCGAAAAACGAATCGATAATACCTGCCGTCGTTTAATGGCGATTCCTGGTCATGTTAACAAAGGTGAAATGCGCAGTAGTTTACAGTCTATGCAAAGCTTGGTTGAACACTATTTCTCTTTCAAAAGTAATTCTCGCCGTAACCCAAGGAAACAGAGGGATGGATTGCTCTATTCTGCTGGTGCTAACGACCAGAGTATCCATCAGCTCGTAGAGGAAACCAATAATAAACAAACACGCCTATTGTTCATGGGTTTATTAAACGCTTATCTCCAAGCTAAAGGGCCAAACGAATTGAGGCGTTGTGCACGTCCACTTTTGATCTTAGAAGATCCCGAAGGTCGATTGCACCCTACTCACTTAGCAAGAGCTTGGAGCCTGATGCAAAAGCTGCCAATGCAGAAAATCCTCACGACCAATAGTGGTGAGTTGCTTGCCGCAGTTCCATTACAATCTATTCGCCGTTTGGTTCGTCAATCAGACAAAACCATCGCTAATCAATTGAACATGAATCACTTCAGTAAAGATGAACTAAGGAGAATTGGTTTTCATATTCGATTCCACCGCTCCGGTGCACTGTTCGCTCGATGTTGGTTGTTAGTCGAAGGGGAAACAGAGGTTTGGCTGTTTAACGAGTTGGCCAATCAATGCGGATATAACCTTGCAGCCGAAGGTGTACAGATCATTGAGTTTGCACAGTCTGGACTAAAAGCGCTAATTAAAGTCGCACAAGAGTTTGGAATTGATTGGCATGTAGTTACTGATGGTGATGCGGCAGGTAAAAAGTACGCCGCAACCGTTCATTCTAAGCTCGGTAACGACCAAGAGCGTCACCGCTTAACCGAGCTACCTGATAAAGACATCGAACACTATTTGTATATGAATGGGTTTGAAAGCTTTTTCAGGGACATGGTTAAGATCCCATATGACCACCCTATTCCACCGAAAAAAGTGGTGGCTAAAGTATTGAAGAAACATGCAAAACCTGACCTCGCTCTGGCGATTGTTTCGCATTGCGAAGATCGCGGCCAAGAATGTATCCCACTGCTGTTGAGGTGGACGTTGAAACGAGTGATCACTATGGCAAACGGGAATACCTAATCCTTTAGCTTTTCTGATAGACGGTATAAGTCCTTCTGCGAGTTCTCATAGCCGCCAAAAACAAAAAAGGCACACCAAATGGTGTGCCTGTATAAATTGATATACAAATTAATTGGGGGTTATCTTGCAAGAGTTCACAGTAACTAGAGCATCATTGCTTAACGTATTGGTTAGGCTTTTGCTTGCTTAGCGTGTTGTTCAACCACTTCCGAAGATTGAGTTGATTTTGCGTGAAGCCACAAGCCCGTTGCTTTCATTAAGTATCCAAACACGCCACCAAGCAGCAAAGAAGGCACAACCAGTTGCCAATCACCACCTGCAGCAAATGTCGCGCAGCAACCAATGAAGGTTCCTGGGATATATCCTAACCACGCTTGTTTTGCTTGAATACACATAAAGAAAGCGACAATAGCAGTAATTACATAGCCAAGAATCTCTAACCCAGCGAAGGTTGAGCTTTCGATGATTACCATCGCCCAGAATACGCCTGTCATGTTAGTTAATAAGCTTCCAGCCAACCCTTTAACACCGCCGGTTGGCGAAGCAAAATAGCTGGTGCAACCTAAGAAACCCGCCCATGACAATAAGCCAAAAGAGATAGCTATCCATCCCCAAAGACCTGACAAAATACCTGTTGTTAATGAAATCGCGACTAATGTACTCATACTATTTCTAAAGCCTAATTACGTTATTGAACGCAACCGGTTTTAGCCTCACTTAAAATCAAGTAAGCATACTATGGTAAGAACGCCTTCTTTTGGACGATCGTGATCACATTAATTATGTACGCTAATGTGAATTTATCACTAGATAGAGACCGGAATCGCTTATTCAACACATTTGGTTATTAGTATTTTATCAAATTGCTGCTATAGAACTGACGGTTTGCCTTTCATCATGCGCTTGCCTTCGCGCTTAATACATTCAGCAAGCGGGTTTTCTGCCATGTCTGCACGCCAAATGAATGAAAGCGTACGTTCCATTTCGAGCTCGGGCACATTTAAAGTAACCAATTGACCAGATTCAACAAACTGCTCGACATCGAGATAAGGTAAGCACGTTAAATATGGACCGTTTGCTACCAGACTTCTTAAAACGGGAACGTGTTCATACTCTCGCCAAACATCGAGATCACCAATTAAATGATGAATAGAGCTATCAAAAACTTTGCGAGTACCAGAGCCGTGTTCACGCAACACCCACTTTGCTTGTTCTAACTGTGCCAAGCTGACACGTTCACGCTTCGCAAATGGATGATGAGCCGCAGCCACAACCGTTAAATGGTCGGTACACCACACTTCTTGATGAACTCGACTGTCATCGCAGCGCCCTTCGATAACACCGAGGTCATATTTGTAATCTAACACCCCATCGATAACGGCATCGGTACTTTGTACGCCGAGTGAGATTCGCATCTCTGGAAAGTCATTATCAATAATACTGATGAGGTCTGGAACGAGGTGCTCTGCAGGCGTTTGACTCGCACCTAATTTGAGCTCTCCACTCAATAAGTGCTGCTCGTAAAATCCCATTTCAATTTGCTGAGCATCTTGCAGTAAACGCTTCGCTTTTGGTCTCAGCCACATACCCCAGTGAGTAAGCGCCATTTGCTTGCCCTGCCTTTCAAACAAAGGCCTACCAAGCATTTTTTCCAACTGTGCTAGAGACATACTTGTCGCAGATTGAGTCAACGCCAACTTGTCTGCTGCAATACTAACGCTCCCGGAATCTGCCACTGCATCAAATACCGCGAGTTGCTTTAATGAATAACGCAAAATTCATCCTTAATGCTTTTAATTATTTGTGTCCTATTGCTCTGTTTTTGTTAAGCCGATGAGCAACCAATTTCATTCTACGCGTAACCCAAGCTATATCAATAAATTTGATGTGGTTTTTAAAGATTATCAATTTTACCTCTATCGACCACCCCCCTAATCTGGAATGGCAGGACGCAACGAGCCCTGCAAAACATTACTGCTTAACCGTTACGGATTAAGCAAGTCATTAACACTAGGAATTACATATGACGGATTGTTCAAGGGGGGGATATGGCAACCAGCACTTCTGAAAATCATCAACTGTTCTCACCAACAGAAATGATGGCGGAAGCAGAAAAGTTTGCATTAAGCAAAGCAAATAAAACCAGCAGCATGACTTTAAGTTTAGCGATCATGGCTGGCGCATTCATCGGGCTTGCTTTTTTATTCTACATCACGGTAACCACAGGCAGCGCAGACGCTGGATGGGGGTTGAGTCGCTTAGCCGGCGGTCTTGCATTCAGTATGGGTTTAATCCTGATTGTGATTTGCGGTGGCGAGCTGTTTACCAGCTCAGTGTTATCAAGCATCTCATGGGCTAACAAGCAGATTACCTTCACTAAGATGCTGTCTATTTGGGGCAAGGTCTATGTCGGTAACTTTATCGGCGCCATGTTCCTTTTGGCTCTAGTAAGCGCAGCAGGTCTTTATCAGTTGGATGGCGGGCAATGGGGTTTAAATGCTCTGAATATTGCTCAACACAAGCTACACCACAGCCCTGTTCAAGCTTTTGCTTTGGGTGTGCTTTGTAACTTATTGGTGTGTTTAGCCATTTGGTTAACGTTCAGCTCTGCTAATGCCATGACCAAAGCGATGATGACCGTATTACCTGTAGCGATGTTCGTTAGTTCAGGCTTTGAACACTGCGTGGCGAATATGTTCATGGTTCCACTAGGCATCACGATTCAAACATTCGCACCAGAAAGCTTTTGGATGCAAATTGGCGCAACACCAGCCCAGTACGCAGACCTAAACATCATGAAATTTGTCACCGCAAACTTGGTGCCTGTGACAATCGGAAACATTGTAGGTGGTTCGGTATTGGTCGGCTTAGCCAATTGGAGCATCTACCGTCGCCCACAACTTAAAGCAGCAAAAATTACTGCAATTACACAAACAACAGAAATTGCGTCAGTTAAGGAAATTACTATGAACACAGCAACGACTATCAAGCAAATCATGAACACTCAACCAATTACACTAAGCGTAGAAATGCCTACATCAGTGGCAATTGATTCACTATTAGACGCTCAACTTGTTAGCGCTCCTGTTTGCGATGTTGAAGGTCGTCTGGTTGGTATCTTCTCTGTTCATGACGTAATGGTTGACCTTTGGTGCCAAGATTACATCCCAACTAAAGGCCAGAAAGTCGTAGACCTAATGAGCCGCGACGTTGTGGCAATCGATGCAAACGACAAGCTAGTTGATGTGGCTGAGTTCCTATGTATTGACAAAGAGCAACTGTATCCGACTACTAGCATAGGCTTCGCAACTCGCCTGACTTCACTTTCTTTAGAAGAGCGTGCGAAAGCGATGAAAGTAAGCCAACCACATATGCTTCCAGTGTTGGAAAACGGTGTGATGGTAGGTGTTCTTACTAGAACTGAGGTGATGCTAGCACTTCGCCCAATCTACGGTGACCGCCTAAACGTGGTTCCAAAAGCGGAACTAGAAACGGCTTAACTGGCTAACCCACAGTGCTTTAACATGCGACGGTTTAACTAGGAAGCGTATAGCTAACGACTGTTTTACTAGCTAACTAGAACAAGGGAAGCAATTAGGGATTAGTTGTTCTCCTCGAAAATCAGTCATGGCAACATTGACTGGCTAAAAGTAAATGGTGGCTTAAAGCGCGACTAAAGGTTTGACACAAAACAGATCTAACCGCGTTACCATTTACCACAATAAAAAGGCGCAAAGTGAATACTTTGCGCCTTTCTCTATTGCTAACTTCGTGTTTAGGTATCTAGTGAATTTGATATTAATTAAAAGACGATACCTACAAGCGCCCAGTAATCACTTGATTACTTTTTGACACCTTCAACGTGTAGATCCATGTCTACGTAGCTTGAAGCGCCCATTACTGGAATGTTGAAATCGGCAAGTTCTAGACGTGTTGTACCAACGAAACCAGCACGCTCACCGCCCCACGGGTCTTGACCAGCACCAATGAACTCAGCTTCGATAACGATAGGCTTAGTTACACCGTGAAGTTTAAGGTCGCCCATTACTTCAAGTTTGCCGTCACCTTTATCGACCACTTTGGTACTGTTAAATGTCGCGTCAGAGAACTTACCAGCATCAATGAAATCAGAGCTACGAATGTGCTTATCACGCTCAGCGTGGTTAGAGTCAAGGCTCCTTGTATCAACGATCACGTTTACTTTTGATGCTTCAACGTTGTTTGCGTCATACGAGAAGTCTCCAGAAAATGTGTTAAAACGACCTTGGATAAAGCTGTAACCCAGGTGGCTAACTTTAAAGTTTACAGAGGCGTGCGCACCTTTTGTATCAATCACGTAATCAGCAGCATTAGCAGCATTAGCAGCATTAGCAGCGAAAGGCATTGCCATAGCGAATGCTAATCCTGTAGCGATAATTGACTTTTTCATTTTGAAGCTCCTATCATTTTTCGTAGCGTATCGTCTTTGTCGATAACGTGGTGTTTTATCGCTGCTAAGGCGTGTACTGATGCCATTATGATCAGTACCCAGGCAGCATAGTAGTGAACCGTTCCTGCAAGATCAGATTGGTTTGCAAAAAGTTCACCCATACTAGGAACAGTGAACCAATTGAAAACGTCGATCCCACGGCCATCTGATGTAGAAATCAAATAACCTGAAATAAATAAAACCGCTAAGTTAACGTACATGAAGCCGTGCGCAATTTTTGCAGCTACAACTTCATAGGCTTTACCCTCTACGTTCGGTGACGCGGTAACTAACTTCCAAACCAAGCGAGCTACAGTTACAGCGGCCAAAAGAATGCCTACCGAACGATGATAGTCTGGTGCAGTTTTGTACCACTCGCTGTAATATGAGAGGTCAACCATCCATAGGCCAACACCAAATAAACCAAAAATTGTTAGCGCTGAAATCCAATGCATCGCTCTTGCTAAAGGGTTGTAATTTCTAACGTTGTTGTCCATACATCTATTCCGAATGTTAACGATTGGTGTAGTTTTGCAAAGCGTACCCTACACTCAGTTTGTGTAACATAGTATTTACCAAGCTTTACATTGGTAACATCATTTCAAATTAAACGAGTTATTCAAAATTTTTGAACAAGTTTAGGCTTAATATTAAATTTCAACGATTTGCTCAATCTCGTAAAGCTCATCAGAAATGTCTAACATCTTACGTTCCATCACCTTTTGAGCGTCTTCTATCCCCTTGTTGTAGTAAACGGCACCAAACTTTTTACTGATGAAGTCGACCAGAAACTCAGTGTCGAACTGACCAAGCTCCACATCGAGCTCATCTTGGAGGTACTTTTGAAGCGTTTGAGTAAGTTCCGACTTCTGTTTTGAATCTAATTGAATGGTCATGACGATGTCCAAATAAAGTGTAGCTAGAACAATTGTGATTAACTGACTAAGATTAAGTTAACTGGCGATAACTTTGTTAACCAACCATAATCCTTCTAACTGATTAGAATTCCTCATAATTTAGAATACAGACCCTAGAAGTGCCAGTGCTATCCATAAAATCGCCTTGTAATCGCTAATTTTGATATGGGGATCAAGAACTCGCACTTTGCTAATAGGTAATGACACATCAATTACCGTACTATTGCCCATCAATAAGATAGTAACTATGTATAAGGGACTTCATTGTTATTAGATCTAGTGATTAAAAGCGTTAATCAATTTCAAGATGACTGCCTAAAACTATGTGAACACCACTACCCTACAGTGCATAACCAAGGGATCAGTGAGCATCACATCGGAAAAGCATTTGCTCGACGAATGCAGCACACCTTCGTAAGCTTTAATCACGCAAGTAACATTAGCCCTTTAGAAATGCTTTCTTCCGGAGATACCCCTCGACACTTTCGAATCTCGTCGGAGATTGGGACCGTTTGGGTGATCAGCCATCATATGGTCAGCGCGGGAAAGACCTGTCGTAAAAAATTGATGTTAGATATTCATAACTGGCAACAGGAATATGGGTTTGCAATTCAACCCAATGACCTCTTGATTATCGTGTCTGACCATTGGATTAGCCGCAGCAAGAATAGTGGAGAGTTACTGCACTGGTGGATGGGTGAGTTGCCTGATGAGATAAACGAGTACAGCCAGCAAGGTATTACACTTAGAGAGAGCGATTCTCAATTCGCTGCTGACCTAAACAATAACTTTAGGATTAGCCCTTGTTTTATAAAATTCGGCCATCCCTTAAAACGTTCTGGTAATCAACAATTAGTCCGCAAGTACCTTCAGCTTTATGCGGTACTTCAGTGGCAATAAAAATATCGGTCAGTTTTTCTCTTTGTACTTAAAATACAAATTCTAGACCTTCATCCCAATATTTTACAAAAATCTATTTTTCATGCGCTCATTATTTATCCAAAAGTTAACTTAGTTAAAATAACAACAACTTGGTGTTTTGAATATATTTTGAGAAGTAGATATCATTTCTATGCAAAGATCAAAGCTGTTCGATTTTACAACTTTGACACTCACCCATAATCTAGTCCTTTAACCCTACTTTTCTCTTGTGTATAGCCCGTATTGCCTTAAATTGGTGCATCATGATATGGACAATGTTACTCAGCTCATTAATTCATAAAAGCTAATAATTGCAGTTAATGATAAGTAACTTTAATGACTAATATCAATTATCATGCTGATTTTTCGTTAATTATATATATTTATACATTGACCCGACAAATAAGTTTTTATTAATTGACAATTTACTTACACCTGTCAATATTGTGACAGCCGTGACTTTTATGTCCGTCAATGAATTACCCCCTTACTAGCGAATATGATTTTATCAGACAGAAGTGAATTTATTAGCTGTATATCAGTAGATGCCGATATGCAGTTTATTGCTAAATATCAAGACCTCACTCTAAGAAGCGTCTATCAACCTATATTTGACCGTTCTATGTGTCAGATAGGTGTAGAGGCTTTGGTGCGAATCTCTAATAGTAATGGCGAAAGTATTCGTCCTGATCACTTCTTTCATTCAGACGAAACCTCTAATGCGGATAAAATAAACGTTGAAAGGTTGAGTCGCGCAATTCATATCCGTAACTTTGCTCAATCGACTGTCCGTCACCTTCAACTCTTTTTGAATGTTCTGCCAAATGTAGGCGAACTCTTTGCCGCAAAAAAAGTAAGCGAAAGCTTATTGGCTAAAAGACTACACGAATTAAACCTATCCTGTGACCAAATCGTCATGGAACTCGTTGAACTAAGCGTCGATAGTGAAGAAAAGCTCAAATTGGCAGCAACCTCCCTTGCAGACAACGGCTTCCAAATCGCTGTCGATGACTTCGGCACTCAAGCATCTACAGAAAGCCGCGTGTTACACATTGCCCCTCACATCATTAAAGTCGACCGCTCCGTCATGCTTAAGTTTGAGGAGGGCGATACGTCCGATATGGAGCTTGCTATCTCTCTTGCTGAGTCGATCAACGCGAAAACGGTGATTGAAGGTATTGAAACTCAGCAACAGCTAGAACATATGCAGGAATTAGGATTTGATATGTTCCAGGGCTACCACTTAGCGATGCCACAATCGATTGAACTCGACTTACAACTTGCAATGTAATTCCCCTCTTCCTTTTTTCGCTCTACTCAATACTAATTGAACCCCATTAAGACTTCATGCTCGTCTTTGACTCAGGTTTGATCTGGCTTGAGCATGTTCACAAAGCAATTAGATACAAAAAAGCCCAGTCAACAATGACTGGGCTGGCTTAAAAGAATCTGTTTTATATCAATCCCTAATAACCCGCAGTGGACGGTTTGATTCTATATAAGATAGCGAACATCACAGGTACTACTATTAGCGTTAGTACTGTAGCAAAGCCTAAGCCTGCCATGATGGTAATCGCCATCGAGCCGAAAAATGCATCGAATACCAAGGGAATCATACCCAAGATAGTCGTTAGTGCTGCCATAGACACCGGTCGTACACGACTGATCGCACTATCTACAACCGCTAAGTAAGGATCTTTACCTGTCGCAAGTTCACTGTTGATCTGGTCAAGCAGTACGATACCGTTCTTCAGAATCATGCCGCTTAAGCTAAGTAAGCCTAAGAACGCCGTGAAGCTAAATGGCATATTAGTACCTAACAAACCAATTGATACGCCAATGATAGACAGTGGAACCGTAAACCAAATCACAAGCGGCTTACGTACCGAATTGAACAGAAGCATAGTGATGATAAACATCAACAAGTAGCCCATTGGCAGTGAACCAAACAGAGACTCTTGTGCATCTTTAGAGCTTTCATACTCACCGCCCCAGCTTATGCTGTAGCCTTCTGGCAAATCTAATGCTTCAACCTTAGGTTTCACACGAGCAAACAAACTTGCTGGTGTTTCATCACCCAGTACATCATGGTCAGCCAATACCGTTAGCGTACGTTTTCTATCACGACGCTGAATCAGTGGTTCAGACCATTGAAGCTCTACACCATCAATCACTTGTTCAACTGGAATGTAGGTTTGTAGCGACGGGCTCCAAATCTTCACATTGTTTAGCGATTCGAAATCAAAACGCTCTTCTTCCGGTAAACGTGCCACGATAGGTAACATATGCGTACCATCACGCAGTAGGCCGATGTTGTAACCACCAAACGCCATCTGTAACGTCTCGGACAGATCTGTTTTTGAAATGCCTAGGCGACGAGCCTTAGATTCGTTGAACAGCGGTACCAGCTCTTTAGTGCGTTCACGCCAATCGTGACGAACGTTTCGAGAACCCGGGTCAGCTAACAAGATATCTTCCACTTGTACCGCGATATTACGAAGTGTTTGTGGATCAGCGCCGCTTATACGCGCTTCGATTTTAGATGCTGGTGATGGACCAAACTCAATTAACTTGAATTGGAACGTCGGTTGTTCAAATACATTCGCTAAATCTTTATCGAGTGCCTCTAACGCCTGAAACATAGTGTCACGGTCAGTCGTTCTTACTTGTAACTGAGCGTACGCTTCGTAGCTTTTCTCTGGTTGGTATGTCAGAGCGAAACGTTGCATGCCCTGCCCAACCGTTGTCGTAACAAACTCTACATTGTCTTGTTGGCGAATGTAGCTTTCAACTTTTTCAGTTTGCTTGATGGTTTCACGAACATCGGTACCTTCTGGCATCCACATGTCAACGTAGAACATTGGTGTGTTTGATGGCGGGAAGAACTGTTGTTTAACCATACCGAACCCAACGATCGAAGCGGCAAGTAACGCAACCATGCTCACTACGGTTAACCATCGGAAACGAAGTGCAAACTTAAGAGAAGCACCGAACACTACGAACAGAATACCTTTGTAAGGGTCTTCGTTTTCGTCGACTTTATCCTCTTCTTTAAGCATCATTTCAGCAAGGAACGGCGTTAATGTCAGTGCAGTAACCCAGCTCAAGAACAATGAGAAACACAGTACCCAGAATAGAGAGCCCATGAATTCGCCGGTCGCGTCTTTTGACAAACCGATTGGAGCAAAGGCTGTGATAGCGATAATGGTTGCGCCGAGCAACGGCCATTGAGTTTGTTTTACAATATCTTTTGCTGCTTGCAGCTTTGTTTTGCCTTTTTTCAAGCCAACCAAGATACCTTCAACCACTACAATTGCGTTATCAACTAGCATTCCGAGCGCGATGATCAATGCGCCCAATGAAATACGGTGCAGTTCTACGCTGTTGTAGTCCATCAAGATGAAGGTGCCAAATACCGTCAACAGAAGAACCAAACCGATGATCAGACCGCTACGCAAACCCATTGCAAACAGCAGTACAATGATTACAATCGCAACCGCTTCAACCAGACTAATCAAGAAATCCGCTACTGACTTATCGACTTCTTGCGCTTGGTTGTAGAAATAGTTCAGCTCTACACCTGCTGGTTTAATGCTTTCTAGGCGATCAAGTTCCGCATCGAGTGCTTTACCAATCTCAACCACGTTTACACCTGAAGAAAACGCTATACCTAAATTAATCGCAGGCTTACCGTTATACGTTAATACATTACCTGGTTTTTCTTGAATACCGCGAGTCACTTCGGCAACGTCTTTCAATCGAATCAGATTACCAGTATCGCGACCATGAATGATCAGGTTTTCTAGCTCTTCAACCGTGCTCAATGTGCCGTTTGGCTTGATTGTTAGGCTTTGACCATTCAGCATCACCTCACCTGCCGATACTACACTGTTTTGTTGTGCTAACAGTGACGTAACCGTCGACATATCTAGGTTCAATGCGGCTAAGCGTTCCAGTGACATCTCAACAAACAGTTGTTCCTGTTGGTCACCGGCAATACTTACTTTACCGACACCGTCAACCAGTTCGATTTCACGCGTTAGGTAATCGGCGTACTGTTTTAGCTCAACGTAGTCATAGCCATCACCGGTCAGCATGATCATCACACCGAATACGTCACCAAAATCATCGATGATCTGAACGGAATTAACACCACTTGGTAGAGTTGGCTGTAGATCGTTTATCTTTCGGCGCATTTCATCCCAGATCTGGGGCAGCTCGTCGGGACCGTAGTCCATCTTCATGCTGACCATAATTTGAGACATACCATTCGATGAGGTCGATGTGATCTTATCGATATAAGGCAACTGTCGTATCTCTTTCTCAAGTGGATACGTCAGTTCCTCTTCAACTTCCATTGACGTAGCGCCAGGGTAAGTTGAAATAATCATGGCATCTTTAATGGTAAAAGCTGGGTCTTCTAAACGGGATAGATTACCAAAAGAAGTGACACCGCCAATGGCTAAAATGACTAGAAACAGCCAGCTAATTACTTTGTTCTTTATTGAATATTCTGCGATGTTCATTCTGCTTTTCCTGACAATTTGATTCCGTCACGGAGTTTTCTTAGATTTGAATTTACGAGTACGTCACCTTGTTCGATACCATGAGCAATGAGTGCGCCGTGGCCGCTAACCTTTTCGACTTCAACTTCACTCTTGAATGCTTGGCCGTCTTCCATTTTCCAAACGTAAAATTGATTCGCTTCGGAGCCCGCTTCTAGCGTCGTCATAGGTAATTGGTAGCCCTGAACATCGCTCAAGCCAGCCTTTGCCATATCGACATTTACGGTCATACTCGTACCCGGCAGAATTTCATCTTCAGGTTGTTGCATCTGCATCCAAAACTCATAAGTGCGAGATTGCGGGTGCAGTTCGCTTGTGTGTTCTAGGTAAGTCAGAGGGTATTGGCCAGAGTGTCCACCGAAGGTTGCTTGTGGACGGTAGCTGCTGGAACGCATGTCTGGGCTAATCGACGCTAAGATCGAATCCGATACTTGAATACGCACGTAAACTTTATCGTTCTGATACAAGCTAAGTAGCGTTTCTCCTGGAGTCGCGTTTTCAAAGCGTTGCTTGTCTACCGTGGAAACCGTACCCGAAAATGGCGCGAGTAATTTGGTGTAACTGAGCTTACGCTCCGCTGCTGCTAAATTTGCCGACGCAAGCTTGTAGTTAGCCGTCAATTGATCGTGTTCAGATTGCGACAACATTTTGCTGCCAAACATCTCAGTACCACGTGCGAGTTGTTTACTGGCTAGCTCGAACAGGGACTTTGCGTCAGTAAGGTCTTGAACGTAAGTAGCATTATCTAACGTTGCGAGCAGCTGCCCTTTTTCTACTGCGTCCCCCGCCTCTACGGTTACTTGTTGAATTTCACCAGCCAGCTTAAATGACAATGGTGTGAGTTCTGCAGGCATAACCTGACCATTAAAGCTTCTATACTGATCGGTCAATGGTGCACCGACTTCAAAAGTTGACACCAACAAAGGTGGCTGTTCACGATGTTGGATTTCATTATTACAGGCTTGAAGTAACAACGCTGATGCAACAACCACTGATAATTTAGAAAGGTTCATTAAATACCCCCCTCACGTAGCCATGCTTTTACTTGTTGTCCTTCAGATAAAACATCGACACCGGCTTCTACGATTAAGTCGCCTGAAGATAAACCATCAATCACATTACCTTGTTTATTCAGAGTGACTTGTACCTTAGAAATCAATTGCGAATCTGGGTTGTAACGCCACAGTTCACCGTGGCCTTCCTCTTTACTGAGCCAAGCAGAATCAACAATACCGATACCGTAGTCCGATCGGTTTTTCTGTACTTCTACTTGCGCCGTCATTCCTGAAAGCAGGTTGATATCTTGTGGCTTTTCGATGGACACAACCGCTTGGTAGCTGTTGGTATCTTCGTCGGGCTGAGTTGATATTTCTTTAAAGCGAGTTGGGATACGAATGCCGCGGTGGCTATCCATCACAACCCACATGTTTGAGCTTGTTAGATCTTGAATCGAACGGTCTTCGAGTTTTGAAACTGGAATAGAGAACGTCACATCCATTTCGCCGCTGTTCAAAATGTTTAGAACTGGCTGTTTCTCCGCAATTAGCTGATATTGCTTACCAAATACCATTGATACTACGCCATCGAAAGGAGCAACTAATTTCGTGTAGCCAAGGTTTGTTTTTGCTTGCTCCAACTCAACTTCAGCGGCAGTAAAAGTGTTAAGGGCTTGGTCGTAATAATCGGTACTCACAAGCTTTTTCGAGTACAACTCCGAAGCCTGTTTGTATTGACTGTTCGCAAGGTCAAATTTCGCTTGTGCAGCATCAACCGCAATTCGGTAATCCGTTGCATCTAACACGGCTAAAACTTGGCCTTTCTTAACTTCTTGTCCCATACGAACATCGAAAACTTTGATATCGCCACCCACTTGGAATGACAACGCAGCACGATCTGTCGCGTCGACCTTTGCGATAAAGCTATCAAGATCAACATCCGTCTGTTGAGGGATCTCAAATAACTTTACAGGCTTAATAACCTGTACATTTTCTTCTGACTGAACCTTGTTACATCCGGTCAGAGAGCCTGCGAGTAACAGCGCGGCGATCACTGCACCTACCTGCTTACTTGTTTTGGCGTGAATAGACACCTCGGATTGCATGTTGCGTCTCCATTTAATTATTATCATTTACTACACAGATGTGCAGTATATTGGAAAATTGCAGATTCACAAGTTTTACTTTCCACCTGTGCAGTATTTTTTATTTCAGTAAAAACAGTGTAGAATGTCGTAATCGGATAAATGTGTGAAATGAAGATGACTGAAAAGAAGCAAGGTAGAAGAAGTGCAAAAGACGCTGAAGAAACTCGATTTCAAATAATGACTGTGGCTGCAGAGATGTTCTGTGACTCTGGTTACGAACGTGTTTCGTTGCGTAATATCAGCGAAAAAGCTGGTGTATCTCATAGCCTCATTCGCCACCATTTCGGTAGTAAAGAAAAGATCTGGCATGCAATAAGTGATTGTTTACATGTGTATTTTCAATCTTACATCAGTAAAATCATGCAGGAACTACCAAAAGGTGTTGCACCGAATATTTCGATCTATTTGTTTGCCATGCGTCTGTTTACTAACATGATTCATTCTCGAAGACCAATGCAGCTTCTCTCAGATTCTGTACGTCAAGAAGACAACCTCGTTGACTACTTTATTGATAATGTGGGCGATCTTGAGTATGAGATAAACATGCTTGCAGACCAATACAACAAGGCGAATCCGGAAAAAGCCGTCAATATTTATGAAATTAAATGGCAAATGATTATGTTCGCGAACGGTGCAGTTTGCCTAACTCCCTTCATGGAAAGTACCTGGAACGAAGGTGATATAGAGGCAACGGCTGAAGAAGCGCTAATGAAACACTGGCAGATGTTCAATAAACAAATGGTTAATCAATTTGCTATTGAAGAAGAATGGGTACTTAAACCGAGCACTCTAGAAGAATTAATTTATGAAGTGCCGTGCGAGTGGAAATGTAACCCAGAACACAACCACGACTGACATCAATTCCAGGCAAAAATAATTTGAACGATGCAAAAACGCGCCGTTACATCATTCATGTAACGGCGCGTTTTTATTGGAAAGGTTCAGAAAGCCCGGTTATCGGCGAGCCTTACCGCGATTTTGGTGAATCTTGAGCTTTGCTTTCATTTTACGCTTTTCTGCTGAACGGCTTTTACTACGACCACCTCGCTCAGGTGACACATCTTGCTCGGGGCTAGGTTCAAAGCCCTTTAGCCACTCTTGAGGTAGACGTGTATCGAGTAGTCGCTCAATTGCGCCCAGCAAGTACGCTTCATCGTGGCTCATAAGAGAAATTGCAAGGCCACTATTACCCGCACGGCCTGTACGACCAATACGGTGCACATAGTCTTCCGCTTTGTAAGGCATATCGTAGTTCACCACTTGTTCAAGCTGCTGAATATCGATGCCACGGGCAGCAACATCGGTTGCGATAAGTGCTCTTACTTTACCTGATTTAAAATCGTCGAGGGCTTTTTGGCGAGCACCTTGGCTTTTATCACCATTGATTGATGCCGCTTTAATCCCATCCAATTTAAGCTCTTTAACCAAAGCATCTGTGCCCTGCTTCGTCTTAGTAAACACCAATACCTGTTGCCAGTTATTTGAACCAATTAAGTACGCTAGTAATTCGCTTTTGCGCTTCTTATCGACTGGGTAAACCATCTGTTTAACCGTCTCAGCAGTGCTATTGGTTGGAGTCACTTGAATTTCACTTGGTGACTGCATCATGCGGTGCGCAATGGCTTTGATTTTGTTGTCGAACGTTGCCGAGAAAAACAGAGTTTGTCGCACTTCATTCATACGCGAAAGAATACGTTTGATGTCGGGCATGAAACCCATGTCTAACATGCGGTCAGCTTCATCTAATACCAATACTTCTGTTTGGCTCAACATGATGTTCTTAGTGAACATGTGGTCAATCAAACGACCCGGAGTCGCAACTAAGATATCGGTACCTGCACGTAGGTTATCGGTTTGGACCTTCATGCTCACTCCACCATAAGCCACTACCACTTTGAGGTCTGTGCCCTTTGCGTAGCTAGTTACGTTATCAAACACCTGTTGTGCAAGCTCACGCGTTGGCACTAAAACCAGAGCACGAACTAACTTAGGGTTTGGAATAACGTTATCTTTGGTTGCGAGTAATCTTTGAATAATTGGCAAGCCAAAAGCCGCTGTTTTACCCGTACCCGTTTGAGCACCAGCCAGCACATCTTTGCCCTCTAATACCAAAGGAATCGCTTGTTCTTGAACACTGGTTGGAGCCGTAAAATTAAGCTCTGATAGCGTAGCAAGTAGATGCTCAGACAATCCTAGTTGGTTAAAAGATTTCGTAGATTCAGACATAGTATGATGCTCAAAGATTAAATAGGCGCGGATTGTAGCAAACCTGCATTACGCTGTTTACCTTTCCTTTTGATTTTTCTGTAATTGGAGTGCATTAAACTCTTTTGCTTCCTTCAAAACCATGGGATAAAGCTCATTAAAGTGACACTGCAACGTATCATAGTGAATTTCTAAGTCAGCATAGCACGCTTTAAGCAGACCGAGCTTTGGCCTTCTCGACGCCATTCGTTGTAACACCATTTCTATGGATGACATCTCTTGATAGCTCTCTAACCACCTCTGCTCAGCCATTTTTTGGTGAACAGTAATGAAGTGCTCAGGCCAATGTGGCTCTTGGTGTTCAAAGATCTGCTGATGGCTGTCGGAGCAAAAATGCTCAAGTGATTGTGTCGAGAACTGAGCCCAATGATTAGCTAAGCAGTGGTCCCAGAATACATCGAGTGCAATAGGCGCAAAGCGTTTCGTTTGATTTGAAAAGAGTGATTTAGCAGAACGAGAAACGTCGTGCCTATCTGTATAACTGTCTACAAATCGATGAAGTCGAATTCCATCGGACAGCGAATCTGAATAGTGTTTATTTGGGTCGCCTTTCACAAAATCACCTAACAAGTTTCCTGCTAGGTTGCTCTTACAGTGTTTGGCGATATGAAGGTGTGCGAGAAAGTTCATTGAACCTCATTAAAGTGTCGAGAACTAAGTAACATGGTAAACGTACTTGTTTATCTTCGCGAACTTTAATGAGGATAGCTTTTGGTATGACGAGTGAGCGAATCCAGATTTGCTCAGTATAAGAATTGAAATGAAACGTTAGTTAGAAGATGTAAAAAGCTCTTCTGCTAACTGTTTAACTGTCTGTTCGTAGTCAGATAAATCAATGCCAATTTCCATAGCATCTAACAGCTCAAGACTTTCGTCATTATAAGATTGGTCACTCATTGTGCCCCCTCTATTCCTTGGTGTGGACGTGTTGTCCAATTAACTAGTGCACCATCTTGGACTTATATTATGTCACTTTGATGAACGCACTCTACTCTACCCATTCCATATTTATAGCTTGAAGCTACTCGCGATCATCAGCGCTTATCTACGCTAAAGGGGTATACGCAAACGACATATGTACTGCCACCTTACACCAAGTACAACAAATTACTCTATAAATTTTGAAGCAGATCATGGTCAAACGTTTGCTTCACCCTTTTAAATGCCTAGACCCAAAATTAACGTAAACTTAAATTTACAGTGGATATTTTTTATTACATTAAATATTGCAATTGGAATTAAACTCAATCAGAATACTTCAAAATCGAGATATTCTTTGGGTTTATGCGCTTAAGCTAGAAGAATTACAATGAAAACACACTCTAACGTAAAGAATTATATACAATGAATAAATCAAAGGTTTTCGGTAGTACTTTGATCATTGCAGGCACAACGATTGGTGCTGGCATGCTCGCTCTTCCTCTTGCTTCTGCAGGCATTGGCTTTTCAACTTCACTTTTCTTGATGCTTGGTTTGTGGGCATTAATGGCGTTTACAGCATTATTAATGGTTGAGCTTCACCAATTCGTGGAGTCCGACGCGACCCTACACACACTGGCTCACACGATTTTAGGTACTAAGGGGAAATGGATTGCGAGCTTCGCGGTTATGTTCCTGTTTTATGCTCTATGCGCAGCTTACATCGCGGGCGGTGGTGCACAGTTTAATCAGCGTATTTCAGATATAGCGGGTATTGAGCTGAACGGCCAAGTCACGACTTTACTATTCACACTGCTAGTAGCGGGCGTTGTAACCATTGGCACACACAGTGTTGATAAAGTAAACCGCGTTTTATTTGGTTTGAAACTTATCGCTATGGTTCTGGTACTTAGCTTCCTAGCACCAAACATCACTTCTCAATACCTATTGAGCATGCCTTTACAGCAAGGCCTGATCGTTGCAGCTATTCCTGTCGTGTTCACGTCTTTCGGCTTCCACGGGAGTATCCCTTCTATCGTAAGATACCTAGATGGCGATGTACGCTCGCTACGTAAAGTAATGATTATCGGCTCTGCGTTGCCTTTAGTTATCTACATTTTCTGGCAAGGCGTTACTTTAGGCGTTGTAAGTCAAGAACAATTACTTTCTGACACTAGTCTAGGTGCCCTATTGGTTTCATTGTCGCAAACGGTGCATCAATCAAACCTTAGCGTCATCGTAGGCGTGTTTGCCGACCTCGCTCTTCTCACTTCATTTATCGGCGTTAGCTTAGGTCTATTCGAATTTATGGGTGACTCGTTAAGCAAAAAACTGGGCAGTGCAAAACGCGTTAAGACTGCGATTATCACTTTCTTGCCTCCACTTGGCTTTGCACTGTTCTACCCACAAGGTTTCATCATGGCGCTGGGCTATGCTGCGATTGCACTTTCAGTACTAGCGATTCTTCTACCTACCGTAATGGTATACAAAGTTCGCTACACAGATTTCTCGGTAAAATCTCACGGTACAGAAGCGACGTACCAAGTATTGGGCGGAAGCAAAGCACTATTTTTAGCGGGTAGTGTTGGCGTATTTATCATTGCGATTCAGATCCTTATATCAGTAGGGTTATTACCGTCTTTGGGCTAATAAACTCATACAGGATATAAATGCTTGATTGAGATCTCATAAATGAAATGTTGTTATCATTAATTTTCACAATTAGTCGATTGATGTCACATTTTTATTGAGGTCGGTTATTTAGAGTCCACGGTAAAGGATTTACCGTGGAGTTTTTATGAAAGAAGTACAATTTCGAACGATAGACAAGCTGTTTATCAAAATGTCTATCAACGATAAGTTTTGGGTTATTTTCTTAATCTTCTTCGCTGCAGTAGTAAGCTTATCTGGCGTCAACTATGTCAATAAAATGGAACAAATTGACACTAGTGCAAAACTACAAGCTGAATACCAATTACAAGGCATTTTGTCAGCCTCAGATATCCCGACTAGCGTAAATGGCGTTACTCAACAATCAAACCCTCACGCTACAACGATTTCAGATAAAGGCGTTGTTACGGCAACGGCAATCGGTACCGATGGTAAATACTATTCACTTACCCTTCCTAGTTACGATACTCAAGACCAAAAACAGCAAGCACTGTACACTTTATTACTCAGCTTTTTATGTTGTGTCCCTTTTGGTCTTTTCTGCTACTGGGTTGCTACTTTCTTAGGTGGCGCACTTTGGGTACTTTATACAACCACTCAAAAGATTGGAGATGGCGATTTAACCTCTCGACTCGGCTTCCACCCAGGACGTGATGAGTTTGGAACGATTGGCTGCGCACTTGACCGAGCAATGGATACTCTGACCGAACTGGTAAACAACGTTAACCAAAGCGCCGCAACGCTTAGCGAAGCCTCTTCTTCTTTTGAAACTGAGATGAAGCGCAGCGAGACACAAATTATGAGTCAAAACGCTTCGCTAGACTCTGTTGCAACAGCAATGGACCAAATGACAGCTTCTGCAAACGAAGTATCTAACATTTCAGCACGTTCGACCGAGCAGACGGAACAAGACGCACAACAAATTAACGACAGCCACGCGAAGGTACAACAAGCAATTTCAGAAATAACTACCCTCTCTTCTTTGATCGAGCAAACCTCTTCTTCTGTGACAAGCTTGAATGTGAACACCAGTCAAATAAACGAAGTGATAACCACAATCAATGCTATCTCAGAGCAAACAAACCTACTCGCATTGAACGCAGCCATTGAAGCTGCTCGTGCGGGCGAACAAGGACGTGGTTTCGCGGTGGTTGCTGATGAAGTAAGGACGCTGGCTAGCCGAACTCAATCCGCAACGGTAGAGATCCAAGCTATGATTGAGCGTTTACAACAAGAAAGCCAAAACATTGCAAAGATTACCGAGCAAACCGTCGATCAAGCGCAGACCAGTAGCCAGCTGATTTCAAACATCGGGGACGACGTAAACTCAATTGCTGACTCCGCACAAGCGCTAATGGACATGAGTATTCAAATCGCCACATCTGCTGATGAGCAAAGCAACGTAGCGAATACCATCGCGGCAGAGCTCAATGACATTCGCAGTCAATCCGATGTAATAAAAGAAGTCGCTCAAAACTCATCGAACGGTGTATCAAAGCTAACGGACGCATCGATTACCCTATCTCAGACATTAGCGAGATATCGCACTTAAGCTAACTAAGATAAGCGTCATGGCGCTGGAAAATAACAATCGCCAGCTTCTGAACTAGGAAAAATTTAAAGCAAACTAAAAAGGACTCGCTATGAGTAATGCCAGTCAGTTAAGCTGACTGGCATTTTTCCTGTTCGTTGCATATTTTTGGGGTTTCAGTTTCACCCAACGAGGGTAACTTCTATCTTCTCTTCGAGGTGGCAGGGTAAACATGGATATTTGCTTGAGTAAGACTTCATAATGTTTAGGAAGTTTTCCAGGACTCGTTAAAGGTAAAGCCGCGAAGTATTGAGTCACAGCCATAGCACTACTCGTAAAGCTTAATTGATTTGGCCAGACGCTATCTAATTTAATCGCAGCCTTTGTCATAACTTGTCTTATAAGGTTATAGGCGAGCAAAATCCCCCAGAGCTCCTGCTTGACCATATCTGGGCGCTTACTTCGTAATGTATACTCACTATCAAGCAAGGTTTGCTTCATTTCCCGATAGCCTAATTCGATTTCCCAACGATAGCGATAAAGCTCTACGATGTCTTCACCAGGAAAGCGTAACCCATCACGCATTGATGTAAGTACCTGATATGTCTTCCCTTTGATGATTTTCGACACTAACCTTGCTTCTATTGTCTCAGGGAGATCACTGAACTTCTTTCTTGCCTGAGGTGTCGTTTTTATATCAACGATAGCGTCACTCTGACTGTATTTATGAACGACTTCATACTGGAAGTCTTTTCTCACAGGAAGCATCCAATGCCTTTCTTTGCCTACCTTATTCCAGCGATTAAGTAGCCCTAGAGAGTAGTATCCTTTGTCAAAAATAGTCAGCGAATGATCGGGGGTTTGTTCGATGAGTTCTTCTGCAAGGCGCATTTCGCTGGTGCGATAGTCAGAGAATGTACTATCGATTAGTTGATGACTTGTAAGCTCCATCAAGCAAACCATACGTACCTTAGGGTAAATATTCTCCGATGATTGATTGCTCTGTGCTTTAAACTCTTGATGATTTTCAGGTGTATCTGTCGTTCTCCAAACGACACCATCGACGGATAGAAGGTTTAGTCCACACCAAGTTTCGAAATTAGACGAGTGATAGCCATGCGTAGCCATCTTCTTAAAGACTTGTTTAACGCCTTCTTCGCCTAATCTCTGTCTCGCTTGAACAACAGCACTTGGGGCAACAAAGCGTTGTCTGTCTGGCAGGACAATATCGAGTTGGTTAGCAATATCCCAAACAGATTGTTGACGAAAGAGACTCATTCCAACAACGGACCAAAGTACGGCCTCCAAAGGTAACCGTCTTCTTCTAACGGTTGCGACGCCAGCTTGCTCAAAACCTTGCTGGATAAGCTCTGGACTAAGAATTTCAGAGTATTTTTCAAAGTGGTGGAAGGTATTACACGACTGAAAAGTATTGGCAAGTTGGCTTTCTAAAGACATAAAAAAATCCGATATTAGTTTCCTAATATCGGATTCTGAAGCCTTTTGAGGATCGGTCAAATGATCTCACAAATTTCTTAACTGATCGGTATTACTCGCTATGAGTCCTTTTTAATAAAATCCGCCAATGTCATTACATTTACCATGGTTACTAACGATGAGATTATCATTACCATGAAGCAAGTCGCAAAGGAGAGAATATAAGGGAGCAAAACTGTCTAATAAACGAGCTTAGGAGTAATCTAGCTATACGGGTCTTTTTTCGCTTACCCTTTTGCTGCAGGTGACACATAATGAATAAAACAGAAGCACCAAACACCGAAGACGTGACATGCCCTTTATGCCAACATGACGAATATCTACTCTCAGAAAGTGGAGAGAAGTTTACTTGCGCATCCTGCGGATTTCACACAAAACAATTTAGTAAAGTACTCAGCCTTCAATTGGGCGTTAACCCACCAAAGCTGCAGAGCTCGGTTTATCACCACTGGAGCAGTGCTTGCCATTAATCCAAACGGAAATTTCTTCCAAACTATAGATATCCTGAGCCGCCAGCTCTGCTGTGTCGGCTTTTGGGTCACCACTTAATGTCTCATCTACATTCGGTCTTAATCTGAACGACTGAATACCCGCTCTTACACCTGCTTCAATACCTTTCAAGGTATCGTCAACATAAATACACTCATTAGGTAAAAAACCCATATTCATTGCGGTATACATGATCAAGTCTGGCTCTGGTTTCCAGCTGTTTGCATCAAACGCCGAAAACACTTTCCCTTTAAAGTCATCAAGCATACCTGTCATTGCGAGAGAAGATTCAACTCTAGATTTCGGTGCATTAGAAGCAATACAAAATTCGATGTCTTGATGTTTGAGGAATTCAATCAGTTCGATAGCACCATCCATCGGCTTCAAGTGACGTTGGAACAAGGCTTCTAATTCAGTGCGATATAAAGGTTCGAGTGTATCAATAGAGATGGATAGACCAAGACGAGCCTGCGTGTCCAGTAAAATATCTGCTAGCTTCCCGCCTTGAAAGTGAGCGTAGCAGTCGTTGAGGTTTAAGTTGGCCCCAAATTCGCTGAAGACATTGACTAAGGCTTGGCAGCACAGCTTTTCACTGTCGATAAGCGTGCCATCGCAATCAAATATCACACATTTAGTCTGTTCTAACCGCATAGTTCTCTCACTCAGATTCAATCCAAGTTTTATCCTATAGGGTTCTTTCAAAGTGAGGGATGACTGAGGTAACAGTTTACGGATGCATGCTTATTTCTCTTCGCAAAATATACTGCAGATCACCTTATGAGTCGCCATAAGCAACAGTTTTCATCAAATTATCAACAGGCTCACAGTATGAATGCCTGAAAGCTTTACAAACAACTGAAGTTAATAGGAGAAAATATAACTCTTAGAATACAGAAATCGTTGTGCGAAGTATTAACTGACAGCCGACTCTTCATCGACTTTGGGTTTCCCTTCTACCTTGAAGCTATATTCAAAAGCTGCAGTGTCAGGATAAGTATCACGTATCGCGACAAACTCAGGCAAATGTTTTAGAAGTAATCGAGTGAGTTGTGGGTCGAATTGATAACCACATTCACGTTCGAATAAATCAACAACCATATCTAAAGACCATGGCTCTTTGTAACAACGTGCGCTCAGCAACGCATCAAATACATCCGCGACCGCAGTAATACGAGCAAACAAGTGGATTTCTTTACCCGACTTACCATTTGGATAACCGGCGCCGTCCCAACGCTCATGATGTTCATTGGCAATAATCGCCGCTAGGTTGGTAATATCACCCGCTCCGCTCTTCAATAAATTATAACCTGCAGTGGTATGAAGCTTCATTACCTCCCACTCTTGCTCGGTTAGCTTACCCGGTTTATCGAGAATAGACTCAGGAACCGAGATCTTACCGACATCGTGCATTGGGCTGATGATCTCTATCATCTCGACTTCTCTATGACTCAAGCCGCTGTGTTTAGCTAACAGTGCTGACAACTTGGCAACGCGTTTTACGTGATTGCCAGTCTCGCCTGAACGAGTCTCAATGGCTTCACCTAAGACATGAATCATCTCTTTTTGTACATTTAACGTCTGTTTTTGCAGCGCTAGAATCCGTTTGTTCTTTTTGGCTAACTCTTTTTTCTGACGTAAGGTGATAAATTGCATCACGATAATCAAGCTCAAACCTGCGATTACCATGGTTAAGCCCAACAGCAACTGGAAGTTCTTACGTATGAAAGATGAAGGTTCGTTAATGATTACCGATTCTTCTGGAAGTGCACTTTCACGTAATCCGAACTTTTTCATCGCATCGTAATTGAATACAAAACGTATGTTATCACCGGGTACTAACGAGCTTTTAAATCCAAGTGGGACGTACTTATCCAATGCATCGACCGCTTGTTCACCCATACTTTGTGAATGATTCACATATCCGCCAAGAACATCCCCAAGAATGTAAAACTGCCAAAGTGCGAATACGGGTGCAGCGCTCGCCTGAGATATGGTTTCTGCAATTTCGGTATAAGAGTGGTAGACACCTTGCGTCAATTCGGTGTTGTAGTGGCTAATCAGCACTGCATCATCAGGAGAGATATTTTTCAAATACTCACCCGCCAGCTCTAAAGTCTGATTGCTGATTTCCACAAGATTGATTTGTGGATAGCCCGCCATGACTTTATGAACTTCTTTACGGATTAGCTGAGACGTGACACTGTAATCATTTACAAAGTATAAGTTCTTGATGTTTGGACGTAGCTGAGAAATGAGCTCAATATTAATATCAATATGATCATTCTCATAAAGCACAGTCGCTTTGTCGCTCACGGTGTACATGTCTGTGTCTAAGTCATTAATTCCAACAGCAACAACAGGTGTTGAACGATCTATGATTGCACCTAGTGACTCAAGGAAATTAGCGGCATTATCATCAGTCGCGATAACCCCATCAAACTCATAACCTGAATATTTTTCTTCGAAGTAATCCACGAGAGAGTCGTAGTAGTCTTGGTTATGAATACGTTTAGTATCTAAATACTCGATAGAGAGTTTTACTTCGCCATGGGATTGCTTGGACGCGTTATCGATCCCCTTTTGGAAATCTGCGGTCCATTGATAGGAAGGTTCGTAGGAGTGTAATACTAGGATTTGTTTAACATCCCAGTCGTTAGCATAAATTGCAGGAGAAAAAGCGCTAACACACAATACAGCGATTGAGATCAATAGCTTGTACATACCGAACCCTTTTTAAAAGACGGTGTATTGTACTCAGATTAACGCTTTCTCAAAGAGTCATAAGTTCTCGAACAATACTTTATAGGTAGAATCTTGATCTTGAGCCCAAAAATCATGTAACTGTTTAGCAAACCCGACAATATTTTGATCGTCTTGGTTAACAATATCTGATATTAACAGCTCATCGTCACTCGCCGTTACAATAGCACTCGCCACCACATCACCGCTCTTAGTACCTACATACAGCTCATGTTCATCAGACAGCATGATTTGGCTTAAGAATTCTAGGATGTTCGCCCTTTCCGCTTCATCTTGATAAGCACTAGCTTGGTTTAGAGAGAAAAGAACCGTTAGTTTGTGAAAATCTACTTTGTGCAGTTCGTCAATTTGTGAGGGCGTTTGGTCTTGCGGAAGAAGTTGGTAAGTTTTGTGGGAAAGCTGATTCTTATAGATATCTAGACCTAAAAGGCTTTCTTTCGCGGGGTAAGCAATATCAAGCTGGCTAAACAGCCACTGATTCTTCTTTAATGCGATTTCAGGTATTTCGTTATTCATTCTTTTAGTACCTACAGTTAGTATCCCCAAATATTACAGTTATTTGGCAGACATACGGTCGGCTGAGGCGCCGAGCTACATGCAGAGAGCATACAGAGCATCACTAAGGCCAACAAGTACTTTAAATGCTTCATATTTTTCATTATCCAACAACATCCTTTAAGAACTTAACGAAAAGCTCTACACTCGTATTCAAGCTTTCAATTTTCTTATAGTAAACAGAACTATATAAATAAAAAGGACTTCTTATGAAAAAAGCCTTAATAGCAGCCGGTATCATGACAATGTTAGCAGGTTGTTCGGACAACGAGGTTGGTGACGTATCTTTAGGTTTCTTCACAATGAAGGATATTAAGATGTCATCTTTAGACGATGACAAAATCCCTAGTGTAACGTGTCACATCGCTTCCATCGAAGCGAACTTGAGTCTTTCTGATCCAAGTGATAGCTCTATTTCTTGCCGCCAAACGGGTGAAATCACACCTGAAATGATTGCGCAGATTGATAAGAGTAAATCTGGCGAGGTGGTATTCAAGCAGTCGAAAAGTATTTTCTTCAAAACCATGAAAGTTCGTCGTATCTACGATGCAGAAAACCAGTCGCTACTCTACTTGTCTTACACCACTAAAGAGACCGAAGGCAGCTTCAAACACAGCCTATCGACCGTTCCTCTATGGGGTACAGCGGCTTACGTTGATCCAGCAACACTCGTACCAACAGAATAATCAATACGAATCACCTGTACAGACATTGTGCAGGTGATTCAAAATGTAATAAAAATGAAAGAAACAGAAACAAAATGTGATATCATGCGGCAAAATTTTTTCACTGTATTTTTCATATGAAGTTTCCTGGACAGCGTAAATCTAAGCATTACTTTCCAACTCACGCACGTGATCCGATGGTAAACCAAATTCAACAAACACCTAAACTGCACCGCGCAACGATTGTTGGTGTAGGTCAAACCATTGTTGATATCGAAGCTCGTGTTGACAGTGCGTTCCTTGATAAATATGAGCTGAGTAAAGGTCACTCACTTGTATTGGAAGAAAGTAAAGCCGATGCGCTGTATGAAGAGCTTGTAGAGCGCGGTTTGATCACGCATCAATACCCAGGCGATACTATCGGCAACACACTGCACAACTATTCCGTACTTGCAGACAGCAAATCTGTGCTGCTTGGCGTAATGTCTAAGAAAATTGAAGTTGGCTCATTTGGTTACCGTTACCTATGCCGTACTTCTTCTCGTATGAACCTAAACCACCTACAAACTGTTGATGGTCCGATTGGTCGTTGTTACACGCTAATCACCGAAGATGGCGAGCGTACGTTTGCTATCAACGAAGGACACATGAACCAGCTTCTTCCTGAAAGCATTCCTGAGAAAGTCTTCGAGAAAGCATCAGCGCTTGTCGTGTCTTCATACCTAATGCGTGGTAACCCTGAAGATCCAATGCCAAAAGCGGTACAAAAAGCGATTGAGTATGCAAAAGCGCATAACGTGCCAGTTGTTCTTACGCTTGGTACAAAATACGTGATCGAAGGTAATGCGGAATGGTGGCAAGAATACCTGAAGGAGAACGTGACCATCGTTGCGATGAATGAAGACGAAGGTGAAGCGTTAACAGGCGAAAAAGATCCACTTCTTGCAGCGAACAAAGCTCTAGAGTGGGTTGACCTAGTACTGTGTACTGCTGGTCCAATCGGCCTTTACATGGCAGGTTACACAGACGAGCTAGCCAAACGCGAAACTACGCTTCCACTATTGCCAGGTCATATCCCTGAGTTCAACAAGTACGAATTCAGCCGTGCAATGCGCAAACAAGACTGTGAAAACCCGGTAAAAGTGTACTCTCACATTGGCCCATACCTTGGTGGTCCATTAGAGATTAAGAACACTAACGGTGCTGGTGATGGCGCACTTTCAGCTCTGTTACACGACATGGCAGCAAACAGCTACCACTTCGTTAACGTACCAAACTCAGAGAAACACGAGCACGCGTGTCTAACGTACTCTTCACTGTCTCAAATTTGTAAGTACGCAAACCGCGTAAGTTACGAAGTATTAACACAGCACTCTCCTCGCCTTTCTCGCGCATTACCAGAACGCGAAGATAGCTTAGAAGAAACATACTGGGATCGTTAATCCACGTTACTTATTACGTGAGTTACCTTTCCTATCTTAAAGGGCTGCGATATGCAGCCCTTTTTGTATTCAGCGTAAATGTGTGGACTTAATGCAAAATCAAATCGAATATTTTGCTCATTGAAGATTTGATCTCGCGCAATGACTCTTCAAATCTGTTATCTTCCAGCACATAATTCCTGTGGTTTGCCTTTACTTAGCAAATTTATACAGTATCATCGCCACGCAAACGTTTACGTACCACCTTTCGGTTCTGATATAAGGATCAAATATGCAGTCTGATATCGATATTTGTCGCTCTACTCCCCTTAAAAACATCAGTGAGGTTGCCAAGCACGCTGGCCTACAAAACAATGAACACCAGCCATTAGGGCAATATAAATCGAAGGTGTATCTCAAATCACTTGAACGCTTATCAGAGAAACCTGACGGAAAACTGGTTGTTGTGACTGCGATTACGCCCACACCACTCGGTGAAGGTAAGACAGTAACGACCATCGGGTTAGCGCAAGGGCTTGCCAAGATTAACCAATCAGCAATGGCGTGTATTCGCCAGCCTTCAATGGGCCCAGTATTCGGTGTTAAAGGTGGTGCTGCTGGCGGTGGTTACTCTCAAGTTGCGCCTATGGACGAATTAAACCTTCACCTGACTGGCGACATTCACGCCGTAACAGCCGCTCATAACCTTGCCTCTGCAGCAATCGATGCACGTTTCTATCACGAACAACGTGAAGGCTTAGAAGCTTTTGAGGCGCGCTCTGGCTTGAAAGCCTTGGATATCGATTCCAGCAGAATTGTTTGGAGACGTGTACTCGATCATAATGATCGCGCATTACGTATGATCACGGTGGGTAAAAACGAATCTGATAAAACGATCAACGGTTATGAACGCGAAGACGGATTTGATATCTCAGCGGCCTCAGAGCTTATGGCTATTTTAGCACTGGCCGATGACCTTCAAGACTTACGTCAACGTATTGGTCGGGTTGTTCTTGCCTACAATAATCAAGGTCTAACTTTAACCGCAGACGACTTTGGTGTCGCTGGTGCAATGACAGTGACGATGAAAGACTCCATTGAGCCGACATTGATGCAAACGCTTGAAGGCGTTCCAACCCTAATCCACGCCGGTCCATTCGCAAACATCGCCCATGGCAACTCATCAATTATTGCCGATAAGATTGCGCTAAAACTGAGTGACTTTGTGGTGACTGAAGGCGGTTTTGGTTCTGATATGGGCTTCGAAAAAGCATGCAATATCAAAGCGAAAGCTTCCAATAAGAAGCCCGACTGTGCGGTAGTTGTTGCGACATTGCGTGGGTTAAAGGCGAACTCGGGTTTATATGACTTGAGACCTGGTAATCCACTAACAGATTCAATCTTCAGTGATGACCAAGATGCACTAATTGCTGGTTTCGAAAACCTAAAATGGCACATCAACAACGTTAAGCAATACGGCGTGCCTACTGTTGTTGCCATTAACCGATTCCCACAGGATTCAGAGCAAGAACTCGCTACGTTGAAACAAATGATCACAGAATTTGATAGCAAGGTAACAGTAGAAGTCAGTGAAGCGTTTGGCAAAGGCGGTGACGGTGTCACTCCACTCGCTCATGCCGTGGTCAAAGCATGCCAAAGTGATAGTGAATTTAAACCACTGTATCGATCAGAGCAAAGCTTAGAAGAGAAACTGATGGCGGTTGCGGAAATCGGTTATGGTGCGGCGAGCATTACCCTATCCCCTCAAGCGAAACAGCAACTGGCGGAGTTTAAACAGCACGGCTTTAACGAGTTATCTGTATGCTTAGCAAAAACACCACTTTCTATTTCAACAGAAGCACAAGTCAAAGGTGCACCAAGCCAATTTGACGTTCCTGTCAGGGAGCTAAAACTGTGTGCGGGTGCCGGATTTATTTACGCTCTATGTGGCAATGTAATGACGATGCCTGGATTACCAGATAAACCAGCATTCATGTCGTTAGACATTGATAGCAATGGAAATATTGTTGGCCTTAGTTAGACACCTTTATCCAGATAAATAACGAAAAATCGAGATTTAAACGCTTCTTTTTTTCGTAACGAAAGTCTATATCGAGCAACCGTTTTGTTGTTGATGGGTTGCTCGATAATCAAGCTTAATTGCACAAAGTTGCAGTAAAACCACGATAATATGCAAAACTTATCTTAAGTTCTGGGTCAAGATCACATTAAAAACCCTATAAAATATATAGTATTGCGCTGATTCTTTGAGGACAGTGATGAATACAAGTATAAAAAAACTAGTCGGCCAATTTCTGTGTACCGTATTTGCCCTAGGATTAGTCCCTGCCCTCTATATCAACTCTGAATTTGACAGAGTAGAAGCCCAGCACTCGTTAAACATCAAGCAGTCTAGCCAAAATCAAATCGAATACAGCTTTCACGAGCTCGCTGTCATTGTTGAACAAATCTCTAACTCCGTTCCCTCTATAGCAGATTCCAAAACGTTACTTCGAGCAATTAAAGAGCCGTCTGTCATTCACACGGAAGCTTTACAAGACCTGTGGGTAATGCTTGCACGTGGCCAAAAGTACTATTCTCAATTACGCTATCTTGATTTAACCGGTAATGAAGTGTTCCGCATTAATTACAAAGATGGCCATGCTTCAGTTGTTCCGGAACACGAACTCCAAGATAAATCATCACGTAGTTACTTCTCCGCACTTCAAGAACTTAAGATCGGCGAGGTCAGTACTAAAGGCATAGATCTTGAAGTCGAAAACGGTCAGATAGTTCGCCCGTTGATTCCGGCACTGCGCATTATGTCACCTGTCGCTGACAACAATCGCATTATTGGTTACTTCATTGCCAACTTAAACATGCTAGAGATTTATAAACGCCTTCATTACCAAATCGGCGACTCCTCTGCTGTCCCAATCATTCTCAATAAGACTGGTCATATCATTATGGGACCAGACCCTTCCGAGTCGTTCGGCCATGTAATTGAAGCGCGTTCAGAACAAACCTACGCCAAACAGTACCCAAAACTTTGGGCAGCGATACAAGACAACACCTCTTCTAGCTATTTTGATGGTAAAAACTGGTATTTTCACGCCGATATCAGCCCGAAGATCAAACAGTTTGAAGGCCCTATCTACATGGTTCTTCATATTGAAAATCAACAGTTTAATAGCCAATATCAACGCGAGAACCACGCCATTGTTGTACAGATCGTTACCTTAACGATTTTAATCTCAATGATCTCGGCAGGGTTTGTGCTTTGGAACAGAAACCATAAGAAAAACAGTATTGATAGCCAGTTAGCAAAAGCCGCGATGAACGGTATGTCTGCCTTAGTAATCACCGACCGTAATAACCGCATTATCAAGGTAAACCAAGAATTTACACGGGTAAGCGGCTACGAGCTCGAGGATGTAAAAGGTCGACAACCTTCTATGTTTGCGTCAGGTCGGTACAATCAAGAGTTCTACATCAAAATGTGGAGTGTGATTAAAAAACAAGGTGTATGGGAAGGCGAAGTAGTAAACCGTCGTAAAGACGGATCATTAATTACCGAAATTCTTCGTATCCAAACCATTAAAGATGTCAAAGGTGTAATCCAATTTTATGTCGCGTCATTTGTTGATATCAGTAAACACAAAGAGCTTGAGAACAAACTTAGAAACTTGAGTGAAAAAGATGCCTTAGCGGGATGCTGGAATCGACGTAAGTTTGATCTTGAGCTGCGTGACGAATGTTCTCGTATTAATCGCTACCCTACCCGCGAGCACTCTTGCTTAGCTATTTTGGATATCGATCACTTCAAACGAATCAACGATAGATTTGGTCATGACTATGGCGATCGAGTGATTCAGACCGTTGCTCAAGTATTGCAACGTGAGTGTCGTGAAACTGACTTTGTCGCTCGCATTGGCGGTGAAGAGTTTGGCGTTATTTTGCCCCACACCACAACAGAAGAAGCTGACTACGTACTTAATAGACTGCGAATTGCGGTTAGCCTTGAGCTAGACAGTGTTGTTACCGTAAGTGCCGGTATCACCAACCTAACGAGCGATCCGGCTCTCAACTATAAATGTGCCGACTTGGCGCTATATGAAGCGAAAGCCGCGGGCCGTGATAGCGTATGTTTGTTCTTAGACACAGAGATGAGTGAAATCGCCTAGAATCCAAAGCGAAAGCGAGGCAACCTTCTTGGTTCAATAGCTATCAGTTTGGCGCAGGGTGAAACTCTAACTTATTCCCTTCAACCACGAGAATGCAATCCATCTGAGCAGCGTGCGCAGCTTGTTTACCAAGGTCCGTATCTTCAAATACCACACATTGCTTTGGCTCTAATCCCATACCAAAGCAGGCATCCAAAAACGTATCAGGGTTCGGCTTATGATTTTTGACGTCTGTAGCGGTAACTAGAATATCGAGCTTGCTAAGAATGTTCGTCTTTTCTAGAAGCTGCTCCGCACTCTTGCGCTGGCTTCCAGTACCAACTGCAATCTTTTTGCTACCTAGGTGTTCAAGCAACAAAGAGTGCGTACATGGGATGACATCTCCCTTTTCTTCAATCGCCGCAAATGAAGCCATTTTGAACGTTGACACAGCCTGAGGATCGAGAGACAAACCCTATTTACTGTTTACCTCACCAGCTATTTTGTAACTCGGCATACCGCCCAAACTATGTAACCAAGATGCTTCAAAATGAAAGCCGAACTCTTCAGCTGTCTTCTGCCATGCCTGTACATGCGCTGGCATTGTGTCGATCAACGTACCGTCCATATCAAAGATTAATCCCTCATATGCCGTTAAATCTATTTTCATTACTGCTACCACTCTTTAAGAAAGTTACTGATACCATAACCAATATTCAGTATTATGACGCCATATTACCGTTCAAAATGGAAGTTTATGTTACAAATATCTAACTCTGTATCCATTCAAGACTGGGAGATCCAGTTAACTGCGATCAGAGCTCAAGGTGCTGGAGGCCAAAACGTCAATAAAGTATCGAGTGCAATACACCTTCGCTTCGATATCAAGCACTCTACTCTACCCGATTTCTACAAAGAAAAGTTGTTAGCCTTCAAAGATAGCCGAATTACTAAAGACGGTGTGATTATCATTAAAGCTCAACAATATAGAACTCAGGAACAAAACCGAGAGGACGCGTTAGTACGCCTGAAAGAACTGATTTTAGAAGCGACAAAAGTTCAGAAATTACGAAGAGCCACTAAGCCTACACGTAGCTCGCAAAGAAAGCGTCTAGAGAACAAAAAACAAAGAAGTAACACCAAACAACTTAGAGGAAGAGTGAGCTAGCCGCTTCATTTCCCCTTGGTGCACCCATCACCAATGAAACAACTGCTCTACTCGGTTTACGCCCACTGTCCCCTCTCTATTTCGGTTTTTTGATCGATAAAATCAGCTTAATTAACAGCAGCCGCTCTTCACTAGTGAGTAAACGACTGACCGCGGCGACATCTTCAGCCGTCGCATGAGAAGCGCCTACTATATCCAGAACAACATCCAAATCTGTCACTTTTAGCGTTCTGGTTATTGAACGATATTGAGACATCTTAATATCTGCTTCACCGCGTTCGATTCGCTGATACGTTTTCAAACTCATACCTGCACTAGCCGCGAGCTTTTCTTGTGATAAATTCGCTCGCTTCCTGCGCTCAATCAGTGCCATGATTATCGGCTCTTGTGACATAGGGCTCTCTCCACTAGACAGTTATGACCTAATTTCAGCAAGAAGCAGACCATATTGACTTGCCCATGTTTACATAAGCCATCAAAGGCATATTATTCGAACCTTAAAAAACCTTACGTTTCATAAACCTTAACGCATAGGTCAGTGATATGTATTTAGGCGAATAAACTTGGTTTAACCAAGGATAGGAAATATTAGAAATTGCAAATTGCGAACAAGAAAGACGTCGAGTTGGAAATTGCGAATTATTACAAATTAGCGTTTCCTTGTATAAAACAGGCTTTAGATTCAAACACAACACGTGCCGATATTATCGAAGTTCAACACAGACTTCTTACTTACAAAGAGGTCTTACTCCACGGTGATATGCTAGAAGACAAAGAGCTTAAACGTGCTTTTTCCGCTTTAAATACTAATGAGAAAAGTGTCGCGCAAGGCGGAATAAGAAGCATCAATGATGCTATTAAAGAAATGGATGAGATAATCGAAAGATACAGTAGGAAGACCAATGTAGTGTTCACGTAACCACGGACGTCAACATAGCTATATAAAACACTATCAAAAACTCAATAATACAGAATCAAAAAAGTCGACGTCATCGTTCGATGAAACGTCGACTTATTCAAAATAATCAGCTTCTAGCGTTTAGCTGCTTTTCTAACACCAGCAATCAGCATCAGCATACCTAGCAAACCAAACGGAACACTACCACCGCTGCTACCAGAATTCGATGGAGTGCGTGCATTGATATAAGCAGTTCGCTTAGCATCGGTAGAAACAAACTTAGGTGTTTCATTACCGGCTACAACACTGTCAATCCAAGCTTCATAGTCGAGGATCTCGGTGAATACCGACGTTACACTTGGGCTTTCACCACAGGTTCCTGGACCAAAGCTTGTAATACCGACTTGTCTGTAGTCCGAACCATCTAACCAGTAAACTGGGCCGCCAGAATCACCTTGGCAAGTACCACCAAATAAATTAGAGGACGCACTATAATCGCCTTTGAAACAAATCTGGTTATCAGTTAATACAGAACCGTCTTTGAAAGCAGATGCGCACTCAGTGTTATCAACATAAGTAAGCGATACACCTTGCAAGATCGTCGTAGCATCAAAATTAGAGCGAGTATTTCCGTGCCCGACTGCGACGAAATCGTTAACTACGTTGCGATAAGAATCGTTCGACGGACGCTTAACTACATCATTCACCGAATCAATATTTAACGCACTTTCAAGCTTTAAAACAGCAACGTCGTTACGCCAAAGATCACTTGAGTTATCCGAATAGTCACTACGATAGTAAACTTCAACTACGCGCGATTTCTGGATATTGCCATGGGGAAATTCAGATGTATCTTCAAGTTGCGGTACCACTGTTGTAAACAACTGCCCCTCTTCATTTCCATAAATACAGTGCGCAGCGGTGAGAACATGAGTCGGATTTAAAATGGTTGCGCCACAATAAGCACCTTCCGAGGACTTACCATCGTAATCAATACGATCGATGAACAAACTCGCCATTGAAGGGAAATCGCTAACTGATGCGTCGCTACCGTTAACAATATGAAGCGTTACACCAACATCAGGAGTCGGTTCAACCGCATTCTCTGTAGCCAAAACACTTGATGAATAAATCAACGGCGCTAAAAGACCTACAACGACTTTGTTTATAGGACTAATTGCTTGATTCAAATTCATAGATAACTCCTTGTAACACTTACAACTTATTTATAATGTGAATAGTCCCCAACAATAACATACCATGGCTTTCAGTATAGCGTGTTTTTGCAACCTCAATACGACATTTTTTAAACATGACAACGAAGAATGACAGGATACTGATGGCCGAAGATCCAATCAAAACAAAAAAGCCTACCGTTAAACATCCCTTAAAAGAGAAGCTAACAATAGGCTTTCGTTATAATTTGTGCTTTATCTTAAAAGATATTAGCCACGGTAGTAACGTTGAGGTACGAATGGCATTTTTTCTACTGTCATTGGTAGCTTCTTACCACGGACTTCAGCAAATACTTCTGTACCGATAGCAGCAAGATCAGTGCGTACGTACGCCATTGAAACAGGCTTACCCGCGTTAGGACCAGCAGTACCGCTCGTTACCACACCGACTTTGTTTCCTTCTGCATCAAACAGCTCAGCACCTTCACGTACAGGAGCTTTAGTTTGTCCCACTAAGCCAACACGCTTACGTTGAACATCTTTAGTCGCGATTTGCTCAAGGATGATATCGGCACCTGGGAAACCGCCAGCACGCTCACCGTCAGTACGACGCACTTTTTGAATGCCCCATAGAAGGCTAGCTTCTACTGGAGTCGTTGTTGTGTCTAGGTCATGACCGTATAGGCATAGGCCACACTCAAGACGAAGTGAATCACGTGCGCCAAGGCCAATCCACTCTACTTCAGCTTCTGCCGTTAGTTTACGCGCTAGTGCTTCAGCGTGATCGTTCGGTACTGAGATTTCATAGCCATCTTCACCTGTGTAACCACTGCGGCTCACGATGCACTCTACGCCGTCGATATCGACTTTTTGAACGTCCATGAATAGCATGTCTGCAACACTTGGCTGGAAACGAGCAAGAACTTCAGACGCTTTAGGGCCTTGAAGTGCTAGTAGAGCGCGGTCATCAATCACTTCCATTTCTACGTCTGCAGGAAGGTGAGCCGTTAGGTGGTCGATATCTTGTGTTTTACACGCCGCGTTCACAACAACAAATAGGTGATCGCCAAGGTTAGCAACCATAAGATCATCCATGATGCCGCCCTGTTCATTGGTAAAGAACGCGTAGCGCTGCTTACCAGAAGGCAGGTCGATAATATCTACTGGAACCAGAGATTCTAAAACAGCGGCTGCATTTTCACCGTGTAGACGCAGTTGCCCCATGTGAGAAACATCAAAAAGACCAGCAGCGTCACGAGTGTGTAAGTGCTCTTTCTTTACACCTAGTGGATACTGAACTGGCATGTCGTAGCCAGCAAAAGGAACCATTTTTGCACCGACTTCAACGTGAAGCGCATGCAGAGGTGTTTTTAGTAGGTCTTGATTAGCGTGTTCTTGAGTCATTTTATTCTCCATGAAGCGTTGCAGGCTTTCCAAATCGAATCTGCCGCTTATATCTCTATTTAGAGTCGTTTCTAACGATATGGGTTAACGTTAGAAACAGTAGATAGTAAAAAGTGATGTCTTCTATATAGGCTTTTATTACTAGCGATATAAAAAGAGGCTTCTGTATAAAAGCTATACGACTCACTTTCTAAGAATTCACTTCAGTAAACTTCAATCAACATGAGTAAACCGTGTTCACTATAGTAAACAAGCCTGAGTCAGTTTTACACCCTTAACAAGATTAAAACAGCTCAAAATGTGACATTTAACAATTTAAAAACAATTTTCAATCGCATACAAAAACGCGATATTGATGCTTTTCACACCAATATCGCGTCTTTTGGCAAACGTTAGAAACAAAAGCAAACGTTTGCATTCACTATAAGAAATTCTAACTTTGTTAACTTATTTTGCAGTCACCCACAAAATCAGTGCATCTTCTGTACTAGTAGAAATCAACATATGCCCCATGTTGGCGTCGTAATACATGCTGTCACCTTCGCTCATGGGTACCGGCTCATAGAATTCTGAGTAGAACATCACATCACCAGAGATCACCATCAAGAACTCTTCACCATCGTGGCGAACCCAATCGTTATACTCTTCAAAGGCGCGTGCTCTCACTCGGCTCTTGAACGGCATCATCTTCTTATTCGAAAGTTCTGTCGCCAGCAGTTCATGCTCGTAAGTCGGAGTTGGGTGAGGTTTACCCTGGCCTGCTTTAGTTAAGTCACGACGTCCTGTGGCAACTTTTTTTCTTGGTGGCTCAAAGAGTTGTGGCATATCGATTTGCAAACCCATAGCCAATTTCTGCATCGCTTGGAACGTCGGTGAGATTTGTTCGTTCTCAATTTTACTCAGCGTAGAACGTGCCAAACCAGTACGTTGGCTCGCCTCTTCTAACGTAATGCCCAGTTTGCTGCGGATATCTTTAATACGCTGGCCGAGCTTAAGTGGTTCGATATTCTGATCTAACGTCTCTTTCGCCAACGTTAAAGATGGGTACTCATCATAAATGTCTTCTGACATAGGTCCCTCATTTATTTCATACTTCCTGTCTATTGATTTCATTGTTGCATGAAGCGCTTTGTTGATTAAAGAGCACACAGGAAAATAAAGCGTGCTCCCTGTAGCAAAACGAGAAAAACTGTTTCCTATTGGAAATTTTTGTTGAAAATTGATTTTATCGGAGCTATGTTATCGACTTGTTAGATGAAGAGATGCTACTTCAGCTTGCAGCAAGTGAAAGATTTAACATTTGTAAGAGCTGTTTTTTACCCGAAATTTTTGGGAACCAATTCGTGCTGCATTGACCCTACAACGATCGCTTTGACGCTATGGTCGTATAAATAAGAAGCAACGCACTATTTATACACCTATATAACGCAAACGATACCGATGCAGAAATCAACGTAAGACCTAATGGACTATAAAAACAATCACCATTAGCTTAATGAAAGGTCTCGACAATGAACGCTTATCAAAACCATAGCTTAGACAGTTTTTTCTCTACGAACCTATCTGCGACTGACGACGCAGTATTTGCTGGAATCCAAGCAGAGAACACTCGTCAAAACGAACAAATAGAACTTATTGCTTCTGAGAACATCGTTTCTAAAGCAGTAATGCAAGCTCAAGGCACTTGCCTTACCAACAAATACGCAGAAGGCTACCCAGGTCGTCGTTACTACGGTGGTTGTGAGCACGTAGATACAGTAGAAGCTATCGCGATTGAACGTGCTAAACAGCTATTCAAGTGTGAATACGCGAACGTACAACCTCACTCAGGTGCTCAAGCGAACGGCGCAGTTAAACTTGCCCTACTTCAACCTGGCGACACTATCCTAGGTATGTCTCTTGACGCTGGTGGTCACCTTACGCACGGTGCACGCCCTGCTCTTTCAGGTAAATGGTTCAACGCAGTTCAATATGGTGTAGACCGCGACACACTAGAGATCGATTACGAAGCGGTACGCGCTCAAGCGATCGAATGCCAACCAAAAATGATTATTGCAGGTGGTAGTGCTATCCCACGCGTTATCGACTTCGCTAAATTCCGTGAAATCGCTGACGAAGTTGGCGCTATTCTAATGGTCGATATGGCACACATCGCGGGTCTTATCGCGACAGGTGCTCACCCTAGCCCACTACCACACGCACACGTTGTAACGACAACAACACACAAAACACTTCGTGGCCCACGCGGCGGCATGATTCTGACTAACCACGAAGACATCAACAAAAAGATCAACTCTGCAGTATTCCCTGGCCTACAAGGCGGCCCACTAATGCACGTAATTGCGGCTAAAGCTGTCGCATTTGGTGAAGCACTTGGCCCAGAATTTAATACTTATATTAATTCAGTGACCGATAACGCAAAAGTTCTTGCTGAAGTGTTGCAAACTCGCGGTTGTGACATTGTGACTGGCGGAACGGACACGCACCTAATGCTGGTTGACCTTCGTCCTAAGGGCTTGAAAGGTAACGTAACTGAAGAAGCATTAGAGCGTGCTGGGATCACATGTAACAAAAATGGCATACCATTCGACTCAGAGAAGCCTATGATTACTTCGGGTATTCGTTTAGGTACGCCAGCTGGAACCAGTCGTGGTTTTGGCACTGAAGAATTCAAACTTATCGGTGAATGGATCGGTGATGTTCTTGATGGCTTAGTTGACAGCCCTGAAGGCAACGCTGAAGTTGAACAACGTGTTCGCAAGCAAGTTAAAGAGCTCTGCAAACGCTTCCCTCTTTACCGTTAATCCGTTTTTAAGATTTAAATTAAAACCTCATAAATTTTTGGAGAATAAGCAATGGACAATACACTTAAGTTTGCAGACAGCCACGAGTGGGTAAAAGACAACGGTGACGGTACTGTAACTATCGGTATTTCTGAGCACGCTCAAGAGATGCTAGGTGACGTTGTGTTTGTTGACCTGCCTGAAACTGAAGACGAAATTGAAGCTGGCGAAAGCTTCTCTCTAGTTGAGTCAGTTAAAGCTGCTTCTGATATCTACGCGCCAATCTCTGGTGAAATCGTAGAAATCAACGAAGAACTAGAAGATAGCCCAGAGCTAATCAACGAAGAACCTTATGAAGGTGGTTGGATTGTTAAAGTGAAGATGTCTGATGCGTCTGAACTAGACAACCTTAAAGATGCGGAAGAATACCTAAGCTCTATCGAAGAAGACTAATAGGTAACCTCATTACGATAAAGCTGCTCTTGTGAGCAGCTTAATTTTAGGGGCTAGCTCACGGCTCCAGAGAGAAAGTAGAACGATATCATGACTGAATTACTTCAAAGCCAATTACTGAAAGACTTGGGTACACAAAACGAGTTTGTTGCTCGTCATAACGGCCCAAATAAAGCAGACCAGCAAAAAATGCTTGAAGCGATCAACGCGACTAGCCTAGCCGCACTGATCGACGAAACGGTTCCTGCACAAATCCGTCTTGAAAAACCAATGACACTTGCTGCGCCACTGAGCGAAATGGACATGCTGACCTCTCTTAAAGAGATCGCTAACCTAAACCAAGTGAAACGTACTTTCATTGGCCAAGGCTACTACAACACATTCACTCCAAACGTTATTCTACGTAACGTTTTAGAGAACCCAGGCTGGTATACAGCTTACACACCATACCAACCCGAGATTTCTCAAGGTCGACTTGAGTCTCTGCTTAACTACCAACAAATGGTAATGGACCTTACAGGTATGGAAATCGCGAACGCGTCTCTTCTTGACGAAGCGACAGCGGCTGGCGAAGCAATGACACTGTGTAAGCGTGCTGGTAAAAGCAAGAGCAAAGTATTCTTCGTTGCTGACGATGTTCACCCTCAAACACTAGAAGTTGTTAAAACTCGTGCTGAGTACATCGGTTTTGAAGTAATGGTTGGCGCTCTTGAAACACTTCCAGAGCAAGACGTATTTGGTGCACTAGTACAATACCCTGGTACAACAGGTGAAGTTCGTGACCTAACAGACGTCATTGCAAAAGCTCAGGCAAACAAAACGCTTGTAACCGTTGCAACAGATCTACTTGCTTCTGCTCTACTCAAGCCTGCTGGCGAAATGGGCGCAGACGTAGTAATCGGTTCAGCTCAGCGCTTCGGTGTTCCTATGGGTTACGGCGGTCCACACGCTGCATTCATGGCAACTCGTGAAAAGCACAAGCGTACAATGCCAGGTCGTGTAATCGGTGTTTCTATCGATACGCACGGTAACCAAGCACTACGTATGGCAATGCAAACTCGTGAGCAACACATCCGCCGCGAAAAAGCGACATCGAACATCTGTACGGCTCAAGCGCTTCTAGCAAACATGGCGTCTTTCTACGCGGTTTACCACGGTGCAGAAGGCCTACGTACTATTGCTCGTCGTACACACCACATGACAGCTATCCTAGCGGCTGGCCTGACTAAATCGGGTTACGAGCTAACGAACAACAGCTTCTTCGATACCATCACGATCAACTCTGAAGAGAAGACAGATGCACTGTACGCGAAAGCGCAAGCAGCAGACATCAACCTTCGCCTTCTTAAAGGTAAGATCGGTATCAGCTTAGACGAAACAACCACAATCGACGACGTGAATGCCCTATTCGCAATCTTCGACGTGAAAGAAGACGTTCAAGCACTATCTTCTGACATTGCATCAAACGAATTTGCAGCAATTCCAGAAAACTGCCGTCGTGAATCAGAGTTCCTAACTCACCCAGTATTCAACACGCACCACAGCGAAACGCAAATGATGCGTTACCTAAAACAGCTTGAGAACAAAGACTTCTCACTAACGCACGGCATGATCCCACTAGGCAGCTGTACGATGAAGCTGAACGCTGCTGCTGAGATGATTCCAGTAACATGGCCTGAGTTTGGTTCTATTCACCCATTCGCGCCTCTAGAGCAAGCGGCTGGTTACACAGCACTAGCGAAGGATCTTAAAGAGAAGCTATGTGAAATCACTGGTTACGACGATTTCTCACTACAGCCTAACTCTGGTGCATCTGGCGAATACGCAGGTCTAATCGCGATTCAACGTTACCACGCAAGCCGCGGTGAAGCTCACCGTAACGTTTGTCTGATCCCAAGCTCTGCGCACGGTACTAACCCTGCAACAGCATCAATGGTTTCAATGAAGGTAGTAGTTGTTAAGTGTGATGAAGATGGCAACATCGACATGACTGACCTAGCAGCGAAAATCGAGAAGCACAAAGACAACCTATCAAGCATCATGATCACTTACCCTTCTACGCACGGCGTATACGAAGAGCAAGTGAAGGAAGTATGTGAACAAGTACACGCAGCGGGCGGTCAGGTTTACCTAGACGGCGCGAACATGAACGCTCAAGTAGGTCTAACTTCTCCTGGCTTCATTGGTTCAGACGTATCTCACTTGAACCTTCACAAAACATTCTGTATCCCACACGGTGGTGGCGGTCCAGGTATGGGTCCTATCGGTGTTAAATCTCACCTAGCACCTTTCCTACCAGGTCACATCGAAAACGGTGTACAAGGTTCTGACTACGCGGTATCAGCAGCAGATCTAGGTAGTGCTTCAATCCTACCTATCTCTTGGGCTTACATCGCTATGATGGGCGAACCGGGCCTAACAGACGCGACTAAAGTTGCGATCCTGAACGCGAACTACGTGATGGAAAAACTACGTCATCACTACCCTGTTCTTTACCGTGGTACTAACGGCCGCGTAGCGCACGAATGTATTATCGATATTCGTCCACTAAAAGAAGAAACAGGCATCAGCGAAGAAGATATTGCTAAGCGTCTAATGGACTTCGGTTTCCACGCGCCTACTATGTCTTTCCCAGTTGCTGGCACGCTAATGGTAGAGCCAACTGAATCAGAAGATTTAGAAGAGCTAGACCGTTTCTGTGAAGCGATGATCGCAATCCGCCACGAAATGGCAGCAGTGAAAAACGGTGAATGGCCACTAGACAACAACCCTCTAGTGAACGCACCGCACACACAAGTTGACCTAGCTGGCGCAGAATGGGATCGCCCTTACTCTCGTGAACTTGGTTGTTTCCCATCGAAAGCAACGAAGAACTCGAAGTACTGGCCTACTGTTAACCGTGTAGACAACGTATACGGCGACCGTAACCTAATCTGTTCTTGCCCAAGCATCGATAACTACGAAGATTAATACGTAGCGGCGCTAAGTAGCGAAACATAACAAAAGCGAACCACTTGGTTCGCTTTTTTGTTGTCTGAAATTTGAGTCCAACAAAAGCATTGACCTTACCGTAAGGGAAAGGCTTAAGGTGAGATTAATCCAACGATGAATGAGGAAATGATGATGGGATGTTGTAGCAAAGCGCCAAAAGGTGGAGCCCCTCTTGGCTTGCTTCTAAAAGTAACACTTGGAATTGGTTTTTTGGTATTTTTGCTGGCTCTGTGGCAGTAAGAGGCTAATACAAAGATAGGTTTGAAACTAAACAATGATGGCATGGTCATGATAGATAGCGCCAAGTTGATATTGGCGCCATAGTTGTATGGTTGGTGTTTACCCTATTGGCTTACATGTTCCTAAAAACGTACTTTGATACTTATAGGATTCAATTACACCTTGCTCATCCGTAATAAAAGTATACGTGCAACTGTCATTGAAGATCCTATATTCCGCCTCAATCACACCATCATCTATAGACTTCATTTGGTAGGGTTCTCCCCACTGCTCTACAAGTTTATCTATATGATGTCCGGTCCAACTTTCACCAAAGTAGCTCTCAGTCACAAGTAAAGAGCAACCACTTAGGACGAGCGCAAACGCTAAACTCAGTAATCTTAATTTCATAACGGTTAACCTAGTCATTCATACGGATGCGAGGGTAACAATTAAATGATTCACATAAAAGATAAAACGAGGGCGGACATAAGAGCAGATAACTTCCAGCAATACTTTGAGGCAACTAGCAGCTTTAGTTTTTAAAGAAATAACTATATGTACTACTCGTTGCTAATTAACCTAAGCCGTTTATTAACGGTGGTTAGTTGGAGATAGTAGTCTCTTTAAAGACCAGCTTCAGTGGTTTAACTAATGAGAAAATCCACAAACCGAACGCTGCAAAACACCACATAAACAGCGTTAGAAACAAACTAAACATTGGCCACATTGCTAAAGCTAGTAGCAGACCAGACAGCCCCGTTACTGGTGTCTGTTCCCACTTTACCGTTTCCGCACCAAATATGGATGCGACACCACATATTAAGAAGAAAACAAAGAAGCTCAGACTAAATCCGATAAAGAGCATTTTGAAAAGAGATCTTTTCGAGATTTTCTTAACGGTAATTTCCATTTGTATCCCTATTTTTCTACAACACCTGTTAAAAAGCTCTGGACTTAGCTACAGAACTTTCCAACCTAGTTCCCTATGCCACTAATTGTACTAGCCTTCGTCCGTCCATAACAATAACTTATACCGCCCACTTAGTGATTTACATGGCAAATATATAATTTAACTGACTCATATGATTCCCACTAAATCATGAGCTTACGCGCGTTATATCCGTGTTGTAACCATCACAACCTACCCTTACCTCGGAGCGAGTAAAACTCGATAAATCCAATGCTTGACCCTATACGGTAAGGTGTTTATATTGTCGCCGCCCAAACGGGGCACATCCTAAAATGCACACCGGCCATCCTGCCATCACTGGTGCATTTATATTGGTGTTTTGAACTTCCATGCTAACAAAACTTCGTCCTTTTACTCGTGAATCGGGTGCGCTTATGCATCTTTCGATTCCAATCATTTTGACTCAAATAGCTACCCAAGCGATGGGATTTGTCGATACGACAATGGCTGGCCAAGTAAGCCCCGCCGATCTTGCCGCTATTGCACTTGGCACTAGCCTTTGGATTCCTGTGTTGCTGTTACTACGTGGTGTGATTATGGCGTTAACGCCGGTCGTTGCTTACCACCGTGGCGCTCGCAACTTTCAGAGTATCTCTGTTGAGTTTTTCCAAATGGTATGGCTTGCATTAATTGCGAGCGTGCTTCTCATCGCTTACCTCGTAAGTGCCAAACCTATCTTAGAATGGATTGGTGTAGCTGCTGAGATTATCCCGATTGGCAGTGACTATGCGTTTGCCCTAGCCTTTGGTGTACCGGGTATTGCCCTGTTTTACACTTTAAACGGCTACTGTGAAGGTATGAACAACACCAAAGTACCGATGATCATTTCGGTCATTGGTTTGTTGATTAATATTCCAGTCAACTACGTGCTTATCTACGGTAAATTTGGTTTCCCTGAAATGGGTGCGGTAGGCTGTGGCTGGGCGACAAGCTTAGTGTATTGGCTAATGTCGGGTATGCTGTATTCCTACATAAAAGGCCATCATCACTACAAGACGATCATTAGCTTTACAGACGCGAAGCCAAAAGCAAAAGAGATGCTTCACCTTCTAAAGCTAGGTTTACCTATCGGTATGAACATCGCTGTATGTGGCAGTATCTTTGCGGTCATCGCATTGATGATTGGCCGTATTGGTGCAGAAAATGTGGCAGCGGCGCAAATCGCTCTCAATATATCGAGCCTGACTTACGTGATCCCAATGAGTATCTCGTTTGGCATTACGATTCGTGTTGGTCACGCTTTGGGTGAAAAAGACGAACTTGGAGCGATTGAGCGCAGTAAAGTCGGTATTTTAGTGGCAGCATTAATCTCATTGCTTTCGGTGACGATGTTCCTACTGTTCCCTGAGTTAATCATTAGGCTTTACACGACAGACCCAGTAATCAGCGCAACTGCAGCTGTGTTATTGACCTTTACCGCTATGTACCAATTCAGTGATGCACTGCAAACCTCTGCAAATGGTGCTCTGCGCGGCTATAAAGATACCAAGATACCAATGATCTTAGCTATCGCTTCATACTGGGGCATAGCGCTACCTATGGGTATGGTGTTGGGCTTAACCGACTACGTGGTTCCAGCAATGGGCGAAGAAGGCTTTTGGATTGGTATTCTAACTGGCTTGAGTGTCTCAGCCGCTCTGATGCTACTTCGCTTACGATACGTGATTAAGAAGCGTGACTTGCCACCAGCAGATGCGATAGCGACAAATTGAGTTGAACCAATCAACTAATACAAAAAAGCGCGTTACTGCCCATTGGCGATAACGCGCTTTTTTATTCTGTCTCTAAAAGCTAAGAATGCGTTTGTTTAACATTCATCGTTCACAACGCGAACCGTACACACACACCCTTCCGGAGGACATTGACTGGCATTAGAGCGTCCGAAAGAGTCATAAAGTACATAACACCCTGACGGTAACGCGTCATCCGTTATATGGTTCTTATTTAAATCATCGTCACTAAAAGGTTGGTTATATCCGACGACCGTGTGTCTATTTCCAAAGTCAGAAATTATACTGTCATCATCAGACAACGTCATTAAATCGCTCATCGTTAATTTGTCGCCCGACTCGCCTCGGCTTTCTGGGCAAAGTGTTCCCCAATCAACCTCAACGCTGCCGATACCAAAGTCGATCACGTAGTTGCTCTGATCTCCTGGGTTTGACGCATCTGGATTAAGTCCGGCGATAATAGCTTTAGACGTTACTTGTGTGATCACCCCTTCCATCGCACCCGCAACACCTTCAAGCACCGCTTCTCTCGCTGATTCTTGGATATTAAGAAACCTCGGCGCTGCCGTTACAGCAATAATACCGATTATCACGATCACAACGATTAGTTCCATTAACGTAAAGCCGTTTTTTTTCATAACACCCACATCAGCGACAACTTAAAGATTCGATAGCTCAATGAATTATCATTAACTGTACATCCTGAGTAACACACTTAAAACCATATCCATTTCGCCACAAATAGCTTGAAAGGCCTTAATTTATAAACCCAGAACCAATTGGAAGCGTTGTCATATAAGGTATGAATAAGGTTTCTACCAATAATACTGTCTAATTGAATGAGGCTATATACGGATCAACTTTAATCCAAATATTTGAGCTAAAGCATGAACGACCAAATAGAAGCTTAATATAGCTAACGAAAAGGCGAACCAATTGGTTCGCCTTTTCGTTTCAAGAGTCGTACTTAAAGAATCGAGCTTAACAAGCCATGTTTATCGATTAATCGCCAGATATGAGCCTGCAGCAATCATGATGCCACCAGCGCTTTGATTTAAGCGTTTATGCGCGCGTGGGGTTTTCAGCAAAGTCACCATACGCCCTGCTCCCATTGCAATTAGCATTAAGCCAGACATTAGTGCAATAGAAGCTAATACAGAAACTAAGACGATATCTTGTGAGCGTAAAACTGTCAGATCAACAAACGTTGGTAAGAAGGAAATATAAAACAGAATCACTTTAGGGTTTGATGCTGAGATCAGAAAACCTTGCGCAAAGCTCGTAAGTTCTGACTTCTGACTCTGTTTTGCCGCGAGCTCCGCTGAACCTTGCACTTCAGGCAGGCTCTTGAACATCTTATACCCGAGGTAAATAAGGTAAGCTGCGCCGACATAACGAATGATCTCGAAAGCAAATGACCAGTTTTCCGCAATAGTTGCCAAGCCAAAACAAGCAAGCGCTAGATAAATAAGATCACTGCATATCATACCTAAAGAAAGAGAAATGCACTTTCGCCATCCATCAACCATACCACGAGCCAAAATCGCAAACACACCTGGTCCTGGAGTGATGCCAAATATAAACATGGCAATAAAGAATGTAACCGCACCTTCAAACGACATTAGCTTGTCCTTATTCATAGCTCAACATGATATTTTCTGAACGTAACATGCGATCTTAAAGGGAGTAAAGAAACTATTTACCGAGTCTTTATTAATAAAAAAGCGAACCGTATGGCTCGCTCCTTATACTTCAGCTTCAGTTGAAAAAAACTTAACTAGTTCGCGATTGGTGACAGCAACTTAGGGTTTACGACTAAGTTTCTCACACCGTGTGCGTGGTCTTCATTAAAGTCGTTCCCTTCACACCAGCTACCAACCGTTGCGATGTTCACTTTCGCCACTTGTGGTCTCACACTCCAGGTAACTTGGAACGGTGAACCTTGCTCGTTGTAGCCAGGGCCGGTAGTAGAACCTGCATATTGAATCGCAGATCCTGTATTTTTTGGAATGTTGGTCGCTTGGTGCAAACCGTTCACTTTAGAGTGTTTAGCTAGCTCTTCAAAATCCAGCGCGTTGTCGTCGTTCACTAAGACGTAAACTTGGGTTTCCACACGCAACTGAGGGTTGGTAATCGCATCATTGAAACACGCCCCCAATGTTTCCCCAGGTCCCACTTGTGCGGTTGAGTAAACATAATGCACCTCGATAGTATCACCAGAGTGAAGTGAACCATGGTCGCTCGGGCAAATATCCTGACCGAATGGCTTCAGTTCTGCCTCACTTAGCTTACCTGTGTATTTGAATCCACTTTGGAAACCTTTGCCGTCACCATTACCTGCATACTGGGTAAACTCACCGCCTTTGTGCTCTGCGTTTTTATGAAAGTGAATATTACATAAGTTCATCGCGGATGAATCTGGCGCATCAGAGAACAGGCGCTCGTTAGTCCCTTCGTATGAACCTAGATCACGTGGTGCCTGCGGGCCAAAACCTTTGCCTTGTGTATTTTCGGACAGTTGTGCTCTTTGTTCGGCGATAACGCTGTCTGAAACCTCTTCATGGCTAGCACCAGACGCACTCGCCTGTGTCGATAACATAACCATGGCGACGCTTAAAAACACACTTTTGTTTTTCATATCTCTTCCCTAGACTCTAATTTATTAAACCTAACTGACTGTGTCACAGCGGAATATTACTATGCTCACGAGGGAATATAAGACATTGTCTTTGTAAGATTAGATTTCAATGCTTACTTTGGGAGAGTATTCAAACCATTGGTGCATATCACAAGATCAATAGGTTAAATACGGCGACTCCCTTCCATAACAAGTAAATACCGAGCTGCGCTGACCTGCCTCTTACTCAAATCCAACTCTTATTGTGTTGGTGAGTAGAAACAAGACGTTACGTAACCCTGAGGAATTTACTGCCAGTCACCAAATTCTGGATCAAAAAAGGCGAACCCATTGGCTCGCCTATGTTGTTTGTCGTGATTTTTAAAATCTAACTATTGTGCTGGACGCGTCCCTGAAGCAAATATTCCGAAAGTCATGACATTCAAAGCATCTGTCACACCCTCCAATGATTTGATGACTTGCTTCGTAGGCCCGTTACTGAATATATGGTTTCCCAAGCCTTTTTCGCTGTGAACCTTAGCGTGATCCTCAGTGGCTTGTTTATCTGTCACTTGGGTCTTTTCATTCGCTTCTGGTGATTCACTCAGTTCATGAGAAGCCACACTGTCATTACTATTGATATCACTGTCTTCTGCGGTGACAACGCAGCTCTCTTTTACGCTATTTGTGTTAGGCTCAATGACATCTTCACTTGCCGTTTCATTGACCACACCCTCTTCGACACTGTTATTAATCACTTTTTCATTGCTTGAAATATTTTCGTCGGTTGGATTTTCACTAGTTGTCGCACAAGCGGATAAAAGCAACAGGCTAATAATTAATGTGGTTAATTTTCTGACCATGACGATTGGGGCTGGATTAATAAAACATTGTTCGATTGTAAGTAAATTAAACCAGAAGTTCCAGTTACACGCTTGTATTGTCGTAACGGGATGTGTACATAATTACGTACTGCTTAGGGGCTCTTGGGTTTACGAAATCTTACTTTATACTTAAATAGAGTAACTGGTTTATGGATAGCACAATCCACCGACATCGACCTTCTAATAATTCGATACTTCGATTAAGTTACCATCAGGATCTCGTAGATAAATTGAGGTGATCTTGTCCATTGCCCCCGTTCGCTCGACAGGCCCTTCTTCGATCGTGACGCCTTGTCCAGTGATATGCTCGCATACTTTATCAATGTGTGTGTTGGTTATGAAACATAGGTCAGCACTCCCGGCTTGAACATGCCTAGCCTTAGGCTCGAACTCTTTCCCTTGCTGATGGAGATTTATCTTTTGGTTACCAAACGACAATGCCCAACGTCCCTCACCAAATTGAATAGGTTTCATCCCTAATACGCTTTGATAGAAATTTACTGTTATCTCTATATCTTTAACAGTTAATACAAGATGATCTAGGTGACTTATTTCCATAAATGTTGACTCTCGTTGAATAACAGACTCCAAAGTTAAACATTCGACAGGAGCCTTGAATGTTCGCCACTCATAATCTAACGCTTAGAAGAGTGACACAAGCACCTTGTACGCCGATACATCTCATTGTTAACGAATAAAGGGAGCACGCCTGAGTGCTCCCTTTGTCATGTTTGTTTAGTTAAATTCGCTAACTAAATTACATACACAAACCTTCGTGTGTCCAGTACCAAGAATTTTGGAAAGGATCGGCTCCCCAGTTATTGGTTGTCGCCGTAAAACGGTTACCCCAATATTGAACCAGTGCTCCAGCTGGATAGAACACATTCGGACTCCACTCTGGTGCGTCAACACACTTATCTTGTGGCTCAGGCTGAGGTTCAGGGTTTGGAAGCTCTAGTACAGTACTGACCGCTACGTAAGCACCTGTTGATCCTTGCGCACCAGAGACCATTACGTAGATATCATCCCCTTGTATACCGCCAAACCCACAATACTCGTTGTTATCCAAGTTATTAGACGAACAGTCGTAATCATTCAATGATGCAGGACGACCAATAGCAACATACAGATCAACGTTACCGTAACCATTGTAAGTTTGGATCCAAACATCGCTTTCAGAACTGTTCTTTAGAACGAACTGCTGTTGGTCGTTACCACTGCTCAACACAGGAGCAGGCACATTAAACTCGAGATTCGTAATACCCGGAGTCGGATTCGGTGTTGGGGTTGGTGTCGGTGGATTAGGGTTTGGATTCGGCTGACCGGAACCACAGTATTGTACGTTAACGCCAACCTGGCTGAAGGCAGAGCGCACTGCAGATGATTCATAGCCTAGCTGTTGTGCTGCCTTACAAACTCCTTCAGCTCCTGCTTGGAAGTTCGATCTTGATGTCCAGTAAAGTTGGTTCGCTGTCGCGTAAGCCATAAACGCCTTTTTAATATCCCAACCATTGCTAGTCGCTAGGTGGTAAAAAGCTTTGTTGAAAATCCCTGAGCTGTGGTGAACATCAATACCATTGTAGTATTGGTTTACGTGATCGATAGACATGCCATCTTGGCTAGGTTGAATGAAGTAGCGCATTGCTGGGCTGTACTTCATAACATGCTCCCCCATCTTCCAGTTAAAACTGCCATGAACATACTCACTTAAAGCCGCTGCTGCCACATCAGAGAATGACTCATTCATACCCCCAGACTGACCGCGGTATTCAAGGTTTGAGTTCTGTTCGGTAAAGCCATGGCTTACCTCATGCGCAATTACATCCCACGTAGCTAACGGGTACATAGACTGGTTACCGTCACCAAACGTCATCTGTTGACCATCCCAAAACGCATTACCGTAGTTCGAACCATAGTGCACACGCATGGTTAGCTTTTGCTGGATAGGACGAGTATTCAACCACTCTTTGTACATGTCGAATACACGTTGGCCAAAGTAATGTGCATCGTTCATAGGCGCATAAGCACCGTTAATTGCACGATAGTCGTTAACGTTCCTACCGTAATTGCCGTTACAAGCAAACTGGTGAACCTGACCGTAATCTTGGCGGTTATTCATGTTCATAGTGACAACGTTTTGGCTGTCCATTTGGCAGTATGAGTTGACCTGGAACCCGCCATATTGAGTATTCGGACCAAAGTAATAACGACCGCTTTTTTGGTTGCCACCGGGGCCTTCAGCATCGATGAACGCGATACCTTCCCATTGGTCAAGTAATTCGCCAGATTTAGCGTCTACAAGGGTAATTGGTCGTGAAGGTCCCATGCCCTTTGTTTGCAGGAAATCAACCTTATAAATAAGGTGTGCTTGTTGTTGTTCATCTAACCAAATAAAAAGATCTGCATTTGGATTACGAATGGTTGCAGCTGCTACGCCTTTGTGTTGTGACTTAGCAATATCAATGGCCTGCTGTGCGTTGATCATTGGTAAAGTAGAACCGATATCAGCCTCAATGCCCGTTAACACTTGTCCATCAACGGCTTGAGCAATACCTTGCTGGGAAAGATCAACCACTACCGACTGACCATAGACTGGAACGCCATAGTGAAGTTGTTGTTTACGAAGGAGTGTCGTTGTTCCGGTCTCAACTCGACTTGCTTCTTGATAAGCAAGTGGTCGATTTACCGCACTAAAGCCTTGTTGGCTAGTGTTGTTAAGAATTGTTGACAGATCGACTTCAGTGTAGTCGAGTACATTGGCAGCTTGAGAAGTAAACGCTATTGGGAATAGCATCAGTAAATGTGCACCACGCATACATCACCTTTATATTTATGTTGTTATAAATTCACCCGATGGATGAGCGCGCATATTAACGATAGAATCCCCTTACAAGTAAATAAACCTAGTTGCATATGTGATATCGATTCAGAACATAATATCTGTCACCTATAAAAATGAGAATGCTAGTCAAAAAAACCAATAAATACTTACACTTAGAAAAAACTCAGTAAATAGACTTAAAATATGAAGGGATATCAAATTTTGATAATTTCCTGAAATTTGATGCTTCAAATCGTTACGAGATTAAGGGTCGATATCGATTTTAAATAGCAACGCCAACTCACCATCACAAAATTCAACGCTCCCATTCATAAGGAACCAATTAAAATAATGATGAGGGTGTGTTGGCGATGAGTATGTTGGCTGAGGTTGGAACTTAGCCTTTGACTTTATTGAGTGTGTAAGTGATTACGCTATCGTCGACTATATTAAACACCCAAGTGCTGTCACCGCTGGTAAAGTGAAATTCATCCTTAGACGAAGTGGGTGTAAGTTTGGCGATGAACTCGGTTAGTTGAGGCTCATCTATACGAAAACTCCCTTCCGAAGTATTGGTGTCTAAATCGTTATTTACTTCAATCTGTGTAGCTGAACTAGGCACGATATCTGGTAACCAACCTCTATCAAACAACTGAGCTTGTTGAGCCAGTTTATAAGTTGCATATTCATCGCTGACAACATCCGAACAACCAGACAGTAAAAGTAAAATTTGGAGTAACAGTTTGATTTTCATTTAATTCCATCATGTGAAGGTAAGGCCTTATCCACTCTCAGTTGTATTCAAATAAAGAACAGCTCCGAATGACAAGTACCGTAACAAAAATGATTTTATAAATTACTTGTTAACCCCATTCAATTTAATTGACTTTATTTACATATCATCCACATTTAAATCATTGATAATTCGAGCTTTAAATGTAGAATTTCGCCTAGAAAGCAACCTATTATTTAGAGTATGTTCAAGCCAAATACGCCCTTCACATCGAATAAAACGGCTTCTGTTTTCTCTCTCGAGACTTGCGTACCTTCGCGTAAAATATCAATGAGTTGTGATTTGTCATCTAGCAATTCAGCTCTACGAGCTCTTATCGGCCTTAACATCTCCTGCAAGCACTCTTCCAATACCTTCTTAGTTTGTCCGTCCCCTAACCCGCCTCTGCGGTAATGATCCTTTAACTCACAGACATACTGTGTGTCACTATGGAACGCATCAAGATAGGTAAACACAATATTCCCTTCCACTTGGCCCGGATCTTCAATTTTTAAGTGGTTTGGATCGGTATACATGGACTTGACTGCCGTTCGAATCTCTTTCTCAGTCGCACCTAGGTTAATCGCGTTACCCATCGACTTGGACATCTTGTTTTTCCCATCCGTACTCGGAAGTCGTGATGCGTTACTCAGAAGCGGCTTACATTCGTTCAAAATAGACTTACCAGCGAGCGAGTTTAGCTTTCGAACAATCTCGTTTGTCTGCTCTAGCATTGGCAGTTGGTCATCGCCCACAGGGACTAACGTCGCATTGAACGCCGTAATATCAGCCGCTTGAGATATAGGGTAAGTGAGAAAACCAGCAGGAAGAGAGCGACCAAACGCCTTGTTTTGAATTTCACTTTTGACCGTAGGATTACGTTCCAAACGTGCGATGGATACAAGGTTGCTGTAAAACATGGTCAGCTCAGCCAATGCAGGAAGCTGAGATTGAAGGCAAATTGTAGTTTTAGTTGGGTCGATGCCAACAGCCAGATAGTCGGCGACCACATTGAGAATGTTTGAAGAGACCTTTGCAGGATTATGCGCGTTATCAGTCAAGCCCTGCATGTCGGCAACCAATATCGTTTGGTCATGCTCATGTTGTAAGGATACACGTTGTTTGAGAGAGCCCACGTAATGCCCTAAATGCAAAGGACCTGTCGCGCGGTCGCCAGTAAGAATAATTTCTGATTTGTTATCGTTTTGATTTGTTTTCATTGAGTATCTCCAAGTTAAAAAGGCTACTGGAGATATAAAGAGACGACAATCTTGATGACATTCTTAGCTACCTTCCAGCAGCGTAAGAATGTGAGTATTCCGTGCTGCTCTAGATAGAGCACCACCAGAAGAAAACTGAAGTTGAAGCGGGATTAAATTTCATTCTTAAAACGTATCAATATTATTGGCTAACGACAACACATTTTATTGATTCAATTTAACTCGCTGTATTAATTGCATAAATTTATAATTCTAGAACGCATGGCTTGGTTAATCTCAAAGTAAGTGTTCAAGAAATTGAGCTGCGATAAAGCCGACTCTGCGGTGTGTTCGTAACTTTGATTGAAGCTTGGAAGCAGTTGAGTAAACTTAGGAAACCGCGCTTCTAACCTTCTATCAGACATAAACTCATCGACATAGCCAGGTTGTGGATTTTCTGTTTGTTCGACAAGATCAATTAAACGATCTAATGCATAAGACTGAACAAATCGACTCCCAGAGAGCTTTTCTCCACGGTTATAGCGGGACATACCCACATAAAGATTGGTCAGTGCTTCCCCGATTAACCACTCTTGGGTATTAGCTTGTGGAGCACTTTTTTCCGGTGGTACACAGCACCTAGCATCGAACGCCTCTTCCTGCCAAACAATACGACCTTCAGCAAATGGAATATGTGCTAATTCATGGGGTTCAAAGACCGCAAATTCGCAAAAGATTCGATCGGCATACAGAACTTTATAGCCATCGACCGTGTTTCGCACGGAATAGTCGATTGGCTGGATATCAGATAACCAATTTAAATTGTTTAAAAAGTGCTGCTTTTGTCCTACCTGTACGATCGCAAAGAAATCGACGTCTGAGTATTGGTCCAGTCTCTCCGTTTCGATACCAACAGAACCAAGCCCCAACAAGGCAAGCGCCTTATTTGAAGCTCTTAAACACTGCCCAATAGAATCCAAGCGTTGTAGCAGCATTGTTGGGGTAATTTCTTGTGATGTGATTGGCTGTCGAATGGTGTTATCGGTTTCCATCGTGCTATCCCTGTCAAATTGAATGCCATTCAACCTAACTGAGAGTGATAGCAACGACTAAACACAATTTATAAAATCTGTGTTTTGGATAACGATCTGTGCAATAAATGGATTGATTTAGGAGCTTTCAACTACCACCCGCATTTGTATCTCTACCTATTAAATAGATGACTTGGCAAGATACATCGCCATTTCTTGTTCAGGTACCATGCCTCCACCCGTCGCCCAAACAAGATGCGTGCTGTTGGATAACGTCGAATCATCAATACCTAATCTCGTCATATATTCAGTGTTATGTTCTACATGGATAGGCCCTGGCATGCCGGCTAATGCAGAGGGCTCTAGTTTGATGGCTTCTGCTTGATTCAATTGACCTAACAATTGATACATGCGTTCATCCGTTAATGTGTAGTAACCATCCAATAAGCGCTCCATTGCTCTGCCAACAAAGCCTGACGCGCGGCCCACGGCTAACCCATCAGCTGCAGTAAGGTTATCAATACCAAGATCTTGTACTGCAATCTCGTCATGCAAACCGGTGTGAACGCCTAACAACATGCAAGGTGAATGCGTAGGCTCGGCGAACAGACAATGAACATGGTCGCCAAATGCCATCTTCAAACCAAATGCCACACCACCAGGGCCGCCGCCTACGCCACATGGTAGGTAGACAAACAACGGATGCGCTTCGTCGACGACAATCTGTTGCTGAGCAAATTGCTGCTTTAGCCTTTCTCCGGCCACAGAATATCCAAGGAACAGTGTCTTCGAGTTTTCATCGTCAATGAAGAAACAACTAGGATCCAATTCAGCTTCTTTTCGTCCTTGTTCAACCGCAACGCCGTAATCTTGCTCATACTCAACCACATTTACGCCGTGCTCACGCAGTTTGTTCTTCTTCCACGCTCTCGCATCGGCAGACATATGAACGGATACGGTAAAGCCTAATTTCGCGCTCATGATACCAATTGACATGCCTAGGTTCCCTGTTGAACCTACCGCAATACTGTATTGCTTAAAGAACTCACGAAACTCGGGTTCTAGCAATTTGCTGTAATCATCGCTTTCACTTAGTAACCCAGCTTCAAACGCGAGTTTCTCAGCGTGTGTCAGTACCTCATATATGCCGCCACGGGCTTTGATAGACCCAGAGATAGGCAAGTGACTGTCTTTCTTCATCATCAACCGCCCTTTTATCGGCAATTGATAATACGCCTCCAATGCTGTTTTCATCGTTGGAATATCAACAAGATCAGATTCAATGATGCCATTGGATAGTTGAGTTTCAGGAAATGCTTTTGCAAGGTAAGGGGCGAATCGTTGTAAGCGTAAACTCGCATCATGAATGTCTTCCTCATCCAAGCCGACATAAGGTAACCCTTGGTCTAGTGTTGTAACATTTGGGTTAAACCAAACCACCTCTTCGAGCGCCATAAGCTTATTTAGTAATGGAAAGTCGTTCGTGAGGTTATTTAGATTCAGTTCGATCATAGCTACCTTCTCTGGTATTAAGCGTTCTGGGCGATTTCAATCACTTGGTGTACACCCTATTAGAGCCGTAATCGAGAAATGATTCAATAACCGATACTTGTGCCTACCGTCAGCAGATGCTATTTCCCTTACTATGCCCGTGAGGCAACCGTCTTGATGTATTCACTTGGCGACAGACCAAACTTACCCTTAAAGCGCTGACTAAAACGTCCTTCAGATTGGTAACCACAAGATTGAGCAAGCATTGTGACATTGTGTTGGCCATTTAGCATAAGATACAAAGCATGGCTCAAACGCACTTCTGCTATACCTCACGATATTGCATTCCTTCGAGTTTGAGCTTACGGATTAACGTCGCACGACTCATTGCAAAACGCTCTGCAACGTCTTCTAAAGAGTGTTTCTCGTTTGGTGAATGAGATAAGTAATGACTGAGCTTTTGGCTGAAAGAGACGTTTGAACGAGTAAACAACCGATGTAATACACCCTTCTCTGCAAGTTGTTGATACAAACCTTGCAACCAAAATTGCTGTGTGGTTTCACTCATACTTTGACGATCAAACGTAAACAAGGCATTTAAAGTATCTTGTAAACTGCGGTCTGCTTCTAAAGTGAGGTATTCGAATTCGGCAGCACATTGTTCACTCAGTTCGAGCATCGCTTGAGTGGGTTGAAAATGAAAACTAAACACGCGGGACAGAAATCGCCCTTTATGTGGCATGTTCTCAAAACTCAATGATGCCGAAGCTTCACACAGCAATAACTCAGAATGAGTAAGCTCTGCTGCCGAGTCTTTCCAAAACAAACGCTTACTGCCTGTGATGATCTGAATAATACTAGGGGATTTATCGAAGGGTAAAAATAACAATTACAAAACAATAGCTTACAACAAAATCAACTGATAAATGGCGACAAGATGGCGATGATTTTATTGTCCCATGTAACCACTCGATATCTGATATTTGATATTTGATGTGCTCTAACATCAATTAGGATAGTTAACATGAGGCCTGATAAAAGGATTCATTTGTCGTTTTCCAGTTACAAACATTTGAAACTCATTTTTGGACAAAAATGCGTTTCGGAAAATAGAACATTAGCAAAACATGAATAACTAAAAGTATGGAAAGTCACTTAACTTGGTATCCAGTGTTGATGGAGCAGGTCATTTTGACAATGAACGTGATTAAAACTGCTCGATAAGTACTTGCAATTCTTGTTCTTGGTTCATGCTCGCTTACGATTCATTCTGCCTATCACCACTCCTTATGCTGTCATTAAAATTTCTTATTATTCAGTGAGTTAATTTGTCCGTATTCTCTGGTGTCTACTTGAAATACTAGGGAAACAAAAATGAAAAATGGGTTAGTCTGCACATTAGCCGTGATGTTAATTGTAGGGTGCAAAGAATCGAATGAGCCAAACGCTGCTGTAGTGGAACAACCGAGTGTCATATCACACATAGAGAAAACACCTGAGCTAGTCGCGGAATTAAAGGCACAAGAGACAATTGATGCTCAACTTAGGCTGCTTTATGAGCGTTTTGAACCCATGCTTGACCGCAGTGACTCTCTTACTGGTACTGATGTAAACAAAGATGGTATCCGCGACGACATTGAGGCGTTTATCGATGCGTTAGAAGTGCCCGAGCCTGTCCGAAAAGCCTTAAAACAAAACGCTCGCTACTCACAAGAAAACCTTTACCACGACTTCTCGAAAAAGACTAAAGCCAATATCGACAAGGCAATGGCGATGGGTAATAGATATAACAAAGTTATCGCCTGTAAGAAGTTTGTTGGCATTCCAGTCAGAGATAGAACAAATACAGGAAGAACCATCAGGGCGCTCACTTACAACACCAAAGCCCGTACTATGGCGTACTTAGCTTATAATCATTTACAAGATGGCTCTGTAAGTTCTTCTCTGAAAGCTGAGGCTATGTACTGTGAATAAGCTAGTCACCCCGTTCAAATCTCCCCCTTAATTGATATTTTCCCCCTTTTTTGAAACACAGAAAAGGCGGAGGGTAAGAACATCTAACTTTCTATTTCTCTTTGTTATGCCCCTATGCAAATTCTTTATTATTCAGTGAGTTAATTTATCCGTATTCTCTGGTATCTATTTGAAATACTAGGGAAACAAAAATGAAAAATGGGTTAGTCTGCACATTAGCCGTGATGTTAATTGCGGGGTGCAAAGAATCGAATGAGCCAAACGTAACTGTAGTGGAACAACCGAGTGTCATCTCTCACATAGAGAAAACACCGGAACTAATTGCAGAATTAAAGGCACAGCCGACCATTGATGATCAACTTAGGCTTCTATATGAGCGTTTTGAATCCATGCTTGACCGCAGCGACTCTCTCACTGGTACTGATGAAAACAATGATGGTATCCGCGATGACATTGAGGCGTTTATTGATGCGTTAGAAGTGACCGAGCCAGTCCGAAAAGCCTTAAAGCAAAATGCCCATTACACACAAGAAAACCTCTATCACGATTTTTCACAAAAGACCGACGCTAATATCAAAAAAGCTCTATATATTTCAGATAAATACGACAAAGTCATTGCTTGTAAGGAATTTGTTGGTATTGATGTGGATGACAGGATAAACACCTCCAACACAATTACAGCTCTAACCTATAACACCAAAGCTCGTACTATGGCGTACTTAGCTTATAATCATTTACAAGATGGATCTGTAAGTACTTCTCTGAAAGCTGAGGCTAAGTACTGTGAATAAGCTAGTCACCCCGTTCAAATCTCCCCCTTAATTGATATTTCCCCCCTTTTTTGAAACACAGAAAAGGCGGAGGGTAAGAACATCTAACTTCCTATTTTTGTTTGTTATGCCCCTATGCAAACTCTTTATTATTCAGTGAGTTAATTTGTCCGTATTCTCTAGTATCTATTTGAAATACTAGGGGTACATAAATGAAAAATAGATTAGTCTGCACGTTAGCCGTGATGTTAATTATGGGGTGCAAAGAATCGAATGAGCCAAACGTAACTGTAGTGGAACAACCGAGTGTCATCTCTCACATAGAAAAAACACCGGAACTAATTGCAGAATTAAAGGCACTGCCGACCATTGATGATCAACTTAGGCTTCTATATGAGCGTTTCGAATCCATGCTTGACCGCAGCGACTCTCTCACTGGTACTGATGCAAACAATGATGGTATCCGCGATGACATTGAGGCGTTTATTGATGCGTTAGAAGTGCCCGAGCCTGTCCGAAAAGCCTTAAAGCAAAATGCCCATTACACACAAGAAAACCTCTATCACGATTTTTCACAAAAGACCGACGCTAATATCAAAAAAGCTCTTGATATTTCAAGTCAATACGACAAAGTCCTCGCCTGTGAAGAGTTTGTAGGAATTGATATTGATGACGGCATAAACACCTCCAACACAATCACATCTCTCACCTACAACACCAAAGCTCGTACTATGGCGTACTTAGCTTATAATCATTTACAAGATGGATCTGTAAGTACACTCCTTCCTGCTGAGGCAAAATATTGTGAATAGGCAAACAATATTATTCATATTAGTGGTTTTACTGCCATTCAATGCAATCGCTAACTCATGCAAAATAGAAGGTTACACTATCGGCTTTTTTAATGGGGTAGCAACAACCAAAGAACAAGCTAAAAGGGGACAAAAGAAGATCAAAGCCACTCTAGGTATCAGCCATTACAACGGTGAGTCTGTCGAATACCAGCTTTTCTACAACGATTCTTATATTGAAGGAAGTGGCCTTAACGTACTGGCTGATTTCGCTGAAACCTTTGACCAAAGAACTTCCGAGTTAGAGCAGAAACAATTCGACCGGTGGGAGGCCTTTTGGGATATTATGAGCAGTAGGCAAAACAGCGCTATCATCAAAAAAATCAGCGCCACTTTTGCTTGGTTTGCTGGATTCGTTCTCGACTTCACCAGTGAAGCCATCAATGCAACCATCACGACATTTTTAAAAGAATTAGCATCACTTGTTGATGCCCCCGAAACCAGCCAAACTAGAATGAAGCATCATCTTTTAAATAACTCTCTTACGTGGAAAGGAAAAAAGCTCATTTACATCGCTCATTCACAAGGGAACTTATGGGTAAACGAATCATATAAGCATGTTACGTCCCAATACGGTTACAGTGCCGATAACATTCGCGTCGTTCACATCGCTCCCGCTTCCCCAACCCTTAGCCCGGACAGTGATTATATTTTATCGACCTCAGATCTTGTGATTAATGGGCTGAACTTTACAGGGATAGGCAGCGTTCCGCCTCCCAACACCGTGATAGCACCGAGCAAATTAGACTTTGCGGGACACGGATTAATTCCGATTTACCTCACTCATCCTAAATCTATTGAAAAACTTAAAGCCTCCGTCGATAAGGCTTTCACGTCTCTGACTAAACCCGAGATGGAAGATTTTTTGTTTAAAATTGAGTTCGATTATAGTGCGAGTTATGACGCACTTCATGATAATCCTGTTTATGAAATTGTTGACGCAAATAAAACTGACGATTTTGGTTCTTACCTAAAGTCTCCTTCTTTTTATCTCAGCCCAGAGGGTGATTCTTGGTTCAAAAGGAACGTGGATTCTTATATACAAGATGAAGATAGATTACCATTTAGAGTTGAGAACAATGCTGTGGTTTTGTTTGATACTTGTAAAAGCCCGAACGAGACGTTGGATGACATACCATCGATTCCCTCGCAAGACACTTATATGTTCATACAATGGCGAAATTTGAAACGCTTTGAGCGAGGTACATTTAAAGATATTTGGAGGTCAAGAAAGATGACCGATAGATATGGATTGGTAGATGAAAGTTCAGTAGCGTTTCAAAGCATGGACGATGGTTATTTCATTTGCGTTGGTGATGGTGAAGCTATTGAACTAGAGGCAACACAACACTTTTACAGTGAACAGCAACGTCAATATTTAGCCTCTCAGTATTTGTCAGGACGTTATGATGTGTCGGCACGATATGAGACACCTTACCTTCCTTTCCAACCTACCAATCTTTGCCAAGGTCATTGATCATTATCTTCATCCACAGAATCAATGTATTAGTAACAAATTCTCATCAACTAATCGCTAAATGACAAATATTATGTAGTCATGATTTAGATAACGATTAATAAGTAAAAACAGTATTAGCAAGACGCTGATGAGTATCAACTCTAAATGATAATGGGGCAAAAGCGTTTTAAAGTGCTCGCACTAAAAGCACTCTTGTCCCGAAACACGTTAGAAACAAACTCAAATGCTTGAGGGAAATACCTTAACCAGAAATATTAGTGACATCCGTCACATTTTAATGTTATTTTCTTGAGTCCCCCTCAGTGTTACCCCAAATATATTAACTACTTATTTTTTAATTACAAAACAACAACTTAAAAAACAAATAAAAACCCCTCTTAAATGCTTTGTTAAATGCAATTTAATACACTTAAAAGTCTAAGATGTTAGATCAAAAGTCACATTGCCATTACCAGCTTTAGCAATTTCAACAAGCTGTTCAACAGATTTATTGGCTTTAATTGTTACTTTTGCTCCACTTCGTGATGAAGCAGAAGCGAGTACAACTAGTTGTTCTACTGACTTGTTGCCAACAATTACATTACCGCCAGCTTCTACGATTTGAATTAACTGTTCAATTGATTTGCTCATGATAATCCCTATTCCATCATCAATGTAATAACTAACGCATCTGCAAGCTCAATTGCTTCGTTGTAGCTTGTTGCAGCGTTAGCATAGTATTTTTTACTGGTTTTAGTGCATACGACAACTACTTGAAAGCCGCTTCTACACTTTGTCATTTTGTAGTTGTACTGTGTGTTTTTCATACTGAGTCCATTTTTTATTTACGCCATAGTATAAATAAGGTTCAAACTAAAATTCTCAAGGGGTGAGTAAAATTAATTGCACTTAACAGCTATATTAGACAGAATAATTCTGTACTTAAATATAGAATTATTCTGTATAGTATCTTAATGACGTAAACCATACATCTTTTTTGCTAAGAATAACGATAGTTTAAGTTCTACAGTTCCGTACCTACATCACTAAATACAGATTTTTTCTGTCTAGCATAAATTGATTGGCAAAATATTTTCCAGCCTGATGCACGAATAAGTGTTAGACGATTTGCCAGCAAGCTGTTGCCACAATAGTTATCATGCTAAATTCATACGTTCTAAAAACACTTTGGGGCATTTTTGATTTTAAACAGCCAATAAAAGGTTGTTCTTGCCATTAACAATTACAAACCCTGCTCTGCTCATTTCGATTACGCTAAAAATACGATGTTCCCCAACCTCAATTTAAAACATTGCTATGCATTTGAACACCCATTACACTGTATATAAACACAGTTTAATAAGGCTTGATTATGTCTGTTAGAAATCTGAAAGACGGCTCAAAAAAGCCATGGATATGCGAGTGCTACCCCAGCGGGCGAGATGGAAAGCGTATAAGAAAGCGTTTTGCCACCAAAGGAGAAGCGACAGCATTTGAACACTTTACGATGAGTGAGGTGAACGACAAGCCGTGGTTAGCTAATAAGGTCGACAATCGCAGGTTAAAGGACTTGCTTGATACCTGGTGGGAAGTTCACGGCCATACGGTGAAAACAGGTCAGAACTCATATCATCTTATGGCTAAAACGATCACCATGCTCAATAACCCAATAGCACATCTATTTACGAAAAAAGACTATTTGGCCTATCGCGCCAATCGTGTGAGCTACCATCGTAACCACCCAATTTAGCTATTTCATCATCTACTCAAAACATCGAACTAAAAACCTTACGTTCAATGTTTAATCGACTGATCAAGTATGATGTATGGAAATTACCGAACCCTTTAGCGGATATTGAACTCGTCAAAATTGCAGAGAAAGAACTTAGCTACTTAACAAAAGAGCAAATACATAACGTTCTTAGTGCTTTAGCTGCTGATGACAGCCTTCCAGCAAAACAGATTCATGTTGTCGCTAAAATATGTTTGGCTACTGGATGCCGTATAGGAGAGGCTCTTTCACTCAAACATTCTCAAATAACAAAATACAAGCTGACCTTCACTGAAACGAAAGGTAAAAAGAATCGATCCGTCCCTATTTCCCCTACTCTGTATGAAGAGATCTTAAGGAACTCAGTAAGTAGTCACGCTATATTCAATGTCAATTACAAAAAGGCTTGGATGTGTGTTAAACGAGCATTACCAAACCATGTACCCGCAGGACAAGCCACTCACGTTTTTCGACATACCTTTGCTAGCCACTTTATGATGAATGGTGGCGATATTTTGGTGTTACAGCGTATTTTGGGTCACCAGAAGATAGAGCAAACTATGACTTATTCGCACTTCGCACCAGAGCACTTAATACAAGCCGTTGAACTAAATCCACTAGAAAATTAGTGGCGACAAAATGGCGGCAAATCTCGGTTATGGTCTGATTTAGTCGGCTTTTCTCGTCTTTTCATGCTTCCCCAAAAACAGGTAAAACCAACAAAATCAGATACTTATAACAATCCAGCGTCAATATCGATAAAACTAGGGGATAGAATCCTCACATTACGCAGCTTTTGTAACTGCTCAGCTCGAAACACTGTCACTTGATATTGATGATTCATCTCATCCCCTTATTTGTTTTTTGTCTATAGCAAATTAACGAGTGTAAGTTGCTGTTAACCTTGCTTTGTCTAGCGCCATGCTATTCAGCGTAAAGCCCACGACTGCTGACGGTGTATTCTCATCGAGGTTTAACTTATCAGTTGATAGCGCCCAAACCGTAAATTGATAACGATGCATGCCGTCTTTCTCAGGAGGGCAAGCGCCACCAAAACCAACCGTTCCGTAATCGATGCGCCCTTCCTTACCACCCAACTTCGTAATGTCCGCTGCGCGAGGTAATTCATTCACGGTTGCTGGAATATCAAATGCAACCCAATGCCAAAAACCACTTTCGGTTGGTGCGTCTGGGTCATAAACCGTGATTGCAAAACTTTTGGTGCCTGCCGGTGCGTCTTTCCACATTAGTTGAGGTGATAAGTTCTCACCATCACAACCCCAACTAGAGTATTCAAACGTCTTAGCCATTGGGTGACCTTCTTGAATATCGTTACTGGTTAATTCAAATGCGTGAACTGAGCTTGCAGCCAAGATGCTCGCTGCCAATACTGATTTGATCATTGTTCTCATGATGATTCCTCTTGTTAGGTTTAAATCCAGTATATTCAGTTCCACCCTTTAATAAGTAACAGTAAGTACACAATTATCTAATCAAATTTAAATAAATGATACTTTCTGCACTTTAGAACCATTATTTTAAGAAATCATCGATTGATGATGTATCGCTAATTTCGCGACTCGCGGTCACAAATTGATAAAGTGGGGACACTTGTTGACATTCAGGTTACAAATCTCGAGCAAAATTCTTTAGACTCGCGCTAATGACTTTTAATGAGAATAACTGGATGCGCAGGCTGACATTAGCCCTTTGTTTGATCTTTTGGCTCCCTACGCTAGCCAACGCCCAAAGCTTGCAAGATAAATGGCAGTCCCTGTACCAATTGAGTTGGCAGGCGTCTCCGATCTTTGTTTCTCAGCAAGAGTTATCTCATTACCCAAAGGCTCTGCTTCAAGACAACAGCCGTTACCCAAATTTCAAAAAATTCACATGGCAAGATATTGCTTTATTGGCTGAGATTCAGCAGACCTGCCAAGCAATTGAGCCTTCTAACCCGGCTTTAAATGATGCCATAGAGTTCGAGCTTACTTTGTGTCGACAGCAAACGTTGGACTCTATCTGGTTTGCCGCACACTCAAAACGACATCCCGCTGGTGGCAGCTTTGCTGACCGTTATTTCGCTCATTACCCAGAAAACCGCGAACCAATACACCCATTTTTGACCATTTCGAACCCACTACATCCCCTCTATACTAAGCTGGAACCCTTGAGCCCAGAAGGAAAAGAAGCATTACTTAACGGATACCGAGCTTGGCAGCAAGGTGATGTTCTTTGGTTAAGTGGTGAGCAAGGTTGGAAAGTGGTCCCGCATGATGTTTGGAAGCCAATTGCGAAGGAACAAGGCATAACCTTATCTGAAGAAAGCTGTTCGTTTCGATACAGTAATCTCTGCCTGAGTGAAACGAACAACGACACTCTTTTCATGAAAGTGATGATCTTCTCTTTGCTAGTTGTTCTATTTTCAATATTAGCAAGGTCACTATTTCTAAGAACAAAACAGCGTAAAGAGAAACAGTTTGTGTTGCAGCTCCTGACTCATGAACTTCGCACACCAATTACCAGCCTTGGGTTAACCGTCGAAATGTTCAGAAATCGTTACGACGAGTTCCCTGATACCACTCAAGATGCAGTTTGGCGTTTGATATCTGACTATCAGAGGCTATCTCAACTTACTGAAAACAGTAAGGTTTACTTGAGTACAGAAAACGCTGAACCTTTATTGAAGCAAAACGCTTCTCTCGAAGAGTGGCTTGAACATGTATGCGAAAAGCACAACATCGACTATCAATGTGATTCCGGCGAAGTAGAGCTTAACCTGCCCTATTACTGGCTGACCATTTGCTTAGATAACTTGATCAAGAACGCTAAGCAACACGGCAAAGGTAATGTGTTAGTGACCGTTACCCTTGCTGACAAGTTAAGAATTGAGGTCCAAGATCAAGGACATTTCCCTTCATTCTTAGAACGAACCTTGTCCCGAGTCACTCCAAATGATGAGCATAGACACGATAACATGGGTATTGGACTCACCATTGTTGAACACTTGATGAAACAGGCGAATGGACGCCTCATTATTCTCCGTAATCCAACCCGATGTATTTTGGAAATAGCTTATGAACACCCTACTGCTGATTGAAGATGACCCACTACTTGGACAAGGCCTAGTCAGCTTCTTTGAGTCCAATGGTTATCAATGCCTTTGGGCACAAGAAGCTGCGCATGCCAATAAGCTTTGGTTACGAGCCGACCTCGTGGTGCTTGATAGGCAACTTGAGGACGGCGACAGCTTACAACACCTGCCAAACTGGTTACTTCTTAAAGCACTACCCGTGATCGTATTAACCGCGAAAGTAGAAGTTCAACAGCGTGTAGAAGGCTTAATGGCTGGCGCCAAAGATTATGTGACCAAGCCTTTTTCAAATGAAGAATTACTGGCGCGGGTCATCACTCAGTTGCGTCCACTGGGTGTCAGTCATCTAAATTACGCCAATATCCAAATCAACTTATCGGAAAGAACCGCCTATCTCGATCAAGCCCCAGTAGCGCTTAAACCGAAAGAGTTTCAGCTATTGGTCCTGTTTGTCCAGAGCCAAGGGCGAGTGTTCCACCGAGACGAGCTGCTTAACAAAATTTGGGGATACCAAGCCTTTCCGAGTACTCGAACTGTAGATAACCACATACTGCGTTTGCGCCAAAAGTTGCCAACACTCCAACTAGAGACACATCGTGGCGTTGGCTACCGTTTAGTTGGGGATTCGAAATGAAAGTAACATCGTTAACCGCTTTGCTGTGTGCGTTACCGTTTGCGAGTCATGCGACTTGGTTTACAGAGACACCTTTACAACGATCTTATCAATCGCTACTTAATGAGCAACCGCAGCTTGCATGGCAAGAGCTACAGATCGCACTCAATCAAGAATCGCTTGATAGTCAGCTTTGGCTGCCCGTAAAACAAGAAATACTCACTAGAACTCAATGTGGAAGAACACTTAAACAAAGCGACGGACCTGCCCACCACATCCAAGTGAGTTTTATTAAACGTTACGGTCTTTCGTCACAAGGCTATCAGATTAAGATCTCAGCCGAGCCACGCAGCAGTGACCTAAATAAAAAAGCACAGCCAGTCACACTCATCGCTCCTGATGGTCTTACGATGATTGAAGGACAGCTCAACTCGGGCGTCGACTATCAAGAAATCGAAACCAATGAGATGTTCATCAAACCAGAATCTGGTGTTTATCAGTTAACCGTTGGGACGAACAACTACCCACTTGTAGTCGCTTTAGATGACAGCAATCGCTGGTTAGCACTGGAGAATAAGCTTGAGAACGCACACGTTGTGGTCACGCCGCCAGAGGTTATCGATAACTGCCCTAGCACCCATGTAAGTTGGCAATGGTTTGATGAAAACTACAACATGTTAGGTTTCAAAGTTCCGATCAAAGCAAAACACGTCGCTGTTCCTACAGAAAGCCCATCAGTAGGTAAAGCTAGCCACTTGAGTGCCTCTGTAGAAAAGTTTGAATACCAAGGCGCGATTGAAATCCAATATGTTCAGCGTGTTGCGGTGCCCTTCTGAAGGCCAACCACAACAACATACTGATGGTTGTTTGAATTAGAAATAGAGACATATAGGTGACAAAACACTAACGCATCTCAGATGTAATAACCGTACTTACTCTTTACGGAATATCGATATGCTTAGTATCCACCACAAATTTAATGCTACATCTTGTGCCATTTTGGCCGTATTCGCCGCTTGTGCTTTTTCAACACATGCTCAAGAGAACGATTTAATACTTGCTGACCACACCGCCAACGACACCGTTTCGATATCACCAGAAACGCTCATGATAGATTGGAATGACCTAAGCATTAACAGTGCTTCGCTCACCGTTAACCGTATACCTCAAACAGTGGCCGAGATAACCAAGGATTCAACCAGTGCCGCTTGGACGTTAATGCCAAGCCGTATCGCAGTAACCGCAGAGTTAAATCAAGGTGAACTTGACCTCCAATTCACGCTACCTTCCGATATCAAGGTAAAGCGCAATCAACCAATAGAACTAGCGTGGTTCAACCTTGCGGAACAAGAAACACAAACACTGCTTCTGCCCTTTAGTGAAGGTATGCGCGTGCCTACCAACAATAAGCGATGGGCGAATTATCTCGCCAATAACCACTCTGGAAGCAACACCACTCAAGACCTAAAGATGCCGTTTTGGACCACACAACAGAATGGTCAATTCATCAGCTACCAATTGATCAACCCAACCAATAACCAACTGTTTTTTAATGATGTAACGTCTGAATCGGACTGTAAAAACAAGTCCCTTATCGATATGAGCTCATCACATCAGTTCACCGCGCTAAATCAGTCACAACCTTTTGCTGTACGTATCACGCTTGGCGATTCAATGCTCCATGGTGCCAAGCAATACCGCGACTGGCGCATCGCCAATGGGTTGTCAGAATCACTAGCCTCAAAGCAAGCGCGTAATCCAGACATTAGCAAGCTGGTTGGTGCAAGTCATGTCTACCTGTTTGGTAAAGATCCTTTGAGTATCCAAGATGTAACAGACTGGTGGGGAGCAAAAGAGTGGTACTTTGAACGCTCTAAGCTCAACATATCCAACCAAGCTAAGCGTGAGCTATCCACTTTATTTCAAGGTAAGGACTGGTTGAGCCGATATCATAAACAGTTGCTGTTGGATTCTATTAGCCAATCTCTACAAAGCTTATACCCCGTCGCATCCCCGACACTCACTGATAACACGATTGAGGCGCAATACATCGCGGCGCAAAGTCGAAAAAACTGGTTGTCTGAACACGCGTCGTCATTTCTCAACTCACCAGATACTTGGGGGCAAGCCTTATCATCCGGCATGGTCGATAATCTAAACAACGCAGGATTAAACAAGCTTTGGTTGGGCTTTGATAACTGGAAGCCTGCTTTTTATCAACCAAACGCAGTCGAGTTAGCAAAGCAATCTGGTTATCTGGTGGGGACTTACGACTCCTATAACACTGCAATACCGGCTCAGTTAAATGACAGCTGGTTAACCGCTCAGCTGCCAGATCCAATAAGAAAAACATGCGCGATTGAGCTAGCCGATGGGAGTTTAAAAAAAGGATTTCGTGGTAACGGGTTCTACTTAAATCCCAATTGCCATTTGGACTATGTAAAACAGCGCGCCAAAGACATCATGAACTTTGGTCACTTCAATAGTTTGTTCTTAGATGTCGATGCAACGGCAATGGCCCGTGAGGACTACAGAGACAATACCAGTGAGTCGGAAATGCTTTCTGCCTTTAATAACCGAATGCAGGGGCTGAGCGAACAACCGTCTCCGGTGTTGGGATCTGAAGACGGCAACAGCTTGACCACCAAGGGCATTGCGTTTGCACACGGCTTGGAAACGGTAGGGTTTGGTTGGACAGATAAAGATATGAAAGAAAACCGCCAGTCTCCCTACTTCCTAGGTCGCTGGTACCCAGATCATAAGCCGGACTTTTTCTTCAAACCAGCAAAGGTTAAAGAGCCCTATAAGTCGCTACTGTTTTCGCCGCAATATCGTGTACCGTTATACCAAACTGTATTCCATGATGAAGTGATTAATACGCACCATTGGCACTCAGACAGTCTCAAGTTTACCGATGTGAAAACCAACCGTGACTTAACAGCCATGCTATATAACACGCCCGCGATGGTGCACTTAACCAGAGGCGAAGCTCTCAAAAGTACAAGCCCGAGGCTCAGAGCGTTAAAACACTATCAAGATGGGTTTGAGCCGATACATGAACAGTTGTGGAATAAAACGTTGATTGATTTTTCATGGTTAGATACCCACGGTGCCGTCCAACAAACCACGTTCAGTGATGGCAGTAAGATCATCGCCAACTTCTCTGACCAAGCGTTTGATAAAGATGGCATCGATGTGGCTGCGGCTTCTATCAAAGCGATGTTAAGCAATGGAGAAGTCATAAAGTGGGGAACCAAACTTAACTGAATGTGATTGGTTTAGTCCCTTAGCTGTTAGCAGAAAGCTAAGGGATTGAGCTTTCGGTAATAACGCTCAGGCTCAAGCTAACCAAGCTAATTACGCTTTTGACTCTGAAACGCTGTGAGTAGATAATCGATAAATACCTTCTTGCGCTTCGGCATTAATTGTCTATCGGCATACACCAAGCTTACCGAGACTTGGGGCATGTTGTATTTCGGCAGCAGATTCACCAGTCGACCAGTCTTGAAATGCTCACGACAGATGAACTCAGGTAACACTGCCAGCCCTAAGCCATCGACACAGGCCGTTAAACAAGCGGTAATCGTATTTACCCGAAGTTGGCTTGGTAGCTGAATCAATTCAGACTCCCCATCACCTAGTTGCAATTCCCACTTAGGTAAACGTGCGGCTTTGTTTACCACCTCTATCATGCGAAATGGGCTCTTCAGATCCTTTGGCGTGTTTATCGGGCCAACTTGTTCTAGATATTTAGGACTCGCCACTAGCACACGTTTAGAGGTTGTTAGATATCGTGATACTAGGCTTGAATCGACTAGCTCACCAATCTGTGCGTACAGGTCAATTCCTTCACCGATGATGTCAACTTCTCGGTTGGTTAGCTCCAAGTTCATCGTCACATTCGGGTATTCAAGCAGAAAGCTATGGATGTATTTAGCAAGCACTTGATGACCCAACTCTACCGGTAGTACTACATTCAATGGACCACGAATCAGGTCTTGGTTTGCAGAGACTTCTAACTCCGCTTGATTCATGATCTCTTGCATTTGAAGGCTCGACTGATAGAAGCGCTCTCCTTCAGGCGTGAGTATCAAACTGCGAGTTGAACGAGTGATCAGTCTCACACCTAAATGCTGTTCTAGCTCTGCTAATTTTCGACTCACTGTTGATTTCGTCATATTCAACACTTCAGCAGCATGCGTAAAACTCCCACAATCAACCACTTGTGTGAAAACAGTCACAGCATTTAAGTCCATAAGACCTCCGAAAACTATAATTAGTAAGATTTTTGCAACAGTGTTTCCCTTTTTTCCTATCTTATCAATCAATCAGATTCATTTACAATTCGTTACATCCAAATAAAAACAAAATGAGAAAAGAGAAATGGCAGAGAACAACACCGCTTCGCAACAAGTAAGCACAAAAAAACGTAAAAAAGCCCCGCTTATTGCCACTGCGATCATGCTGTCATTGGGTTTAGCTGGCGCTGGATATTGGTACGGTTACGGTCAGTACTTTGAGTCGACCGATAATGCCTACCTACAAGGCGACATTACCAATATCAGCCCTAAGGTATCTGGCTATATCGTTAAGTCCTATGTAACGGACAACCAATCTGTTAAGGAAGGCGATCTATTGGTTCAAATCGATGATCGCGATTACCAAGCAGCACTTGCTCAGGCTAACGCTCACCTAGCCGTCGTCCAGTCTGATGTAAAGAACCTCATCGCCCAACAGACGTTACAACGTAGCAAAATTAGTCAAGCAGAAAGTGGCGTCGATTCAGCAGAAGCAGAATACGAACGTGCGATTCAACAAGTGCAGCGCTCGCGTAGCCTGTTAAAACGTAATTATGCTTCTCAAGATGAAGTCGATAGCATGGTCGCTCAACAAAAAGTAGCCCTTGCTGACTTAGAAGAAGCCAAAGCAAACCTGATTGCAAGTCACGACCAATTATCGGTTGTTGCCAGCGAAATAGATCAAGCCAAAGCATCGGTCACTGAAGCCCAAGCACAACAAGAACAGGCACAGCTAAACCTTGAATACACCAAAGTTTATGCGCCAACAGATGGCGTAATTGGTAAGCGAAGTGTTCGTGAAGGCTTATTGATTCAAGCTGGCTCACCGCTCATGAGTTTAGTGCCCAACAATCAAGTATGGATTGAGGCTAACTTCAAAGAAACGCAACTCAGTGGTATTCACAAAGGGCAAACAGTTGAAGTTGAATTGGATGCTTTCCCTGGGCAACCACTTGTAGGCGTTGTCGACAGCTTCTCACCTGCAACTGGCGCGAAGTTCGCACTACTTCCGCCAGAAAACGCAACAGGTAACTTCACCAAGATCGTGCAACGTGTACCAGTAAAAATTACGATTCCAGACCAGAAAGAGCTAAAAGGTCGTCTGCTTCCTGGTTTGTCTGTGGTTGCGACCATCGATAAACGAGGCTAGACCATGAGCAACGATGGCGCTATCACCCCTAAGAATGATGAGAATGAGATATCAACTCGCCATTGGATCGCCCTATTCGGTGGCTTGATTGGTGCGTTTATGGCGATCTTGGATATCCAGATCACCAACTCATCTCTTAAAGACATCCAAGGAGCGCTATCTGCAACCTTGGATGAAAGTTCATGGATATCTACGTCATACCTAGTCGCTGAAATGATCGCGATTCCACTCAGTGGTTGGCTCTCAAAAGCGCTAGGCAAACGTCGCTATCTAACATGGACTACAGCGATCTTCACCGTGTCGTCGTTACTGTGTTCATTCTCTTGGAACATGACCTCGATGATCGTATTCCGTGCGATGCAAGGTTTTAGTGGTGGTGCTTTGATACCACTCGCCTTCTCACTCGTTATTCAACTACTGCCTATCAACAAGCGTGCTATCGGCATGGCTTTGTTTGGTGTTACTGCAACATTTGCTCCATCTATCGGCCCCACGTTTGGTGGCTGGTTAACCGAGAACTTCTCATGGCACTACATTTTCTATATCAACATCCCACCGGCTCTGCTATTAATCACCATGATCCGATATGGCTTGGATGATGAGAAGCTCGACCTCGGCACGCTTAAACAAGCCGATTGGTTTGGCATCGCTACCATGGCTATGGGGCTTGGTTGTTTGGAAGTGGTACTTGAAGAAGGTAACCGTGAAGAGTGGTTCAACTCAAGTTTTATCATTACGTTGAGCATTATTTCTGCGGTGAGTTTGGTTTACTTCGTGATTAACGAGCTCCAACACAAAAAACCATTGGTTAATTTACGGCTCTTGCGTGATGGGCAGTTTGCGATGTCTTGTTTGGCGTACCTGATATTGGGTATGGCACTACTCGGATCTATCTACGTATTGCCGCTGTACCTTACTCAGATTCAGCAATACAACGCGATGGAAATCGGTAAAGTGCTTATGTGGATGGGTTTCCCTCAACTATTAATATTTCCAATCGTGCCTAAGCTAACTCAAGTCATTAAGCCCAAATACTTAGTGACCTTTGGCTTCGCGATGTTTGGTTTCAGTTGTTACGTAAATACCCACATGACCATAGACTTTGGTGGCCAACAGTTGATTTTATCAATGGTACTACGTGCGATTGGTAGCCCGTTCATCATGGTTCCACTTTCTTTAGTGGCAATGAAGAACATCAATAAAATGGATACGCCGGACGCTTCTACGCTAGCTAACGTTATGCGTAACTTAGGCGGGGCTTTCAGTATCGCGATTATCGCTACTCTGTTGGACAACAAAACGCGTGAACATCTAGGTCATATTAAAGAGTCATTGCCTTCAGTGAACCAGTTGGGTTGGCAAACACTGAAGGAGCAACAGGCGTTCTTTATTCAATCAGGAAGTGACGCTGCAACAGCGATGTATCAAGCCCAAGCAAGTTTGCTAGGAACCATGCAACGTGACGCGGCAATTATGGCCTACAATGATGTATTTCTTATGATGACCGCATTCTTGGCATTGGCTGCTGTTTTAATTCTTAGTATGCGTGATTAAGGTTGAAGGCTTAAAACGCCGCTTGAATCGTAGATAAATACGATTCTAATTCAACAAAAAAGCAAGACTAATCACTTGCCTCTTGTGAGCAAAAGAGTGTTAACCTTAGAAAGTTAAGGCTGAATCAGTCGCCGCAAAGAAATACTCTCGATTATTTATAAATATTCTTTAATTACCAATAGCTTACTAACCGCATAGATGTGAACTGAGCACCTTGACAATGTGCAACATGATACCTAAATTAAGAATATCATTAGTATAGAGGAAAATGGGTTTGACCTTACCAGGAGACCTAAGGGTGTTAATCGTCGACGACTCTAAGAGTGCGACGATTCTGATCAAACAACAGCTTGCTAGTTTAGGCATTGCTCACGAGTGTATTTTCATTGCGACAGATTATCGACAAGCCATTAGGGCTGTCGAGACGCATGCGTTTCATGTTTTGCTCATTGATTACCACTTAGAGCAGTCATTTACCGGCTTTGAGCTACTAAGTATTCTGTATCGTAATCGTCTTATCGACCACACGGTTGCAACAATTTTAGTCTCCGGGGATATGCGCCAAGAAACAGTACTTACCGCCCTATCAGGAGAGGCTCACCATTTTATTTCTAAGCCAATTAACACTCAGGTATTAGGCAAAAAAATCAAAAGTGCTGTATTCGAGTCAAGACAAATTGACCAACTCAACAGCCTATACCCTATTACGACACGGGAATTGCTTAAACAGGCATTAGAAATAACCAGCGAAAAATCTAATGTTCAATTCGAAGCAACACTGATTGAGCACTTGATCGCAGGGAAGAAGTGGCAACTGCTCTCTAGTCTAATCACTCACTCTAAAACTAATATGCACCCAACCAAATTGGTCGCAGAAGCGTTAATTCTAGATAGCTTAGGAAAACCGAACTTGGCGATAGAGAAACTGCACAACTATCTTATCGTTCAACCATTATCCCTGAACGTGATTGATTGCCTCAGCTGTATTTATGAAAAACACAAGATGCTACTGCCCGCTTTAAAATTGGCTATTCGTGCATTTGAGATGACACCAAGTATTAGTCATCGAGCAATCAGAGCTATCGATTTGGCCGAAAACGCTGATAATACACACATGCTCATTAAGCTTGGGGAGATGTACGCAAGCCATATTTCACCCGCCGATATCGACGTAATTCATTCAATTGGAACCCATTTCAATTCCATAAGAGCAACGTACCAAAGAGAAACTCAAGTACAAAATAAACGTCTTTTGCTTGAGCACGCCTCCCAATTTACCGAATTGGTCAATTTGAAGCTACCAGCCAAACTTCAACAACAAGTATTAGCAAGCCTAGCACTATTCCAAAGCAATATATTGTTGATTGAAGGCAGCCCGTTAGTTGCGCACAAAAAAGTGATACGAGCGACTAAATTGTTAGCTAATCAGTTTTACAATCAACCGACTTCACTGCTATCGCAATTTTTACCTTTGCTATGCCACTTTGGTGAATATTCATTGTATCACATCGTCGAGGAATGTTTGAAATTACGCGGTGAGGCAATAAACGATAAACTTGACTCTCGAAAAGTCGATCCTTCGAATTGTATCAACATCGGAAGCTCAGGATCGATCCAAGAACTACGCGACTTTATTACCAATTATCCCTATTCAGTCGCCGCTAAGCTAGACTACCTTTACGCTGTCAATAACGCATGCGTTGAAACAGACCTTAGCGACGAATACGTGGAAGATCTTATTCAGTTAGACCTTCCTCCTAGATGGAATCAATGGATTAGTGACTCATCAAAATATGGTTATTCCACTAAGCCGCCCAGCCCATTTTCAACATGCAGCCGACAGGAGTCTATATGCTAGATTTTGATGCTTTAAATGCCTACCTAGACAATGACAGAGATGTCATTTTTGCCGTGTTATCAACCTACCAAGAAGACCATGGTAATTCATTACAAGAGATCGAAGAACTGGTGCAACAGCAAGATTGGGGCAAGCTTCATTTCACGGTGCATACCTTAAAAGGCATATTAGCCAGCTTCGGGGAAGAGACAGCAACAGTTGCCCTCGAAAGAGTTGAACAAAACACGTTTAACAAAGTTGCTCCTGAAGCTGATGACCTTTCACTCATCTACAGTGAGATGAAAATTATTAATCAACAAATCGATGAAGTGCTCAGCACCTATTAATCTGGATGTCGTCCCTATTAATCAAGGAAGTCGTCCCGCTGACTCCATTTTGTCCCACCACCAAATAACGATCAGTGCTGAGGTTTTGTAGAATCACAGAACCTCTACACTTGTCATTTTCGTGAATAATTTATTCCTTTCGTATTACCTATGAGTTCAAATCGTTTGGATGTATTTAAGTAGCGAAGCTACTCTATACGTTTAAATTTTATGAAAATGAAAACTGTATACCCATCACCATGTATTAGAAAGAGAGTTTAAAGACCTATACAAATGTGATTAGAAGTAAGAACTATTCATTCAATCAAAATAAGCATCGGATTCATAAGAAGTTATACTCCTCCCACACTTCAAAAAAATTAACCCGCACAAAGTTTCAATATCGCTATTTTTACTCTACTGTTTTTAGATAAAAACAGTTGGATGGATCCTTATATGGCTAATACGGTCTGGAATAACCTTTCAGTCAAACATAAACTCTTTGGCTTAGTTCTACTTCCCATTTCACTTTTGCTCTTCCTCGCTGGCAGACAAGCCTATATCTTGACGACACAGTTAACTGATTTTGAGCGAACCAATCAGTTATCTGTCTACCTTCAAGATATTTCTATCTTATACAGAAGCACCTTAGCGTCGAGTCCTGAAGAGTTTACCGCTCAAAGTGAACAAGTTAAGTTAGAACTCAAAACCTTATCTCCTATTATCTTCCTCGGGGCTTCTGATGACATGGATCAGTTAGTCGCGGATTTTAGCGAAGCTACCCTATCGACTATGGAAGCAACGGACACTTACGATAAATTGGATGCCCAGGAGTGGCAGAGTGATTTATACAAACAGTTGTTGCTAGAGATAGAAAAAGTACCGTTCGAGAATACCAAGCGAGAAATCCAACAGCACCTGACCGCCTTACAACAACTCGAATGGTTAATGTTCTGGTCGAACGAAGAATTTAAATTGGGTACCTCACTTATTGAGATATTCTAAAGTAGCCAAGAATACGATCCCGAACTCGTAGAACAGATTAAAACCGTGAGTGAAAGGCAACAACTGTTTTTGGAACGCTTCGTGTCATTGAATGCCAATGAACACCAGGTTTCACTAATGGTTGAAGTGTTCAGAAATGATGTGTTTGCTCAAAGCCAAGAAATAAGAAACGCTCTACTAGATCTCAACGCTCTCAGTGGGTTAACACCTCAAGAGATATCTGTAGGCTTGGAAGCAATGAGCGCGCGACTGAACCTATTACAGAGTTTAGGGAACGTCATCAAACAAGAGTTCCAAGTTGAAGTTGAACAAGCAATCTCAGCGGCTCAAGTACAAAGAACATTATTCATCTCTTTAGTCGCCCTACTCGCAACGATTGTTATGGGCTTAACGCTGAGCTTAGCAAGACAGGTAACCAATAATCTTGGTTTGGTTCTGAAGTTCTTAAAGAGTGAGGATGATGAAACTCGCCCTTCTCTGGAAAAGCTCATTCAAGGTAAAGATGAACTGAGTCTATTCGCTCAACAAGTCGAACGCTTAACTATCGAGAGAGAACACGCCAAAGAAAAACTCACGCAAGCAAAAGAAGACGCAGAGCGAGCGAAAGATCACGCAATACAAGCGAGTAAGGCAAAAAGCAGCTTCTTAGCCAACATGTCACACGAGATTCGTACTCCGTTAAATGGCGTTATCGGTATCTCAGAGATCCTTTCTGATACTCCATTAACCCCGACACAGCGTGATTATGTAGACACCATAGAAACCTCTTCTCAACTCTTGCTCAGCTTAATCAATGACATTTTAGACTTCTCGAAAATCGAATCGGGTATGTTACTTATCAGCCCACATTCTGCGTCTATCCGCGAATCAATTTATGATATTGCGTCGATTGTTGCGCCAAAAGCCAAAGAACAAAAAATATCAATCAACGTTGATATCAGCCCGGATACTCCAGCTCGAGTGATGATCGACGATCACCGTCTAAGACAAGTCCTGATGAACTTCATGTCGAATGCTGTCAAGTTCACAGCTGAAGGTGGCGTTACCCTCTCAATCAACACACTCCAACAAGCTGATGACAAGGTTAAGGTTCGCTTTGCAGTGCGAGATACGGGGATTGGTATCGATAAGCAACAGCAAAAACAGATATTCGAACCTTTTGCGCAAGAAGATGACTCGACGACTCGTCAGTTTGGGGGCACTGGTCTTGGACTTGCCATCAGTACTCAGCTCGTAGAACTAATGGGCGGACAAATACAATTAGACTCAGTGAAAGGCGAAGGTAGCTGTTTCTATTTCGACTTAGAATTAGCGGTTGATCTAAGGCTACCTAAACCAAGCACGGCTTCTTCCGACATCTATATTCTTGGGCATGCCAACGTGCTTTCAGAGCGTATCGATAATGAACTAAAACTGTATGGACTTGATGTCGCTCAAACCACCGATAATACGAGCGTGATTATTGACCGCATAGCTAACCAGGCACACACAAAACCGATTACCGTCATCTTTGCCGAAGATGATAAGCTCCAAGCCAGTGACTACGCTGATAGCTTAGACACACTTCATAAAAATGGCGCTACCATTTGTTTGATTCGATCCTTCCTCAGCGACCCTGCGGATATCGGTCAATGTATCACAGCTCAAGTATCACAACCCCTACTGGGTCTACGCCTAATCAAAGCCGTCGAGCTGTGTGATACGCAGGGTTTGGCTGAACTGTCCAATTCGAAACAATCGGAACTTCAAGTTCAGCAAAAGATTTTGATAGTCGAAGATAACAGGATTAATCAGAAAATCGCAGGGCTGCACGTCGGCAAAAGCGGCTTTGAATTTGAATTCGCCAATAACGGGCAAGAAGCCGTGGATATGTTTACTGCCAACCCTCATTACGCCGCCATTCTCATGGACTGTATGATGCCCGTAATGGATGGCTTTGAGGCAACGGGTCACATTCGTCGTATTGAGAAACAGACAAAGTCGAACCGCCGCATTCCTATCATTGCGTTGACTGCCAGTGTCATCGATGACGACATTCAAAAGTGTTTCGATGTGGGTATGGACGATTACGTGCCTAAGCCGTTCAAATTCGAGATGTTAAAAGAGAAAGTGCTAACGGCAGTAGAAGCAATACCACTGCCGGCAACACACGATACACTGCCAAAGTTCAATTCGACAGTCCCCCCTATCCACAGTGCCGCATCAGTGACGCAGGCACCTAAATTAGCCAGCGCAACCCAAACCATATTGCCTGAAGAACCAAAGGAAGAATTGATACCAAGTAAGTCTGAAAAGATCCTCTTGGTAGAAGACAACCGCGTAAACCAGAAAGTAGCCTCGGTTATGCTTAAAAAAGCAGGTTATGCCTTTGAAATCGCGGACAACGGACAGATTGCCGTTGATATGTACCAGAGCGACAGCAGTTTCGACGTCATTTTGATGGACTGCATGATGCCTGTGATGGATGGCTTCACCGCAACCAAGGAGATTAGAGAACACGAGAAAAACCTAGGCTTAACAAAGACTCCTATCATCGCGTTAACCGCCAGCGTTATCGACGATGATATTCAAAAGTGCTTTGATTCGGGAATGGATGGTTACGTTGCGAAGCCCGTAAGAAAAGAGAAACTATTCCACCAAATTGAAAGCGCGACTTGCTAGGAGAAACCAATGGATTGGAAGAAAACAATAAAAACATTCCAGTGCAGAGCTGCGTTCATCGCCGTACTAGGGCTATTAGGAAGTCTACTTATTGTTAGCCCAGCTCATGCAGCGGAAGACTACGCCATATTCTCTTTAGACACAGAGTTTGAAGCGATTTCTATTAACAAAGCAAGAAAGCTATATCGAGGAAAAACCAAACGTCTTAACGGCAAACGTGTAGAACTGTCAGATTGGCCTGAAAACAGTGCTGAAAGAGAGGAATTTTACCAACTATTACTTGGAAAGAACGCCGCTCAAATGAATGCTCATTGGGCCGGTTTATCTTTTTCAGGAAAAGCTCGTTATCCAAGAGAAATCAAAACGGCGTCAACAGACAGCTTAGTGGACTGGCTCGATGACAAACCAAACCGTATTGGTTACTCCCCACTCTCTTCGGTACCTCAAAATGCCAACGTTCTCTACGTTATAAGTTCGGAGAAATAACATGAAAAGAATAATTACGTCAGTACTATGTGCTTCAATTGCTTCTCCGGCTTTCGCCATTATCGAACTCACCGATAACTTATCCTTGAGTGGCTTTGGCTCCACCTCTTGGGCAACATCTGACAACGATAATCCATTGATTATTAATCGCGGATTTACCGATGAAAGTTGTTACGATTGCGATACGAGTTTCGGTGTCCAACTCGACTATTTCTACAACTCATTTAAAGCGTCGGTACAAGTTGTTAAAGCTCCTCAGTACGACTGGAGTGACCCGCAATTAGAATGGGCTTACCTTGGTTATGAATTCAATGATTTTGATGTCAGTATCGGGCGATTGAGACTGCCTCTCTTCCTTGCATCTGAGTACTACTATGTTGGGCAAGCCTACATGACGGCAAGGCCACCTACAGAAGTGTATAACGCCGTATTAGGTATAACCGCATTTAACGGGATTAAAGTCAGCTGGACTCATGATGTGAGTGATGAGGCAACGCTGTTACTCTCCCCTTTCTTTGGCGTAAAAGACAAAAACGAAGTTGATTTTAATTCGAGTACAGAACTGGAATTTGAAACCAATCGCATGTTTGGTGCCAACCTTCAGTTAAGTGGAGAGAACTATCGTTGGAATTTGTCCTTCCTCGACTCCAACTTTGATCAGACCGTTAAGATTAAAAACGTTGGTGCGTTACCCACTGCAGACAATCAACACATCCAGCTTTGGTCTTTGGGTGCTGAGTATGAATTTGGTCAAGCGGTGCTATCAAGTGAAGGACAAATCAGTGACTTCTCTTCATCGATGTATGCAAGTCTAGGCTACAGATTGAATTCGTTTACGCCTTATGTCGTTTATGGTGCTGAATTTGACTCAAACGAACACCTCACAGGCAACAGCTATTTGATTGGTATCGATTACGACGTATTGCCGAACGTTTCCCTCAATGGTGAGGTACAATACTTTGAAGCTCGTAAGACAAACGGCGCCTTTGTTGAAGACTTCTACCCGCTGGGTACTTTTGATGATAAAGATGCAGTGCTCTATACCATTATGCTGAGTTTCGTCTTCTAACCTCTACTGAGAAAACACAAAACCAGTAAAGCGAAAAACCCAAGACTGAAGTGACCCCGTAAAGTTGGACATTTCTGTTAAGCGGCTTTCAAGGCCTGCGTTCGATATTCTATCGGAGTCAGGCCTTTTAGTTTCACTTTTATACGTTTGGTATTGTAGTACTCGATGTATTCTTTAATTTGCTCTATCAGAGCATCTGCATCTTCAAAGCTTTGGTTGTGATACATCTCTGTTTTGAGTAAAGCAAAAAAGTTTTCAGCAACCGCATTATCCAAGCAGTTACCTTTTCTCGACATGCTTTGCGTTAACCCACTCTCCGCTATCTTTTTCTGATACTGTCGATGGCGATATTGCCAACCTTGATCGCTATGTATAGTTGGGTTTCAGCTTTGATATAGCCTCCGCCAGCATATCCGTGACAAGCGGCAAGCAGGCATTTTTGGCCACTCTATAAGCAACCACCTCCCGAGTAAACAAGTCGACAACGGGAGACAAGTATACTTTCTGCTCTTTTACTTTGAACTCCGTGACATCAGTTACCCATTTTTCATCGGGTTGAGTCGCACTAAAATCTCTTTCAAGCACGTTAGGAGCTGCTGTTCCAGACTCTCCTCGATATGAACGATACTTTTTAATCCTGACCGTCGATTTAAGGTTGAGCTGAGCCATAAGCCTTTGAACCGTTTTGTGATTAAGCATGAACCCCTGATTTTTTAGTTCCAAGTGAATACGGCGGTAGCCGTATCGTCCCTTATGCTCATGATAAATTGACTTTATCAACCGCAGCTCACGTTCGTAGCTATTTGGGCGCTTGCTCGTTTGAGCCTGGTAATAAAAGACACTTTTTGCTAGCTGTAGAGTGTGCAGTAAGTGCTTTAACGGGTACTTGCTTTTAAGAGTTAGAGCTATCATCGCTTTTTCTTTGTTCGACGTTTTTTTCCTGCTCCAACTCTTCCAACTTTTTTAGAACGGCATTCTCGGTTCGCAAGTAGACCAATTCCTCTTTTAGCTCCTCAAGTGTCATTTCATTATCAGGCTTAGTCGTACGTTGAGGGTGCTGTTTCATTGAGGGTCTTCCTTTCTGGCGCATTTTGAGCCCTTTGATACCGAGCTCATTAAATCTTTTGAGCCAGACAGAGAGTATCCCAGGGGATGAGAGGTTTAATACTGCGCTAGTGTGCGTGAGAGACCATTTATTCGTCCACATTAAATTCAATGCTTTTCGCTTTGTCTGAGCAGAAGCAGCATGCTTAGTTGGTAAAAATGAATCAGTACCATGGATGGCAAAGACTTGAGCCCAATACCGTATCTGTCTTGAAGGGATTGAATATTGTTTTGCGAAGTAGCGAGATGACGTGCCATCTAAATATTGCTTAGCAATGATACATTTTAGCTCTCGGCTATATTTGGACATAAAAAGACCTCCAATAATTGGTGTCCAACTATTGGGGGTCAGTTCACTTTTTCACTGCTGGAGTACCGGTAACGTTCAGTGCACTAGTTTTTGCCTGAATAACGGAAAGCCTCTCGAGTTAACTGGCTCAACTCTTCATCATCCATTTTGTTGTGCACCACGGTGATTCTGCCTAGATAAACCAAAGGTACTTCTGTTTGTCGGCCTTCCAAGTGAAACTTGATGGCTTCTGCAGTGGCAACCCCCAGATCATCACTCATTCGCATTGGCGTTGCATCAAGCTCGTCAGATCGGATTTTCTCTATCTCTTTTGCGGTTCCACCCCAACCTGTCACATATATATCAGACAGCTTGTCTGCTTCGCCTAGCGCATCTACAGCGCCCATCGTCATTGCCGTGTTCGCATTATGAACCATAGTCACTTCTGGAAAGTTACCCAAGACCAACCGGATCCCATCAGCACCACCAATTTTTTGATACTGCCCAAAATGCTCATAAACCGTTAACCAATCGCCCTTATCTTCAACACAATCAATAAACCCTTGAGAGCGTTGTGTATCTGTAATACCTGGAATACCTCGGTTAGCGGAAAACTCCACGTCGTTACCTAGCTCTTTGACCACGTGGTCACACAGCACCTCGGCTCCCATTTCACTGGAAAAATCAAACCAACTATCTGGTTGGTGAGTCCACTGTTCGTTTGGCGTGTGAAATGCCCAAATGAAGGTTTTAAAGTCAGAGGAAGCCGACAGTTTTTGGATATTACCGGCTTGTATATCCAACTCTGATGGTCCAAAAATGACAAAGTCATATGGTTTTTCAGAGCTGAGTACTTGCTCGGTGTATTGAGTTTGAAGTGAGTGTTCGATCTGCCTAGATGTAAATTCATCAATCTCAAATTTGAGCTGTAAGGCAATCAATCTTTCCTTCAACGCGATGAAATTACGTATCCAGAAATCAGAAATATCTGCACTTGGATAAATTAAAGCGATCCTTACGGGCTTTTCAGAAAATTTCGATGCTACAGAAATGGGCTCTCCGCTTACAGTCTCTTGAAATTTTTCAAGTTTTTCAAAATCACCGTCAGGCCTTTCCCCATCAGCGCTCACAGGCAGTGAAACCATAAAACAAGTAGTTAGAAGCAGAGGTAAAAGAATTTTATAATTTTGACCCAGCATAAATGTTACCAAGTGTTTGAATATTTATTAACAATATTATAAATATAGAGAGGTAATAATTTAAAGACTTTTATAGAGCTGATGAATAGAATATTTCACTTTGCGAGTTTATTGCTTGCTATCACTTGCAGCTCAACGAGTTTTGCAGAGTATCCAGAGGACGTATTTTTCAAATACGCCGAAAACAAAGTCACACGTGCCGTATCAAATCAAGTCATATGGGGAGGCCCAACGGAAGGTCCTGCCGTACGCCATGAAAAGAACATTATTTTTGTTGCGTCAGATCTGCGCAACGGGGGTGTCTATGGTGTAGGAAAAGGTTTATCGGAAGCGATGTCCAACATTGATTGGCACCTGCGTTTTATCGACGGTCTTGGCTCTGAAGTACGCCAAGGGGCAGCCATTAGAAAAGCGATAGGTTTTCAGCCAGATGCTATCGTGCTTGGTGGAATTGATGCTGTCCGACACCAGAAGATCTTAAAACAAGCTCAAGATTTGGGAATTACTATCATTGGCTGGCACGCCACGGAGCTCGCAGGTGGAAACCCTGATATTGGTCTCTTCACGAATATCACGACCGATCCATTAGATGTCGCTGAAGTTGCTGCGCTGCTTGCGATTGTTGACTCAGATGAACAAGCAAAAATAGTAGTATTCACAGATCCAAACTACGAAATTGCGATGATTAAGGCTAACGCTATGGTCGACACCATCAAGCAGTGTCGTAAATGTGATGTTCTGGAACTTATCTACCTTCCACTCGACCAAATCGACCAAAAAATGCCTGCTACCTTGAAGATGCTAGAAAAAAAACACGGCGACAATATCACTCATATTTTGGCGATAAACGATCTGTACATCGACTATGCCATCCCCTCTTTAGAATCTAACCTAGAAGAAAATAAACTGATCCCAAACAACATTTCAGCGGGAGATGGTAGCAAAGCCGCCTACAAGCGAATCAACAAAGATCAGTTCCAATCAGCGACTGTTCCAGAGCCTTTATACCTGCAAGGTTGGCAAATCGTTGACGAACTCAACAGAGCATTCAATAGCATGCCACCGAGTGGTTATTCTGCACCTGTTCACCTCGTAACTCCAAACAACGTCGCAGAGCTGATTAACAACGAAGCGACTGGCATTTATGACCCTAAAAATGGCTACCGTGAAGCATATCTGAATATTTGGAAGCCGCAATGAAACTGAATCAAATAAACATTACCCAGCGCTTCATCATCTCCAACTTCATTTCGCTACTTATCGTAAGCCTTGCAGTGATCATGGTGATTCGCTCTTTATATTATGTCGAGTCGACACTTAAAAACGAAACCTCAACACATGTATCTGAATTGATTGTGAACTCAGAGATCAGCCGCCGAGTTTTCACGCTTACCTCTCGAGTGAAATTACTTGAACAGACCTTTTTGTTCAGTGAAAACACCTTATCAGAAGAAGCATTTAACGTTGACTACCAACTTCAAAAGCTCAGAGATTTATCGACCAACGAAGGTTTTTCGCAAAAGATCGACGCGTTCATTGATAACTTCCATCGTTTCTTGGGTAGCTCACTTGCACTCAATCGAATACTCAAGCAAACCAATCAAATAGATGCCACCTTAGCAGCACAATTGAACCAACTGGAGTTTGCGATTGCCGACAGCAAACTGAAGCACCTCAACCAACATGACTTTATTCGTTATAACAACGAGCTCGATCTCATGAACATGTTGAGAGAGTCCTTTCTTACTTCAGGAAAAATGGTCGGTGATATTCATAGCCGCATTACGCCAGAAACAGAAAAAGTGCTTTTGATTAAAGTCGAAAAAGAGCTCGACATATTCTTACTGCACTTAGAAAACGTTGATATTGAGACAGCAGCAGTCATTGAACAGAAGAAACTCATTCAGAAAACAGTTAAACGCTATAACGCGGCGCTGAAACGAATTCGTGCCAACCTTGAGCAACGCTGGCTAGTGATGGCTTCGCTTTTAGATGCGCAAAGCGACTTGCTCGAAATGGTTGAGAACACGGAATCACGCGTTCAAAATCAAGCATTGGTGCTTACCGCTCAACTGGAAGAAGAGATCGGAGAATCACGACTTAACGCCATTATGATCAGTTTCTCTGCCGTTATCTTATCTCTACTACTGCTTAACTATGTGGTAAGGAATCACATTCAAAAACCACTGAATGCACTCAAGCACGGTTTTGACCGCTTAGAATCTGGTAGCTTAAGAGAACCTATCGCACTTGGCAGAAGCGATGAGTGGTCTCATTTGGAGAAAGCCTACAATGACATGGCAGGAAGGTTGTCTGAAGCTTATCTAGAACTGACTGAAGAGAAAAAGAACTTCGACTTTCTCGCCCACCACGACCCATTAACAGGGTTAGCGAACCGGCTGTTAGCCACAAAAAAGCTGGATGAAGAGATCAAACGTTCACGTGAACAGGATACCTGTTTCTTGCTCTTTTATTTAGATATCGACGAGTTTAAAACGATTAATGACTCTCTCGGTCATGGACAAGGTGACAACCTACTTATCAATGTATCTAATATCCTAACCACCCTAGTTGGCCATAACGGCTTTGTTGCACGAATGGGCGGTGACGAGTTTATGGTCGTGTTCTCTAACATCAGCTTAAGTGAAGGCGAACAGCTGGCAGAGCGTTTAAACCAGTCACTTCGTAAGCCTTACTATACCGAAGACAACTCAATATTTGTTGCAGCCAGTATCGGCGTATGTGAATACCCCACTCATGGCGCTAACGGTGAAACTTTAGTTCGAAACGCCGACACCGCCATGTATCATGCTAAGCGTAATGGCAGAGACCAGTACCGCGTTTATGCCGATAAGATGACCCACGAAGTGAATGATCTCATCGAAACTAACATGGGTCTGCATCAAGCGGTTGCGAACGATGAATTAGAAGTATTTTTCCAACCAAAAGTCGATTTAGATTCGCAAGAGATCATTGGGGCTGAAGCACTTGTTCGTTGGCAACACCCGAAGCTCGGTCTACTTCCACCAGTGGCTTTTTTGGAAGTGGCCGAAAAGAGTGACCTGATTATCGACATCGATAAATGGGTATTTAAGAAAGTGGCGAACCTGATTACTGAATGGCAGCGCTCTGGAATCAATTTAGAAAGGGTGACTTTCTCTATCAACTTCTCTGCACGAATGTTTTACATGACCGACCTTGCGGAACAACTTCAAGTCATACTCGATGAAACCGACTGTAAACCGCATCAGTTGCTACTTGAGATAACAGAAAGAGATATGATGCGAGACTTCGAAACCTGTTCGAGAACCATAGAAGTGCTTCATTCCAAAGGTTATAAGATCGCAATAGATGATTTTGGTACCGGATATTCATCTCTTTCGGTACTAAAAAACCTCTCCGCTGACTGCGTTAAGTTAGACCGTAGTTTTATCGAAGACATCAACTCATCCAAGGTCGATTACGAGATCACATGTGCAGTGTTAAAACTTGCGCAGATACTTGATTTTTCAGTCATAGCAGAAGGACTTGAAACACAAAGCCATGTAAAAACATTACGTCAGATAGGTTGTAAATATGCGCAAGGCTATTTCTTTGCTCGACCATTGCCTATTGATGATTGGATCTCTTACTTTATGGGAAGTTATAGTTTAACAAGCAAACACCTCACCAGTACAAAAAGTTAACTTTGAGAAGTTTTTACTCCCATTTCAGGCCCCAGCATAAGTGAGCACCAGGGGCCACACCATCCTTATGTGAGCAAAAAATGCAAAGGTGATATACTCAGCAATTAGGTTTAAGTTAAGTTTCGGTGAATTTTACCAAATGGAGAGAAGGCAACTTGAAAAACTTCGTTTTGCGTGAGATTGTAAAATATCTCACACCAATAACTGTATGATTATGAAAACATTACAATCCATTGCGCTGCTTTCCACAATTATCGCAGCACCACAAGTGTTAGCTGATGTAAAAATTGAAGTTCCTTCTAGCGCAGATGCTCTAGTTGAAGTCTTAGCGGTTAATGAGGCTAAACCTGATCTTGAGGGTGGTTTTTTCTCTTCAAGCAAAACGATCACCGTGCCAGACGGTGTAAACCAAATCGTTTTCCAATATCAGCTTGCTTTTAGTCAAGGTAACGACCGTGAGTTTGTTGATAGTGACGCAATTATTGCTACTTTTGACGCGACAGACACAACAGTAACGTTCGACATGCCGAAGTTCCGCAACGCTAACGAAGCGAGAAAAGGCTTTCAGAACCTAGATTGGAAACTGGTTGATGAGAACCAACATACAATCAGTGTTAAGCAAGACAAATTAACCAAAGATGGCATGCAGATTGGCCGTAAATACCCTCAAGAAGCGAAAGAATACAACCGTACAGGTGGTATTGCCGCATTAACGACAGGTGCTACAGCCGCTGCAGTTGTTCAGCCAGTAACACTACCAGCAAAAATTTATGGCAACGCGTCTAACACGGCCGAAGAAATGCTGTACTTCTGGTATGAAAAAGCCGACGCTGAAACCAAGCAAAAATTCAAAGAGTTCGTGAACAAGTAAACCCTATTTGTTGATCTTCTAAATAAAAAAGCTGGCATTCAATCGCCAGCTTTTTTGTATCAACTTCAGGGAAACTACGTTTCCATATTCGCCCTATTGGTGCGCGTTTGCACTACGCGTTCTCAGTAGAAAACACTTCTCCGTCGATTTTGATTGGCCATCCCATCAACTCGTATTCAGCGGCAAGCAAATGAGCGCAACGGCTTGATATTCTTGTTTTTACCCACTCACCTATGCCACACACTTTGTATTCCAAAACAGCCATTTTTATAACAACACCATTTACTCAAAATTAAATTTATAAATATCAGGCAGAAGTTATCTACTCCAAGGTCTGATGTATGTTCCCAAAAGAACACTAACCTGTAGTTTACCTATAAAGTTGTAGGTATTTTATTTTCAATCATTTAGCGTAAACCATACGCTACTGGGATTTTATCTTGGCAACTGGCGCAAGGTTACACCGCTAAGCAATGTGCCGACATTCTGTTTTTAATCCCAAGAACTATCGAGTCACACAAATATCGAATGTTAGATATCCGCGAACTCGATAACCATATGGAGCTAATCCAGTTTGCGCTTCGTAATGGCTTCGGTATTGATAATCCATAAATGCTTGTTACCAAAAAACAGTGCTCGTGCTAGTTAGTCAACACACCTCAACTCATAACAAAATCATAAAGCCCTCAAACTTCTGCAGTTTGAGGGCTTTATGGCTTTACAGCGGTAATTTAATTCTTATTCAGATTATAAATTCAATCACCTAAAGCGAATTCAAGATGCTAGATATTCAGGCTTTATTCTCGACATCAGCAACATATCAATGTACTTGCCATTTTTGAAGGTACTCAATCGCTTAGTCCCCTCTAACTGAAAGCCAGCGCGTTCGTACAAAGCAATCGCAGCGTGGTTATCGGCATGAACCTCTAACTCCAGGCGAACTAGGTTTAGCCAATTATCCGCTTGATTGATGGCTTCTTGCATCAAGGCTTTACCAACCCCTTTTCCGTGAACATCCGGATGAATGGCAATAGCAAGCCCTGCGCAGTGTCGGTCCCTTACTTTAGTCGTCATAAACAAGGTAATGTGGCCTACGACTTTCTCGGATGATTCAGCGACCAACGTAAAATGGTCTGAATGACCAAATAGCCGATCCACTTGATCAGAACTGAGGTATGGTTTTTGTGACGTGTTTTCTGAAACTGAAGGGCGGCGATAAATATCGAATAAATCTTCGCTATCCGTTGCTTCTAAATGTCTAATTTGTATATCCAAATCGCTTCCTTAATAAGTTTCAATGTATTGTCTGGATTTCATATTACGAATAGCAGCGAGCACCTACAACCATAAAAAGTGTAAGTACCCGAAATAATGAAGTTAACTTAGAACTGCACAGCTATGGTGGCGATCTGCGTTAAAATTTATAGTCGATGCCGACGCTTGCCAATACCTGTTCAGAGTTATAGAAATCGATATTGGAATCAATGGCTCTTAGACCAAGTAACGTAATAAACGACCAATCTTTGTAACCCAGCAATCCACCAAATTCATACGCTAAAAAGGCACCATACTCGTTCTCTTCACGAGTTTTTCCATAGATTGGGTTAGCTTCATCATACTGACGGTCATTCGCATCTAACGTAACAACAAAACCATGACGGCCAATTCGCTTAGCGTAGTTCAACTCGATACCGTAGCTATCAAAGCTCAGAGCCCCCCCTTCCGCATCAGAATTGAAATACACCATAGAAGGTACTAACAAACCGGCCTGATTAGGCAGAATGAAGCGATAGCCTGCCTTAGCATATAAATAAGCTCTTTCTCTATCGAGGAGTGCGGCTTCTTGTGTAGACAGACTTTGGGTACCTGACAGTTCATCATCAACATCAGACTCACCAATAGCAAAATCTGTTTGGAAAGCAGTGCCGCCGATGTTAGTCAGTTGTAGGCGGCCCACGTTACCCTTTACATCAGTTTCGTTTCGATTCACACCAACAGCGTAAGGATCAGACCAAGCCTTGCCGGAGATAAGTGTCGGTAACACGGAAACATCTAATATGGTTCCGCCAGAGAGTTGGTGTCGATAACCGATTTCAAAAGCAATAGTACCGGTCGCAATATCTTCTCGGGTGGTACCGGCATAAACTTGGTGAGTAAGGGATTCACCAAAGGTATATTTAACAGTTCCAAGAAAACCAAGTAAGCCTTGATTCTCACTATCGCCTTCCATGGTATTGGTTGCTTGGTTTGAGTCTTGTTCAGTACTCAAATTACTGCTGTCAGAATAGAACCCAGCCAAGACACTAAAGTTACCACTAAAGCCCTCACTAGGAGCTAGTCCACTGTACGCTGGCATAGAAACAGCCGCGGAAAGTACTACAGGTAAAACAGACCTCATATTCACATCCACTAGTTGAATAATCACCCATTAAATATATGTACAAATTTAGAATTACAACAAGTATTTAACCTTTCTACATCCCCACTTTGTTGAGTTTTCGGGATAGGGCAATGTCTCAAGCGTGACGTAGATATGATCTATCGTGCTCGGCCTTTCGTAACAAGCCTCGGAAACAAAGGAAAAACTGAAAGGAACCCAATATGCTTAAAAACTTATATAAAAGCCTGTCGCTGTTCGCCGCATCACTTCTTTTATCAACGGCTGTCAATGCTGACCATCATGGTATGAAAAAAGACATCGTTGATATAGCGGTTGATAATGGCTCTTTCACAACGTTAGTAGCGGCAGTAAAAGCAGCAGGATTAGTGGATACACTGAAAGGAGAAGGCCCGTTCACTGTTTTTGCACCAACAGATGAAGCGTTTGCCGCTCTACCGGAAGGTACGGTAGATATGTTATTGAAGCCGGAAAATAAAGACAAACTGGTCGCAGTACTCACCTATCATGTAGTGCCAGGAAAAGTAATGGCTGAAGATGTGGTAAAACTAGACAGCGCAGTCACCATACAGGGTGAGCCAGTCACAATTAGTACTGACCATGGTGTTGTAATGATCAACAAAGCTCACGTCGTAACAGCAGACGTTAAAGCGAGCAACGGTGTGATACATGTCATTGACGCTGTACTGTTAACTAAGTAACAGACACCAATGGCCGTTAAAAGAGATTTAGGAGGTGTGACAATGTCACACGTCTTTTCTATTCGAACATTAGATTTTGGCTTATCACTTTAGATATTAAGTGGATATTGGGTTATACAAACAGTCGGCCAAATATCAGAAACGCGGCCATCGACACCACTTTGGTAAACACCACCACCCAAATACAGTCACCAATACTCGAATGAGTTGCCTTCCCAAGTAGAAATACGAACAGTATAAGCCCTAGAACCCACCCCACCGTCGGAATCATAGAGACTAGAGATACGATAATCGCTATCGTTAGAAGAGACTTAAAATCCGCCACCACAAACGACAGTTTAGATGCAATGTACATACAACATGCCGTGACTAGCGCATCCATAACAAATGCTAAAGCTTCGATTCCCACGTACTACCCTCACTCTTTTCAATCGAACCGAATAGTACATTGAAATTAAAGAGGAAATCTTAGCGCAATTGCAAAAACACCATCAAGATCTGTCCCACAATTGAGACTTAGAAGAGATTTTCGATAATCATTTTCGAGATTTATTCTTTGGCATTCTCATATTTATTGCCGAATAAACAAAGGAATGAATTAATGACAAAAGAAAAAAATGAAATAACCACGACGAAGAGCGGAAACAACCCAGAGACCCCAGATTGCAAGGCTAACACTCCGATTGCAAAAGAAAACATCGACACTAATGTGTATATTTTTAATCTACTCACATGACTCATGAACAACACTCCTTGTATTCATTCAATCTTTAAAATTAGACAAATTGGCTAGCACACAATTTGAACTCATCGACAATATCAGTAGATCAGCAAAATTTACCCTTAAAAAGGTTTAATAATCCTTTTAGGCCGGTTCCTCTTCACAATCTTCGCTCTTAACATAAACCTACTTATCGATAACCTTTTCCATCACGAAATTCGTAAGCGTTACTCCACGCATATCGACTTGCTGATCATTCACTACTTTAAAACCCATACGCTCATAAAATGGCCTCGCGGTGATACTTACCTCTGAGAAGTATCTTGATACCCCACGAAGTTGCCCTATCGTGAACACATGCTCCATCAACGCTCGGCCCACACCTCGCCCCTGATATTGATGATGGCAAAAAAAATGGTCGACTAAACCACTCGGCTGTAAGTCAGTATAGCCAACAATATGACCATCTAACTCAGCGACAAAAGGTTTTAACCCGACCATACGCTTTTGCCACAACGCAAAGTCAAAACCACTTGGTGCCCAAGCCTCGACTTGCTCTTGAGAATAATCTCGTATGTTCACGTTGCGAACCGTGTAAAAAAAGATCTCCCATAGCGCTTTGGCGTCACTTTCTTGATAATTTCGAATTCTAACCACACTCTCTTCCTTTGGTTGCTTTCAGATTCTAACTATTGGATTTGTTACTCTACAAACAGGCATCAGTTGATAAATAGTTGCAATGGGACACTCACTAGCCACATTAAAGAATACGTGTCACTGATGGGTATTTTTCTGAAGCAAACTCATGATAAATATCCGCTAAATAACGCGCAAACTCTTCCTCTGCTAAATCAGAAGGGATAATCACATCATAAACTCGAGATCGTATTGAAGTTTCCGATTCTCGATAAAGTAGCCACTCTTCGTTTTGCCTCTGTACCGACATTCTCTGGTGAAAAACCTGAAATTTTCGCCACATACGCTCTTTACCTCTATCCCAAAATCAACGATAAAACACCGCAAGCCATATCGTAACAGAGTCTTTGTCAGTCCCCTGAACCTTGTGCTTTTCACCGGCGGGAATATTGAGGTAGTCCCCTTTAGACAAAGTAACAATACGACCATCAGCAAATTCGATAACGCCTTGTCCCTCGAGCACCAGAACCCATTCATGCTCCTCTTGATCGTACCAACCCTCCTCAGGAGAACTGTGTCCATGTGAAAGTATCCTCTCTATCCGAATGTTGTCATTCGCTATCAAGTCATTAAATATTTCATTAGGTATCGACGAAGGGATATCCGTGTAGATATTTGACATAGCATTTCCTTGTTTTTTTAGCCGCTCAAAGGTTGTGAGGTGTTAATGACACAACACACTAAGCAGCTACGTTCTTCCTGAAATAAAAACGGTAATAGCCAAGCAAGTTACTGCCAATAAATAAGGCTTCCATAACAACCGCTGTTGGAGAGCCAACTAAGTAATTATGAACAAGCCAAAAACTGGTGCCGATGATCATTAGCTCTCGAAGTCGACGGTCATCCTTGTTAAAAGCAGCAAATGTTTGGAACATTGATGCAAAGCAACTCAATACGCTAGTTAACCCTGAGAAGGTAAAGACAGTAGCAACCACAGACAGAGAGCAAAACAGATATTTGAATTTAGGTGATGTGGAAAACACACTCGTTAAATAACGGATAGTGGCAATAATCATCAAGCATGCCGCAGTCCACTGCTCCAAAAGAATAAAGTGACTTGAAATCAGTACACCGGCAAAAAACAGGCAAGTCACAATCTTCTTACGCTCTTTAAACTGAAACGAAAGGAGATCAAAGCAAATCGCAATGGCGACTAAAACTTGAGATAGATAAAAAGCAGACACAGTGATTCCTTCAACAATAACTTAGGTTTAACGACCTCGCTAGGATTCATCAGGCAGCTCAATAGCCAGTAGCGCTCGTATGAACCCTCCATTTGTAACCTAAAAAAATGGGCTACACGATTATTTTTTGAATTACTGACTCGTTTTAGCGGCCTATGTGATATCTAAACCTTCAAGCGCCCACTGATCACGGTTTTCGCAGAGCCAATCAACTTTATGCGTCCATTAGCCAGAAGTTCTGTCGAAATATAGCCTCCACGACGAGAGGCTTGGTATGCATTAAAACAATACTTATTCAGTTTCTCAGACCAGTATTGCGTGAGAGCACAGTGCGCCGAGCCAGTTACTGGGTCTTCATTCGTGCCAACCCAAGGCGCGAAATAGCGAGAGATAAAATCAAGCTCAATATTGGATGAAAGCGCGGTCACCACAACACCTCTACCCTTCATCTTCTTGAGGGCATCAAAGTTGGGGGTTAGGTCTAAAACAACCTGCTCATTGGTCACCTCGATAAACGTTTTAGAGTCGAACTCCATGTATGACAACACTTGACTGTTCTCAATACCTAGATGTTCCAACAGCCTAGTATCAACCTCTACACTTGATAATTGAGTACACGGGAAGTCTAACTCGATGGACGAGTCACAAACTGTGGCAGTTAAATCACCAGATAAGGTCTGAAATACGACCCTGTCACTGGCTTTTACTAGTCCTTTTTCTTTCATCACATGAACCGTCGCCAAAGTGCCGTGCCCGCACAGCTGAACTTCTACTTCCGGCGTAAACCACTTAAGAGTCATAGATTCTAACGCAAGGAAAGCCGTTTCTGGAACCGCCATCTCATCCGCAATAGAAAGCATTAATGCTTCATCCAACACGTGTTGAGAAATACAGACACCTGCAGGATTGCCTTTAAAAGCTTGGCTAGTGAATGAATCGACTTGATATATTTCTAAATCCACAATGTCTCCGACGATTGAAATGAATGACAACGTTCGACCACAATAAGCACAAACTCCTTGTGCCACAAGTCATTAGTCAAAATTTCTCAAGGGGTGACCGATAGAATAAGCCAATGATAAATAATGAGTTATCGAACAACAGCATGATTTAGAAGAATGGACCCATTAAGCTTGCTCAGGAGCGTCTCCTCCTTTTTCAGCGCTTTGTTTTATCGCTTCTCACCGCCGCTCCATATCGAAAACCTAGCGATTGGGATAGCGCTAACTAACACCATGCTGATGGTTTTACTTCAAGTAAAACCTAGGCAATTGCGTGCGCAGCATAATGTTTAAGTAAAATTAGAGGCGTAAATTTGAAGCAGGTCTCAAATTTTGCGCTAGGATCTAGTTAAACAAAGAAGAGAAAGGAATCCGTCAGTGAAGGCATTTTATGTTTATGTTTCAGTTCTCGTGTCCGCATCCTTTTCGCCTGGGTTAGTATTTGGTCAACAACATGAAATTTATCTCTACAATTGGGATGAGTTTTTATCCGAGAGCGTCATTGAAAAATTGAATGACACCTATGGCATTGCATTAAAACAGCAATACTTTTCAGACGAATCGATTCGTGATGAAGTCCTATTGAGCGAACGCCGCGGTGCCTTTGAACTGGTTGTGATCGAGAGTATGAAGCTCAAAGCGTTGGCTGAGCAAAACCTATTTCACAACCTCAGTGGCATGCAGCAATCTCTCGCAAACAACTTTGACTCTCGATGGGTTGATGGATGCGGCGACTATGGCATCCCTTATGCTTGGGGAACATCGGGCATATTGTACCGTAGCGATAAAGTCGACACTCCTAATTCATGGAAAGCCATATTGGATCCTGAAACCGAAAACAGTGGCCGAATTAGTATGTATTACGAGCCAACAGATCTCGTGAGTGCTGCACTTCTACTCAACCAATTCGAACCATTCACAAACAATGAGCAGGAGCTGAGAGTTGCCTACAAAACCTTGCAAGCTCAAAAGCCCCACCTTGAGAGTAATGAATACGTCGTCGACTATATCCACCGCCCAGAAAGACTGGCCAATATAGACTTGGCTTACGGGTATTCTGGAGACAGTTACATATTGAATGAGGTCGATCCCGAAGCATCATGGGCCTATATCGTTCCTCAAGAAGGCACAACCCTTTGGTTGGAGTGCATCGCAGCGATTAACAACGGAGAACTATCAGAACAAGCATCAACGATACTCTCCTTTTTGTCACAACCCGAAATTGCAGCTCAAAACGCAATGGACTCCTGGTTCGCCACACCAAACTCAAAAGCTAAGGCTTTGACCTCTCTAGAGTATCAAAACGACCCAGAGCTTTTCCCTAGCCAAGAAGTACTAGAACGCAGCTATCTGTATCAGCCCCTTGAACCCAATAGCCTTCAAATTCGTAATCGTATTGTTGATAGTTTGAGATAAGAAATGCCTGTATTGAAGAAACTGTATTTTGTACTTATCCCAGCACTGCTACTCGTATTCGCAGTCTCGGGATTCATTACCTACAACTTCGCCTCAAACCACACCAAGCACATGTACTTAGACGAAGTGCAGTCCGATGTTAATACCGCGCTGGTTGCGGCTGAATATGAGCAATTGGGGCTATCTTTGCTCGTCAAAGATATCAGTTCATCGTTACAATTCTTGCGTTACATTCAAAATCCTACTGACTATACAACCCTATCTCTTTTAGAAAAAAGAGTATTGCGAGTTCTCAATCAAAGCCATGTTAATCAGTTCGGTCAACGCAACATTTACATCATTGATCCAAAATTTAAACTCACACTATCGACATTACGAGTTGACCCTTTTGAAGACTTAAAGATACCGGACAGTATCTACGAGCGGGTCTTCGACATTTACACCTCATTAATCAACCAAACTGAACTATCCCAAGAGGGCTTTTCATACATATCGGTTAATGGTGGATTAAGATATGCCTATGTTGCCGCCATCGACCCTTACCTAGTTCCTCAAGATAAACGAGCCAACACAAGCTCAAACCGATACATCTTAATTGCAGACGGTCCGCTAAAGCAGCTCTCAAACTTGCTCATTAGCTATAATGACGACGACAACATGCAACTTTTGATTGAACCATCAAATGAAGTAGAAAACATTGAAAACACTCAGTTTATTATCAAGTCATTTGAACAGAATAAAGACAGTATTAACGTTCAAATGAACAGTCGTCACTTCCTTGCTCAAGTCAACATTCGAGAACAGAAATTTAACATTGAAAAAGCCATGATCGCTCAGCACACCTTCTTAGGATTCCTAGCGACTTTATCTTTTATCATGCTCATTGTTCATTTGGTAGTGCGTTACCAATTGGTGCGTCCGCTCAAAGACCTTCTCCACGAAATATCGATTGGAGGGCTCAAACTCAGGTACTTTAAACGTTCATCAGGACAAAGTGAGATTGACGGGCTAAAGAATGCGTATATCGACTCACTAACAGAACTGAAATTTGAAGCTGAATTTGACCAACTTACTAAGTTGGCTAACCGCCGCTCATTCATTCGACATCTTGATGTGCGCCTAAAAAGCTCGATGAGTACACGCTGCTACTTAGTTTGCTGGGACATCATGGACTTTAGGAAGATTAACGACCTATACGGCGCAAAAGTCGGTGATAACGTGCTAATTAGCTTGGCGAAAGCACTTAGAGAAACGTTACAAAATCAACAATCTTCCTTTGGCTTTAGTTGCAGTGATTATTCATTGGCAAGGCTGGGAGGCAATCAATTCATCGCCATACTAGAAATGGCTGAACACCAATCGATAAACGAAGAGATCGAGAACATCAATAACGCCTTAACCGGCACAACCTTCCTTGATTACTATGGCTTTCGTTTAACTATCGCTACGGGCGTGCTCCCGGTTGACACCCCTAAATTTGAAGAGATCTGGCACCGTTGTATCGATGCAATGTTGATAAATGCCAAGGCTCACAGTGACGGAGATAGTCGCATCGTTTATGGCGAAGAGCTCATCCATTCCTTAAAAAGACACGATATTATCGAGAAAAGGCTTTTAGAGTGCTGTGAGAGCGATAACTTTGAGCTACGCTTTATGCCCATATTTAATGCAAAGACATTAGAAATCGATGGTGCTGAATGTCTTATTCGTTGTCCTGCTCTCGCTGATATCAAAGCTGGACCAGACGAATTTGTAACAGTCGCAGAAAAAAGCAACTTGATATCGAAAATCGATATGTGGGTAATAGGAATGGCGATTAAAAGCTACAAAGAGCTTTCCGATATCCATAAATACAAAGGTACCTTATCTATCAATATCTCGGCGATGGAGCTCTATAACCGTAATTTCGCAGACAACATTCGCAAGGTAATAGAACGTTTTAAAGTGCCACCAGGCAATATCATCATTGAGATCACTGAGACCAGTTATGTGAAAAGCACCAAACTGACGGTGCAGACAATTGAGAGCATCCGAGGCCTGGGGCTAAAAGTGTCACTCGATGATTTTGGCACAGGTTACACGGCGTTTAATCAGTTGCTTCATTACCCTGTCGACGAACTTAAAATTGATAAGAGTTTTATCGATCATATCGTCTATGACAAAGCGGACCGTAAAATGGTGGAATCAATGGTTAATTTGGGACATTCCTGTAACACCTTGGTGGTCGGAGAAGGCGTTGAATGTATAGAGCAGTACCAGTACCTGCGCAAAGCCAACTGTGACCTGATACAAGGCTATCTGTTTAGCCAGCCACTCACTTACACTGAGTTTATCGAGTTCATCTGCGACCACAAGCCGAATACCTTCCTAGAGCAATGTTCGATGCTTGACGAGATCAATGAAGATCGTATCGTGGCACTGTGCCAGAAAAGCAACCAATAAAAAGCGAAAGAGAGAAAGCGCTTTTGCATTAACAGCAGTGCTGTCGCCTACCAACGCTAACAAACAATCTAGCTTTATTTCGAGCCTTCTTCCTAAATCTAGGGGGATGCTGTATTCAATAGCTTCTGGGGGCTTGGGAAGACGTTTTTGACCACGAGGGCATATAAAGAATCAAAGCTCTCTGATATGTACTTCGTACCGTCAGGAAAGCAGAAAGTGACTCTACGGGATTAATAAAAGGCGAATAAAAGCTAAGCTATGACCCTCACTGTGACGTTACATATTGGTTAATAGTTCCATCATATCTTTGGAGCTGATATTCTTCTTGTGCCTCACAACAGCATCAATCATCAATTCTAAGTTACCAGCTGCAATATAGTCACTCAGAACGTCTTTAAACTGTTCTTGTATCTCATTGCTCGCGTAGAGGTGCTCGGGTATAAAGAATAAAAACTGGCTGCCACTGCTACGAAATGAAACCGTACTCTCTGGAATCTTGGCCGACAAAGATTTAGCAGCTGAGCTCACTACCAAATCACCATATTCAAGGCCATATTTCTGGTTAATTTCACTCAAGTTTCTTATGCGAACAAAATAGAGATCAAAATTACTCTCTTTGGGATAATTATGTTTAATAAATTTCATTAAGGAAACACGATTTTGGAATCCTGTGATGAAGTCTGTAGTGTAAAGCCTTCTTTTAGCTGAAAAATCAGCGTAAAAAATTATGCCAGTCGCGATCAGAACTAATGCGAGAAGCACACTACTAAACATGTGCATTTTTACCAGCCTTTCGACTAATGAGGTATTCTCTTCAATCACAGGACTTTGCAGTCGAAATTTTTCATTAATAAAGTCCACCAGCGTGTCGTAACAAATAGCGATTTTTTTCTGCAGTGATTCCCTCGACAACTCCCCCTCCTGAACGAGTTTTATTGAAGACTCTAACGATTTAAACTTTTCAAATTCTGAAGAGAAATAAGGCTTGAAGTTCGCAGCTTTAATGAAGTTAGAAGACTCATTGCTGTTTAGTAAAATATCAAAACGACTCCAGGTAATATCATAGGCTAACCGCAATTCATCATAATTGAGGTTACCTGAACGGCTCACCATCATGAAATTCGCATATTCCTTTACCAATTGAAAAACAAACCACGTTGCTTCGTTTTGTCGGCTCGAAAAACTCTTATTGATATCGTTAATACGCGTAACACTGTAGATATTCACACTAAGCACCACCACAGCCAATGCCAAAACGGCGATCTTGATGGTAGACAAGGGAAACAGTTTTTTCATGATAGCCCTCTACAAATGAATATCTCGTATCTGCCAGATCATTTTTGCGTGGAAATCGGTATTGTTGATTTCAGGCTTAGACGACAAGGGATAGATCAGCCAGTACGGCCCCTTCTCTCTCACCGGCATAAACTGACCATTTCGCTTAATCGCAATAATCGGCTGATGGTCATAAAAATCTTCTTTTGGTATCGCCACTTTATAATCGTTTAGAGCCACAATAGTAACCAGAGGTGGCATCGATAACTCCAAACCTTCTAAAACGACCTGCAGAGTAACGCCACCATATACATATTCACCTTCACTCCATGGAAGCGCTGTTGTGATTTCAGTTTGAGGTAACTGCAGTAGTTGCTCTCGACTCAATTCATGCTTTTTACCCGTATGCTCGAAAACGGATAAATTCGAAGATGCAAGCACAGACAGCGAATACGATAAAAGGAAGACAAGAAGAGTAGATCTCATTTTAAACTCCATTTAAAAAGGTCACTAAATTGAGTCTAGTTCAAATTGTTCGTATGACTCGCCTAACCATGGCTTAATTTTCCTAAAACATTCACTCATACCCGATCAAACCTTATTCCGACAATCTACAGAGTCTTTGAAATAAAACGAGCTCTTTTACGCCCTCAGTAATCCAATTCCCCGTGTGAATACGTAGTGACTGATAAAATTGACAAGAAAGATGGGTCATTTAGTAGCGATATTCCGTGACACTGCATAACCTTTAATCGAACGTAAGTGATTTTAATAGCCCGATTTAATGCTGTGAGCCGTTAAATATCACCAGCCAATATTGTCTAACTCTCTTAAGTTAATTACTCAATTCATAATCAAGGGAATCGATAATGAGTTTAAATAAGCAAAAGTTTAACCCCATGGCGGCACTGTCTCCCCTCTTACTGACGCTGGTCATGTTTCCTGTTTCAGCTGAAATCAACCAAGAACAATTCGAATTAGGTAAACAAAAAGCCAAGGTGTGTATGACTTGCCATGGTGATGACGGCATTTCAACACAAGACCCTTACCCAAACCTTCGTGGTCAAAAGATGGGCTACCTCATATCATCGTTAAAAGATTATCAAACAAGAGAAAGAACCAGTGGACTGGCGGTTCTTATGCAGCAACAAGCCGATACGCTCTCGGACCAAGACATCCGCGATATTTCTTATTTCTATTCGAACCTCGGTAGCGAATCAAAGTCGGTGAGCGACTCTAGCACAGTCAGCCAGTAAAAACCCTAGGCAAGGAGCCTTGTTATGGAACAAGTGACAACTCAGTACAGCATTAAGGTAGTGAAGTACTTTATTATCGCCTCCTTAATCTGGGCTATTTTAGGCATGATCATCGGTGTGATTCTCGCTGCACAGCTGTATTGGCCCATCTTAAACTTCGACTCGGAGTACTTTCAGTTTGGTAGGCTTCGTCCCTTACACACCTCTGGCGTCATATACGGGTTTGTCGTCAATATCCTGATGGGGACGTCATTGTATATCGCACAGCGAACCGGGCATTGTGAGCTCTTCAATAAGAGCTTGTCATGGATGGTGTTTTGGGGCTGGCAACTTGTGCTACTACTGGCGCTTATCTCTCTGCCTGCGGGTTACACCACGTCAAAAGAGTACGCAGAACTAGAGTGGCCAATTGATTTGCTTATTGTGCTCGTTTGGGTACTTTATGCTGTGTTGTTCTTTGGCACGATAGCCAAACGAAAAGTCGACCACATCTTCGTGGCAAACTGGTTCTTTGCAGCGTTTATTATCGTGATCGCGATGATCTTCGTCGTCAACAATCTCGCGATGCCCGTATCTGCAATGAAGTCCTATTCCGTCTTCGCGGGAGCTCAAGATGCCATCGTACAGTGGTGGTGGGGACATAATGCGGTAGGTTTCTTGCTGACGGCTGGCGTCATCGGTATGAACTATTACTTCATACCCAAAGCGGCTGACCGCCCTATCTACTCGTACCGATTATCCGTGATTCACTTCTGGGGCTTAGTTGGCTTCTACACTTGGGCTGGTACTCACCACCTCGTCTACTCTTCCGTTCCGGTGTGGGTACAAAACATTGGTATCGTGATGTCACTGATCCTCTGGTTACCATCGTGGGCAGGTGCGTTTAACAGCGCGATGACTCTACTGCAAAACAAAGAGAAACTTAAATCCGACTACAGTCTTTTATTCTTCTTTTCGGCGATTCTCTATTACTGCTTAGCCACATTCGAAGGCCCACTGCTCGCTATTCGTTGGTTCAACATGGTTGCACACAACACCGAATGGATTATCGGGCATGTCCACTCTGGTGCTCTCGGATGGGTAGCGATGTCGGGTATCGCCGTATTCTATTACTTCATCCCACGTTTATGGGGCAAAACCGAACTTTGGTCACCAAGGATGCTCAAGTGGCACTTCTGGCTCGCGCACGCAGGTGTGGCTATTTACGCCATTGCATTGTGGGTAGCGGGTATTGGTGAAGGCTACATGTGGCTCACTCAAAACGACAACGGCGAGCTCGTATACAGTTTTGTGCAAGCGATGGATTTCAAAGCACCTTGGCTGTTCCTGCGCTTCTTTGGTGGTGCTCTATTCGTACTTGGCTTGTTCTTAATGGCACTGAACCTTTACAAAACGGTGCGCATGCCAGCTGAGCTTGATGTTAAACGCACAGCAAATGGGGAGGCATAAATCATGAGTAAAGACTTTACCCACTCGTTGGTCATTCTAATTTTGACCACCGTAGTCGTCGCCTCTTTCTCACTGGTAGTTTGGGTGGTCCCAAACATCGTTCGAGGAGATGATATCGCTAAAAACAGCCTCGCTGTGCCGTTAACCGCTATCGAGCTAGCCGGTCGAGATATCTACATCAGCGAAGGCTGCCACGTCTGTCACACGCAGATGGTGCGCCCTCTTGACCCAGAAATCAAACGTAACGGACGCCCAAACCAAGAAGCAGACGATATCTATGAGTTTCCTAACTTGTGGGGTTCTAAACGTACTGGTCCTGACCTAACCAATTTAGCAAGAAAGTATTCTGATCAATGGCATGTGATACATCTAATCAACCCTCGACAAGTCGTGCCTACTTCTATCATGCCTTCTTACCCTTGGCTGTTTGAACAAACACTCACTGGGGATGATATCAGTGCGAAAATGGAGGTATTACGTACACTAGGTGTTCCATATACCGACCAAGAAATTGGTGATGCAAGACTACAGGTTAGAGGTAAAACCAAAGGCGAAGCCTTAATTCGATACCTGCAAAGCCTAGGTAAAGATACGTCACAGGAGGTATCACAATGAGCACATTTTGGAACTTATGGGCGGCACTCTTAACCATAATATTCTTTGTTCTAATGGTATCCGTTGTCGTTAAGTACTGGCGTAGTAATCACAAGGCCGACGAAGACCACACCGTTGGCACCTTTGACGGCATTGAAGAAAAAGACGCACCGCCACCTAAATTACTGTTTGTCAGTTATGCTGTCGCTTTCTCGCTCTCCGCAGGCTACCTCGTGTTGTACCCAGGGATTGGTGAATGGGAAGGCTTAGTCGATTGGCAGCAAAGTGACGATAAACTCAGTTCGCCCACTACAAGCCTCGATGAGCAGTTTGCCCTAACAAGTGAAACCACTTTAGCTGGGTTAGCAGAGGTACCTGAGATCGTAAACAGCGGTCAGATCTTATTCCAAACCCATTGTGCCGCATGTCACCGCGACAACGGTCAAGGCCAAAAACACTTCCCTAACCTGATCGACCAAGAATGGCTATATGGCGGTAGCGATGAAGCGTTAATCCATTCCATTGCCAAGGGGCGAAATGGTGCAATGCCGGGTTGGAGTGAAATCATGCGCCCAGATGAAGTGGCAAAGGTTTCTTACTATCTAGCGTCTCTAAACCAACGCCATACCGATGTGCCTGAGGTTAAAGTCGAACTCGGTAAAAGCTTGTTTGTCCAATACTGTTCGTCTTGCCACGCTGATGGCACAATTGCTAACCCAGAGATTGGGGTTCCCGATCTTTCCGATGACACTTGGTTACACGGGGGTAGCATTGAAGAGATTCAACATACGATTAACTATGGCTTGAACAACCTGATGCCAGCGTTTGATAACCAACTTACCGAAAACGAGATACTGGCTCTAGGCGCCTACATCCGACATGCAGGAGAAGCTGAACAACAGAGGGTTGCAAGCTTGAACTCAGAGTCAGTTGAGCGCGGGGAGTACTTGGCGCATGCTGGCGACTGTGTCGCTTGTCACAGCGCGGAAGGTGGTGAACCCTTTGCTGGTGGCCTGCCGTTTGTCACTCCTTTTGGCACAGTTTATTCAACCAACATTACTCCTCACACTACCGAAGGTATCGGAACCTATGATTTCGACGACTTCAGAGCCGCCTTGGTTGATGGCAAAGGTAAAGATGGCTACTTGTACCCTGCTATGCCTTACACCTCGTATCAATATCTGACAGATCAAGACATGGTCGATTTATGGGAGTACATGCAATCCATCACAGCGGTACCAAGACGCAATGACGACAACAGCATGATGTTCCCGTCGAATATTCGCCTAGGTCTGCTTGGCTGGAATATCGTATTCATGGATACCGATCCGGTCGACTATCAAGTACCAGAGGAACTCAAAGATAAGGTTGATGATGTCGAGAAGTGGCAACAAGGTAAATATTGGGTTGCAGGGCTTGGTCACTGTTCTGAGTGCCATACACCACGAAATATTGCACAAGCTCTAATACCTGAGCGCATTTTCCAAGGTAACTTAATCGATGGCTGGAATGCGCCCGATATTACCGCAAACGAGCTTTATATCGACGGCTGGGATGAGAAAACACTCACCGACTTCCTACACACAGGTCACTCAGACAAAGGCACGGCTTTCGCTGGTATGGCTGACGTAGTGAAAAATAGCCTGAGCTTGATGACACGTGAAGATATCGAGTCGATGTCCTACTACTTGTTGAACGGTGATACCAACAACACCATAAGCAGTGACGCGGTGCCGTTAGAGCCGAAGGGCTTTGATGAAGAGTCATACGCTGCCGAGATCTACACGACTTATCGCCAAACCTGTGGTGCGTGTCATGGTGACGATGGTAAAGGTCGCGACCCTATCGCCCCTACTCTGCTGAATAACGGCATCATCATGCACAGTGACCCATTCAACACCATTGCGGTAACGGTAAGGGGCTTACAACCTACGTATCTCGACAAAGACAGAAACTTCATGCCAATGGCGAGCTTTGAAGATGTCCTGTCTGATCAAAGGCTAGCCGAACTGATCACTTTCGTCCGATTACATCTCGGTGATAGAGAAGAACCAGTCACCGCAGAACACGTTCGTGAAGTGAGAGAAACCCTAGAGGCAGCGGGTTACGCGGGTGGGTTACATACCACACCTGACATGTATGACCGCAGAGATAACAACATCAACATCCGCTAGCGGATCTATCACTTAGAAAGTGAATTGCAAACGACCAAAGGAGACCTAGGTGTCTCCTTTTCTTTTGCGCTTTAAATGCCCTTGCCACTACAACACAATTATAACTAACTGATTACACAATTAAGCAGACTTGCACATAATGCGATCAATCTCGCAGAACAAAGATGACACCGAGTGCATAATACGCAAAATTTTATAATGAGTTACTAAGGACTGATATGGATACAACTACACTCATCTACGATACGTTGGAAGGTCTATCGAGCGCGAAACCACAACAACACGCTCAAATCCGCCAAAATCTATATAACCATCTAGATCTATCATTTGAGAAGCAGTTGGCTTTGTATTCATCCGTTCTTGGTCCAGCAAGTGCGGGTAGATTGACCGATTTAGACAGTGCGGTAATGTCTGCGCGCAAGATTGTTGGCTTAGACAACAACTAATCTGTCGTCCAAGTGAATTCTGAAAAAACGCTGCCTTATGCAGCGTTTTTTTTATGCTTCAATTTGCCGCAGGTACAACTTACCAGTGTTGCCCATTCTCAACCCTTTATCCGGATGAACAGCGATTTAGAGTAATAAGCTCGAACGCTGATAAGTGCAATTTGTCGAAATTTTCAAGTTGCGACCATTCTCATTTGGTTAATCTTATGTTCCATTTTTAACAGGTGTGTAACGACAATAATGGCGCTAATGTTAGTAGCACGTTAACCACACAGCGGATGGAAGAATCATGAGAGTACTTATTGAATACACACAGACAGGCAAATATCGTGATCAAGCTTGGGAAGCACTGACCATTCGCTCGAAAGGCGAGATTCAAGCTGTGACCCCATCTTACGCGGCTCAACTAATCGAACAAAATCGCGCCTGCTTAACCACAACAGAACATCAAGATATCGTCATCCAACCTTAATGGCTTATTGAGCTACCCCTCCTAGTTCCTTAAATCGAATAGTTCGATGACCTAACAAAAACGCTGCACGGATGCAGCGTTTTCTTTTTTCTAACGTCGCTTATTTTTTAACGTCTTTGTTTCAGGTAGGGCTAGCGAGATTACTTTGGCAAATTCTCTAATGCTTCAACCATCGTCATCAGCTTGTCTACGATTCTTTCGCCGTCTGCTCGTAAGCCGTTGTGCTCATATTCATTAGTGATCCACGCTTTTGAGTTTGGAATGTTCGCCAATGTTTCACGGCTGTAATCCAGCTCAACGTACATGTCGTCGGCATAAACTGCGCACGCCATAGGCACGGTATTCTTGTTAATCTGCGCTGCATTGTACAAAGTGCCCCAGTCCGACTTCTCAGCTAAGATATTCGCCGCTTCACGCAGTGGCTTCAGTGTCTCTAATTGGTCAAACATCCATGGGTAGACCATTTCTCCAGTAAACCAGAACTCACTTCCCGATTGGTAATTAAAGTGTGGATACTGCTCGCGTACTCGATAAGCTGACCAATTTGATGCTGTACCTTGGCAATAGATAGATTCATGCAAAATCGCGTAAATTGGATTGGTTAGGTAACCCTGCTCTTGTTGCATTTGATTTAGGAAGATATAGCTCAGTTGCTTTTTACCGTTCACTTCAACAAACGCACTTTCTAACGTGAAATACATAGGAAGGTTTGCTTCGCCAGCACCTAGGTTAATGCCAATCAATTGGAACTGTTCAACAGTAAATACCTGACCGTTTGGTAACTTCACTTCATTGTTAAGCAGATAATCAGAGATCTCACGGCACATGGCTTGTGCTTGTGGGAATTGAGCAAAGAAGGCTCTGTTTTTATCTTCAACACGCTTGTAGGTCGCGCGGTAGACATCGTCAGCTTCACGTTCAATCGACGGAATACCGCCCGTCACATAGCAGCGTTGCAAGCTTTGCGGGAACAACGATAGATAGCTCAATGTACAGAAACCACCAAAACTCTGGCCAATCGTCGACCACTGCTTAACACCAAATTGTTCACGAATCGCTTCGGCATCACGAACAATGTTGTCGGCTCTAAAATGCGTCAGATATTCAGCTTGTTGTTCTGGAGAAAGATGTGCCAAGGTTTCATGGCTAATTACCGTGCTATTGCCAGTACCACGCTGATCAAGAAGCAGAACGCGGTAGTTTTGTAACGCACGTTTCATCCAACCTGATTCACCACTCACACGCGGTGAAGGGAAGCCTGGCCCACCCTGAAAGTAGATAAGCCACGGGAGTTCTTGGCTGTCTTTTGCTAGGTCGACAACTTCACGAGCAAAGACTTGAATCTGCTGTCCATCTTTCGCTTGATAATCGAGTGGTAGTTCAAAATAGTGCTGACGATACAGGGTGGTTCCATCTATAAACTTAGCTTGCACGCTTCATTCCTTTTTATCTGATTCTAATGTCATCGGTACGAATAAAAGTGGCGCCCTATGGCACACATAGTTAGCAAGATACGCATAGTAGGTCGTAAATGAAACCGTTTGTTTAGCATGAATGTGAAGGGGCGTCATTTGACTGCTCAAGGAGTGTTCGCATCGTAACAACCTGTGTCAAAACAGCGCGTTTTTGAGGCTTTATCAACAGCTCAGTAGATAAAGCCGTAGGAAAATAAAAAGAGCTTAACGAAGTGAGGATACGTTAAGCTCTTTTGGTGTTATCTGATGTTTATGTTGCGCTAAGTTCAATCCGCTATGAGGCGACTAACTCTCCTGCCCCTTGAATTGAACGTTGGCTATTCTCAACCAGAATCGCAGTGGCCGTTTCTTTTAATGTCGTCCACTCTGAGTCGTTGACTTCAATGCCATCACGCCACGCGTTTTCTTGTGTCTTAAATAATGACTCAGACGTGACATGTGTTTGGTAGCCATCTGACAAGCGTTCGATATCGAAATCCTGGACGGAAAGTTCGATGGTCATATTATGGATATGTTCGTCCGATGTCAGAGGCAAATCTGATAAAAAAAGCTCTGGAGCAACACAACCACGGTTGAGCACATACAAGGTGCTCTTAGGGTTAGAGCCATTGTCCCAACGTGCAGTGCACGCAATACCTTTCGCTGCTAGTTTTACAAGCTCACTGTAGGCCAACCAGCGGTTGTGGCAGTTGTTTAGCTCAATTTTAAGCGATTTGTTGCCGACCATTTTTTCAATCGCATAATCCATCACGACAGGAAGATGACACGCCAAACTTGCCTTATGCAGGTCGACTTCGACCGTGTTATCGCTTGTCACTTGAATATCAACTGGGCAGTCGTCCTCTAGGCCGATAAAGTTGCTCGCATTATTAAAATGACGCACACCATCCAAGCCTACCATTTGTAAATCAGCCACCATGTTCGCTATCACATCGGCTTCACCACATGTACGGCGCATCCCTAAAAAGGCTTTGTTGACGGCCGCGACCAGTTCATTGTGAGAAACGATCATAGCGATTTACCTCCATGTTGAGCATTGATATGTGTAGGAACGTTATGTGAGCCTGCAAGCTCCGCTTCACTCGGCAACAGTGGGAACACCCATTCATCTTGATGAATTTCGTCAAGCAACGGTGCCCCTTGGAAGAAGGTCACGCGAACCCAACGATCTGAGCGCGGATCAAACTTAGTTGCACCAAACATAGCCAGTTTGCAACGTAACAGATGCATCGGCAGCGACTCTTTATGAAGCACATTCATTTGAATGTCCCCCATCGCTTTGTTGCCCAGTGTCCATACGCGGCGAGCTATAGCACGATGCTGTGGCTGTTTTACTAAGAACTCGGCTAACGAGAGCTCCGGCGTAAACTGCAATAAAGCATGGTACAAACGATAAGCTTGACGACCGATATCTAACGGCAGTTCACGCTCTTCACCCAGCTCTTCACCTCGAACACCGAGTCTTGGCTCTTCTTTGTCTTGAGAGCGATACCAGAACCAGTAGTTGTTCTCAGCCTTAGTAAAGTCCGTTGTAATTGCCCAGCGGTACTTCTCTTCTAAGATCACCAACAGATCTTGTATCTTTTTACCGCTTTGAAGTGACAGTGTCTCGCTACAATTCATCTGCTCCTGATGGGCGTCCACTAATTCTGGGTACAATTCCATCAAGCATGAGATAAGGATTTCTTGGGCTTCCATACTCATGTGCTTAGATTGTTCAACTAACTGCACCCATGTATCACATTGGCTGACAGACACTTCTAACGATTGCTCTGCGTGTTTCAACTCATCCACAGCAGCTTTGTTCAGCTCCTGCTGATGTTCATTGATGGTAACAACTTGTTCTAAATGACAAATCGCTTTTTTAACTAATGTACGTAGTGGCTTGATCAACACCGTATCCGTGTGATTAGCCAACACGTCAGCTAATGCATGTTCACGGGTTGTCATCCATTGGTCGACAATACTTGGGTGGTTAATCAGGTATGGCGCCATGCCTAAACCAGTAGCATTACCCACACCTAGATAGCGTTGTAAGCCTCTGTGCAAGGTAATCGCTTGTTCACCGCCTTGTTGCTCTGCTAGGTAATGAACCCAGTCGAGACTAAATTCACGCAGCATGTATACCGCACACATCTGAGCACTGAACGACTGATTGAAATCTGGGTTATTTTCTAAAATTTTGAAGTCAGCAATACCGAACTTACCATTGCCATAAACCGCAGTCGTTCTCAGGATGTAGCCTACTTCCGCTAACTCTTTTGGCGTTGGTTGAACCCCTTTGGCCAAGTGGCTCACTATGTGTTCAAACACACGCACACTTTTGTTGGCGCGCGCTAGAACAAGCACATTGTTAGGGTTACGACCCGCTTCTTGTAGCGGTACATTCGCACGAAGTCTCTCAAGTAGAGCGACATCCACATCGCCAAGAACCAAAGCAAATGTTACGTCCCACTTTTCAGCAATTACACGGTCATTTCGTTCGTCGTCTGCAATCTCATCGCAGAACACAACCAAATGATAGACATGGTTTGGCGTCTGTAGCTTATAGATAGCATGACCATACCCTTGAGGGTCTAATTGCCACTCATGTTTAGTCACTTTCCATTGCTGTTGCGCCATTTTACGAATCAGAGTTCTTACGAAGCTGATGCGTGTTTGGTGCATAGCACCCAGTCTTTCCGGTGCCATGACGACCGTTGCGTCACGTAGTGCTGATTCAGTGTAGGTAGAACGATGTGCATCCATTTTGCTCACCACCTTTGTAGTTATAAGGGTTTTGCTAGCCATTCAAAACCGATCGTTGCTGTCTTTTGAAGCATTTATAGCGACAGTATGTTGGTTAGCTTTCACGTTTTAATCGTTATTGATGTTGTCGGGGCAAGCGAACTCGCCCCTTATTATTTGTCCTGACTAGATCTGTTGACCTAAATAGTTGCCGTCCGATGTATCTTCACCAGTACGGGTTTTCTCTTCCTTTCGGAATCTGGTATCAGCCTTATTACAAAGGCTGATACCTTGTTTCTCTTTAATTTTTAGAGAGCGTTACCTCTACCGTTTCTTTACAGATTCTGCTCTTCTACAAACCTTGTTCTTTCGCCATCTTGATTGCGATTTGAGGCGCATTCCAAAGCGATGGCAGTAAGATTAAGGACACCGGAACCGCTGTGATTACGATGAAAGATTGCAGTGCTGAAATACCACCAGAGCCTAGAGAAATCAGAATCAACGCCGTTACGCCCATCATCCCCCCCCAGAAAGTACGGATGATTGCATTCGGCTCTGTCTCACCACTGATTACAACACTGATGGTGTAAGTCATTGAGTCGCCAGTCGTTACGATGAAAATGGTGGTTAAGATCAGGAACAAGATAGAGATAAGCATCGGCATTGGTAATTGCTGAGTTACCGCTAGCAGAGCACCTGGTAAGTTAAAGCCTTCAAACGCTTTACTTACGCTGCCTGGATCTGCGATTTCGAATGCAAGGCCAGAGCCACCAACAATCGTGAACCAGAAACAAGTAACAAACGGTGCAACTAAGCTGATGGTTGAAACCAGTTGGCGAATACTACGACCGCGAGAGATACGTGCAATAAAGATTGCCATCATTGGGCCGTAACCTAGGAACCAACCCCAGAAGAATACTGTCCACCAGCTCAACCAACCCTCGTCACCACGGTATGTCGCCATTGGGATGAAGTTATCGATCATGCTGCCTACACCTTGAATGTAGCCGTTAAAGATAAAGTTTGTAGGGCCAAAGATCAGGATGTAGACCATCAATGCCATTGCAAGAATCACGTTGTAACGGCTTAGCATTTGCATTCCACGGTTAAGGCCGCTCAATGCCGATAATGTGTATAGAACGATAGCGAATAAGATGATGATCAGCTGCGTCGTGAAGCCGTCAGGGATATCAAACAGTGCATTCAGTGCATAGCTCACTTGCAAGCCCAAGAAGCCGATAGGACCGATGGTGCCCGCCGCTACAGCGACAATACAACATGCATCAATCAAAGCGCCGGTGTGACCTTTCAGTGCACGTTCGCCTAAGACTGGGTAAAGCAAAATACGCGGTTTAAGTGGCAAGCCTTTGTCGTAGTGAAGGTGCATGACCACGATAGACGTTAAGCTGCCGACGATTGCCCATGCTAGGAAACCCCAGTGCATGAAAGATTGTGATAACGCATTAACCGCGCCTTGCTGTGCGTTTTCTTGTGCACCGTACAATGGTGGTGGGCTAACGTAGTGAGCAATCGGTTCTGCTGCAGCCCAAAATACGCCGCCACCCGCAAGTAGCGTACAGAAGATGATCGCCATCCAACGGAAACCATCCATTTCAGGTTTAGCGATGCCGCCTAGGATAACCTTGCCTGTTCGCCCTGCCGCCAGGCCAAGACCAATAAGAAAAGTCAGAAGAAGTAGCAGTTGCCAGTAAGGACCGAATACTTTTACCGACCACGCAAAGCCCGTGTTAACCAGAGTTGATAGCAGTTCGCCATCAAATAGGGCCAGTGTCACGAACAGAGCGATAAAACCGCCGCTGTACCAAAGTGCCGGGTTGGATAACCCTAGTTTGTCTGAGGTTGATTCAGACTGGTTGGTGTTGCTTGTTGCATTACTTGCTGTGTGTGCTTGACCCGCATTTAAGCTTGAAGATTTCACGCTATTGGTTAAATCAGACATACTCTGACTCCAGAGGTTTCTTTGCAGCTGTCATAAAAATGATGACTACAAGGGTGTATTTAACACCTGCCCTATTATTTTTGTGTTGAGCAGGCTAATCCATGTTTGGGTTACCGCGTTGCGAAATAGATCGTTGTTCCTTTTGAATAGTGAATTTGGTTAAAGCAGTACTCGCTAAATGAACGTATTTAGAAGACTGCTCATTAGATGCTGACTAGTGAGAAAAACGACTTAACCTTGGCTTTGAGGCTCTAGGCCATCTTTCAAAAAGTTAAACCAGTTTTCTCCTAAGACTTGTCCAGCTTCAGACTCGCTAAAACCATGACGCATCAATCCGTTATAAATATTTTCCATACCCGAACTACCACAGAACCAAGGCAACGCATCAGGCCAACCTGAGTTATTCGCAGAGCCTTCGCCGTAGTCCATCGCTTTAGACCAACGACCATTTCTCATCCATTCAAGGACAGCTTGAGGCTGGTTTAAGCATAGGTCACTACCAATACCGAGGTGTTCGACGCCAACCATGTCAGCAGTGGTCGCAACCATCTGACAGAAGTCTTCCAAGGTACATTGGCTGCCGTTTGGTAGGTGGAATGGGTATAAGCTGAATCCGATTAAGCCACCGCGTGCAGTGAGCGCTTTAATCACATCGTTTGATTTGTTACGAAGTGCATCATGAGCAAACGTCGGGTTCGCGTGGCTGATACAAATAGGACGAGAAGACAAATCAATCGCTTCAAGTGTTGAGCGCTCGGCACTGTGAGACATATCGATGATCATGCCCACTCGGTTCATCTCTTCGATGGCTTGCTTACCAAAGCGAGTAATACCGGTATCGTTCTTCTCGTAACAACCTGTCGCCAGTAAACTTTGGTTGTTGTACGTCAGTTGCATGATCAAAAGACCCTGCTTACGCATCACTTCGATAAGACCTATCTCATCATCGATTGGAGAACAGTTCTGAGCGCCTAAGAAAATACCGACTTTGCCAGTTGCTTTTGCAGTCTCAACATCAGCCATTGAGTGAATCGGCATGATAAGATCTGCGTTCTGCTCGAATCTTAAGTTCCATTCTGCAAAGCGAGATAAGGTTTCACGAGCTGTCTCGTGGTAAACCGCGGTAGCGTGAACTGCTGTAATGCCGCTCGCCTTTAGTGTTTGGAAATATTCTCTGTTCCAATTGCAGTATTGCAATCCATCTATAACAATCCGTTGCTGGTACATAACCACTCCTATTGAAAGCTCAGTGTTCTAGCTCGGTTTTGAAAACACGCTCAAGTAACATGTTTTCAAAAATGGGTTAAATCACTTATCTAAGTTCGTTTTCTGTTTTGGTTTGAATGTTGGCCTGACTCTGTGAATCAAGCCAATTCTTATTTAGAAAGCAGATTAGTAAGGACGCTGGTAAGCCGTCTTCACTACTGTGTAGAACTCTTTTGCGTATTGACCTTGCTCACGAGGACCGAAACTAGACTCTTTACGACCGCCAAACGGTACGTGGTAGTCGGTACCAGCGGTTGGTAGGTTAACCATCACACAACCAGTTTGAGCTTGTTGCTTAAACAGTGCGCTCGTACGTAGGCTTTGAGTGATGATGCCGCCAGTTAGGCCAAAGCGAGTATCGTTAGTTGTTGCAATCGCTTCGTCCAAGTCAGCCACTCGAATCACGCTTGCCATTGGTGCGAACACTTCCTCTTGGTTCACTTCCCAATCGTTCTTAGTGTTCAAGAACAACGTTGGAGACATATAGAAGCCTTCGTGTTGCATGCTCAAGCGTTCGCCGCCAAATGCTAGCTCACCGCCACTTTGACGCGCCTTCTCAACCCAACCTAGGTTTGCTTCAAGCTGGTTTCCGTCAACAACTGGGCCCATGAAAACGCCTTCCTCTAATGCGTGACCCACTTTCAGCTCGCTCATACGTTTAATCAGTGCATCAACGTACTGGTCGTGGATGCTATCCATAACAACAAGACGAGAAGACGCTGTACATTTTTGACCTGCACCAGAGAAAGAGCCGGCAATAGTTGCTTCAACTGCGGTTTGGATATCTGCATCATCAGCGATAACCAGCGCGTTCTTACTGCCCATTTCCAGTTGGCAACGAACGAAGTTTGGTGCGGTAGCCGCTGCCACTTTACGACCCGTGTCAACAGAACCGGTAAAGCTCACACCGTTCACTTCTTTAGAGTTGATCAGTGCATCACCTACCGTTGAACCGCTACCCAATACAAGGTTAAACGTACCTGCAGGGATACCTTGGCGATGGATGATCTCAGTAAGCGCAACCGCACTTGCTGGTGTTAGGTTTGCTGGTTTCCAGATAACACTGTTACCGAAAGCCAATGCTGGAGCAATTTTCCAAGCTGCTGTTGCTGTCGGGAAGTTCCAAGGAGAGATAATGCCGATAACGCCTACCGCTTCGCGAGTCACTTCAACAGAAACACCCGGGCGTACAGAATCTGCGTTGTCACCAATTTGGCGAAGCACTTCAGCCGCAAAGTATTGGAAGAACTGACCTGCACGGTAAATCTCACCGCGACCTTCAGCAAACGGCTTACCTTCTTCACGAGATAGCAAAGTGCCCAGCTCATCACAACGGGCAATCAGCTCATCACCAATCGCTTGAAGCACCGCTTGTTTGCGTTCAATCGGCGTTTTTTCCCACTCTGGTTGAGCGTGTTTCGCCGCTGAAATCGCTTGTTGAACTTGTTCAGCACTTGCTTGTGCAAAGTTACCGATGTTTTCAGAAATATCTGATGGGTTAATGTTCGCTACGGTGCTTACACCCGCTTGCCATTCGCCGCCAATGTAAAGTGCGTTTTCTGCTTGAACATTCTGTAAGTGAGTCATCATTCTGTCCTTGTAACGTTAGGTTGCGGTTGAGTCTGGCAACCATCGGATTAATTAATAAATTGTTAATTTATATAGAGAATAAGTATTAATTTTGTATCTAGACGTAAAACTATTCGCTTGTATCAGTAAAGATCTGCGTAGACAAACAGCTTTGATTGGCAAATTGCCTCAGTTCACAGTCCATTTATTCAGGTTGAGACGCCGATGCATAAACCACGAACTCAACCAACATCTCTTCTCTAGCTAGCCCTGCAACAACGACTGCTGCACGATTTGGATAAGGTGCGTTGAAGTATTCCCCGTATACGTTGTTTACCGTTTTCAGGTATTTACGGTCAGTCACGTAAATCAGAACCTGCAGCACAGAATCCATCGATTCGCCTGCACACTCCAAGGTATGAACAAGGTTGTTAAAAGTCTGACGCGTTTGCGCTTCAATACCGCCTTCTACTACTGCGCCCGTTTCATCGATTGGAATCTGCGCAGTGTATAGAGTGCCGTTATTAACGATTGCCCACTCTAGTGGTGCTTTTGAAGCAAAAAGAGCGGTTTTTACTGGGTGTTTTTTAGTTTGTGCGTTCACGATTCCATCCAACTTTGTAACAACTATGTTTCAAGATAGTTAAATACTGCACCTTGACGCCTGATAAATCTAACGGTAAATTTTGTGCATTTGATAAATAAAATCTATCACCTTACAAAAAGTAAGATATAGCAAGGGCTAGAGAGGGATCGAAGTAATGAGTATTAAGCTACAACAGTTAAAACATTTTGTTTTAGTGGTCGAAGAAGGTGGATTTCGAGCTGCTTCTCACCGAGCCAATCGCTCTCAGGCGGCACTGTCTACTTCGATAAAAGAGCTTGAAAAAATACTCGGTCAGCCACTGTTTGAAACAGGCAACAAATCTACGCTGACACCTTTTGGTGAAATATGCCTACCGAAAATCATTCAATTCTTGAATGTTTACAAAGCATTAGACAACGACTTACGTGCAGCGGCGGCTGGGCAACAAGGAAGAGTTCGAATAGCGAGCGTGCCTTCTGTGGCAGCCAAATTGATCCCTAGCGTGTTAGGGGCCTTTTGTGAGCAATACCCGAATGTAGAGGTGAGTTTGATTGATGATAATGCGGCAGGTGTAGAAGCACGATTACTCTCTGGAGAAGTAGATGTCGCTCTAGGCAACACCTCCCATTTAGAAGAAGAGAGTATCGACTTCACCCCACTTCTTTCCGATCCTATCGGTGTGGTCTGCTTAAAGGACAACCCTATCGCCGCTCAACCTGAAGGGATCGAATGGCAAACTCTGTTAAAACAGCCCTTCATTCGTAACGGGACTTGCACCCTACTCGATCCAACACCTGCACGTATGCTCAGCGAACAAGCCCTATATTCCGTAGAAAACATTACTTCTCTGTTTTCTGTATTGGAATTAGGCATTGGGGTAACCACGCTGCCTAAGCTTGCTTTTCCAACCAATGAAACGCGTTTAGTGTGGATTCCTTTGATCGACCCGCCATTACAGAGACAAATTGGAATATTCCGACTGTCTGACCGTACTATCTCACCCCAAGCGCAAGCTTTTCATGACTTGTGTATTCAATATCTGAGCTATGAAGCTTCATAAACAAGGTTTAGCAAATGGCAGTGCTGCACTGCCATTTGTTGCTTCAAAATACGCTTTATCTGGCCGCATCAACCACTATCAACAAGCTCTTAAGTGGAGTTTGAACTTCATAGAAACGGCTTTACCACTCTCAATTCTTCTTCTCACCTTCCAATATAACCGGCCATAAATACCTCGATGAGTACCAAAAATGCGGATAACCATTGATGTGACACAGTTTTTCCACGCTTCATGAGTAATAGATAAAAAATATATATTCCCGCGTTAATAAACGCACGCGGCTCGCTATAAATAACCAAATAGTGATGAATTAACACATCTAGAGTCTGACTCTAACTCTGATGAAAAGTTAATTTAAGTGCCTGAAAAATATAAATTGATTGCCTTCAACACACTTGGCTTGACCCTAATTTATTCGAGCAGTTATCAATACTTCAAGTTATCAGTAAATCATCTGAAATATTCATGATTATAGTGACAGAATTATTACTTTCAAAAATGGAAAACACCCATTTCAAAAATGGAATTATTGATGTCGATATTTTTCGTTTTGATCACATAATTTTAGGCGTAGTTTATATTTTGTCGAAACGAGAGCGAATTAGTTTATATCGTTATATTTCGTCAGGAGATATAAAACCAGCAAGATTATCTCTTTGTTAACAAGCAAAGTTTTATTAACCAGCAAATGCGAGTAGCAAGACATATTCAAACTGTGTTTTATATGAGCTTACACTGTTAAATATAAGGTTTTATTATTAGGCTTAATGGGATAAGTGGTGACATTCTTGTTGCTGCTAAAAGAGTTGTTCTCTGCCAAGTAGTATTAGCCGTCGGTGTAGTTTTATATGAAGTGTTTTTTGGTAATAAAGTAGATATGGAATCGTCGGCTTTGGGTACTTCTTAACACCATTTATTACTGCCTCTACAAGATCGGAGTACGTGTAGTATGGATCAAGTAACTACCGCTCACGAATACATAGAGCATCACTTAACCTTCTTAACTACAGGTGATGGTTTCTGGGCGTTCAACATCGACTCGATGTTGGTATCTTGGATTACGGGTTTACTGTTTATTGGAGCTTTTCGATACGTAGTGACTAAGGGCACCAGCGGTGTTCCAGGTCGATTTCAATGTTTTATCGAACTAATATTTGATTTTGTAAACAACCTAGTAAAAGAGATTTTTCAAGCGGAGGATAAATTAATAGGGCCACTGGCATTAACCACTTTTGTTTGGGTGTTGTTAATGAACGCGGTCGATTTATTACCAATAGATTTCATACCAGCATTAAGTCGTGCAATGGGTCTAGAACACTTTAGAGATCTACCAACGGCGGACGTAAATATTCCAATGTCTATGGCACTCGGTGTATTTATCTTACTGTTGACTTATACATTTAAAAATAAAGGATTGAAAGGCTTTATCAAAGAGCTTACTACGCAGCCATTTGATAACCCTCTTTTATACCCTGTTAACTTAGTTCTTGAATTAATAACATTAATTTCAAAACCTATATCACTAAGCTTACGATTATTTGGAAACATGTATGCAGGTGAGATGATATTTATTCTGATAGCATTAATGCCATGGTGGATGCAATGGGCACTGAGTGTTCCTTGGGCACTATTCCACATATTAATCGTATTCTTGCAAGCATTTATATTTATGGTACTGACCGTTGTTTATTTAGGTATGGCAACAGAAGAACACCACTAATTAATAACTAAAAAATTTAACTAACAAATTATTTATCGGAGATACAAATGGATATCGTAAGCGCAGTTTTATATGTAGCAGGTGCATTACTGATTGGTTTAGGTGCGGCAGGTGCAGCGTCAGGTATTGGTAACTTGGCAGGTAAATACCTTGAAGGTGTTGCTCGTCAACCAGACCTTACTCCAATGCTTCGTACTCAATTCTTCATCATGATGGGTCTTGTGGATGCAGTACCAATGATCGGTGTTGGTATCGGTCTATACATCATCTTCGCCGTGGCTTAATCAAAAAGCTTTGAAAAGATCGATTTGTAATTAATCAAGATTTAGCGAGGAAGGTATGAACTTAAATGCAAGCATGTTCGGGCAAGCAATCTCATTCGTGATTTTTGTTTGGCTATGCATGAAATATGTATGGCCCCCTCTCACCGCAATGTTAGACGAGCGCCAAAAAGAAATTGCTGATGGTTTACGCCATTCAGAGAATGCAGCGAAAGAGCTAGAACTAGCAAAATCCAATGGCGCACAACTTGTCGAAGATGCAAAACGCAACGTCACTGAACTGATTAAACAAGGCAAAAAACGCCGCAATGAAATCATCAGCTTAGCGCACGAAGAAGCCGAGCAAGAAAAAGCTCGCATCTTAGAGCAAGGCAGAGCCGAACTAGAAAGTGAGCGTCAAAAGTTACGTCGTGAACTTCAGGCAGACATGGCAGACGCTGTTATTCAAAGTGCACAGAAACTGATCAACAAAAACCTAGATTCAGAAACGAACCGAGCGTTAGTCGATCAACTCATTAGCGAACTGTAAGCGGAGGCAGTATGTCAGATTACACCAATATTGCTCATCCCTACGCCAAAGCCTCATTCGACTTTGCTTTGGGTGAAAACAAGTTACAAGAGTGGCACTCGATGCTTTCGATTCTTGTGGCAGTAACGGAAGAAGAAGCGATCGCTGATCAGATTATCTCAGCAGAAGGGGCAAGCGCCCAACAAACTGAACAGCTCGCCAATCTCATCATTCACGTTTGCCAAGGGTTGGTTGATGAACACGTTATCAACCTAATTCGAGTGTTGGCTGAGAATGGCCGTCTTGCAGTGATAAAAGACTTGTTTAGCTTGTTCAGCGAGCTGAAGGACGAACATGAACGTGTAATTCCTGTCACTGTCACCAGCTCAGAATGCCTTACATCAGGTCAAGTTACCTCATTAACGGCTGCACTTGAGAAGAAATTAGAGCGTCAGGTTGAATTAGAACAGGTGATTGACGACTCACTGGTCGGTGGGATCGTCATCAAGGCGGGTGAAACCGTCATCGATGGTTCATTGAACACATCAATAAGCCGATTAGCTAATCAACTTCACGCGAGATAGGTAATAAAATGCAATTAAATTCAAATGAAATTAGTGATCTAATTAGAGAACGAATCTCGCAATTTAACGTGAGCACTGAAGCTCGCAACGAAGGCACTATCGTATCGGTTCGTGATGGCATCATCACCATCAACGGTCTTGCAGATGTAATGCAAGGCGAGATGATTGAACTACCTGGCGGCAAATACGCACTTGCACTAAACCTAGACACCCACTCTGTTGGTGCTGTGGTTATGGGCCCTTACATTGACCTTTCTGAAGGCATGAAAGTTAAAGGCACTGGGCGTATCTTGGAAGTACCCGTGGGTAATGGGCTTCTGGGCCGTGTAGTAAACACTCTAGGTGAGCCAATTGATGGTAAAGGTCCAGTAAGTTGTGACCGTCTTGATCCAGTAGAAGTGATTGCCCCTGGTGTAATTGAACGTAAGTCTGTAGACCAGCCTATTCAGACTGGCTACAAAGCGGTAGATACCATGGTGCCTATCGGTCGTGGTCAACGTGAACTGATCGTTGGTGACCGTCAGACAGGTAAAACAGCATTAGCAATCGACGCTATCATCAACCAAAAAGACTCAGGCATTAAATGTGTGTATGTGGCGATTGGTCAAAAAGCATCAACCATCGCTAACGTGGTTCGCAAACTCGAAGAGCACGACGCGCTGAAGAACACTATCGTAGTTGTCGCATCAGCATCAGAATCAGCAGCGCTTCAATACCTCGCACCTTACGCGGGTTGTACCATGGGCGAATACTTCCGTGACCGTGGTGAAGATGCACTGATCATCTACGATGACCTATCCAAACAAGCGGTCGCATACCGCCAAATCTCATTGCTACTTAAACGCCCACCGGGTCGTGAAGCCTTCCCTGGCGACGTATTCTACCTTCACTCACGCCTGCTAGAACGCGCAGCACGAGTCAATGCAGAGTATGTAGAGAAGTTCACTAACGGTGAAGTGAAAGGCCAAACAGGCTCATTAACCGCGCTTCCTATCATTGAAACTCAAGCAGGCGACGTATCGGCATTCGTACCAACCAACGTAATCTCGATTACCGATGGTCAGGTTTTCCTACAGACTCAGTTATTCAACGCAGGCTTACGTCCGGCTGTTGACCCAGGTATCTCGGTATCTCGTGTGGGTGGTGCTGCGCAGTGCAAGATCATCAAAAAGCTATCTGGTGGTATCCGTACTTCACTGGCTCAATACCGTGAATTGGCGGCATTCGCTCAGTTCTCTTCAGACCTAGATGAGATGACGCGTAAGCAACTTGACCATGGTGAGCGTGTGACTGAACTGATGAAGCAAAAGCAGTACTCCCCTATGTCGGTTGCAGAGCAAGCTACTGTGATTTATGCGGCTGAAAAAGGCTACTTAGTCGATGTTGAGCTAAACAACCTAGCCCGCTTCGAAGAAGAGCTGATCGCGTACGCCAAAGCTCAAAACCCAGCGCTGATCGACAAGATTAACGCGACAGGTGATTACAACGACGAAATCGATAGCGCTCTTAAAGAGATTCTAGAAGGTTTTGTTGGGATGAAAGCTTGGTAAGTGCTCCGGTTTGTTAGCTGGAAACAAAAACAAATAGGAGCAGATTATGGCAAGTACTAAAGAAATTCGCACCAAGATAGCCAGTGTTAGTAACACTCAGAAAATCACAAGTGCAATGGAAATGGTCGCGGCAAGTAAGATGCGTAAGGTTCAAGACAACATGACGCAGACGCGACCATATGCCGAAAACATGCGTAAGGTTATCTCCCATGTTGCATCAGGGTCGCTGGAATACCAGCACCCTTACCTTCAACAGCGTGAACCTAAGCGCGTGGCTTACATCATTATTTCGTCTGACCGCGGTTTATGTGGTGGCTTGAACTCCAACTTGTTCAAGAAAGTGCTGGAAGAAATGGAGCAATGGCGCGCTAAAGGCGTTGAGGTAGAAACCACCTTAATTGGTTCAAAAGCTATCTCATTTTTCCAACGCGGCGGCAATGTTATCGCACAAACTTCAGGCCTAGGTGACGCACCTAAGTTAGAAGACATCTTAGGTACGGTCAACGCGATGCTTGGTCACTATGACGAAGGCAAAATCGACAGCTTGTACTTAGTCTACAACCAGTTCGTTAACACCATGGTCCAAGCTCCAACGACTTTACAACTTCTCCCCCACCCTTCTGACTCAGAAGCAGACGGTGAAGCCAAGAAAGAACGCCGTTGGGACTACATCTATGAGCAAGCGCCAAGAGACATACTCTCTGAACTGTTACACCGATACATCGAATCTCAAGTCTATCAAGGCATCGTTGAGAGCATTGCCTGTGAGCAAGCTGCCCGAATGGTAGCCATGAAAGCCGCTACCGACAACGCAGGCCAGCTCATCGATGATTTGCAGTTGGTGTACAACAAGGCAAGACAAGCTGCCATTACCCAAGAGCTGAGTGAAATCGTCTCAGGTGCACAAGCTGTCTAAGGGCAGACAAGAGCGGGTCAGAATAGAATTTGAGGAATTACACATGAGTGTTGGAAAAATAGTAAAAGTGATCGGCGCGGTGGTCGACGTCGAGTTTAGCGGCAATAACAGCCCACGCGTTTATGATGCATTGAAAGTCACTAGCGACGAAGCAAGCTCGCTGGTATTAGAAGTTCAACAGCAACTTGGCGGCAACATTGTTCGCTGTATTGCGATGGGCACATCAGACGGCTTGCGTCGTGGCCTAACCGTTGAAAATACAGGTTCTCCAATCACAGTTCCAGTCGGTGAAGAAACACTAGGCCGTATCATGAACGTGCTCGGCCAACCTATCGATGAATGTGGCGAAATCGGCCAAAAAGAGAACTACGAGATCCATCGCGAAGCCCCTTCTTATGAAGAGCAAGCCAACAGCACTGAATTGCTTGAGACAGGTGTTAAGGTTATCGACCTTATCTGTCCATTCGCTAAGGGTGGTAAAATTGGTCTGTTTGGTGGTGCCGGTGTAGGTAAAACCGTCAACATGATGGAGCTTATCAACAACATCGCCAAAGCTCACTCAGGTTTGTCGGTATTTACCGGTGTAGGTGAACGTACTCGTGAAGGTAACGACTTCTACTACGAAATGAAAGAAGCTGGCGTACTAGACAAAGTTGCCATGGTTTACGGCCAAATGAACGAGCCACCGGGTAACCGTCTACGTGTTGCGCTTACTGGCCTAACTATGGCTGAACGCTTCCGTGATGAAGGCCGTGACGTACTGTTATTCATCGATAACATCTACCGTTACACGCTTGCGGGGACAGAAGTATCTGCGCTGTTAGGTCGTATGCCTTCAGCGGTAGGTTACCAACCAACGCTAGCGGAAGAGATGGGTGTACTTCAAGAGCGAATCACGTCAACAAAACAGGGCTCTATCACCTCTATCCAAGCGGTATACGTACCTGCGGATGACTTGACTGACCCATCGCCAGCAACAACCTTTGCTCACTTAGATGCGACCGTTGTACTGTCTCGTAACATCGCGGCACTGGGCCTATACCCTGCGATTGACCCACTAGATTCAACGTCACGTCAATTGGACCCGCTGATCGTAGGCCAAGAGCACTACGACATTGCACAAACGGTTCAAACCACGCTGCAACGCTACAAAGAGCTAAAAGACATCATCGCGATTCTTGGTATGGATGAGCTTTCTACAGAAGATAAGCAGGTCGTATCTCGTGCTCGTAAGATTGAACGTTTCTTAACTCAGCCTTACCACGTAGCGGAAGTCTTTACTGGTCAGAAAGGTGTGTTTGTACCACTCAGCGAAACGCTAAGAGGCTTCAAAGGCCTATTAAATGGTGAATACGACGACATTCCAGAGCAAGCATTCTTGTACTGTGGCTCTATCGACGAAGTGCTTGAAAAAGCTAAATCACTCTAACAGGTAGGTGCATCATGGCTATTGGAATTACAGACAATACATTTCAACTTAATATCGTAAGTGCCGAAGGTACGTTGTTTTCAGGGCCGGCATATGCCCTAGCCGTTTCTGGAGCAGATGGTGAACTCGGGATTCGTCCCGGTCACTCCCCGCTTCTTAGCAAAATAAAACCGGGCGTGACAGTATTTGTCACCGACCCAAAAGCAGAAGATGAAGTGCTTTATGTGTCTGGCGGGATGATTGAAGTTCAACCCGATGTAGTGACAGTGTTGGCCGATACCGCTTTGCACGCCAAAGACATTGACCGTGCTCGTGCAGAGGAAGCGAAACACGCCGCTCTAGAGAACATCAATAAGGGCAATGTAGACGTTAACTTTGTGCATGCTCAGCTTGAACTTGCCAAAGCGATTGCTCAACTACGAGCTGCGGATCTTACCTCGTCTCGAACCCGCCACTAAACATAGGCAATTGCTTATTTCTGTGTAGATAGTCTCCCCACTTAAAAACGATTTAAGTGGGGAGACTACATTTAAAGCTTAGAACTCCCCTTCCCCCATTTACCCACTATTCACTCACTTTACCCACCAGCACCTTCAACATTATTTATCTGCAAAACGCGCTTGGTGTGGATCAAGTTCATGACCAAGAGGCTGTGTAAGTGAATGATATAATTCTGGCTTACGACCACGGATCCAGCGTCTGCCAGTACACATATTCAACTCTTCGGCTTTTAGCTCTGCAATTACCATGTCGTTATCCACACTGTCTGTCTCAGTAATAATTTCACCATAAGGGCTTAGGATCATCGCATTGCCCGTTCTGACTTCATCCATATCAACGCCAACACCGTTACTGAACACCACAAACATGCCATTATCGTGCGCTCTTGCCGGTAACCAACGCATTAGCCATTCGCGCCCATTCTTCCCCTGCATTTCAGCACGAATTGCCTCTGTGTTTTCATCTCGGTTTAACCATAAATCTGGGTCAATTCGCTTCATCGCATTTGGGCTACGCGAATGGCAACCGCCCGTTTGATGTGGTGCAATCAATATATCGGCACCTTTCAAAGCGGTAATTCGAACGTTCTCAACCAAGTTATTATCCCAACAAATCAAGATCCCGACTTTGCAACCGTGGGGCGTATCGAACACAGTGTATTGATCGCCGCTGCTCATATATGGGCTTACGAACGTGTGCAATTTGCGATGTTTCTGTACCTCACCATTTGGCATCGCGAACACATACGTATTGTATAACTCACCATCAATACCCTGATCTATCAAGCCAGCACCAACACTCATTCCAAATCGTGTTGCTAGTGCAAGCAGCTGTTGAGTGGATTCACCGCTCGGTACTGGCTCCGCGAGAGCTTCTATTTCGTCTCGCGACAAAGCAGACACATGCCAGTAGCCAGTAATACACATCTCTGGGAAGCTAATGATCTCGACACCACTGTCCGCCGCTTGTTGAACGTAATGCTCAATCACCGATAAGTTGTACGCCTTGTCGCCGGCATGATGGTTAAACTGAACCGATGCTACTTTGATGTCTCTTTTCATAATTCGTCCTCGAATTTTCGCTTTATCCGATTTGCTATGGAGCCAGTATAAAAAATCGCTTCAATTCCATATAATGAAAGATATTCGTAGTTCAATGAGTATTTGGAATGGAATTTGATTTACTAAGGGCATTTTGTCAGTTGGCTAAGTCGGGAAATTATCGTTTGGCTTCAAAGCAGCTCTACATTACTCAATCGGCACTCACCAAAAAGATTCAGCGGCTTGAATCCAACATTGGGGCGTCTCTGTTTTCTCGTGGTAGAAATGGCGCAGAGCTGACGCATGCTGGCAAAACCTTACTGGCAGAAGCCCAACGCTTGGTCGATTCAATGCAAGCCTTTCAGCAGCTTTCTGGCTCGGTGGTCAATGGGACAGAGGGGCATTTAAACATTGGATTTGGCGTGTCCACTTATCACGAGGCACCTAAGCTGATTGCTGCGTACAAGCAACAGCAGCCAAATGTTCACATCACCTTGAATGACACTACTTCTAAGCAACAGACGGATGAGTTATTGACTCACGAACTCGATATCAGCTTCAATCGTATCCCCGATTCACCCGTTCTAAACAGCCTAACGCTATTCGATGACTCCCTTGTGATTGCGATACACAAAGATCTTCTCAAGCAAGCGCCAAGCAAAACTCTGATTATCTCTGAGTTAGCGAAATGGCCTTACCTAAAGCTCGCCCAACATCGTGGACCCGGACTAGACAAACAGATCCAGCAATATTGCATCGCCAATAATATCGAGCTATCAAAGACACAAGAAGCTGACGATATTCTTACCTTGCTAGCCTTAGTATCGGCCAATATTGGCTTTACTATAGTACCGAGCAGCGCGCAGCAGATAAGCAATACCAGAGTTGAATTCATTGCATTACAAGGTGAACATGCCACTTGGCCTGTCGGATTGATATGGAATGGAGAGAGTGAGAATCCACTCAGGGATAGGTTTGTAGATTTTGTAGCGAAGCAAAGCGAAATTGAAGCCAAACGCTGAATTTCAAACAAAAAAGGCTCACTATCAGAGTGAGCCTTTTAGTATCTGGCAACGCTAAAGACACATTTAGCGCTGCTAATAAGCGATAAAAGAGTTTCAGACCAGCAGTTTAAAGCTGTAAATTAGAAGAACTCAATCGAATTACGGCCGCTTTTGTCGTCACGTGTTGGCTTTGGCGTGTCCGCTTTCTTTTTCGGCTTGTTTTCTTTCTTCTTCTCTTTTTTCTGTTTCTTAGGTTCAGCTTTAGCGCTTAGCATATCTGCAGTGCTGCGCTGTGATTCTTTCTTGCTTGAACCCTTTTTAGACTGGCCTTTTTTCGACTTGTTATCTTTCTTAGCCGCTTCTTTTTTCTTTGGTTTATCTTCTACTTCTTGTACTGGCTGGTCACAGCACACTACATAGTATTCTTGGTTAAACTCAAAGAAGTCACCATCGTACATTTTACGGCGCTTACGTGTTTCCAGCTCACCGTTTACCGCAACGTAACCTTCAGAGATGACGTGCTTAGCTTCGCCACCGCCACTCACTAGGTTCGCGATCTTGAACACTTTGTAGAGCTCAATTGGCTGAGATGACACATCGACACCAATCGCCTCGATTTCAATCTCTTCGCCTTCTTCGCCGTGCTCGTAACCTTCGTAGTCAGCGTCTTCGTAATGTTCTTGGTCCATGGTGACCTCTACCTAAATATGTACTTCTGAAATATTGGGCGCAGTGTAATCGTAAAACCATTAAATGACCATGTTGAATTCAACATGATCGCCCTTGTTATAAAGAATAGTGCCTCTATTGGCGACTTACACGCCACCCACGTTCGAGAGGCTCACCAACTGCTTGGTGTATTCGTGTTGAGGAGCGCTAAACAGCGTCTCGGTCTCGCCCTTCTCTATCACCTCACCCGCTTTCATCACGATAGTATAATGACATAGAGATTTGACGACGTTGAGATCGTGGCTAATGAACAGGTAAGTCAGATCGTACTTTTCTTGCAGTGACTTGAGTAAGTCTAATACCTGAGCTTGTACCGTTCTGTCTAATGAAGAGGTTGGCTCATCGAGTAGGATAAACTCTGGCTTCAGAATCAGTGCTCGCGCAATCGCAATGCGCTGCCTTTGACCACCCGAAAATTCATTTGGGTAACGGTGACGCGTTTTAGGGTCAAGATCGACCTCTTTCATCACATCGCAAATACGCTGGTCCAGTTCGCTCTCATCAAGCTGCTGATGAACACGTAAGCCTTCACCAATCACTTGTGCCACCGACATTCTTGGGTTCAACGCTGAGAATGGGTCTTGAAAGACAACTTGCATACGGCTTCGAAATGGCAGCATTTGCTGACGGTTTAGCCCTTGAAGCTGCTCGCTTTCATAAGTGATCGAACCTTCACTCTCCACCAGCTTTAATATCGCCATACCTGTGGTCGACTTACCAGAGCCACTCTCACCCACTAAGCCAATTGAGTGCCCTTTCTTAAGGGTGAACTCCATATCAGTAACGGCTTTTACATGCGAAATCGTGCGCTTAAATAAGCCGCCCGTAATTGGGAACCACACACGGAGTTGATTTACGTCGAGTAGCGGTTGGCTGTCGGGTGACACAGGGACAGGCAAACCTTTAGGGTCAGAATTGATGAGCTTTTGCGTGTAAGGGTGAGCTGGCGCACTAAACAATGTCTGGCAGTCGTTGCTTTCCACAAGGCGACCATCTTTCATCACCGCCACTCGATCGGCAATTTTACGAACGATACTCAAGTCATGAGTGATAAACAGCATCGCCATGCCAAGCTCTTGTTGCAGATCTTTCAACAAATCGAGTATCTGGGCTTGTACCGACACATCCAATGCGGTCGTTGGCTCGTCAGCAATAAGCAGCTCTGGCTCATTAATCAGTGCCATCGCGATCATCACACGCTGACGCTCACCTCCAGATAACTCATGCGGATAGGCTAATATTTTTTGCTCTGGATGACGGATGCCTACTTTAGATAACCACTCTATCGCCAAGGCTTGTGCTTTGTTGGTACGCATACCGCGGTGAATGGCGAGGGTTTCAACCAACTGCTTGCCGATTCGATGCAGCGGATTCAATGACACCATCGGCTCTTGGAAAATCATCCCGATGCGACCACCACGAATACCGCGCAGTTGCCTCTCAGAACAACTCAAGATATCACTACCAGAAAAGTTAATCGTCCCGTTCAAATAATGTGATGAGCCTTTGGGCAGTAGCTTTAAAATGGAGTTCGCCGTCACCGATTTACCCGAGCCACTCTCTCCCACCAGCGCCAGTGTTTCCCCTTTGTATATTTCGAGCGAAACATCGTGAGTTACCTGCTCTATCGCCTTCTTTCTTCCAAAACCGACAGACAGTTTTTCTATGGTTAGCACTGGAGAAGCAGGAGCTGTATTTGAAGTCATAACCTATCCTTACTTCTGTTGGTGTGGATCGAAGGCATCACGTACCGCTTCACCGACGAAGACAAGTAACGTAAGCATCAAAGAAAGTACAACGAATGCAGAAATGCCAAGCCAAGGCGCTTGTAAGTTCGCTTTACCTTGCGCCAGAAGCTCACCTAATGAAGGCGAGCCCGCAGGCAGACCAAAGCCTAAGAAATCTAACGACGTCAGTGTGGTGACAGAACCAGACAAGATAAACGGCATCATGGTTAGCGACGCAACCATAGCGTTTGGTAACATGTGACGAAGCATAATGCGCTTATCATCCACGCCCATCGCTTGTGCCGCACGTACATAGTCGAAGTTACGACAGCGTAAGAACTCGGCGCGAACGATACCCACCAAACTCATCCAACTGAACAGCACCATAATCCCCAGCAACCACCAGAAATTCGGCTCAATGAAACTCGACAAGATAATAAGTAAGAACAAGGTCGGCATTCCAGACCACACCTCGATGAAACGTTGTCCAAATAGGTCAACCCAGCCGCCGTAGTAACCTTGCGTAGCACCAACGACCACGCCAATGACACTCGAGACGATTGTCAGAACAAAACCAAAGAGTACCGAGATACGAAAGCCGTAAATAATTCTAGCCAACACATCCCGCCCTTTGTCATCTGTACCTAACCAGTTCACCGAGTCAGGCTCCGATGGCACCGCGCCTGCGATGTCAAAGTTAATAGTGTCGTAGCTGAAAGGAATGATAGGCCAAACGATATAGCCATTCTCTTCGATGAGGTCGATTACATACGGGTCTTTATAGTCGGCTTCGGTTTCAAACTCCCCACCGAACTCTGTCTCTGCGTATTCATTAATGACAGGCACAAACCATTGATTGTCATAAGAAACCAATAATGGCTTATCGTTCGCGATGATCTCAGCGAACAGACTCAAGCCAAACAAGATGGTAAATATCCAAAGGGAGATAAAACCACGCTTATTTGCTTTAAAACGTAACCAACGAGCTTCAGCTAAAGGGTTGTTAAACATTTATTATCAATACCTTGTTATTCGTTCGCCATTAACGCGCTTCAAAATCAATTCGAGGATCAACCCAGGTATAAGTCAGGTCGGAGATAATGCTCAGAACCAAGCCTAATAAGGTCATGATATAGAGAGAACTGAACACCACGGGATAGTCACGTTGAATGGTCGACTCAAAGCCAAGTAAACCTATGCCTTCAAGTGAAAACATCACTTCAATCAACATAGAACCCGTGAAGAAAATACTAATAAATGCGCTTGGGAAACCGGCAATAATGATCAACATTGCGTTACGGAAAACGTGCTTGTAGAGAATACTGTTCTCGTCTAAACCCTTCGCTCGTGCCGTTACTACATATTGCTTGTTGATTTCATCAAGGAAGGAGTTTTTGGTCAGCATGCTGAGCGTGGCAAAACCACCGATCACCATGGCGAAAATAGGCAAAGCTAAATGCCAGAAGTAATCACCAATTTGCTGATACCAATTGAGTTGATCGAAGTTACTCGATACTAACCCTCGCAAAGGGAACCAACTGAAGTAGTTACCGCTGGCAAATAAAATAATCAGAATGATAGCAAACAAGAAGCCAGGGACCGCATAACCGACAATCACCACCGCGCTCGACCAAATATCAAAACGAGAGCCGTGGTGTATCGCCTTCATAATGCCCAGAGGTATCGAAATCACGTAAATGATTAACGTACTCCAAAGCCCCAAAGAAATAGATACAGGCAAGCGCTCGATGATTAAATCGATAACATTACCGCCCTTAAACAGGCTTTCACCAAAGTTAAAGGTCGCGTAATTTTTCAACATCTCAAAGTAGCGAACGTGAATTGGCTTATCAAAACCAAACTGCTTTTTGATCTCTTCAACCACTTCAGGGTCCAGCCCGCGTGAGCCTTTATAGCCACTGGCAGACGCTTGATCACTCTCGCTTAAATCAACCTCTTGTCCACCACCAGAAAAGCGCTCCATAATACCGGAGTTGTGCCCTTCTAACTGCGCCACAGCCTGTTCTACTGGTCCCCCCGGCGCAATCTGAATGATGAAAAAGTTAATCGTGATGATCGCCCACAGCGTGGGGATCACCAACAACAAACGTCGAAATATATACGCAGCCATGCTAACTAACTCCTAGCGACGTTTCTCAGGAAGCAATGCCGCCTTTTCTTCTGAAATCCACCATGTATCGATACCTAAATCGTATTTAGGCAGCACATCCGGACGCTCAAACTTGTCCCACATTGCCACTCGGTATTCACCCACGTGCCATTGAGGAATGTTGTAGAAGTTCCACTGCAACACACGGTCGAGAGAGCGACCTAGCGTAAGGAGCTTTTCTGGGTTCTGTTGGTTACGTGCGATTTCTTCAGTTAACGCATCCACCACAGGGTCCATCACACCCGCTGTATTGTAAGTAGAATCAATGTAGTTAGAGTTCCAAACAATCATTAAGTTCGGACTTGGATAAGGGTTTGGCGAAAACGATGAAGAAACCATATCGAAATCTCGGTCACGAAGACGCTTGATATATTGCGTGGTATCAACCGTGCGGATCTTCATCTCGATACCCATTCGCTTAAGGTTCTTTTGAACAGGTGTAGCGATACGTTCCGTCGTTGGGCTGTAAATCAACAACTCAAACGACATTGGCTTACCAGTCTTTTCGTTAGTCATTACTTTGTCTTTTAGTACCCAACCCGCTTCCTTCAGCAGTTTAAATGCCGTGCGCATTTGACTACGAATACGACCACTGCCATCGGTGACTGGTGGTTGGTATTCTTCCGTAAACACTCGCGGTGGGATCTGGTCTTTGTACTGAGACAGAAACGCCACTTCGTCTTCACTTGGTAAGCCTTTCGCTTCATAGTCAGTGTTTTGGAAGTAACTACGAGTACGCTTGTACTGACCGTAGAACATGTTCTTATTCATCCACTCAAAGTCCATCGCATAAGTTAACGCTTCACGAACTTTAGGATCTGAGAACACTGGAGATTGAATATTGTAGACAAAGCCTTGGGTCGACTCTGGTTTCTCGTGGTTGATCTCTTCTTTGACGATATAGCCTTTGTCGAAGTTTGCGCCTGTATAAGAGTTGGCCCAGAACTTAGCTGAGTTTTCAGTACGAAGGTCAAACTCCCCTGCTTTAAAGGCTTCTAACATCACGGTGTCATCACGATAGTAATCGTACTGCACTTCCTTAAAGTTATTGCGACCCACGTTAACGGGCAAATCTGCAGCCCAATAGTTTTCATCAAGGCCGTAGGTAACACTTTGACCCGACTTATAACTGATGATCTTATAAGGACCACTGCCTACTGGCGGTTCACTTAGCGGCTCAGAGAGTTTTCTGTCTTTCCAAAAGTGCTTTGGTAACACGCGAGTGCTTTGAGCAAAGCTAAACAACTTCTCACGGTTAGGATTATTCATCTCGATACGAACAACCAAGTCAGAAACCGCGGTAACGGATTCGATGTCTTTGTAGTACACACGATATTGAGGCACACCTTCTGTCGAAAATTTCATGAAGGTAAACGCCACATCATGGGCCGTGATAGGTTGCCCATCATGGAATTTAGCATTCGGGTTGATATCGATTTCCATCCAAGAGAAATCACTCGCATAACGAACTTTGGAAGCAATCAATGGATAGTAGGCATCAATTTCATCACTCGGTGAAAACATCAAAGTATCGTAAATTTCACCTGAATAACTGGCGGCAACGCCGCGGGAACCGAATCGATTAAAGCTATCGTAGGTACCAATGCTACCGTAAGTCACTTTGCCGAATTTAGGGGCATTAGGGTTAACGTAATCGAAGTGGGTAAAATCGGCTAGGTATTTTGCTTCACCAAAACCAACCAGTTGTGTGGTTTCAATAACGGTGACAGCGGGAGTAGATGCGGTATCGGATGCGTAAGTAACGGAGGGTTGTAGAGCAATAAGCGGCAGCATGACTGCACATGAGGCTAAATTAAACCTGAAAAACTGAGTGCGCTGCGAGGCTTTGCGTCGAAGATCTGTTCCCATTTGACTCTCCCTTCAAATGTCATGAATTCAATATTCAGCTTGATTTGTCGGCTTTGAATGCATGCCGTTAAAACAAGTATAGAATCAAATCTAACATCATGTAATAACTAATAAAACCATCAACACTCTATCTCTTGCGGTTTATTTACAAATTACTCGGGACTGTTCTAAAGAAATGTCACGCGCTAACGCCATAACTGAACCTGTGGCTAGCGCGTGATTGTGTCGGATTAACTGTGCTATTAGCTACTTCACCAGATACGTGTCAAAGATAAGTTGACCTACTTCGTTGATCACCTTGTCACGCTCTTGAAGAGTGAATTCAGTTTCTGTAAGAGCGACGCTGATGATCAATGGGTCTCGATGTTCACTCCACACGATAGCCGTAATTGCGCGAGAACCATAAGCGCCCGCCCCTGATCTATCCGCAATATTCCAACCACTAGGCAAGATAGAACGAAACATTCCGTCAGACACTTTATTGCCCATCATCCAGCCTTTTAACGTCGATTTGGACGCTTGTGACAACGTATCGCCATACATCAACTCATTCAACGTCATCACAATGCTTTTTGGTGTTGTGGTATCGCGCGCATCATCTGGTCGAGCATGATTCAATTCTGGCTCTAAATGCTCAAGACGAGTATTGCTGTCTCCAATAGAACGCAGGAACTCAGTTAAGCCATTGGGCCCATCTATTCCACCTAACACAATATTTGCCGCGGTATTGTCACTCATCGTCATGGTTGCGCTACACGCATCTCTAAGTGAAATACCTTTATCGACTAGCTCTTTAGTCACCGGAGACCAAACAATGAGGTCCTCAGACTTAATGCTGACCTTTGAATCCAAATCCAGCCCTTTGTTTTCAGCGTCATAAAGAAGGTTCGCACAAGCCAGAGTTTTAAAGGTGCTCATCATCGGAAATCGCTCATCCCCCTTGTAGCTCCATGTCTGCTTGGTCGCAGAATCATAGACCGCCACACCAATACGTGCCGAAACACGAGATTCAATTTGCTCAATCGATTCAGGCGTAAGGGATTGACTCAATGACGATGTAGAGAAAAAGGTGCTCAACAATACAAGAGCGAGAGAGGTATATTTTTTCATAGTGAAACCATAAGAAAACGACCGACTGATCGTAGAGAAAATTAAACTCGATACCTTAACCGCGTCGAATGGAGAGAATTTAAGCAGAAAGCGACGACCTTCGCTAGATCAAATGAAAATAACTGACTAAATCCGAACAATATCTCCATATTTTAGATATCCTTAAAAGAGTGATTTCAATAGGATTCAACCTTGAACAAACCAAACCAAGTAACATTCTCAACGTTCAACCTTTTGAACTACCTTGAGCCGCCGAATGCTTATTATGATTTTGAGAACATCTACAGCCTCGATGAATGGCAAAAGAAACAACATTGGATTGCTGAGGCGATTCGCTCAACAGATAGCGATGTGATTGGCTTTCAAGAGATCTTCAGCCCAGAATCTTTACAGCAGCTAATGAATGAGCTCGGTTACCCCTACTTTGCCGTGGTCGATAGTGCACACGTTGAAGATGATTACCTATACACCTCCCCTGTAGTGGGTATTGCTTCCCGTTACCCGATTGAAAATGTTCAGCCTGTCACACCGGATTCGAGCCTACTTGCCGCCTTTAACCTTAGCGACAATTTTTCATTCAACCGCACGCCAGTGCACGCCACCATTGAATTACCTCACTTAGGCTCAACCGATTGTTATGTCGTACACTTTAAATCACAACGCCCAACTGAGCCAAAAGTTGAGCCAGCAGAACCCAGCGACAGTTCAGCAGAGCAAAAGCCACAAAGCGATACACTGATTAAACTTCACCAGGAACAACTAGGTTCTTGGCTATCGAGTGTTCAACGCGGTTTAGAAGCTCAACTGCTACACCAATACATTACCAATCAACGCTATCTCACCAACCAGCCCGTTGTATTGATGGGCGACTTTAACAAGCCCCTATTTAACGATGAGTTCAGAGGGCTGTTGAGCTATTCGTTGAATCGAGATGAAACCAGCCAACATTGGCTTTCACACTTTAGATTGAGAGACAGTTGGGATCTCTACCATCAATTACACGAAGAAGACTTGCTCGAACAACGTAATCCAACTCACTATTACGGCGCATCAGGCTCAGTCTTGGACTACATATTGATGTCGAACGAATTTGACTGCCAGAACTCCTCAAGTTTGATGGAAATATCACACTACACCGTGCTCGATCATCACCTGATTAACCCAAGCTTCGAACACGACCAATTCAGTACCGATCACGCTGTCGTTTCCGTCACCGCTCATATCCGCGAGGCCTAGAGTTAGACATAAAAAAGCCGCAGTCAAACACTGCGGCCTTTCCACTTCAGACAAACGGGTTGAGCCAACCGACGCCCCATTTAGAAATCGATTTACCGTTTAACAAAGTTTGAAACTTAAAAGTTGTATGTTGCGCCTAGGTAAAATGAATCAATCACGAGATCTTTATCATTTTCAAAACCTGAATCGCTCTCAATCGCAAATGCATCCGCTTCATAACCTAATCTAAAGCTAAAGTTTTCAGCCTGTTTGGGTGTGTACTCAACTCCGAAACCATAGCGAATAGCGTCACCACGATCGTCATCAAGTAACGGAAGCGACTGGTCTAAATCAATCGTCGACAAACCTACGATGCCAAAGGGGCGAATTCCATTGTCAAACGTGTAACCTAGATTAGCAACGATCGAAAATGCAGTTGGAGACCAAGTGTAAGAATCTTTGGTTAATGCATTTTTTGCAACAACGTCGCCATAATTCGTATATTGCGCCTCTAGTGCAACGATACGATTAAATTGGTATCCAGCAATTATCTTGTAAGTACGATCTTCTGCATCAACAGTAATGGGATTTGAAGAGCCCTCATAAAGCCCACCATCATCAATACCAGTTGTACCAATTGCACCACCTAAGTAGAAACCATTGTCCTCTGCCATTACACTATTTGCCACAAGTGCAGACATCATCGCGATGCTTAAAATATATTTGTTGTTCATTACTGCTTGACCTTACTTATTTCAAATCAAGATTGCTACGTCTTCCCCTGCTACACAATCTTGTCAGAGTTATCCGACACCCCGTCGAATTGGCAATCAGATTACGCTCACAGAAAACGAAAAAATAAATAAAAATATAATCACTTAGTAACTTCGAACAACAAAATCAGTAAAAACAAATAACCAACTGAATAACAAAGAAATAAAACATCTTCACTTTTCGCGAAAAATCCCACATCCATTTTCAAACCAACGGTTTTTTATATTTTTTCTCGCGTGGCTTACGTGCGCTTACTTTCAAGAGAGGTTTGATTTTGCATAATCCGCGCGCTTTAATTGCTCACTTTCGATGCACAACAAGTCATAAACCAATCTTTTCTATTCGAACAAATGAACATAAATACGATGAACCACACCATAGACTTCAGCGGCCTACTCATTGATACCAACTCTCGAACGATTACCAACCAGCAAGGTAACCGTATTGCATTACGCCCTCAGTTATTGGCTGTGCTCTGTCTACTAGTAGAGAACGTAGGAAAGCCAATCACTAAAGAACATATTATTGATGAGTGTTGGGAGGGAGAGCTCTCATCACCTCACGCCCTAGCTAACGTTATTTATAACCTGCGTAACGTATTCGCTCGCTTAAGAACGCCTCATATCCAAATTCTCACAGTCACCAAGTTTGGTTACGCTCTATCAATAAAAGAAGGTAAACTCGTTTAGGCTTTGCCCTATTGGAGCCAACGGTAAAGCCACACATCGAGTAAACCTGTTCCTAGCTTTGCCAACGTTCGGGCTCCACAAAAACGAACCAAGCCCCCTACTTCCCGCGAATTTATGCAATCAATCACGGTGATTGAGATCACCAAAAAACGCCTCATCGAAACGTTTCGATGATCATTATCACACTCTAAGAAGGTTAAAGGTGCAAATGATAAATCACACACTATTATCACTATCGAAACGTTTCGATGGCTTTTCTTGAGTTGTTCCTCATCCCATCAAACGTGTTTTTTCGATAGGTCGTGATATGAAAAAAAGTACTCTTATAAACTCTGAACTCTCCTACTTAGTGGCGACTCTTGGCCACACAGACGAAATTACGATTTGTGATGCAGGGCTGCCGATTCCAGATCATGTTTCTCGTATAGACCTAGCTTTAACTCACGGTGTTCCAAGCTTTGCTCAGACCGTCAAAACCATGCTTGATGAATCTCAAATTGAAGGTGTGGTTATCGCGGAAGAATTCGCAAAAGTAAGCCCAGAGCATCATGCAGCGCTGATTGATCAAATCAAAACAGAAGAAGCGCGTTGTGGTAAAGAAATTGCGATTACTTACATCACTCATGAAGAATTTAAACAGCGCACTCATGAAAGCCGCGCTGTGATTCGTACCGGTGAATGCACACCTTACGCGAATGTCATTTTCCAAGCTGGTGTAACGTTTTAGCTCAAGCGAAACATAACGACAGCCCAGCGTGATAGCTGAAAGACAGAATAACCAAATACAACTGGCCCCGAGTAAAGGAACCGACATGACTCAAGCCATTTTAGAACTTAGCTCAATTGAGAAGGCCTTCCCTGGTGTGAAAGCACTAGACAAGGCAAGCCTCAACGTTTACCCAGGACGCGTGATGGCGTTAATGGGCGAAAACGGTGCAGGTAAATCAACCCTCATGAAAGTGCTGACAGGTATTTATCACTTGGATGGCGGCACTATCGCATACCAAGGTAAGCCTGCTGCATTCAAAGGGCCTCGTGACTCTCAACAAGCTGGTATCAGTATCATTCACCAAGAACTGAACCTGATCCCAGAGCTGACCATCGCCGAGAACATCTTCTTAGGTCGTGAAATCACCGGCACCATGGGTCGAATCTTGTGGAACGAGATGTACCAAGAAGCCGACAAGCTACTGAAGCGCCTAAACGTAAAACACAGTTCAAAAACGCCGCTTGGCGAACTGAGCCTAGGCGAGCAGCAAATGGTAGAGATTGCAAAAGCCCTATCGTTTGAATCTAAGGTCATCATCATGGATGAACCAACAGATGCCCTAACCGATACTGAAACCGAATCTCTGTTCAAAGTAATCAACGAGCTACGTGATGAAGGCTGCGGCATTGTTTACATTTCTCACCGCTTGAAAGAGATCTTCGAGGTCTGTGACGACATCACTGTACTTCGTGACGGCAAGTTCATTGGTCAGTGCGAAGTAAAAGATACTGACGAAGACGGCCTAATCGAAATGATGGTTGGTCGTAAGCTCGACGAACAATACCCTCGCATCGCACCAAGTCATGGTGAAACTTGCTTGGAAGTGATTGGTTTAACGGGTTCTGGTGTTCATGACGTTAGCTTTACCCTAAAGCGCGGTGAAATCCTAGGTGTATCAGGGCTAATGGGTGCTGGTCGTACGGAGTTGATGAAAGTGATTTACGGTGCCCTTCCAAGTGAGCGCGGCGTTATCAATTTAGAAAATAAAACCATCAACCCTGTGAGCCCTAAAGATGGCCTTGCTAATGGCATCGCTTACATCTCTGAAGACCGTAAAGGTGACGGCTTAGTGCTTGGGCTTTCAGTGAAAGAGAACATGTCTCTTTGTTCACTGGACCTACTGACCAAAAGCGGTCAAATCCAACACAAAGACGAAGTGATCGCAGTGGATGACTTCATCAAGCTATTCAACATCAAAACCCCTACTCGCGAGCAAATCATTGGCAACCTTTCTGGTGGTAACCAGCAGAAAGTCGCTATCGCTAAAGGCTTGATGACCAAACCAAAAGTACTGATCCTCGACGAGCCAACCCGTGGTGTCGATGTCGGTGCGAAAAAAGAGATTTACCAACTCATTAATAAGTTTAAAGCCGACGGCATGAGCATCATTTTGGTGTCCTCTGAAATGCCAGAAGTATTAGGAATGAGTGACCGCATCATGGTGATGCATGAAGGCCGCATCAGCGGTGAATTTGACGCTAAAGAAGCAAACCAAGAATTATTACTGGCGTGTGCGGTCGGTAAAAAGATTAACGAGGACGCAGCATGAGTACCAAAACCATGAGCAAAACAACTGAAACTGAAGCGCCGAAGAAAAAGCCGTTTATCAGCAAAGAGTGGCTGATTGATCAAAAGTCATTGATTGCTTTGATCTTCCTGATTGTTGTCGTTTCTTTCTTAAACCCGAACTTTTTTACTGTCGACAACATCCTAAACATTCTGCGCCAAACGTCGGTTAACGCAATCATCGCTGTAGGTATGACGCTGGTTATCTTAACCGCAGGTATCGACTTGAGTGTTGGTTCTGTACTGGCGCTTTGTGGTGCATTCGCTGCCAGTATGATTGGCATGGAAATCCCTGTGATGGTGGCTGTACCAACCGCTCTTGTAGCAGGCGCAGCATTAGGTGCAATCAGTGGTGTGATCATCGCGAAAGGTAAGGTTCAAGCCTTCATCGCAACGCTAGTAACCATGACACTACTGCGTGGTGTAACCATGGTTTACACCGACGGTCGCCCTATCTCAACAGGCTTTACTGACACAGCAGACGCATTCGCTTGGTTCGGTACAGGCTACGCAATGGGTGTACCAGTTCCAGTTTGGATCATGGTCGTAGTATTCGCATCCGTTTGGTACCTACTTAACCACACACGCTTTGGCCGTTACGTTTACGCACTTGGCGGCAACGAATCAGCAACTCGCCTATCAGGCATCGACGTAGACAAAGTAAAAATTGGCGTTTACGCAATCTGTGGTCTGTTAGCAGCAGTAGCGGGCATCATCGTGGCTTCTCGTTTGTCATCGGCTCAACCAACCGCAGGTATGGGTTATGAGCTAGACGCTATCGCAGCTGTGGTTCTTGGCGGTACAAGCTTAGCTGGCGGTCGTGGTCGCATCATGGGCACATTGATTGGTGCACTGATTATTGGCTTCCTGAACAACGCCCTAAACCTATTAGACGTTTCTTCTTACTACCAGATGATTGCAAAAGCAGTGGTTATTCTTCTGGCAGTACTGGTCGACAACAAAAACAAATAAGACTCTAGTTTGAGTCAATGCAACACCCTGCTTTTTCAACAGAAAAGCATCAATAAATAACAAACATTAAATCTATAAATAATGTAACAACGAGCTAGGACTCACCTCCTAGCTCACCCTACACAAAGGACTTACACCATGAAAAAATTAGCGACTCTTATTTCTGCTGCTCTGCTTTCTACAACGGTATCTGTGTCTGCACAGGCGCAAGATACAATGGCAATCGTTCTGTCTACATTGAACAACCCATTCTTTGTGACCATGAAAGATGGCGCAGAAGCGAAAGCTGAAGAGCTAGGCTACAAGCTTATCGTTCTTGATTCTCAAAACGACCCAAGCAAAGAGCTGTCGAACATTGAAGATCTAACCATTCGTGGTGTTAAAGCAATCCTGATCAACCCAACAGATTCAGATGCTGTGTCTAACGCAATTCGCATGGCTAACCGCTCTAACATCCCAGTACTAACGCTAGACCGTGGTGCAAGCCGTGGTGACGTAGTGAGCCACATAGCTTCTGATAACGTAATCGGTGGTGAAATGGCGGGTCACTTCATCATGGAAAAAGTGGGCGAAAAAGCGAAAGTAATCCAACTTGAAGGTATCGCTGGTACTTCTGCAGCTCGTGAACGTGGTGAAGGCTTCATGAACGCAGTAAACGGCAGCGGCCTTGAGCTTCTTGCAAGCCAACCTGCTGACTTCGACCGTACTAAAGGTCTGAACGTAATGGAAAACCTACTTGCAGCTAACCCAGACGTTGAAGCAGTATTCGCTCAGAACGATGAAATGGCTCTAGGTGCACTACGCGCAGTTCAAGCATCTGGTAAAGACGTAATGATCGTTGGCTTCGACGGAACAGACGACGGCATCGCTGCTGTTAACCGTGGCCTACTTGGCGCAACCGTTGCACAACAACCAGACCTAATCGGTTCTCTAAGTATCGAGATGGCTGACAAAGTATTGAAAGACGAAAAAGTAGACGAGTACGTACCAGTACCTCTAAAAATCATCGCTAAATAATCGATGCTAAACGAGTAATACAAAGCAGGGAGTCCCCTATCTCCCTGCTTGCTTTACTCAATCGCTCATTTACTCACTGGCTCAAAGCAAAAAGCAAAAAGCAAAAACCGACAGTGCATCGCTGTTTCTCATTCCTCTATCGCGACTGACGACTCTACGTGACTCGAATAGTTAGCAATGAGAAAGACCCATGCATTTTCAAATACGATATATCATAAGGCTCGTATCATGACTCAACTGATTGTTTTAGGTAGCGTTAACGCTGACCACGTACTGCAAGTTCCTTCGTTCCCTCGTCCGGGTGAAACCTTGATTGGCGGTAACTATCAGGTCATCCCTGGCGGTAAAGGCGCAAACCAAGCGGTCGCTGCAGCGCGATTAAACGCAGATATCGGCTTTATTGCCTGTGTCGGTGACGACCCGTTTGGTATCAATATTCGTCAAGATTTCGCTAACGATGGAATCAATATCGATGGTGTCATCGTGGCAGAGAACACGCCTACGGGCATCGCGATGATCCAAGTATCAGCAGCGGGTGAAAACAGCATTTGTCTTTCTCCAGAAGCGAACAACAAGCTAACTTGCGAACAAATCGAACCACACCTAGAGAAGATCCGCGGCGCGAAATTCCTTCTAACTCAATTGGAAACTCCTATCGAAGGCATTGAATACGCAGCGAGAACCGCTAAAGAGAGCGGCACTCACGTGATTCTAAACCCGGCCCCTGCTCGCCCATTATCGGATACGTTATTAGCGTGTGTAGACGTGATTACGCCAAACGAAACCGAAGCAGAAGTGCTAACAGGCGTGACCGTAACCGACAGCGCGTCTGCGCACCAAGCATCTTTGGCTCTGCATGCGAAAGGCATCGAGACAGTAATGATCACGCTTGGCGCTAAGGGGGTATGGGTAAGTAGACACGGTGAAGGTGAACTGATAGCAGGCTTCCGCGTTGAAGCGACTGATACAACCGCAGCTGGTGATACCTTCAACGGTGCATTAGTTACCGGCTTACTTGAAGACATGCCAATGGAGCGTGCGATTAAATTTGCCCACGCTGCGGCGGCAATTTCAGTGACTCGCTTTGGCGCTCAAACCTCAATTCCAAGCCGCGCCGAAGCCGATACGTTTTTAGCAGAGCAATTGTCTGCCTAATAGGTTGAAGCTTAATTAAGTTATGTAACAACAAATAACTAAACATAAGCCTCTGTTTTCAGGCAGAATATCGCTCAACGTGGATAAGTGACTCCCACAAGGATTTTTTATGGCAACAATGAAAGACATCGCTAAGCTCGCAAAGGTATCTACTTCTACGGTAAGCCATGTGATTAACAAGTCGCGTTTTGTCAGTGAAGAGATAGCTGAGCGTGTCAACAATGCCGCGAGAGAGCTTAACTATGCGCCTTCTGCATTAGCTCGTAGCTTGAAGATGAAGCAAACCAAAACGCTTGGCATGCTAGTGACAACTTCTACCAACCCATTCTTTGGTGAAGTAGTAAAAGGTGTTGAACGTCGTTGTTATGAAAAAGGCTACAACCTTATCTTGTGTAACACCGAAGGCGATAGCGAACGTATGAAATCGTCTATCGATACACTGCTACAAAAGCGTGTCGATGGCTTAATGCTGATGTGCTCTACCCTTGAAGGCGAGCATATCGACGTATTCGAGCGTTACCCAGAACTGCCTGTTGTAGTGATGGATTGGGGCCCAATGCTGTTTGCGAGCGACAAGATTCAAGACAACTCGCATCAAGGTGGCTACATGGCGACCAAACACCTGATTGATAACGGCCACTCTCACATTGGCTGTATCACAGGTCCGCTACATCGCAACCAAGCATCATCGCGTTACCAAGGCTTCAAACAAGCGATGGAAGAAGCGGGATTAGAAATCAACGCTGATTGGATTGTCGAATCGAACTTCGAGTGCGATGGCGGCTTTGATTCGTACCAGACACTAAAATCTCGTGGCAAAATGCCGAGTGCACTGTTTGTAAGCAACGACATGATGGCAATGGGCGTGATTCACGCAGCAGCGCAGGATGGCACATCAATACCCAATGATCTCTCAATCATTGGCTACGATGACATCCACTTGTCTAAATACATGACACCGGCATTAAGCACCGTCCACCAGCCAAAACACCGCTTAGGTAAAGCAGCCGTTGATACACTGTTGAGTCGCTTACAAACACCAGACGCCTACCCACAGGTCGTCGAGTTAGAACCGACCCTAGTAGAGCGAAGCAGCGTAAAAGCAGTTTAACCCACAGCTACCCAACCCCAGAACAAAGAGCCAGCTTATCCAGTTGGCTTTTTTTCTTTAGCTTTAAGTTTGAGCTTTCAGCTCATTAGCCATGAATAAGTGTCGTCCATCAAACTGTACCCTCCGCCTTTCTGATAGATAAAACCTAACAATTTTTTATTCCATCACCTGAGGTTCTGGCAACACAGGCGGCGTGCTGTCCATGTAAGTTAAGAAGCTTTCCCACACCTCATGTGTGCGTTGCTTGGTTAACTTGGTCTTACAAGAAAGCGCCATCAGCCCACGAATTGAACCGTCGCGCCATTGGGTATATACAGAATCACAATGCGCTGTCATATAAGCTTGCCAGCTCTCCTGCGCCCCCTTAATGGCATCCACCAACTCTGTATCCTTAGCATTGTGTTCAAAGCTGGCTGCTAAGTATTCCTCTAGCTCTATCTGTGCAGCTTCAAGTTCAAGTGCAGCACAGTGGTTTATCTCTAGCGTGTTCATCGCATTGTCGCAATCGACCACACCGTCAGAAGCAGATACTACCCAAGGTACACACGCTAATAATACAACCGATAAAACCTTTTTCATTATTGCTCTCCCTAATTCAAAAGCACGTGTATGCGCCCTCTTAAAGCCAAGCGTTGCGAATCCTAATAGCATGGGACACCAATTGTTGATAACTACGTTTAGGGTTATGCCCAAAGACCACAAAAGCATACAACCAAATAACAAGAGACATGGCAAACAAACCTGACTGGAAACCATGTAGGTAAACCTCTGGTAGCAAGTCGACTACCTTCTGATAATTCTCCATAGAGATGGTTGTTTTACTGCTGATCAACTCATACGTTAAACTTATTGGCATCACTAGAGCCCAAACTAAAAACCAAGACACACTAGCGACAGGCGCCAAACTCAGTAGCGGCTTAAATTGCCTAACTGGAAAAATGAAATACAAAAGCATAATCAGATACAGAACAGCTAAAAATAAGCTCCACGCATTAACACTGACTTCAAAAATCCGATATCGTACATCGACGTACATGGTTAAAACTACCGCTCCCAATACAGCAAGCGATAATAACTTTCCCATATACTTGGTTCTAGAAAACCTAATAAGTACATAGCCAATCACAAGAAGAAAGCACGAGAGCCAAACTAACACTTCTGGATCAGTATCAAAAAGACGAGGCGTTGCGGTATTAGACAAGATAAAGATCGCGTAGGTAGGGGCGATCATCAAATAGGCAATGAACACACGTACCAACATCCAAATCATTTTTTTTATCATTACGCTCAAACCCACCCAATTGCGTTATTTCAAAAGCTATAGCTCTCAATTTCATACTACAAGCCCGAAAGACTTCGGTTCATAAAAACCTGAAAAGTACTGAGCAACAAACGACACACTTAACCTTGAAAGTATTTCTAACACTATGATTTTTAAAGTAAGACTATAAAACATGCGATTTCAATCCACAACACATGCGTACATTCACAATAATTATTATTTCTCTTGATAACTAATCGTTAAATTTATAAATTAAATCGAATGCTCATACACTCGGTAACGCTTCTCCAATTATGGATATCAAGTACCAACATTTTGCCAAAACCACATTCTACTTTGCCATCTCTTTCGTTTTGTCGATGGCATTGCTCATCCCTTTTACACCGTCTCACTATCATACGCTAACCGAAGAGTCTTCACAGTTAGTGGAAATCAGGCTTCAAGAGATCCAAGCTCGATTTGGTAGCTTTCTCGCAGAGATAACACCCGACCTGTCTTGTGATGCTATCGTGACCGAGCTTCGTCAGAATGTATTCAATGCCGATTGGGTGAAAGAAGCCGCTGTATTCAATAAACATAACCGTTTTTACTGCTCTACCACCGATGGCGAGGTGTCATTTCGCCTCTATAGCAGCATCCGAGAAAGGCTCAATGACGATCCAAACTTAACCACCTTATCGTACTCCAACGCTGCAATTACCAAGGTGCAGTCCATCATGCTGATTTTCTCGGACAAAGAGCAGGCGGGAGTAAGCCTGATGATACCGCCACACTTCATCTACGACCTTGTGGAGTCAAACCTGAGCAGCCATGGAATCAACTCAAAAGTAGAAGTGATAAAAAGAGATATTCACCCGACCGATCCCGGTGTGTACTTTTCGAAGGTTCGCATACAATCAGAGGCCTACCCTCTGGCTATAACCTCCTACATCGGGCACCAGTACTACATCAACTTCTTAATGAGCTTCTCTTGGTTTGGGTTTCTTATGGCGGGAATCACCACCATTTGTTTGCTCTCCGCTAAGCATAAAAAGCAGAGCCAACGCAGTTTAGAATATTCCCTCTCTAGCGCTCTGAAAAACAAACACCTGCAAGTTCACATGCAGCCTATTGTTGACCAGAAAACTACCCAAATCGTGGGCTGTGAGTCACTGTTAAGGTGGAACCACCCGATTGAAGGCAACGTATCGCCCGCTATTTTCATACCGCTCGCAGAGAAGCTAGGTTTGATAGAAGAGCTGACGTACTTTGTGCTACGCGAAGTATTGAAAACCATCAAACATAATCAAGACCTTTTCGAAGACAAATACATCAGCGTCAACATCAGCCGAAACGTCGTGTCTAACAGTAACTTCGCCCACAAAGTATCAGGGATTTTCAAAAGAAACCCTGATATTTTAAAGCAGGTGGTGTTTGAAGTAACCGAAGATGGTGAGTGCTCAGACGCGGATATGGCAAAGATAAAAGAGAACCTAACCAAGCTAGCGAACATGGGCGTGAAAGTCGCAATTGATGACTTTGGTACGGGCTACTCAGGGTTAGATTTCGTAAGGCAATTTCCGTTCAGCATCCTCAAAATTGATCGCGTCTTCGTGCAGAACATTTCAGACGAATCCAGCTTTGGTGTTCCTTTGCTAGAGTCCATGCTGCAACTGTCCCGTACTTTAGGCATGCAGGTTATCGTGGAAGGCGTAGAGTATGAATCGCAAGTGAAAGTCTTGTCTAAGTTAGGTGTCGACTATATCCAAGGTTTCTATTTCTATAAGCCGATGCCAATCAACCTAACCATCGGCCTGCTCAGGCAGCAACAGCACATAGCCACCACTCATGAGTATCACATCTCGCCAACCTAACCGATGAATGTAAACCGATTAGAGGGCGCCGTTACTGGCGCCCTTTTAAAATGACTTTCATAAAACCAACACTTAGCACTGGCGTTAAGTGCCAAATGGTGGGGCGCCAAGCATTAAGCATCAGATCAACTGTCGTGTTTCGCCGATCGTTCAGCAAGCACTTCTTTGAATGCGAACATCCCATTCAGCGCAGCAGGGAAACCAGCGTACACAGACATCTGAATGATCACCTCTTTGATCTCTTCTTCACTGCAACCCACATTAAGCGCCGCATTCAAATGCACTTTAAGTTGCGGGGCGCAGTTGCCTAGTGCGGTTAACGCTGCCACCGTCGCAATCTCGCGAGATTTCAAATCCAAGCCTTTGCGAGCATAGATATCACCAAAAGGATACTCGATGGTATATTTGGCTAAATCAGGGCAAATGTCTTGCAGGCTTTCGATAACATTTTGCCCAGCTTCACCATCAATCTGTTTGAGCAGTTCTAGCCCTTTTTCAAAACGTGACGTGTTCATTGTGTTGCTCCTATGTATTGAATAGGAGCGCAGCATACAAGTTAGAGTTCACTCTAAGTCAACGCACTTTTCCATCTTTATACAGGTCAATTTTGTCTTCCAGAGCGGAAAGATGAGATTGCTGCTGCGCAATATGCGCTTTTAAACTCTGTTGGTGCTGTTCTAGCAAAGCTTGACGTTCAAGCACCGTGCTGCTGCCCTGCTCCCTTAATCGAGCGTATTCCAATATCTCTTCGAGTGGCATCGCCGTTTCTTTTAGGCGAATGACAAACTCAAGCCACTTTACGTCTTTCGCGGTATACACTCGGTGCCCACTGCTATTACGCTGAACATTTTTAAGCAAACCGATTTTTTCATAGTACCTAAGCGTATGAGCCGACAAACCCACCAAGCTAGAAAACGCCTTCATGTTCATGGTTTTACTTCCTTAACAGCCGAATAAGCGAATAAGCGAATACGTTATTTTGGGTAAAGAATACTAACCTCCAAACCAGAAATCATCATCAAAGAAACCCCAGTCCTAGAAGCACAAAACCCAACGATGGAATGAAAAATCCCACGCGTTGGATCCTAAATTACTTATTAAGCCTAGAGCTCTAGTGCATAGATACACATAGATTGCTCTTTTTCAGGCACATCCAGTGTGTGTTGCCCCTTAGACTTCAGCGTCGCACCTGCACGTTTCGCAATCTTAACACTGGCCAGGTTACTCTCTAAACAATGGAACTCAAAGGCTTTAACTCCTTGTTCGCTTGCTAAGGTTGGAACAAGAACCTCCAAAATTTGCCCTACCACTCGATTCCCCGTTGCACTGTCAGCAAGCCAGTAGCCTAATTCGCAGACTCGAGTCTCGCGGTGAATTGACTTTACACCAAATACGCCTGAAAACTGTTTTTTGAAGTGTACTGCGAACCACTGTGAGCCTTCGATACCACTGTTCAGCCGACCTTCGATATAAGCTCGCGCACTTTCAAGATCGACCACACTCTTCTCCCAGGGCATATATTTTGATAGGTTCCCCCTGCTTGATTCAACGGCATTAAATAATGCAAAAGCATCTGAAACTTTCAGATTTTTTAGGACTATATCTTTAGATATGACTCTTTCCATAACACCTCATTTTGAGTTTTTGTAAAACCACTTAATTAAAGCGCGCGCTTAATGGCTTCTGCTAGCCCACTCGCGTTTTCCCACGCCATGGAGTGTCCAGCATCTGGAACCACGCTGATCGCGATATCGTGGTTATTCAACCTCTCGGTATCGGTATCTGGTAAAGATTTACTTCCGAATAGAAAGGTTCTGCTTACATTCAAAGAGTACAACCGATCACGCCAACTTGGGTCCTGCCCTTCTATCAAGGAAACGGCTTGCCTGTGTGTCGCTACCGCTGAATTCACCACTAAACTGGCTGCCCACTGAGTATTTGGCTCATCGATGCTGTACTGCACTATCTGAGCGTGACCGTGGTTGACATATTCAGACTCGGTATAGCTCGCAATCTTCTTGCTAAAGAACCCACCACCGGAATCAAGATTAGCCTCACTCAAAACCAAGGCCTGCAGTTGTGGTAGAACTTTTTCAGCCAATACAACCGACACAGCACCACCCATGCTGTGACCATAAATCACAAACTTATCCAAGCCCAAAGATTGAATGAATGCCTCAAGATAAGCCGCATGGCTACCTATGGAGTAGTCGAAACTCTCAGGCTTATCACTGAACCCAGAACCTAATAAATCGACAAGAATGCGCCGATGAGAAAGCAAACATTCACTGGCCGCAACGGCCGGGTAATCAAACGAAGCAGCACAGCCAATACCGTGTATAAAAATAATAGGCACTTCCGAACCGGGAAGATCATGATACCTAAGTATCGCGTTACAGCCCTCAACCTTAAACTCTTTCATTTCTTCCCCTGAAACCCACAGAACACGACACTTAACATATACATACTTCACACACCAAGCGTGTCGAATTGCTTGTTATTGACTAGCCACTCAAGCCACTGAAAACACAATGCGCTCTTTGCTCTCATCATCTTTCAACTCTAGTAAAATGCCTTCGGCCTTTGCGTCTTTTAATGCGTTAACTAATGCTTCTAATTGCTCCCCGTTTTCATCAAACTTAGCTTTGGTATTTTTAGGTAAGAGTGTCACAAGTAGCCTTGCCATCCCTAAAGAAACCGTCAAACTGTCCTCTAGCTCACCAGTTTCAAAGCAATAAGTGTCGATTTTTAGTTTACGCATAAAAAATACTCGCCAAACACATAGACTCACTAGAGTACCTTTTCTTTGAAATTTGTCTGTGAGTTACATGCATAAATGCAACATTACACATATGAGAAAATGCATTAATTGGCCCGCTCTAAAGATGCGACAGCTCAGGGCGATCTTAAAGGCGACAATGACATGTATGAGAAAGGTGTTTGTTGGATTGGATGTTAAGGGAGATTTTGTTAGGAGAATTTGCGCGGCAGCCGTATGAGGCTTGAAAAGCGAGTTTTATTAAGTAAGCCAAGTTTAAATTACTGAAAAATGTGGCTTTAATATCAAACCACCAAATTATATTCGACTATGTTGAAAATGCTAATCGTATATTTCACTTTAAAGAATATTTCTTTTGAAATGAATTTTATTAACTTAATAATCAGTTAGTTTAATTATCCATTCTATCACTAATTTAAAATATTTTTTAATTTTACATCATGCACCAAGATAAATGGTTTTTATATGCTAATTTTATAATATAAAAATTAATATCCACTGGTTCTGCTTTGATATAACAGCTTTGTTGTACGTTGGGAAATTTTTGGTTAGGGGATAAATCCATGATAATTAAAGAAGTTAAAAACGTATCGATTGCTATTAGAGTTTGGGCGATTCTTGCTTTATTTGCAATCGCTTTACTCGCAAATACCATTTTAAATATAGACGGCTCACGCCAACATGTGCGTGAGAGTTATCAAAAAGGGGTGAAAACGCTAGTTCAAAGCGCCGTTAGCGTTATTAGGTATTATCAAAGTCAGAGTGAAATAGGAAATTTAAGCGAAGAGGAAGCACGCGCTCGCGCATTGGAAACCATCTCAAATATGCGATTTGATGATGGGAATTATATCTTTATAGGTGATCGAGAAGGAAAGCAAATAGCTACAGGCGTCCCCTCTCTTTTAGGAAAAAATATTATGGACCTTCAGGATAGTAAGGGTAAATACTTTGTCAGAGAGATGTACAGCATTTCGAAAAATGGTGGTGGATTCATTGATTATCATTGGAAAAACCCGAACAAACAAACGCTAGAGCCAAAAACCAGTTATGCAATAATGTTGGAGCCTTGGGGATGGATGGTTGGTTCTGGTGTAAATATGGTGGCCTTACAAGCGACGACTCACCGAGCTGAGATGACATCGATAGGTTATGCAATAGGCATTTTAACGGTTCTCTCACTGATCGTTGGTTACTTCATCAAAACCATCACTCTCCCAATAAATCGTACTTTGGCTGCGATGAAAGCATTATCAAGAGGTGAAGGCGATCTAACGCAACGTATTCCCGAAGAAGGGAGCAAAGAACTGATTTTCTTGGCTCGTTATTTCAATCAGTTTGTAGAGTCTATTCAATCAATGATGCTCGGGATTCAGGGAATTGGGACTCAAGTATCAGCGTCAGCAACTCAACTCACTGATTCGGTACACCAAATAGATAATAGCCTTAACCAGCAAAGAAACGACGTGGATATGCTTGCGACAGCCATGACAGAAATGCTGGCTACCGTTGAGGAAGTTGCTGGGCGAACCGTTGAAGCAAATGAAGCAAGTCGGTTTGCAGCGCAGGAGACACAGAAGAGTTCCTCAATTATTCAAAATAATGTGATAGAAGCTAACGAAATGGCGGAAGTCATTACCTCAGCAGGACAAGCAGTCCAGAAGTTGGCGCTTGATGCAAAAAATGTGGATACGGTTCTAGAAGTTATTCGAGGAGTCGCAGAACAGACAAACCTCTTAGCACTTAACGCTGCTATTGAAGCCGCTAGGGCTGGTGATCATGGTCGGGGCTTTGCTGTGGTAGCTGATGAAGTAAGAACCCTGTCTCAACGTACTCAGGAGTCCACACTTGAGATTCAAAATATTATAGAAAAGTTGCAAGTTGGCGCTGAAAATGTCGTTACAGTAATGCATCAAGGGGTTGATAAAGCGAATAAGGCCTCAGAGCTATCCGCGCAGGCAGGATGCAAGATTGACGAGAGTAACAAGCAAGTGAATAAGATCGAAGGTATGGCGCAACACATTGCAACTGCTGCTGAAGAGCAAACACTCACCGTGAACGAAATAAACCGTAACGTAGCCAGCTTGAGTGATATGGCGACTTTAGTGTCGAGCGAATCTACCGAAATGGCTAATTCGAGCCGAGAACTCAGAGGTATCTCGGAAAATCTCATGTGTACAATTAACCGATTCAAACTAGCATGATGCAAGAATCTGCTTTGAAAAGCGGAAGCTTCCTACGCGTAAAAACGAATAGCAGTAGCTCACGCAGCTACTGCTATAACTGATTTTTTCCATTAATGGCAAAGAGAGCCTCAACAGGCAAATCCGTCTAAACACGAACATACACCCCTTTTTTCAAACACCGCATTCCTTTAAATTCTGGGGCACGGGAGTTATCACAGATAAAAACATGCCCCCCAGGTATGAGGATGTCATGGGCATGCTTACAGACAATATCGTGATACTCATTGGTTAATGATGCGATGACAATCGCATCTAACCTACTATTGTACTGATTAAAATTAACGTGGTCGTAGTTATTAAATGTGATTTTATTTTCTATTTTTCGATTGATGGAAAAATGGCTATTCTTCATTTTAACTTTGTTAGACTCTAGATATTCAGCTAATTCACCTCGGGTGTTACTAAATAACCTTTCTTTGAAGTTCCCTTTACAGTTTATTTTTCTAAAACTATTGTTGTCAACCAAAGACATAATCCGACAAAAACCAGATGAGATCATCTCTGTCTTTTGTTCGTAATAAGAATGTAACATTGCCAATGAAAAACTATCGTAGTATTTACCTGTATCTAAACAACAAATAAGCAAATCACTCCCCCGCATCTGCCTTTCGATCACAAGCTCACTGTAGTCTCTATATAATTCAGCGTTATAGAAAAAGTTGTCAGTTACCATATTTAAACCTTGAGGTAGCATTTTACTCGATTTAAAACAGAAGCGAGTTAGCTAGTGGGATAAATTTTTTCGACAAGCGACAAATTCACACAAAAAATAAGGTTATGTGGTAAATCTGAATATGCTACTCCAACCTCGCCAGTCACAAAGTTAACGGACTTTGCTATATCTTCTTGAAAGTGTTCAAGTACTAATTGCAATAAGCAATCTTTACCCAACATATCCATCAATAACTCCTTAGAGTTAGAACTCGAAATATTATATAAGTATAGATCCTATCAATAATCAAACTTGAATATATATTTTTTAGATTAAATGCGATGTAAAGCAATGGTTTTCAACTATATTAATTTATTTTTAAATTTATCCACGTCTTTTACTTTTTCCGGCCATGAGTTCAAGTAATGAAAACCATGTATCCAAATCAACGAAGAAAATCGTGCTAACGCACTTTGGGGGCATGCGATGTGAAGTGTTATGAAGCACTATTCACCGCTTTTGGCTAAACCCCTTTATCACAAGGGGAATCTGGAGCTCTGAATGATTGGGGAGCAAATAACGGAAGGCATAAGCGCCTTCCGTCGTTCAAGTAGGCGATAAGGTAAGTACTACTTACTTACGCTAATCATCTCGTTAAAGTAATCCACTTGCTCTGCCATGTTCAAACCTTGTTTGTTTGAACCCAACGTCCACATAAAAAAGCCACCATAACCGTTATCTTTCTGCCATTTAGCACGGTCTAGGTTGTTCTGGCGTGTTTCAACAAAGTTACCACCGGGTGCCCATTGATTGTTGATCGTATTACCTAAAACAATCTTTGACTTGTCTCCAATGTACTCAGCGTAATTTGCCATCGCGACTTCGTATAAGAAGTTTCGACCTGCGTCGTATGTCATCACGTTGAAGAAATCAAAGTCGTTTTTGGTCGCTTTCAACAAATCAATCACTTCACCGTGGTGAGATGAGCGGCCAGACTCTTCAATGTAAGAGCAGTTTTCAAACACACTCGCATCCATACATTCAACAGGATCCGCACCTACGTGGTAAGTTGTGAGAGACAGAACCTTCGTATTACCCACTTTCTCACGGATAAGTTTGATCAAAGCCGTCAAGTCTTGGTTCTCTTTGTATGTGATTCGTGCTGCTTTCTCGAAGTCGAAATCTAAACCATCAATGTGCACGTAACCCGCTAATTGGTACTTGCTGTAGTCACAGCTTCCGTCTGAATTTGTTGCAAGACACTCGCCTTCCATTTCTTCAGGTTTGAGGTTCTTTTTGTACACAGGGAATGGCGTATGCACCAAATCAACCAACCCATTAGCTACTGCTTCACGGCTTTTAGGCGTACCGATCGCCGTCCAAATGCTTTCGTAAGTTTGACCACCGAACGCGACCATCATGGTCACATTTTCATTATCATGCTTGAGTGTTGACCACGCAAGATACTGTGTTGTCATCCAGTCCGGGCTATAATTCGGTGGTGTTAGCATGCCATCAGAGATCGTGATGTTACCGCTTGCGTCCCACTTACCAAATGACAATAGATAGCCATCACCTTCTGAGTTGAACAGCTCTTGGTAGTCATTCAGCCCCCAAGACGTTAGGTAACTGATAGAGCGATCAGGGTTATCGACTAAGCCGCCACCGCCTGTGCTTTCTTTGACCATAATGTTAGACGTTGCAGAGGTTTGCTCTTGGTTGGACGTATTCACCGCTTTTGCGGTTACAGCATATGTACCCTGCTGAGCACCTAGCCATTCATATTCATAAGGTGCTTCCGTATCTTTAAAAAGCTCGTTACCGTTCGCGATGAAGCTAACCGAGGAAATATCCCCTTCGTAACTCTTCGCGTCTGCTTTGATCGAAATCGCACGACCTTCGAAATAGCTTGAGCCGTCAACAGGAGATGCCAAAGAAACAACCAAGTCTTTATCGGTAATCGCTAAAGAAATTGGCGCCGCCTCCGCACTCGCACCTTGGTCATCGTAGGCAACAACCGTCAATGTGTATTGGCCTTCAACTTGGGCAGGTACCGTGATGGTGTAAGTATCTCCTTGTGAAGGCATGTTTGATGTCGCAACCACTTGACCATTCAATTGAACATCAACGCGAGCAACTTCAGTATCATCCGATGCATCGACAACTACGTCGAATGCTTGGTTAGGTGCGATTTTCTGTCCATCTTGCGGTGATTGAACGTCCACCACTGGCACAGGGTTCGGATCACACTCACCCGCTTCATCCCATGCATCTTTCCACGCATCAGGATAACTTGGATGACCGGTTCCTGGTGTCCATACAGGGTTACCACACCAACCCGCTACCGTACATGAGTAGATATTGCCAATGTTAGTGACTTCATCACCGACTTTATAGGCCACAACATCTTGGTACTTAGGTATGTCACCACAGCTGGTGCTTGTATCTGTCACCGTGATGGTTAAATTCTTACTAGAGACATGTTGCTCGTCATCTTTGGCTTCCGCACGAAGCGTAGTAGAGCCTGCCGTTTGCGTTGTCCAGTCACAAGAAAAATCTTGGGTCGTTTTCGCATCAAGAGAACACACTTCGGCATCGTTTGCGAAGAACTTAACCGTCGCTAAGTCATCATCTGCATCTGTTACATGCGCTGAAATTGTGATGCTGTCACCTTTTTGGTGAGAAGAGCCTGCGTCTGGCGAGATAAACTCAATCACAGGTGGATTTGGCGCCGTCGATTCTGACTCTACCGTCACTTGAACTGCTTTTTCTGTGAGTTTATCGCCACTGTCATTGAACGCCATCACAGTGATCGATGCAGCACCCACTTCGCTTGGAAGCCAAGCTTGTTGGTATTCTGTTGTACCTTCTACAACGTTTTGCTCACCCAATTTGGTACTGTTTGCCCAGAACTCGAGTTTGCTTGCACCCGCACCTTCGACACCCGTAATGATGTCAACATTCGTACCTGTGTAAACCACTGAGTTTTGAGCAGGCGCTAAAATATCCAGTGAAAATTCTGGTGGAGGAACCACTTCGCCATCCACTTTCACCACAACAGAATTCTCAAACGCATTCAGATCTGTCAGTTCACCACCGAAAGAGATAGTCAATGCCGCAGATTCACCAGAGGCCAGCTCACTATCAACCCAAGAGCCTTCTGGGAACGTCAATGTCACGGCGTTCAATACCCCATCCGCTTGCGTCGTATGAGAGATTTCCCATGATGGGTAAGAAAGATGGTTCGACGCCCAGTTGATCTCGTTAATCGCTACTGGCAATAAAAATTCGATCACAGCTTCACGCATGTCTGCACTATCTGAGCTCGTGTTTGTGATATCTAGCTTATAGGTGCTCCAGTATTCACTTTCTGACTGAGCTATCGCATCAGTACTGAACTCACTAGCCATGGCTTGTGAAATTGGATTCAACAATAAGCCAGAGCAAAGCATTGTTAGCCCTAACGCGCGATATCCAATAGAGTGAATCTGTTTAGCACTGCTCTTTCTTAGATACATACTTGATTCCTTAGCTTTATATTAATTATTTTATTTCTGCAATAAACCTGCAATGGGAAATTCATCCCCCCCGTTGCAAGCACACTTAATTTACACGGGAAATTAACCAGAAATGAATTAAATTTTTACTTATTGAATAAATGTCAAAATTTATTTAATTATGAGATAAAGCCCAAAATTTCGGAAAATACAATTGTGTAAGGTCCCTTCAAATTACCACCCTTAGAGTAAGCTAAATTAGGCTAAACTAATTTAGAAAAGAGAGGAACGATTAAATTAACCTGGATAAGAAAAAGTCTTGCCAACATAACTAACAGACAAAGAAACTGAATTAAACACAAATATAACAACAACTTAGACAAAAGCCACTCATCTAAAAGCATCTATAAGTATAATAACTCTCATACGAACCATGAAGTCTATTTCGCTAAAAAAGGTTCATGAATCAGTAGCTCCCATCTAAATACCAACTTTCAACATGACGTTTAAATTAAAATAACAGTAACAACTTCAAGTTGGGTTTTATTTTTATTTTGAATTAAAGTCACAATTTACTAATGAGGAAGAGTCATATATAAAACAGAATTATTTAGAGTATTAATTCTATTTCCAGATGAATTATTCAATTAAAAATTTAATTATCTCTCATTGACTTCAATGTCTTCCATTAAAAACCGAACGTCACGCCTGTGTTTTTTATGCTTGTTCTGTATTTATTTTGCCCAACGGTTAAAAAGGCAAGCCGAAACCCGCCCCTCACAGCATACTGCACTCTTCTTACTATGCGGCCACGAAACTTATAGCGTTGCTAGCCAACACAAAGGGCACCGTTACTGGCGCCCTTTTCCATCGTTATACAGGTCAAGACTGGTTAATTCGCATCCTCTAGATATGAAGTTATGACTTATAAACACACTTACCTGATTAAGGTCTACACACTGCAACAAATTTTCATAAGGCACTCAATTACCAATTAGTTCAGTGATTTATACAAGCGTTCCAGCTTATCTAAAAAACCATGTAGTTTTTCGTTCATCTCATCATAGTCATGACTCAGTAATACTTCAGGGTTCTCAACAAAACGAAAGTCCTCAGCCTTACTAAGATCAGTATTTTCGATGAGCAGCGCTACGACTTCTTTAGTCAATTCCATATGACACTGAAAACCAAACACCAAATCGCTATAAGCAACAATTTGTCTCGAGCAGCCTTTACTATACGCAATGATTTCGGCACCTGGTATCAGCCCAGGCATATCGTTATGCCAATGGCCTCTGGCTATATTGATGATTTCCACTCACACCCATGGCACCAAATAGTGTTCCCACGCCAGGGATTGTTACAATCAGACATTGGTGATAAAAGCGGGATAGTGCCCCATAATGGCTTGCTCTATATTCCCGCAAATACAGTTCATAAATCCGTTGCGATTACAGATACACAATTTTTGGCTATTTACCTCAACCCAGACAAAAATCTTCGCTATGGAAGCAAACCTAAATCCTGTCAGGTAAACTCTTTGACCAAAGAGTTGATACAACTTCTGTTTGAAAGCAACACACACTCACAATCTGAGTCCAATATAATGCATTGACTTATGGTCTTGAGAGATCAAATCGAAGTTTCAGAAAGTTATGAAATACCATTGCTTATTCCTACCGATAAGCGTCTTTTCTCTATTTTCGCACAACTTCAAAAACAGCCTGATTTACCGTTTACATTAAAAGAATGGGCGACAACAGTCGGTGCATCTGAACGCACGCTGTCTCGATTATGCTCGAAAGAGTTTTCTCAATCTTTTTCACAATGGCGACAAAACATTAGGCTAGTTTTATCTTTGCAGTTGTTAAGCTCGAAAATGAGCATTCAAGAAATTGCTATCGAATCGGGATATTCTTCTGATTCTGCTTATGTACAGGCATTTAAGAAATTGTTTAATCAGACACCTAGAAAATATCGAACAGCAAACCTTTAGCACGTATTCTGATTCGTTGTTTTACAAACCAAAATGACACCTGTGATGGTGTGACTCTTACCTAACCTTTTGTGGGGCAAATGCGCCCTAGCCCAACTTGAATATCGGACATAGTTCGATCTTTGAGAGAATGGTTGATAACCTCAATCAGCTATCATGTTGTGAACTTACCACTTTTTAGAAGCACTCTAGATTGATAGATGATGAAAATTGCGATATTAGTTAGCTACGACTTAATATTTTGATAACACTCATGGCAGGTAACACTATCGAAAAATCTGTTTCATTCGCCTCTGTCATTGATTTAGTAAATGCCTATTCACTGTTGCCTCCCGCTTTGCGTAAACAGGTCGAAGCATCTAATCACCTTGACGGTATAAGCCTTGAGGCCATTAAAAATAGCGCTAATCTATCGCTATCGGATCGGCTTCCAGAAAGCCAAATGGTTGCCTTATGGTCACTCCTCGAACAGCACCATCCATCGCCCGAAATTGGACTCATCATTGGGCGAACTATATCCCATGAATCAAAAGGTGTGCTCGCGAGTTGGGTGAGCCAATGTGCGACGTTAAGAGACGCATTCAACACGTTCCAAAGTAATATTTTTCTGATGAATTCTTCAGAGTGTTGGCAAGTGGATGACGATGGACAGCAGTGCCGCTTAACCCTCTCCATTGAATCACGCCATGATTACCCTAGAGCCGCCATTGAACGCAGCATGAGTGCGGTGGTGATGTGGGCAAGAATGCTGAGTGCCCATCCTTTCCCGCTAACCAAAGCTAAGTTTGGGTATTTAGCTCCGCTACATGTGGATAAATATCAACCAGTCTTTGGAGAAACCATTGAATTTAATAGTGCTTATCACCAGCTGATATTTGAATCGAAATGGCTTAACCTTCCCATTGCAACAAGTAGTGAGTATCTGAAAACGATGATGGCAAAAACCGCACAAAGCCACCTTGAGACATTAACGCAAACCCAGCCTCTCCAACAGCAAGTCAGGACCATAGTAGTAAACGGACTAGAAAATGGAGAACTACTCAGCATAGATAAAGTCGCACAGCAATTACACTTCAGCCGACAAACGCTCTACCGCAAACTGGAAAGAGAGCATACCTCTTTCCAGAGTATTCTTGATGATACAAGAAAGCAGTTAGCAGTCCGTTGGCTAACTCAAACCCCGCCTCCAAGCATTACCGAGTTGAGCTATCGTCTTGGTTTTAAAGATACCAGCAGCTTCTACAAAGCGTTCAAGCGCTGGCACCAGGTTAGTCCTAAGGCTTACCTTTCGAGATAAACTGTTTAAACGCCTCTGCTGATCGCTCTGGGACCTCTTCCATCGGTAAGTGTCCAACGTCGTCATACACTACAGCATAAGAGCCCCGAATATCACGCTCAAACTTTCTCGCATTTTCAGCTGGAAAATAACGGTCTTCCTTCCCCCACAGAATAAGAGTCGGCTTGGCAATTTGTGTTAGCTTATCCGAGTCCTGATCCAGCGATGCCTTGACGCGACGTGTGAATCCCTGTCGATTTTGTTGGTAGGTAGTCAGTTCGTAGTATCGATCAATCAACGCCGCATCCACAAGTAGCGGGTCGAAGTAAACCTCTTTAAGCCCATCTTCGAACATAAACCTTGGAGTGACATGTTCCATTATTTTGCCGATGACTGGCCACTGGGCCATCGCAATGCCTGGTGGCCACGATTTTTGTGGATACCCTAAGGCATTTATCAACGTAAGGGTTATAACCTGCTCTGGATGTTGTAAACCGTATTCCCAAACTATGCGTCCTCCTAAAGAGCTACCGACAAAATGTGCTTGTTCGATGTCGAGCTCTCTCATAAAGGCACTTAAAAAAGCAATATCGTCAGGGATTTCGTACTGGTTTTGAGGCAGATGCCCAGTTAAGCCAAAACCCGGTAAGTCCATACGTACGACGCGATAGTCTTGTTTGAGGATTTGAGTCCATTGCTCCCAAGCGTGAAGTGATGACGAAGTGCCATGCAATAAAATCACCACCTCACCCTGTCCTTCATCTCGATAATGCACTCGTTTGCCTTCAACAGTGGCAAATTTAGAAGCGTGATTTGTGTATTTCTGCTCAATGGCTTGCGTACTATTTTGTGCGCCACATCCTTGCAGAAAAATGACCAAAGCCATTATTGGTGTCACATTCCAATTCATACTTCCCTCTCCTCATTTAATGTGTTTTCCAGCCTGGAGACTTGAGTGTAGAGACTATGGTGGTGAGAAATAGGTCTTAAGGTTGCAATACTGTGTTTTTAGGACTCATTTGACTTTAATGGGGGAAGAAGAAAGAAGGAGATCAAGAGAAAGAGCAATTTGACACACGAACCAAGCCATGACAGCTTGGTTTATGCCCGGCTAGTTAGATGACTTTTGAAGCAGCAACAAGATGAAAAATCGAGAATTTTACGAGTCTAACCGCCGAAGGGGAGAGATGATTGGTGGCTTTGTTACGTGTATTGCACAACGTAGTCCGCAATATTGTGGCGAGCTGAGAAGTATTGGCTTACAGGTAAGTTTAAACTTTGTAAGTGTTGGATGTCAGATTAGTTATATTTGTTCAAAATACCGCCAACATAGAGCGTAAGTGTTTTGGCGGAACTAGTAATGGGATACTTTTGAGCTAGAAAGTGCCACGGGTAAAAATTCAACCTGAGAAATTTTTTACATATCAGAGTTAGGGCTGGGCTCCAACTCATTCTATTCAGATAAGAAAAGTATCTGAAGCCCAAACGCTGTATGCATACATTACTTACTTGTAGCTAAACGGGCAGCAAGTCCCAAAAATACCACGCCCAATACACCATCGATATGACGGTTTAAACTAAAGTGACAACCTAGCAAAGAGCCCAACTTACTAAAAGAAAATGAGAAAATAGTATTGATACATAAAACAATACTACTAAGAATGATTCCAAGTATGAGTATCTGATTGGTTAAAGCACCACCAGAATGCGTAAACTGAGGCAAGAACATACTAAAGAAGATTAACGCTTTGGGGTTCATAATATTATTAAGTAAGCCACGGTAGACTAGATCTTTATTACCCAAAGACTGAATCGTCTGACTTGCAGATACGTCTCCTTTGTTTTTTAGCCATGTACGTAATAAATTAACTCCAAGCCAAGATAGATAAATTGCCCCAACAATTTTGATTACCAATACCAAAGGTGGCATCGCTTGCATCAGTTTTCCTAAGCCAAATGCTACTAACAGTGTTTGAATTAATCCCGCAATGAAAATACCAACTGACACCATTACTCCAGCTTTAAAGCCACGAGTCGAAGAATATGTTGATATGAGTACTAAATCTGGGCCCGGAGAAATTGCTAAGAATATAGTGGTAACAAAGAATAGTGGCAATATTGTGGTATCAATCATTTTTTACTGGCTCCTTTCTGTTTGCCAGACTTTACCGATTAATCATTTGAGATGAAAGCTGAATGAATGCCACGGGTAAAAATTCAGCCCGTGAAGGTTTTGGACAAAAGCTTGGCTTCGACATAGCTAACCTAGAATGTTACGGATTAATTGGAGTATGAAAAGTTGTCCGAAAGCTGCGCCTTGTTAGCTGCTGTGAGCATCCAGTCTATAAATAGTAAATGCGATACTTTCTCCTGCTAATCTTGGATCACTAGTCTCGATTGGTGCTGATAGATGTGTAATACCCACATCAACTATTACCTCAGGATCTATTTCTGTCACGATACCATATGCACGATAGCGCCAGCCCCACTGGTGGTTTAGCTCTTTCTTGGCTTCAGGATTACCTGAAAACATTGACTCCCATTCTTCGTCTTCATAATGGAGGCCGACTGATAAACAGATATCGATATTTTCTCCAGCTTGATATCTATCGCCCCCAAAGTCGTCCATTACAACAACATTGACACCATCTAATTCGATGATTGCCTCAAGATAGTCACCTTCCGTTTTTTTAAAAATTGCTCTCATAGTTTCCCAACTGAAAACGCCCTGTTATGCGCGTGGTTCATGTGCTTCACAACTTGCAGATTTGTTAATCAACGACTTTGAAGCTTATAAAACACAAGCTCTTGTCTGATGGATATATCTTTCGCAAGATCCATTTGAGCATGAAGACAAATGGAAGGTTTTCTGCTTTTGCATGCTTTCTGTTGAGTTTATCAAAGTTCACATGCTCAACACCGACAATTTCTAGTCTACAGATTTTTCGCCCATCTTCGTGAGTAAGTGCTTCAACAACCTGCCCCGGGTAATAATGGCTTTCAGATTTATCCCTAATCGTTGCAGTCTTTTTACCAGAAAGAATCTGGCGCTCTAGCCTTGTGAAAAATGTAATTTTATCCACCATTGAATACCTACTTCCTTACCGATTCTTCCAAAGATATACCGCCCAATTACGTCAAATCAACCTTGCGCCCTTGTAAAGCGCGAGTGTTTTGAACACAGCTCTCGATACATGTGATCAGATCTTGGGACAGTGACGAAGGCTTTGGTTTATTCGCCCACAAGGCATACATAGGCCGAGTAAAAAGTATTTCAGAGTCGTATTGAATGTGCCCGGACATCTCACTATTCAAATCGGCGATCTCTGTCATAGGCAATAAGCCTACCCCCATGCCTGACGCGACCAGTTTACGTACCAAGGTAATGTCGTTGACCCGAGAAACCTTGGAGTATTGCCGCTCGATACTTAGCAAGTCTTGCCCTGAAATTTGCGTCTTAGAGTACGGCATAATAAGTCGGTCTCGGCTTTTGGAGTCTCTTCTTGAGACAAGGCATACGGCAATGTTGGCTAACTTTTTCTGGTAAAAAGACGAGTCTCTTTGCTCTCCACAACGTATCGCTAAATCAAAAGAAGTTTGGCTGAGCAATACATTTGTATTGGCAGGCTCAATAACGACATCCACATGACTTTTCTCTAGCAGAAAGGCTTCAAGCGCTGGGTATAGTTGGCCAATGATTAAGTTTCGTGGGCAATGTAAGACGAAGGAAACCGCTTCACTTTTCGAGCTTTCAGTTACAGCCTGATGAAGATTTAGGGTGGTCTCGCCAAGCTGTTCAAATAACCCTTTACCAAAGCTGGTGAGTTTGACTCCCCTAGAGGAGCGAATAAAGAGTGACTCACCTAATCTCTCTTCTAATAATAAGATGCGTTTGGACAAGGTAGGCGCGGTAGTTGTTAAGTCTCGTGCCGCTTTTGAATAACTGCCTCGGCGGGCTACTTCAACAAATATTAAAAAATCATCCAGCATAAGGTTTTCCGCAATCTTAGTGTTCTAAAGCTCGTATGGCTGAGGATACGATAAATCCATACAGTATACAGAACGGAGGAAGCGCTATGAAAAAACTTTTGTTCACTGCTCTGTTCTCATGTGCGATGTCAAGTATGGTGTCCGCGTGGGTTACTTACATCAATCTCGGTTTACCAGAGGATTTCATCAGTCGATGGGGCTTTGCCTTTATTAATGCTTGGCCGGCTTCGTTTGCAGCGGCCTACTTGTTGAATAAACCAATCATGGTATTAACCCAAAAATTGATGGGCCAATTTACCCCCCAAAAGGAGAAAAACAATGCTTAGTGTTGTGGCTTTTATTACCCCAAAAAGTGAATTTTATGCGGAGTGCAAACAAAAAGCTGAAGGCATTCTAACTGCTACTCGAGAAGAAGCGGGTTGCTTGCGTTTTGAGCTATATGAAAACAAAGCGAAAGATCAGCTTATCTTGGTTGAAAACTGGGTCGACCAAGCCGCCCTAGACGAACACTATGCCCAGCCATATATCACACCGATATTTGAGTTTTATAAAACCGCATTAGCTCATGAGCCACAAATACACAAAATGACCAATGTAAAGGGTTAAATTCTCAGATATATCTGAGTAAGTCACTAGGTAGGTATTGGCCTCACCTACCTACCGTTTAAAAGTTGCTTGAGCTTTAAACGTTTGTTATGTGTAATTTTCGGCCAACCCATATTTTGCCGATACTTGTTGAATTGATTTCTCAGCCAACTCCATGACGAGACTTTGCAACTCCCCACGTTTATCTGCTTCTTTTAGTACCGTTAGTGAAGTTGTTATAGAAACGTTTAGCTCACTGTATTTCTTATTAATAGAACCAAACTCAACAGCGCGAGAGTCATCACTTCCGTATCTAATGATCAAGCTTAATGTATGGAAAGGAGCTTTATCTGACCAACCACTGCCTTCGAGCGTAGGTTCTAATATGGAACAGACCTCTTGAATACAAACCCCCAGGTTTTTAGGTCGCCCTTTTACCAATCCTACACCACCAATTAATATCCGTTTAGCGCTCATATCTCCCCTTACACATAGACATAATGACCCCCACGAAAGGTGCTAGCCTCCAATATCGTGGGTTAGCTGAAAGCCAGAGCCATAATTAGTGCGTTAAACAACTAAATTTGGAGGCTAGCATGAGTAAAGATAGCATAATTTTCATTGGCTTAGATACGCATAAGTCATTTATTCAAGTCGCTGTTTTACAAGAACATCGAGGGGCAAACCCACAACAGTTAGGCCGTATTAAATCCAATAAGGCCGCGCTAATTAAATTGGCCAAGCAACTGCAATCCAAGTATCCAAAAGCCACTCTGCACTTTGTCTATGAAGCAGGACCATGTGGTTACTGGACTTATCGCCTGATTACGAGCCTTGGACACTGCTGCTATGTCGTCGCTCCATCACTTATACCTAAGAAGCCAGGCGATAGAGTTAAAACTGACAAACGAGACGCAGCAAAGCTCGCCAAGCTGTTAAAAGCCGAAGAGCTTACACCCATCTATGTACCAGAAGCCGAAGATGAAGCTATTCGAGATCTCTCGCGTGCCAGAGAAACGGCAATGAAAGATCTCAAAGACGCAAAGTTCCAACTCAAAGGCTTTCTTCTTCGCAATAATATCCAAGCGACGGTGAATGATAACTGGTCTAAAAAGCATCTACGGTGGCTGACCGATCTCATTCTTCCTCACCATAGTCAACAAATCGTCTTGCAAGAGATGATCATTACTATCAATGAGCGGATACAGCGGCTGCAACGACTCGATAATGAACTGCTCCATCAGGTCAAAAACTGGCGATACTATCCTGTTGTGAAAGCCATTCAAGCTATGCGGGGTGTAAGGTTACTCGTAGCTCTTGGCACAATAGCTGAGCTGGGTGACTTACGGCGGTTCGACCATCCAAGAAAGCTTATGGCTTACCTTGGGCTTGTTCCAACAGAAAACTCCAGTGGAGGGAAAACTCGTCGTGGCAGCTTAACAAAGTGTGGCAACAGTCGAGCCAGACGGTTACTCGTTGAAGGCGCACACACCTATAAGCATAAAGCGAACATATCTGTAGAGCTGCAACTAAGGCAAGAAGGGCTGCCTAAAGAGATAGTTGATATCGCTTGGCAAGCCCAGCAAAGGTTATGTCGTCGTTACCAACGACTACTACAAAAAGGTAAACACCGAAATGTCGTTGTGGTCGCCATCGCAAGAGAGATGATCGCTTACATCTGGGCCATTGCGCGTGAAGTTGTCATCAGCGATGTGGATCCTAGAACTCGAATCGCTCGTTTACCGGCATGAAGACAGAATTAGTGTTATCGCATTGGATAAAGCATCGGGAGTGGCACAAACACCGACGGCGTTAGGACGGCAATATAGCTTCGGCTGTATTGAACCACGAGCATAGACTGAAGACAGGTGCTACGACGGAACAAGTAAGGTAGGCTCTACTCATCAAACGATGAGCAATCCACGTATATCAGCATGAGAACCGACGACATTACTTGCTTCATCTATGCGGTAACACTATCCCAAAATGAACAAAGGCTCTGAAATGAGGGAGCAGAAACTTCTACGTTTTTAATTGACAGTGGGGGTCATATCAACGCCTTGCTAAGGTGAGAGCAACGCAATACCTTAGCCTCCGCATAATACCTTAAACACATAAACCGACGCATAGTAAAAATGCCACGCGTTGCGAATCACTCTTAAGCAACTTGTTATACCGCTTGGTTGAGGCTAAAATGACCAATATAAAGACCACTTAAGAGACCGATTATATGACCACTAGAATTTTAGCCGATGTCGCTGCAAGCATTACTGAGTTGAAAGCTAACCCTATGAAAGTTGCAACTAGTGCTTACGGCGAACCTGTTGCTGTATTAAACCGAAATGAACCGGCATTTTATTGCGTACCTGCCGAAGCGTACGAAATGATGATGGACAGACTCGAAGATCTTGAACTACTCGCTATCGCTAAAGAGCGTGAATCTGAAGAGAGCATTTCGGTAAATATTGATGACCTATAAACTCGACTTTAAAAAGAGCGCCCTCAAAGAGTGGAAAAAGCTTGGTTCTACTCTGCAACAACAATTTAAGAAAAAGCTAATAGAGCGCTTAGATAACCCACATGTTCCGGCTTCAAAACTATCTGGAGCTGACAACATGTATAAAATTAAGTTGCGTCAATCGGGCTACCGTCTCGTCTACAAAGTTGAAGACGATGTCATCATTGTAACCGTCCTAGCAGTTGGAAAGCGCGAACGTAGCGATATTTACCGTAAAGCCATGAAAAGGTTAGATGATTGATTGCGGTATAACAACGCCCAATTAAGGTGTGAAGCACGCAATGACCAAGCCGCTGCATTGCACTTCAACACCGAAGTCACCGCATACCAAAAATGCCACGCGTGCTGAATCACTCTTAAATTGTTTGTTATGCGCACGTACCAAATGTTAGCCACCAACTTTTTTGTAAGCGACTATATGGGAAAGAAATAGTAACGAATACCTTTCGTTAAATCTTATCTTGTATTCATGTTCATCTTCAGATAGCTTTTCCCAACCCTCTCCAAAGTAGTCGTTTATATCATTAACAGCTTCACTTTCTTCTTTTAAATGCTTTTTGTTCCACTGATAAGTACATGATAAAACAAACACTCCATTAAAAGCAGTTGCATCCATCAATGCGTTTACTAAAGTTTTAGGCGATTCACATTGATCCAGTACATTGAGGCAAACTGTTAAATCAAACACTTTCTTAACCACACCACGCTCGAAAGGTGCTTCAATTAAAGTAAATGATACATGATCACACGCTTTTGCTATTGTTGAAGCATCAAAGTCCAAACACCCCAACTCTTTCAAGCTCTTGATATAAGGAAATTCACATTTAGTACCGTCAATTAGTATTTGTTTGAGATTTGATAGCAAGCGGTGAGACGGCTCAACAACTGTGACAGAATTAATGCTTGGTATGTTAGTAACTAACTCGTAGCTATTTCGTCCCAAAGCTGCCCCTACCTCTAATGCGTCAATAGGATCAATACTCTCAGCTTCCAGAGCATCAATAATAAACTTAGCTACGCTTTGTGTGTGGTTTGAGGAGATAAACGACTCAGGTACGTACTTAGATTTACTCTCGAATTGTTCAGACACTCCACTTAAGCGAAGTTTATCAAGCCATTGAACTTCATAGTATGCCGCCAATCCTTTTGGATCTATGTAAAAATCGTCCATTTATAATTCCTCCTATGAAGCTTCATTATTCGGTGCGCATAGACATAATGACCCCCACGAAAGGTGCTAGCCTCCAATATCGTGGGTTAGCTGAAAGCCAGAGCCATAATTAGTGCGTTAAACAACTAAATTTGGAGGCTAGCATGAGTAAAGATAGCATAATTTTCATTGGCTTAGATACGCATAAGTCATTTATTCAAGTCGCTGTTTTACAAGAACATCGAGGGGCAAACCCACAACACCTTGGCCGTATTAAATCTAACAAGTCCGCGCTTATTAAATTGGCCAGACAACTGCAATCCAAGTATCCAAAAGCCACTCTGCACTTTGTCTATGAAGCAGGACCATGTGGTTACTGGACTTATCGCCTGATTACGAGCCTTGGACACTGCTGCTATGTCGTCGCTCCATCACTTATACCTAAGAAGCCAGGCGATAGAGTTAAAACTGACAAACGAGACGCAGCAAAGCTCGCCAAGCTGTTAAAAGCCGAAGAGCTTACACCCATCGATGTACCAGAAGCCGAAGATGAAGCTATTCGAGATCTCTCGCGTGCCAGAGAAACGGCAATGAAAGCTCTCAAAGACGCAAAGTTCCAACTCAAAGGCTTTCTTCTTCGCAATAATATCCAAGCGACGGTGAATGATAACTGGTCTAAAAAGCATCTACGATGGCTAACCGACCTTATTCTTCCTCATCATTGTCAGCAAATCGTCTTACAAGAGATGATCATCACGATCAATGAGCGGATACAGCGGCTTCAACGACTCGATAACGAACTGCTCCATCAAGTCAAAAGCTGGCGATATTATCCTGTAGTAAAAGCCATTCAAGCTATGCGTGTAGTGAGGTTACTCGTAGCACTCGGCACAATCGCTGAACTGGGTGACTTACGGCGGTTCGACCATCCAAGAAAACTTATGGCTTACCTTGGACTTGTCCCAACAGAAAACTCCAGTGGAGGTAAAACTCGTCGTGGCAGCTTAACAAAGTGTGGCAACAGTCGAGCCAGACGGTTACTCGTTGAAGGCGCACATTAACTATTGACGCCATAGTCTCTTATATGGACTCCCCCGTTCAACAAAAAGAACGATAGATATTCGTGTGCTTATATACGAGCTACTATTGAGGAGCTACCTCTGCTCAATGATAATTTCGGCTGTTAGGGTACAATGCTTGTTAGCGAGCTTTTCCTCTTTCGACTATTCTGTATCACCTAACTTTTATCTTACGCTTCATTTTGTCAAACTGTCAGAGCATAGATGCTCTATACTCCGTATCAGATTTAAGCATAGCAAAAGCGGTACGAACTGTTTTATTTGCCAGCGCTACCGCTGCACATTTTTTACCTCTACGTACTACTAATGCTTGTAGCCACTGTTCTTTCTTTGTTTTAGCATCGCGTTTTACGACTTGCTGAACCACAGACATTGCGCCAGTAATTAATAGGCTGCGCAACGTTGAGTTTTTCCGTTTATCAATATGTCCCAACTTCGCTTTACCACCAGAAGAATGTTGGAGTGGTGTTAAGCCAATACAAGCGGAAACATCTTTTCCCTTTTTAAACTGACCAAGTTCTCCTGATGCCAAAGCAATGTACAAATGAACTGCGTTTAACTTACCGATACCTTCAATCTTCATTAACTTTTGGCATTCTTGGATTGACCTTATCCATTGATCAAGGGAATGATCATAAGTATCAATGGCTTCGCACAAAACCAAATATAAGTCGAGTGACACTTTCAGCATATGCCTAAAATCAGCTGTTAGCTCATTGTCCGCGTCTTCCAAAATCAGCTCTATCGATTGAGTAAAGCCTTGATGGTTCCTCGAGACTGGAAGATTAAACTCCCTCATCAATCCTATTAATTGATTTTTTAATGCCGTCCGTTGTTTAACAGCTTGCTCTCGTAATTTCAGCATTGATTGCGCTTGCTGTTGGCTATTCGTCTTACCAGAAACGAAAGTTACTTCAGGTAACTGTGAGGCTTGAATGATCGCTAAAGCGTCATTCTTATCTGTTTTTTGATTCTGACGAACCGCTTTAACCAAACGAGAGGAAATTAACTTCGAAGTGTGGCCTAAAGATGTGGCAATTTGATTCCAATAATTAGAGCTTGCGCAAGCTTCAAACACCACCAGAGAGGGTGACAGATTACTGAGATAAGCGCTGAACTGTTTCGGTGTCATTTCTCGATTAGATTGCACCTTTTTATCTGCGTAAACGCAAACTTGAATAACCTTAGCGGCTAGATCAACGCCAATAATGAGATTTTTCATAATCAGACTCCCGTGTTGCTTCCTATTAAAAGATAGGCGGATTGGGGATGGGGAGTCCAATCATCTTGTTATGTGAATTGTTTCACGCGCCCAAAAGAGGCAGATTCTTACGCTGCTGATAGGTTAAAGCTAACTCTAGACAGGACTTGATGGTCGTTTCTGGTAGCCGTTTCGATAAGGACAGAACTATAGCTCTGTTTCCCTGAAACACCAATTCGTCACCATACAACTCCCGAAATGTATCGACTAGCTTAGTTTGGCAATTAAAGAATAGGTAATAATTATTAGGTGACTTAATCTTCCAGTCCATTCGTAACGGACTGCTAGTTTTTACACTGTAGCTTGGCTCACCCCATTTTAGAGCTTCATCGACTTCACCCAGTTCTAACTCAGATGCGACTTGAAAGACTAAATTTCGCAGCTCCTCTAACCTAGCACGAGCATTATTTGGATACTCATCGAAGCGATCCTTGACTGCCTTGTCCATTGAAATCTCCTATTCACATAACGCCGCAAATAAACGGCAAAAATTAGTTGGCTAAACTTGTGAGGAACGAACAAAGCCAACTGGTTTTTGTCCGCTCTTTTAATTTGCATTGTTAGAGAGCACCAAACCACTGTTTCATGATGCTAATGTCATACTTTAAAAGCCAACTGTTAAACTGTTTATAGATTCTAGAAAGCATGAATTTATTGCCACCCACTAGATCCATACCTCTATCGTCGTATGGATGAGCCAAAACACCTAACTCCAAATCAAATATGTAAACGTCAAGCCAATAGGATGGTCTTATCCCTAATTCATTTGCCATTTTACCAAAAAGCAATTTGTGCAATTCTGATTTTGCGACTTTGAAGAATACATAGTTTCGATGCCATTCTTCATCTTCGTCCCATTCACTGTATATGTACCTTGTTTTTGGGAATTTAACTCCCAATTCGTGTAACTCACGAAACTGTGACAAATTTGATAGAAAAGAATCACCGGCAAAAGAGATACAGATCGAAAGCTCATCGTTTTTTTCGAAAACACTTTCGAGAATCTGAGTTGCACGCTCTAAAGCAGTTGTGAACATCGAAATATGAGATTCATACTTAGCGCCTTCCGACAACTCAAACCTTAAACAGTTTTCGTTGCTATAGAAAATTGCATGTTGAAAGGAGTTTTTCCCAAATTTTTCGAATGCTTGCTGAATCATCCTTGTGCTCTCAAACGCCGCCGTAAGAGGCAGAAAATGCTTGGCTATAGTTAGCGAAGAAGGAGCGCAAGCCAAGCTTTTTGCGTCCTTTCTTGACGGCCTTGTTAGGCTTTCTTAAGCACCGAACATGGTTCGTCTAGCAAATAATTTCGAACCAATAAATTAATTTTATCCTTTAACCATTTGGGACCGAAATCCGAAATATCGTTATGCTTTGATTCAGGAATTTTGACTACGCAAATGTTTGTTTGCTCGGAGGCTGAAGGCAAAACACCTTTATCAGCTGGAAAGTCGCTTGCCCGAATAGATAATACTTTTATATTACTACCTCTAGGCAAAGGAACACGTCTATGATCGAGAGTAATTAATGATTTAATATAAAGCTTATTTTCATTTCCTAACCATGAAGAGATATCACCACCATTTGAGTGCCCAACTAAGAGCAAATTGTCAAAATCATAATATTCAAAACGCCTACTCAAAACTAATTTAACAAAGTCCAGAGTTTGAGCGCCTCTGCGCCAATTTTCACTTCTGGTTTCAAATAAATTTCCTGTCGTTGAAAGTGGTGGGTCATTTGGCAGTTCATGTCCAATAGCTACAACAAGGTAACCCAGGTTATTGAGTTGATTAGCTAAAAATGTATACTTCAAATGAGATACGCCGTAGCCAGCACTCAATAGAGCAACTGGACATTTAGATTCCTTTTTACATTTTTTTACTGATTGAGGAAGCGTAACTTCTATAGGGATATGCCTCTCCCTAGATTCATCGTAGATTGTGTCTGCATTTGAAACGCTGGATGCACTAGCAATTAAAAATACTAATCCTTGCAGATACTTCATAAATCTCCTGAAAGCCTAACGCCGTTGTAACCGGCAAAAATTGTTGGCTAAAATGTGAAGCGAAGCGTAACAGCCAACAGTTTTTTGTCCGCGTTTACGACCTTGTTATGCGTTGACACTCAAATTTAGAAGCGCTTGCGCCTGCACTATCAAGCCAAGTTTAAAATTAAAAAAACACTCACCAAACTCAAAATTGCAAAGAAGCGTTCGACTGGAGAATGATGATTCTGGTCACAGCTTAAATTGAAAAACGAAAAGCCAAGACCTACTTAAAACTTAATTACGCCACTGTACCTAAAAGCTGATTTGAAGAAAAGACTTGAAGTAAAAACCGTTTTAAAGACAGCGATTTAAAGTGACGCATAGACATAATGACCCCCACGAAAGGTGCTAGCCTCCAATATAGTGGGTTAGCTTTAAGCCAGAGCCATAATTAGTGCGTCAAACAACTAAATTTGGAGGCTAGCATGAGTAAAGATAGCATAATTTTCATTGGCTTAGATACGCATAAGTCATTTATTCAAGTCGCTGTTTTACAAGAACATCGAGGGGCAAACCCACAACACCTTGGCCGTATTAAATCTAACAAGTCCGCGCTTATTAAATTGGCCAGACAACTGCAATCCAAGTATCCAAAAGCCACTCTGCACTTTGTCTATGAAGCAGGACCATGTGGTTACTGGACTTATCGCCTGATTACGAGCCTTGGACACTGCTGCTATGTCGTCGCTCCATCACTTATACCTAAGAAGCCAGGCGATAGAGTTAAAACTGACAAACGAGACGCAGCAAAGCTCGCCAAGCTGTTAAAAGCCGAAGAGCTTACACCCATCTATGTACCAGAAGCCGAAGATGAAGCTATTCGAGATCTCTCGCGTGCCAGAGAAACGGCAATGAAAGATCTCAAAGACGCAAAGTTCCAACTCAAAGGCTTTCTTCTTCGCAATAATATCCAAGCGACGGTGAATGATAACTGGTCTAAAAAGCATCTACGGTGGCTGACCGATCTCATTCTTCCTCACCATAGTCAACAAATCGTCTTGCAAGAGATGATCATTACTATCAATGAGCGGATACAGCGGCTGCAACGACTCGATAATGAACTGCTCCATCAGGTCAAAAACTGGCGATACTATCCTGTTGTGAAAGCCATTCAAGCTATGCGGGGTGTAAGGTTACTCGTAGCTCTTGGCACAATAGCTGAGCTGGGTGACTTACGGCGGTTCGACCATCCAAGAAAGCTTATGGCTTACCTTGGGCTTGTTCCAACCGAAAGCTCCAGTGGAGGTAAAACTCGTCGTGGCAGCTTAACAAAGTGTGGCAACAGTCGAGCCAGACGGTTACTCGTTGAAGGCGCACACACCTATAAGCATAAAGCGAACATATCTGTAGAGCTGCAACTAAGGCAAGAAGGGCTGCCTAAAGAGATAGTTGATATCGCTTGGCAAGCCCAGCAAAGGTTATGTCGTCGTTACCAACGACTACTACAAAAAGGTAAACACCGAAATGTCGTTGTGGTCGCCATCGCAAGAGAGATGATCGCTTACATCTGGGCCATTGCGCGTGAAGTTGTCATCAGCGATGTGGATCCTAGAACTCGAATCGCTCGTTTACCGGCATGAAGACAGAATTAGTGTTATCGCATTGGATAAAGCATCGGGAGTGGCACAAACACCGACGGCGTTAGGACGGCAATATAGCTTCGGCTGTATTGAACCACGAGCATAGACTGAAGACAGGTGCTACGACGGAACAAGTAAGGTAGGCTCTACTCATCAAACGATGAGCAATCCACGTATATCAGCATGAGAACCGACGACATTACTTGCTTCATCTATGCGGTAACACTATCCCAAAATGAACAAAGGCTCTGAAATGAGGGAGCAGAAACTTCTACGTTTTTAATTGACAGTGGGGGTCATATCAACGCCCTGTTAAGCTGAGGAACGCAATACCAAAGCCACCGCATACCACCTTAAACACAAAACGCAACGCATAGTAAAAATGCCACGCGTGCCGAATCACTCTTGAACAATTTGTTATGTGCGTTGCTCCATTTCTGCTTTATAGAGCTCTGAACCTACAGCTATCTCCCACAAGTACCCATCTGGATCAGAGAAGTAACCTGAAAAACCACCCCAAAACACAGGCTGCCCTTGCTTTACGATTTTCCCACCATTTGCTTCTGCCTTGTTCAGAAGACTAAGCACTTCACGAGAAGAGTCGACATTTCTAGCCAGTGTAATACCGGCAAAACCTGAACCATCTGCTTCAACACCAACATCTTTAGCTAATTCGGGTTTAGGAAATAAAGCTAACTCCGGTCCATCAACATCCATGAATACAATTTCATCAGATTTATAATCTGTACGCTCTAACCCAAGCACCGCTTCATAAAACTTTGCTGAGGACTCGATATTTGATACGCCCAGCGTGATGATTGATAGTTTTTTCATATTTTGCTCCGAGCGCATAACAGCTATATTAGACAGAATAATTCTGTACTTAAATATAGAATTATTCTGTCTAGTGTCTTAATGACGTAAACGACACACCTATTTTACTATAAATAACAATGATTTAAGTTATAAAATTCTGTACCTGCATCACTAAATACAGATTTTTTCTGTATAACATGAATTGCTCGGCAAAATATGTTCCAGCCTGATGCACGAATAAGTGTTGGACAATTTACCAACAAGCCGTTGCTAAAATAGTTATTATGATACTAAGAACCATTTGTGAGCCAGTACATCCTACTAGCAATCCTGCACCAGCTGTAAATAATAATACTTTCATTTAAAACCTTATTAATAAGCCTATAGTATTATATGAACATTTTTCGCTTGTCTTATACCTCCGAAGAAATAACAACGGTTAGGAGATATTCCAATTATAAGCAAGGCATCATACATCCATTAGAGCGTTCCCGGACACGAACCATAAGGGAGTCGTTATCGGATAATCGCAAAGCATTTTCTGGCCAAAGCTTTTTAGCGCCATCATATTGATAATGTGCAATGCGTTAAAATTTTGTCAGAGAAGCATCTGGACAGAAAGCACTTAGGCTTTTTACCCTATTTCAACTATCAAGTATTGGAAAAGAACTAATTTGCAGTGCTGCAAAATGTAACTCACATGATTCAATACACTAGGTGCTTATCATTTCTATCGATTAGCAAGAAATTGGCAAATAATCTATAAGAGAAAGACTTTAGTTTATGATACGTGTGACTTCATAATTACCATTTCGGTAAATAACAGCAAAGTTACTGAATGATGTTCCTGTTGAAGTGTAAGGTTTAGCGGCAACGTTTCCGTCAGGCGTAGCAACAGTTGCAGTTACTTTAGTAACTAAGCAAACACCTCTTTCATCATCGGTCCATTGTTGGCCACTGTTTGCAACATATGTACTTTGTAAACAAACAGCAAAATCAACTCTCCCCGATACGTGAAACTGAGTGGAATTAGCAACGGTTACATATGGATAGCCCCAACTATCCGTGTTGTCATTGTAAGATAAGTTCCCTTCCTCAGCAGATGTTGCGTATGCGGATATAAGCAATGAAAACACTGGAAATAACGATAATATTGTTTTTTTCATAATAACCTTCCTAATATATGCATAATAACCAGTCAATATTTATCATAAACAATAATTATTGACCTAATTATTACGTGTTAATTAAAGGCATTTAAAAAGTAAATACAATGAAGCGCATATTTTTTTGTGATTTTAATGATATATGTAAGTTTATAAGCAATAAGAGTAGGTATCGACACGTACAATTTAAAGTTAGCGGTTTGCAAGCACACTTTATTGGTTGGAGGCTTTGTTGCGTAAATCGATGGAACCAAATCAAGAAGCTACGATCTGATCAGCTACACCTTTTAATCGTCGTAGCCTCATGCCTAAACCTCGTTACAAAACAACTAACTGGAAGCAGTACAATCAAGCCTTAACCAATCGTGGTTCTCTGACCTTTTGGATTGATGAGGAAGCGATAGCCGAGTGGAAGCAAAACAAACAAGGCAAGCGTGGTAGACCTCGCCGGTTCAGCGACTTAGCCATTACTACTGCACTGATGGTGAAACGCGTGTTCTCTATGCCATTGAGAGCGCTGCAAGGATTTCTTGACTCCGTATTTAAGCTGGCTAACATCCCGCTTGTTTGCCCACACTACACCTGTATAAGCCGCCGAGCTAAGGAAGTTGAGGTTTCATTTAAACCCAAAACCAGAGGAGCAATACAACATCTGGCAATTGATGCCACTGGCCTCAAGGTTTATGGCGAAGGTGAATGGAAGGTCAAAAAGCATGGTACTGATGGGAAGCGCAGAGTCTGGCGTAAGCTACATTTAGCCGTTGATACTAGCAGTCACGAAATAGTCGCAGCAGAGCTGAGTTTATCTAACGTTACCGATGGCGAAGTGCTTCCCAACCTACTTAAGCAGACACGTCGTAAAATCATTGAGGTATCAGGTGATGGTGCTTATGACACAAGACATTGCCATGATGCAATACGTATAAAGCGAGCGGTTCCGCTAATCCCGCCACGCGAAGGGGCTGCCTTCTGGGAGCAAGGACACCCTCGCAATTTAGCAGTTGGTTGTCAGAAGCTTTAGGGCTCCAACAATAAGTGGAAAAAGCGGTATGGCTATCACAAGCGGTCGCTATCAGAGACAGCAATGTATCGATTGAAACAGTTGCTAGGTGGGAAATTAAGCCTGAGAAACTACAACGCTCAAGTTGGCGAGACTTACGCTATGATCAAAGCGCTGAATAAGCTTACAGGGTTAGGTATGCCTGAAACTCAGTATATTGTTTAAGAGTCAAGCACATAGGACAGGCATGTCTTCGCTCTGAATTATGCAACAAAGCCACTAAAAATGGTTTACAACATTAGTAACCCGGTTTACCATTATTGTAAACCAGGTTACTATTGAGATGAATTTATTGTGTGGATAAAAACAACAAGCTTGATCGTTAACGGATTAAGTGCGGATAAAGTTTGGAAAGTGTGGACTGATGTCAACCAATGGCATACCTGGCAAGATGATATTGATTACGCAAAACTTGAAGGCGAATTTAAAACAGGGGCTGTATTTAAATTTAAGCCTAGAGGAGGACCAAAGATCAACATAGAGCTAATAGAAGTCAAAGAGAACTCAATGTTCACTGACTTGACTAAGTTCCCTCTTGCAAGAATGTATGATTCTCACGAACTAGTAGAACACGGTAATCAATTGGAAATAAGATCAACACTAAAAATCGAAGGTCCACTATCTTGGTTATGGAAGAAACTGGTTGCTGAAAATGTAGCAAGTGGAGTGGATAAGCAATTAGCTCGATTGGTTGAGAGGAGTCAAAATGTCTAACTCATCCCCTTTTAAGCATGACGCAGCAGATGACAGTATAGGTTTTTTAATTTGGAAAATGACTACGCTGTGGCAAAGAAAATTGATTTTAGTATTAAAAAGATTTGGAATTACTCAAACTCAATTTGCCATTCTAGCTTCATTAAAGTGGTTTCAAGATAAAGAAAAATTAGCTACTCAAACTAATTTAGTTGAGCACACCAAGATTGATAAAATGACACTATCGAAAGCAATTCGAAAGCTAGAGTTGAATGGTTTAGTCGAACGTTCCTCCTCAGTCCTTGATGCTCGAAATACTAATGTTCAATTAACAACTGAAGGAGAAAGTTTAATCGTTAAAGCTATCTTTGCTGTTGAAAATACTGATGACGATTTTTTTTCTTGCTTAACCGAGAGTCAACTTAAACACTATAAATCCCTGACATCATTACTAATAAAAAGTAATACTTTATAAAATAGCAGATCATATAAAAACATTGTAAAGGAGGTACCTTGAAGAAATTTTGGTGTGGTGTTGTTTCTCGTGAGCACATTAAGTTAGGGGTAACTGGAGGGTTTTGCCAAGTATGCCATGGTAAATCGGCCCCTTTGAATAGAATGTCAGTTGGTGACGGGATCGTTTTTTACTCACCCACGCTTGAATTCAAGGGTAAGGAAAAATGCCAGAAGTTTACAGCCATTGGTCAAGTTACAGGAGAAGGTAGCTATAAGTTTCAAATGGCGCCAAACTTCGTTCCATACCGCAGAGATATTACATATATAAATGGCAAGGAAATAGCAATTCATCCAATACTCGATCAGTTAGAATTTACCGCTGGCAATAGAAACTGGGGTTTTAAATTAAGGTCTGGTCACTTTGAGCTATCGCAGTACGATTTCCTTACTATAGGGCAGAGAATGTTGGGCCTTTCTACATTGACTGAGGTCTTTAACTTGTATGGTGGGACAGCATCAAATATTCCACATCAGGGTGAATTATGGAATGATCTAAACCTGTAAATCTAGACACCGAGCAAAGAGACAAATGATACAAAAACTCTCAAAAATCGGTGTTCATTACTCCTATCATATAAACACGATCCAGTTACTTCCTATAAAGCCTTTGAGTAATTCATAGGAAGCAATTGGTGTAATCATTTGAGTTTTCGTGAGTACAGGTGTCAGATTAGTTAGATTAGAGCTAATTTTACTTATCCATAAGTCTAAATTTTCAACGAAAAAACAATGAGGCACTTTCTACTTAGCAAGTGCCTCAGATAGAAATCCAGCCGAACAAGATCTTCAATAAAACCTTCGACATATTTTCCTAAATTAGCAAATAACGAACCACTAAAGATTTGAGCAGTATTCAGTTGATTCCTAATATTGAGAGTACGGGCCGCGCCTATACTAACGTCGATGACGTTCAAACATGAACACTGAACAAATGTATTGCTTTTTTAAATCATCTATTTTAGTTTGAAAAAATGACGCTAATAATTACTTCCATTCAAATTCTATGTTGTTGCTGTAAATACCTCATTTACGGCCGCTATAGTGTACCTATTATATAGCAAACCTATCGCTCTCTTTCCTAGGCCGTTGATGTTTTCATCCACGGCCTTTTTGTATTTATAAGGATATGATTTATGAACCAACCTACACTTCAGCTCTTTAATACCCTTGATAGAGCACTTAGCCCGTTTTATACGATTAAACCTCGTGAGGTTGGCCTCTATGCGTGTGGCCCAACTGTTTATGACTATGCACATGTCGGTAACCTGCGTACCTATTTGTTCGTAGACCTTCTAAAACGCGTACTACAGCTCAATGGATATCATGTTAATCATGTCATGAACATCACCGATGTTGGGCATCTAGTGTCTGATGGTGATACTGGAGAAGACAAAATGGAGAAAGGCGCACGTAAACAAGCTAAATCAGCTTGGGATATTGCTACATATTTTGAAAAGGCATTTTTTACTGATCTCGAAAGGCTCAACATTCTCAAGCCTTCTATCACTTGCCGAGCAACCGACCATATTCAAGAACAAATTTCGTTTATTCAGTCACTCGAAGTTAAAGGCTATACCTATCGAACCAGCGATGGTATTTATTTTGATACAGACAAACTCCCCGACTACGGCAAGCTTGCTCGATTAGATAAGGAAGGTTTAGAAGCTGGCATTCGCGTTGATATGGCGGAGAAAAAGCATCCGACAGATTTTGCACTTTGGAAATTCACTGGCGAACAGAAAAGACAAATGGAATGGACAAGCCCGTGGGGAAATGGCTTCCCAGGGTGGCATATTGAATGTTCAGCGATGGCAGAAAAGTACTTGGGAGAGACCTTCGATATACATATCGGTGGTGAGGATCACATCCCTGTCCACCACACCAATGAAATTGCGCAATGCCAAGCGAAAAACGGACACGTACAAGCAAACTTTTGGCTGCATGGTTACTTCTTAAATATGAACAATGAGAAAATATCTAAGTCGGGTTCTACACTGCGTTTAAAAAGCCTAATCGACAAAGGTTATGACCCTCTAGCTTATCGCTATTTAACCCTAACCAGTCACTATCGTAGCCAGCTCAGCTTTACTTGGGAAGGGTTGAATGGCGCACAAAAGGCACTGCGTAGATTAAGAAAAAAAATCACTGGTATGCCTGACGGTGGTCGCGTTGACAACCAGTTCAAAGCTGAATTTCTTGCACATATCAGCCGTGATTTGAACATGCCACAAGCACTCGCTTTACTATGGGAGGTCACCGATAGCTCCATAGAGCCTGCCAATAAAAAAGCGACACTACTTTATTTTGATCAAGTATTTGGCCTTGATCTTGAAAAAGTTGAACAGGTCACCATTCCGAAGGAAGTTCAGCAGCTCGCTGAACAACGTCAATGCATGAAACAACAGGGGCGATTTGATGAGGCAGATACAATCCGAGAGCAAATTCGCGCCTTGGGGTATCAAGTCAACGACAGTGCTAAACACTCAAGCGTAACCAAGTTACTTTGATCAGTTAAAATTACCCGTCTAACCGAATAAGAGGCCATCAATAGCCTCTTATTCTCGGTTAAGTCGAGTTTGAGGTGCCAAGTTAGTGACGGAGTACCAGGCCATTGCCTATCACCAGGCGTCTATGCTAAGTGTTGCGATTATCTTCAACGCTTTGTTATATGCATAGCCTATTCAACACTGAATACATAGCCCGGGTACTCATCATTAAGTGTTTCCACCACTTCCAACCACGCACTTTTATCGAGTAATTTGGGGGAAAGAGCTTCAGGAGCTAAAGACCAACTTTTTAGATTAAAACCCCAAGACACCGCGCCAACTGGATAGAATACCCCTTCTACTTCAGATAGCCCAAACAACTTTCCATTCCAAGTTAAAGTGATATGGGGAGCCGAAGTCCAACCTGGATTATCTCGAAAAACCTTACCCAAACTATAAAATGGGTAACTACTGTCACGCTTCTCTTGGCTACCAACATCAACAAAAACCCAATTGGGACCAAAGTTTCCCAAGGACGCATGTTTACCTGAAAACTGCGCGCCGCTCGATGTTTCCACAATATGTAGCCAGTGTGTCACTTTTGAGGACGAAACCTCAATGGCTGGAAACTTTGATGCAAAGCAATGAGAATTACCTGATTCGACAAAACGAACATCAAAAGCATCCTCTCGATCCCACAGTTCAATACTGTAATTCTTTATCGTAGAGTCATTCAGACACTCACCATAGCTGCCATTTTCAATATTGGTTGAGAAAGCAGAGTTCCGATAAACGCCAAACGACAAGTAGGCACCAACAACAACGATCAGTAAAAATAACGAACCAAAAATATATTTTTTCATACCTTTTAAGCTTGCCTCCCCCTATAGCTTACGACGCCTAATTCTTATAAGTTCCCTCATCACTTCGATAAAACCCTTGAGAGGAAAATACGAAGTGCGACACCTCTGAACATCAAAACAGTAACTCTAAACTCTGTTGGTGTTGTTCTAGCAGCGCTGACGTTCAAGTACCGCGCTGCTGCCCTGCTCCCTTAATCGAGCGTATTCCAATATCTCTTCGAGTGGCATGGCCGTTTCTTTTAGTCGAATGACAAACTCAAGCCACTTTACGTCTTTCGCGCTATACACTCGGTGCCCACTGCTATTACGCTGAACATTATTAAGCAAACCGATTTTTTCATAGTATCTAAACGTATAAGCCGACAAACCCACCAAGCCAGAAACTATCATCCAAGACGCGTAACGCTAAAAACACAAAACCCAACGATAGCATGCTGCCGTTGGGCTCTACTCTTAAGTGCGGGTTATAACGCTTTGTTACTTAACTGTGATACCAAAATCGCTCCATTGAGCCCTGCGCTTGGTGGTAAAAATACAAGAAACACCGCCCACGGTATGAGTAATTGGAGCTTCAAAATCACAAAACAGTGAGATATACAAAATTGGTAGCTGTTCGTTACCAAATGAATTTGGTGTCCACATGGCTACATCACCATCTTTACATTTAGCATTCGCTTCATCACCATTGGCAAAATGACAGATCTTGTCTTGCTTTAAATCACTTAGCCCAAATGCAGCCGAAGAGTTGAATGATGTTACTGACAAAGCAAAAGTAAGTGCTAATAGAACTTTTTTCATAATAAGGTTGCCCGTAGTTTGATATATACGAGTAACCTTAACATGATGATAAACATATACTTAGCCAGATTATGCAACCTATGACACAAGCCGCAAATTGCGTTACTCATGCCTTGTTGAGGAGTGGGTAACGCAATATCGAAGCCAGAGCAAACTACCTTAAACAACAAAAGCAACGCGTGGTAAAAATGCCATGCGTTGGGAATCGTTCTTAACCTGTTTGTATAGCGAATCATACTGGCTTCGCATCTGGAACATCGTATATATGATCCGTGATTTCACTAATCAGTCGATGGTCAAGGAGAACCTGAAGAATGACTTTGACTGTTTTTTCGCATGGTATAATTTTGTCATTTTCAAAGTTAAGCCCCCAATTTCTTTTACTGTTTACTGAAATAAGGTTTTTGATAAAGTTAGCTTGTTTATAAACCCCTTTCTCTTCAATGATAGCCATGCGACGTAATTGAATAGAATTAGAGCCTACGTACTCAACGATTGATGAAACATCAGAAAACAATGAACTAAAGCCAGGATTTTTTTGAAGTGTATCAAAAGCCTGAACATATTCTTCCTTGTGCTTCATTGATGATTCGAAGCCTTTTTTGTTAGCAATAAACGCAGTATCGTTAACCACATAGAAATCAAAATTTTTCTCAATGGAAAAAGCATTGTTCTCAACACCTTTAAGCTCACCATTTTTGAACACCATATTGACGAATTTTTTAGGATAAGATGTTTTCCAAGTTGATGTTGACCTTTTAACAGCGTAAACCACCACATCATCTTTTATAAACTTTACAACGTAACCTTTAGCACCAACTAGATCGCTAACGCTTTTAACACGATGTTCAACTTCTGGTAAGTCAACCTGTGACTTAAGCAATGTGAAGTCTGTACTATCAAAAGCGATCGTTAAACAGCTATTTTCATTTGTTTGCGATATGTATGTGTAAGGAGAATGCTCAGTAATTCTGTTTATTTCAGCACAAATAAAAGCTTTTAAGTCTATATTTAACTCTGTTTCTGTTTGTACAAATTTAGTTCTAAATTTTTCTTTAGTAGTACTTTCTTTAAATACCCATAAGTATGTATCAGCATTTGCGAAGTCAAATGCTTTAAGCGTATTAAAATCAACCATTATCATTTACCTGACCAATGTAAAACTCTTGAACCTTTTGGATTCTGTATTCACCTGGGGACAAATCCCCTTTAATCAAAAACCTGACGTCTCGCTCTTGACCATTAAAGTCCACTTTAGCTTCATAAATTTTCCAGCCAAACATTAACAAGAGAGGATTCATTATTATCTGTCCAGACTTATACGTAATAGCAAACATCCATAGTAAGAACACCGCAAAACCAAGTAGCTTTTCAGGTGTGTCATAACTAATTCCCATAAATGAGACAACGTAAGGGAAAACATAATTAATTATGTCGTTTGGAATTCCTTTTGATGACTTAACCTTAACTGGGAAGGGATAAGTAATCTTAGCCAACGTTAAGTTTGAAAAAAATACAGATAACGTAGTAATGACAATAAAGGCAATAGCAATGCACATATTTGTAAATGGGGTAAAGTCGCAATTACTTATATCATCAAACTTGCAAATAGGACGACTCCACCAAGAGAACGGAATATCTTGGACGGCCAAGATCAACGCTAGTGGTAAGTATGAACCAATAAAAACTGTAAATGCTGCAATTAAGTTAAATTGCATAACCTCTCCTTTCGCCTAACATCCTGTTAGGGGGTGAACAACGCAATATAAAAGCCGCCCGCATACCACCGTAAACACAAAACCCAACGATGGAATGAAAAATGCCATGCGTTGGGAATCACTCTTAAATGCTTTGTTATGTACGTTTTTTAAATGCCACATCAAAATCATGCCCATTGCGCTTAAAGCAAACATAATTAGAGAATATTGAAGTATATCCGTAATGCTCAAGCATATTTTCAATTAGTTCGGGGGTAACTGTAGCTTGACCAAAGTTGTTCGGCGCAAGTCCCCACTCATGCCCAATAAAGCCCCTACGGTCGATATACGCCGTATGTTTTTTACCATCGAGAAAATACACCAAAATATAATTAACGTTCTCGTTGTATAAATGCCCATCAAAGAGCATTCTCGTTTTATGCGCCTGAGGTATTTTTTCAAGAAAGCTATCTTTGAACTTCCTGTCCTTACACTTAACGAATTTATTACCTACATTGATGTAGAAATCTACATTTCGAGTGAAAAAATGCGGTTCAAAATGATCACCACCAATAGAGAGAGATGTATACTTTTCTGGTGCAATTGAAATAGACTCTCCAGACTTCAAAACCACCGGCTCTGCTGGTTTGTAAACCTCTACTTTCACATCATTTTCCAAAACCGCATATATAGACCAAATTGGGACTGTTTTATCTTTGTGATTACTAACCACCAGTTTGGTTATTTGACTATCCGTATATGCATCGCCGCTAACTTCGTAGGTAATACTGAGTCTAAACCCTATTTTCGTATGATAAAAATAAAGAGCATATGCTGACGCAACAAAGTAGATAACTGTTCTACCCTCTTGTGACAAGAAATTAAAAAGCTCTGCAATATCCAATTGACCTCCAAAGTACATAGACATAATGACCCCCACGAAAGGTGCTAGCCTCCAATATCGTGGGTTAGCTGAAAGCCAGAGCCATAATTAGTGCGTTAAACAACTAAATTTGGAGGCTAGCATGAGTAAAGATAGCATAATTTTCATTGGCTTAGATACGCATAAGTCATTTATTCAAGTCGCTGTTTTACAAGAACATCGAGGGGCAAACCCACAACAGTTAGGCCGTATTAAATCCAATAAGGCCGCGCTAATTAAATTGGCCAAGCAACTGCAATCCAAGTATCCAAAAGCCACTCTGCACTTTGTCTATGAAGCAGGACCATGTGGTTACTGGACTTATCGCCTGATTACGAGCCTTGGACACTGCTGCTATGTCGTCGCTCCATCACTTATACCTAAGAAGCCAGGCGATAGAGTTAAAACTGACAAACGAGACGCAGCAAAGCTCGCCAAGCTGTTAAAAGCCGAAGAGCTTACACCCATCTATGTACCAGAAGCCGAAGATGAAGCTATTCGAGATCTCTCGCGTGCCAGAGAAACGGCAATGAAAGATCTCAAAGACGCAAAGTTCCAACTCAAAGGCTTTCTTCTTCGCAATAATATCCAAGCGACGGTGAATGATAACTGGTCTAAAAAGCATCTACGGTGGCTGACCGATCTCATTCTTCCTCACCATAGTCAACAAATCGTCTTGCAAGAGATGATCATTACTATCAATGAGCGGATACAGCGGCTGCAACGACTCGATAATGAACTGCTCCATCAGGTCAAAAACTGGCGATACTATCCTGTTGTGAAAGCCATTCAAGCTATGCGGGGTGTAAGGTTACTCGTAGCTCTTGGCACAATAGCTGAGCTGGGTGACTTACGGCGGTTCGACCATCCAAGAAAGCTTATGGCTTACCTTGGGCTTGTTCCAACAGAAAACTCCAGTGGAGGGAAAACTCGTCGTGGCAGCTTAACAAAGTGTGGCAACAGTCGAGCCAGACGGTTACTCGTTGAAGGCGCACACACCTATAAGCATAAAGCGAACATATCTGTAGAGCTGCAACTAAGGCAAGAAGGGCTGCCTAAAGAGATAGTTGATATCGCTTGGCAAGCCCAGCAAAGGTTATGTCGTCGTTACCAACGACTACTACAAAAAGGTAAACACCGAAATGTCGTTGTGGTCGCCATCGCAAGAGAGATGATCGCTTACATCTGGGCCATTGCGCGTGAAGTTGTCATCAGCGATGTGGATCCTAGAACTCGAATCGCTCGTTTACCGGCATGAAGACAGAATTAGTGTTATCGCATTGGATAAAGCATCGGGAGTGGCACAAACACCGACGGCGTTAGGACGGCAATATAGCTTCGGCTGTATTGAACCACGAGCATAGACTGAAGACAGGTGCTACGACGGAACAAGTAAGGTAGGCTCTACTCATCAAACGATGAGCAATCCACGTATATCAGCATGAGAACCGACGACATTACTTGCTTCATCTATGCGGTAACACTATCCCAAAATGAACAAAGGCTCTGAAATGAGGGAGCAGAAACTTCTACGTTTTTAATTGACAGTGGGGGTCATATCAACGCCGCGTTAAGTAGTGAGCAACGCTGACCACCAAACCTAAACCATTGTGCCGTAAACACTAAATTCAAAGAAAACTGAAAATGCCGAGCGTTGCGAATCTGTCTTAAACGCTTTGTTATGCAACATTTTCAGAAACGCTTATTCTTGCTTTATCGACGTATGTTTCATCGGACAACTCAACTGAGAGTTTTTGTTCTATACGAGAGTAATACGGTGAAGCAACTGATATATACATGCCATTTTCGTTCTCTTGCTCAATATCGAAAATAGCACGGTGTAAGCGAGCTAAACCAATACACTCTTCACTGAGCGAAAAATCAGCATTTTGATTGCGAAATTCAAGCAGCTTAATCAGTAGCTCATGGGGCTCACTATAGTCTCGGTAAAACTCAGCTAAAGTGGACTCAATTTCCGACTCCCAGTCTGATTGTACAAACGATTTTAGAGACGGATGTATTTTGTATATATTTTTTTCATTGTCTATATTGAGGACTTTTTGAATATACCCATTCCCTACAAGAACTTTGACATAGTAATCACTCCACTCTAAACCCATGTCTCGTTCAGATAGTTTTCGAAGAACATCTTTCATCCAATAATCGTAATATGGGTAGGACTTCTCTAAGTTACTCAGAAGCTCTTTCTCACTTTTGAGTTTTGCTTCTTTCTCTTTTTTTTCTTTTAAAGCTTTGTCTTTTGTATCCTGCTTATGTTTTTTACCTTTTTGGTAAAGAGAGAAAAAGAAGGAAACCAACAGGTAAATGGAATGACCAATTAGGGAACCTGCCCCTAATCCAATAAACAATGCGATAATCGAGCGATGCTCGCTAGGTACCCCATAATTATCCACTACACTTTGAATGCTACCCCAAGCTATAAGCATGAAGATTCCCACCGATAAGTATTTAATGGAAGCCTTAGGGGATGTTAATGCTGAAAGAATCTTAATAATCGTCGCCGCACTTTCACTCATTCCGAACCTCAAACTCTATGTTGCATAGACATAATGACCCCCACGAGGTGCTAGCCTCCAATATCGTGGGTTAGCTGAAAGCCAGAGCCATAATTAGTGCGTTAAACAACTAAATTTGGAGGCTAGCATGAGTAAAGATAGCATAATTTTCATTGGCTTAGATACGCATAAGTCATTTATTCAAGTCGCTGTTTTACAAGAACATCGAGGGGCAAACCCACAACAGTTAGGCCGTATTAAATCCAATAAGGCCGCGCTAATTAAATTGGCCAAGCAACTGCAATCCAAGTATCCAAAAGCCACTCTGCACTTTGTCTATGAAGCAGGACCATGTGGTTACTGGACTTATCGCCTGATTACGAGCCTTGGACACTGCTGCTATGTCGTCGCTCCATCACTTATACCTAAGAAGCCAGGCGATAGAGTTAAAACTGACAAACGAGACGCAGCAAAGCTCGCCAAGCTGTTAAAAGCCGAAGAGCTTACACCCATCTATGTACCAGAAGCCGAAGATGAAGCTATTCGAGATCTCTCGCGTGCCAGAGAAACGGCAATGAAAGATCTCAAAGACGCAAAGTTCCAACTCAAAGGCTTTCTTCTTCGCAATAATATCCAAGCGACGGTGAATGATAACTGGTCTAAAAAGCATCTACGGTGGCTGACCGATCTCATTCTTCCTCACCATAGTCAACAAATCGTCTTGCAAGAGATGATCATTACTATCAATGAGCGGATACAGCGGCTGCAACGACTCGATAATGAACTGCTCCATCAGGTCAAAAACTGGCGATACTATCCTGTTGTGAAAGCCATTCAAGCTATGCGGGGTGTAAGGTTACTCGTAGCTCTTGGCACAATAGCTGAGCTGGGTGACTTACGGCGGTTCGACCATCCAAGAAAGCTTATGGCTTACCTTGGGCTTGTTCCAACAGAAAACTCCAGTGGAGGGAAAACTCGTCGTGGCAGCTTAACAAAGTGTGGCAACAGTCGAGCCAGACGGTTACTCGTTGAAGGCGCACACACCTATAAGCATAAAGCGAACATATCTGTAGAGCTGCAACTAAGGCAAGAAGGGCTGCCTAAAGAGATAGTTGATATCGCTTGGCAAGCCCAGCAAAGGTTATGTCGTCGTTACCAACGACTACTACAAAAAGGTAAACACCGAAATGTCGTTGTGGTCGCCATCGCAAGAGAGATGATCGCTTACATCTGGGCCATTGCGCGTGAAGTTGTCATCAGCGATGTGGATCCTAGAACTCGAATCGCTCGTTTACCGGCATGAAGACAGAATTAGTGTTATCGCATTGGATAAAGCATCGGGAGTGGCACAAACACCGACGGCGTTAGGACGGCAATATAGCTTCGGCTGTATTGAACCACGAGCATAGACTGAAGACAGGTGCTACGACGGAACAAGTAAAGTAGGCTCTACTCATCAAACGATGAGCAATCCACGTATATCAGCATGAGAACCGACGACATTACTTGCTTCATCTATGCGGTAACACTATCCCAAAATGAACAAAGGCTCTGAAATGAGGGAGCAGAAACTTCTACGTTTTTAATTGACAGTGGGGGTCATATCAACGCCCAATTAAGGGGTGAGCAACGCCTCCACCCAAACCTAAAGCATTGTGCCATAAACACTAAATTTGAAGTAGAAGCAAAAATGCCGAGCGTTGTGAATGATCTTCACCCGATAAAATGGACACCCTATTCTCTTTAACCCGTCACGACTTCATACTCATGTGGGGTTCGATATCCGAGACTTGAGTGCAGTCTATAACGGTTATAAAAATGCTGGATATAACCGGCAAGTTTATCTCTAAGCTGCTTCTCACTTTTAAAACTATTTTTCCTAATTATGTCGCCTTTGAGCGTATGGAAGAATGACTCCACCTCCGCATTATCGGTGCAATGACCTGGACGATTCATACTTGGGACAATTCCATTTTTTGATAATAAAGCTTGAACTTCATGGGCTCGATATTCAGAGCCTCTGTCGGTATGAAACAATAAGCGCTCTTGTGGCTTTCGATTTCTAATGGCCATTCTCAACGAACTCATCGTTAGCTGTGTACTCTTCTTACTACCAAGCGACCAACCGACGATTTTACGTGAGTAAAGGTCGATAACGACGGCTAGATACATCCAACGTTTACCTTGCTTTATATACGTTAGATCTCCAGACCATTGTTGATTAACTGCCGTTGGTTTTGGTGTATCTTTTTTAATATTCTTAATCGATTGATAGAACCGATGTAGCTTGGCCATTTTCATGTAAATGCGATAACTTCGTGCTCTTAGCCCTTGCTCTCTCATGATCCGAGCCACACGCTTGCGGCTAACCAAAACGCCTTGGCGCCTCAGTTCTGCATGAACTCGTGGGCTGCCGTAAGTCTCTCGACTCTGGGTAAACACTTTAATTATACGCTTCTTCAAAGCCTGCTCTTCTTGATCGTAGCGGCTTGGTTCTCTATCAAGCCATGCGTAGTAACCCGACTTAGAAACAGATAGAAAACGGCACATCAATACAATGGAATAACGCGTTTTGTAATGGGCTATGAATCGGAATTTTGTCGATTTTCTTGGGCAACGAATCGTTGCCACTTTTTTAGCAAGTCATTCTCTAGCTTAAGTTGTTCATTCTGACGTTCGAGCTCTGCAATCCGACTAGACTCAGTTTTCTGGCTCGGGATCTGAGTCCTTTTCTTACGTTTATCTTCCATAATAACCCCTTCTCTATAGTCCTTTCGCCATTTAGAAAGCATATAAGGGTGGATATCTAATGATAGCGCCACGCTTTTAACTGTAGCTCCTTCTCGAAGCGAAAGTCGGACAGCAGTTACCTTAAATTCCGTAAGATATTGTTGAGTTTTTTTACCTGATTTATAAGCTGGCATAAACACCTCCAATTACTATTGAAGGTGTCCACTAGATCGGGTCAACTACAGAATCCCTCTTAAATTGCTTGTTAGTTTTACTTATATATCGGTCTGTAACGTTCTTCTAGATCTTGTTTTTTACGCCCTTGAATTTGACCCAATAGCACATAGTTTACCGTTGGTACTTTTGTCAGTATATCAACTGCAAGAGGATATTCTTCATAAGTAGGTAACGAAGGACTGATTCTCCCTCCGAATTTCTTTAGTATCTTGGTATCAATTTTACCATCGACCACCGCTGAAAACCCAACCAAAAAGCAACTAACTTCAACTAAAAGGTCATCAGTCATATGCAAGCATCTTTCTGTTAAATCACTAAGCAGCGCCATGTTACCGACACCAATCAAACTCTGTATTTCTGGAAATTTTAATGGTTTACCGTATACCTCTGACAACTTAGGCATCAAAGCCTCAATCATACTGTTTCGCTTTTCCCATACTTTAACAACAGTATTAAAGTTCGAGACAATCGTAGCGATATAATCCAATGACGCCCATTTATTAAACTCTGAAGCCTCATGTTGGGATATAAAAGACAATGACGGCAAATCGAATTCAACCTTAATTTCTTTAAGTAATACGGGCGGTACGCCTAGCATTCGATCGATAGGTTCATCAGTTATCAACCCAAAGTAGTTCGATTTAATACTTATCAGACTGGAACGAAGCTCTAGAGCAGAAAGTATTGTTTTATTGACTGTTCTGATTTTATCCAACTCAATCTTGGTAAACTCTTGCTGATTTACCGTATAGTAAGCCACTCCTGCACCAAGGGCGCCTGAAACAAATACGCTTCCAACAGGCAAAATATAGTCTTTTACGAAATTTGTATGTAGACCCTCGATAGCCGTTACTATCAGCTGAATGTCATTACTCAATTGTTTCTCTCAAATTTATTTGTAAAACTAACGCCGCATTAAGGTGTGAAGCACGCGACCACGAAACCTAACCAGACCACCGTAAACACTGAATTTAACCCAAACTAAAAATGCCAAGCGTGCTGAATCACTCTTAAATGCTTTGTATGGATAATAAGCACTCCAATCGGGTAAGGTGAGACCCAGACTTTAGCTGCAACTAAAGTTCTTCTATCTGGTAGTTCGATTAAACGATGGCTCCTCGATTGAGAGACCGGTAACAAGTACGAACGTCAGATAGAACTCCAAGCACCACACTCGAATAGTCTTCTGGGTCTCGAGCCCGCATTTGCAAGCAAGAGTTAGCTTATTATGAATACAAACACACTTCAAAACATTAATGTTGGCGTTGATACTGGTAAGTCACAATTAGATATCTATATCCGTCCACTCGACATTTACTTCACCGTACCAAACACCGATAAAGGCATCAGCGATGCCATTAAAATCATTAAGAAACACAAACCTCAACGCGTCGTCATCGAGGCTACAGGTCGATTAGAAATGCCCTTCATACTCGCCTGTGATAAAGCCAAATTGCCTTATGTCGTTGCCAATCCACTACGTATTAAAAGATTTGCTGAAGCCATTGGTCAACGAGCTAAGAACGACCGTTTAGATGCCGAACTCATCGCACATTATGCCGAACGAGTTCAGCCCGAACTTACCAAGCTAAAAAGCGAAAACATACGCCTTATGAGTGACTTAGTCACGAGGCGGAACCAACTACTCACCATGCAAACCATGGAAAGAAACCGACTACAAATATTACCCAAAAACATCTCATCGACTATTACTCCGATTCTAACCGCTCTAAAAAATCAGCTTGAAAAAGTAGAGGCAAAGATAGAAAAGCTGATTGAGAGCTGCCCTGAGTATCAAGCTAAGAACACCATCCTTCAAAGCATGCCTGGCGTAGGAAAAATCCTAGCCGCCTCCCTAATTAGCAATGTACCCGAACTCGGTTTTATCACTAACAAGCAAGCCTCTTCTCTCATTGGCGTCGCACCTATAACAAGAGAGAGCGGACGCTTCAAAGGCAAACGGATGATAAAAGGAGGTCGGCCTCAAGTTAGAACAGTCATGTACATGGCAATGATGTCGGCTATCCAATGCAATCCTGTATTTAAGGCTACTTATGAACGATTACTTGCGGCAGGAAAACCTAAAAAAGTAGCGATAGTTGCCTGCATGAGAAAGATGGTTGTAACACTCAATTCAATGCTAAGAGACGGCGCAATGTGGAATAAAGATAGCGTCAAAAATTAACTATTGACGCCATAGTCTCTTGTTAGCTGTGTTTTATGGTTTTCCTGCTAGTTTTACAGCCTTTGATAGAGTAGACCACAAGTAATGTCCTCCCCATAACACAACGAGGATATAGGCAGATAAACAAGCCAACGCAATATATACAAAAAATTCAGGAGTATTGGAGTTAACTAGCATCAAGTACCAAAACAAGAGTAACATCAATACAAACAATATACTGAATAGGACAATTTTTAGTCTTTCAATTACCCTACCTTTTCGGGTTCGAAAGCGTAATGGCAAGGCGAACTCTTTCGCAATAAGGTTTATCTCACTATACCTACCATTAACTCGTCCAAACTGCTCCAATTTCAAAAACGCACCAGGCTCAGAGATAAACCACTCTACTTCATCTTTAGTTAATCTCGAAGTAGTTAAACCGCTTAAAATTACCAGAATTTCAGCATAATTTTCATCGGTATTTTTAACTAACTCTTTTAGTTTCACATACTGTGTATGAAGCTCTTTAGCTCTTTCCCCTTTAAACTTACGTATTGTTCTGAACGTAATATATAAAGCTGAAATACTAGCGATTATTGCCAAAAAAACTCTCGCATTATTTAATATAACATCTATTTCCATCGTATCTCCGAAACAGCTAACGCTCTGCTAAGTGGCTGACAACATACCACAAAACGTAAACAAGCCACCGTACACACAGACCAAACTTTGAAGTGAATTCGCCGAGCGTTGGCAGTCCGTCTTAAGCAGATTGTTAAGCGCTATTTTGTTCCGATGGCCATTTCACGTAAGCAAATACCCATATGGCTATGACGTTTCCAATGGGTAGTAACATGACCAATGACCACCACCTTGAAAACCCTGCCTTTTTGAGTATTGGCCCAAAAATTAATACCGGAAGTACTAGAATCAAGGACAAAATTATAAGTTGCCATATGCTTATACCACCCATTACTCGGTCTCCTTACTTTTTTGTTTTATGTTCCATTTCGAGAAAACCAAAATCAATGGGCAAACAATAAATCCGATAAATGGAATGAAAAGCGTGAAGCTTAAGTTTGTGTTTAGCCCTGCACGCTTGAAAATCAAATAAACCGGGTAGAAAAACACTATTAAGGTAAACAGTGCTTGTATCAACAGATCTTCTATCAAAGTAAACTCATTATATTATCTATGTCTTAAAATACGCTTAACAGCTCTATTAGACAGAATAATTCTGCATTTTGTCCCTGACACTATTCTGTCTAGTAATCTAAACCGTTTAGGGTCTGTCTAATAACTAATTTAATAACAACACCTTACCTGCTTGCTTCTAAAGCGAACATGATGAAACACAGAAATTTTCTATATAGTTTCGGCAAAATACAGAAAATGGCGCAATGTGTGAGTGAGTCGTCATCTTGTAGGTTGATTTCTTCCCCGCCGTCTTAGCATTTTGGTTCCAGAACTGTCGGTAGCATGATGATTAAGCCGCAATGTGGGCGAGTCTCTTGCTGATGCATTTACAGAACAGCATTCATAACTCGAGAGATGGTATGTGAAACTGAGCGTTTAATCAATCAGTATTTCATACTCAAAATCAAATTATATTATTGATATTTCTAACACTTTAACGCCGCGTGTAACGGTTCATTTTTGGTGGCACAAAGTCTTGTTACTCGTCCACTTGGCTTAGATTTTCTATGGCGTTACATCGCCGCTTTCAACACACTGGTAGACCTTGGTATTTATACTTATAAATTCAGTGGTCTTTATCTTCCTGAATTCTATACCTAAAGTTCCGCTGCGATGAAGCCTTTTGTGCACTGATAATTTTTGTCATCACGATTAATTTCATGGTGCTTAGTGCTCGGTTAATCCTGCTAAGTACAGTGCCAAACGTTTTAAAGCGCTAGCTTGGCTACAAACATTACTGGCAGCAAAAGCACCGCGTGTTATGAATCGATGATGGATGTGACTGAGACGATTAATCCACTCTACTGTTCGTGTTATGAGCCCACACCGATTCAGCACTAAATACCATGTGTTGTGAATCAATCTTGATCGACGACTCCACAGATTTAGCCAATCGTACCTCACCACCAGCGAATTCCCCCACAGAACGGATACATCAAAAGCCATCAAGCGGTTTTGCTGCGTCACAAAATGACGGAGCGAGAACGCAGGCGCTAAAAAACTTCACAACCGAGCAAAGGGTTGTTTAGGAGCAAACAGCCCAATAAAACCGGATGCTTTCACCGTTTTTACGCATGGTAGAAAAAAATACAAAACAACAAAAAATTATTGTTATTCAATAATTTTTTGTTGATCCACAAATATTCCGATGTATATTAGCCCCTCAACACCAACCCTAAACTCTTACGAGGTATACAATGAAAAAGGCTTTACTGTTTCTTGCTCTTGGTTCTATTTCTGTTTTCGCTCACGCTAAAGCAACACAAAATTCCGACCAGATGCTTGCCCAAATCGATAACGTTATTGTTTACGCAGGTGAAAATGTAGACAGCTCAGAAGAGGTATATGAAACGATCAATTCAGCTAACTCTGCTGGGTTCGAAAACTGCGCGGTTTATTTACCGGAGGGGGAATTAGAGGCCAGCACGACGATCACTTTACGCCGCACTGAAGGTGGCTTTATGTTGGAGTGTGGCTCTAATTAGAGCTGACGAATAAAAATACCGACCTCTAGGGTCGGTATTTATTCATTTATTGTCTTAGATGCCTATGTTGCGGCATTTAAAGCGAGTGACTGAGCAAACTCTCGCATGTGCCTTGCGTTGTCTGCTTTTTCTGCATCACCACATGCTTTTCCGTAGTATTGAATGTTTGGCGAGGAATACACGGGCAATACTTTTTCAGCGTAGGTCATCACGGTGCCCGCTTCCCTGCACAAAGCGCCGAAAGAGTAAGGTTTTATATAATCATGGTTTTCTTGTAGCAACATACCTTTGAGCCAGTGATCGGGAGTGTCGTTGTGCCAAGCCCAAGCCAAATGACCGAGTTCATGCTCAAGTACCCCTACCTCTGCTGCAGATGACAGCACTAAAAAGCTACGGCTTAAATTCAGATCAACCGTACCAAAGGTTCCGTCGTCTGAGAACTCGTGGTCTTCAGGAAGAACCAGTGCATAGTAGCTCCCCTCTCGCTGCATGGGTTCCAACACCTCGTCGCCAACCAGCTTAACTAACTGTTTGTGCAGCTTGCTACTTTCCGCATCTTGGAAACCAGAAAGGTCGATTCTAGTGATGCCTGATAATGTTCGCTCCATTGGTACGCATGAATTTTGAAGAACAAGATTAGAGTAGCCTATCATCTTCTGAATTTTTGACTCGCTCATTGATGCGTCGGTAAAGAAGTGAACGGGAGTTTCGACTTTTTCACCCATATCACAAGGGGCAAGGGTCAGTTCTTCGCCTCTGTGTTTACCAACGAAAAAGAGTGCCACAACACCCAGCAAAGTGCCGCCAACCACGAGGTTTTTCTTCATTATATTCCTTTACTATCTTATTGCTTTGATAGCTTTACTAAGTTAGTGCTTTATCAAACCATGTTTTGATGAGGGCAACAGTGTTTCGCTAATGCCATCAGTGTCTTGATGATGCTAGTTACATGAACCCATTAAGCTAACGCTTTTTCCATAGACAAGTGCACAATGCCTGCTTCCATGAACTCTTCTCCAAATGGTGTGAATCCCAGCTTGGTATAGAAGTCGATGGCTTGCTTTTGTGAGCCAAGATACACGCGCTTGTAACCGCTCTTCTTCGCTTCATCGATGAGCGATAAAACAATCTTCGAGCCAAGCCCCTGTCCTCTAAAATCTCTCATGATCGCAATACGACCAATGTGACCGTCGCTTAAAATACGGCCTGTGCCGACAGGCTTTCCATCGACAGTCACCACGGCATGGATGGCTGAGCTGTCTAACCCATCGAACTCTATTTCAGGTGCGATAAATTGCTCGTTAATAAATACGTTCTCGCGAATAGAACGAATTGATTGTTCATTTTCACTATCAAAAGCTACATTTTTTACTTGGATCATCATTTACCTTTTGTGAACGTTAAAACTGAATGAAACACGAGAACCAAACCAAAAGCACTCGCTTGCATATGAAGCATAACTAAGGGAACGGATCAACCTATTGAAAAGCCGTGCAACATGAAAGGAGTAGTACACAAAATTGAGAAGGATAGCGACAAAACCCAACGCTGATGTGTTGAAATTCACGCGTTGGGTTTGAAGAGATAGTGGTTTATAAGCCGGGTTAAGCGTGCGATTTTAGGTACTTTTTAACTTTTTTCATCGCCATTTGACGCTTTAGTGGCGACAGGTAATCAATAAATAGGTTACCCGATAAATGGTCAATTTCATGCTGCATTACGATAGCGAGAAAGTCATCGCTTTCAATGGTAATTGGCTTCCCTTCTCGGTCGAGAGCAGAAACAACCACAGACGTAAAACGCTCGACATCCGCATAATAGTCAGGCACTGATAAGCAGCCTTCTTGGCCCAAAGCTTTGTTGGAACCACTTGAGATTACCGGGTTCACCAAGATTAACGGTTGGTCTCGGCTGTCTGAAATATCGATAACCACCACGGCCTCTTTACGACCGACCTGAGTGGATGCCAAACCGATACCATTGTCAGTGGCATAGAGTGTTTCTAACATATCGTCGATGAGTGTTTGTACCGTCGATACATCTTGCACCTCTTCCGCTTTCACTTTAAGCCTTGGGTCCGGTGCGGTAAGAATGTCTAGAACTGCCATGCTTTCCTTTGAATTTTCAATTGAATCATTACGTTGTAAAAGAGTGAACAAGATAACCCAATGTGCTTTCAGCACCAAGTATGGGCGTTCTGGCTAGTCAAAATTCTTGAAGTTTACCGGCTCCTTCAACAAGTTCACCAAAGGCAAGAACAGAGGTTCTGGCAGTTCATCTAAGTCGAACCATTGCCACTGCTTACACTGATGAGGCTCCATGACTTGAGGCTCACCACGAGAACTGGTCGCGACAACATACAAGGTGACGTAGTGCTTGCCTTCTTTTTCGAATATGTCGTTGGTAAAGCCGAGCTTCTTAAAAGCGCCGACCTCTAACCCTGTCTCTTCAAGGGTTTCTCGCTGCGCGCACTCTTCAATGCTTTCACCCAGTTCAAGGTGCCCACCAGGTGTCGCCCACGTATTCGCACCATGTGAGCCAATGCGCTCGCCAAGTAGGATGCGTCCTTCCCGGAAAATGACCGCAGCCACACCTACACGTACTTGATTATTCACTCTTTACTCCTTTGAAACACATTACTCACTACTTGGTGAGGTATACCCTGTGGTTGTCGCGATCACTTCAAAACCACGTTTGGATACAATGGGTTTACTCATATCAGAAGCATCGATGGTAAGGTATTTAACCCCTTTCGATTTGGCTTCCTCAATGCGTTTGTTCAGTAGCAAACTGTAATAGCCTTTACCTCGAAATGCTTCGAGGGTACTTCCGCCCCAAATACCTGCAAACGGGCTACTTCCATTAAATATGATCCACGCCGAGGTCACAGGCTGGTCGTCGACATACACGACATAGATAGACACCGAATCTGGCGCCTGCTGTTTAAGGCTGACTAAGTGATTGTAATGCCATTCGAAATCACCACCCCAAACTTGCTCTTGAACTTTGATTGCATCGCGAATGCCTTTGCTATCCGTTACCTCGGTGATTTTGCCTTCATCAAAGTGCTCGCAGGTGGCCTTAGACAAGTCCAACACCATGAATGATTCGTGCTCATCCTGCTCAAAACCATTCTCGAGCAATACTGCACTGATGTTCGTTGGTGTATCGGTACTGTACGTCTTCCACTCAAAACATAGGTCACGCTGCTTAAAGTACGCGAGTTGCTCTTTGACGATAGAGTCTGTGAGGCTTTCATCGAAGTCGAAAAAGGAGATATAGCTACCATGACGATCGTTAGATACGAACTTAGTCAGGTAGTTCTCTGTGACCTTCATACCATTGAATGAGTTAAAACGTTTCCGCTCGAACTCGTTGTACTCTCGCATTACATCCGTTGTATTCATAATTTTCTCTTGTAGATAGCCCTACCTCTAATCTTTACACCATACACTTCGTACGCCAACAGAACGAAAACCGATCGATTTACAATTTTTGCTACTGGTGCTGTTTGGCATTACGTCGGTTAAAAGTACCTTGGCCCCTAAGGCGATGGCATCTTCGATTCGAGATCTTAATAGAGCCGTTTGACATCCCTTTGAACGATAGCGCTCTTGTGTATACGCATTGGCAAGTATGGCGTGTTCGTTGTTGATGAAACTCGTCGCCCAAGCGCATGGTTTACCCTCTATTTTCGCAACGTAACAACGGAAAGTATCCGTGCAATAGAGCGCGCGTTTCTGCTGCCAAATCTCGTCTGAACACTCTAAACCGGATGTTTTAAGCAAAGCCAAAAACTCATCGGCATTATCTTGCGTCCATCGCTCAATCGTGACTTTACCGACATCGCTCAATGGTTCTACGCTGGATGTTTCTGCAATCAATGGTTCTGCGCTTGATTTTTCAGTACTCGGCTTTCCTACATAGCCTTCTGCGGATAACTCAAGAAACTCATGCTCAAAAGCAGGCACAAACTGATGTTTCGATAGCCATGATTTCAGGTCTGTTGTTAAAGCGTTAGGCGCAATAGAAATCTCAGGTGAGATACCATCTGCAAATAGCTTGAGGTCCGCCTCTAAGCTCGCGGAGTTGCAAACCCCATCAATGAGGATCTGGTTGTCGTACTTACGTGTTTTATCGATAAAAACAGTGAAGCCATCATCTTCAATTGAAATCATTTCACTGGCTAAATCGGTTGAAAGGGTTCGCTCGTTATTAAAATAAAAGTATGCGTTATATGCGTCTTTAACTGCTTTAACTTGCATTGTTTTCCTTAACTTAATGGAAACAAAAAGCTCTGTAGGGCCAAAACAACATACGATTAAGTGCTGCTTGTTTTGAATGGTACAGAGCCGATAGGAATACTCGATTGTTACAGGTTTACTTTTAGCGTACCTGACGAGTCCGCGACTAACTTTATTGTTCTAATCACGGCTTGCTTAGAAAGTGGACTGTATAAATGTGGGTAAAGTGCCCCAACATCTTCAGCCCCTACAGGAGGCTCATCTCTTAAGTCTTTAGCAATCGCGCTTTTGTCGATTTCTAGAAGATATGCTTGCGTCACTCCCACAAAGAAACAATCTACAATTTTTTGCAGTTGCTCTTCATAAGCAAGGTGGATAAAGCCTTCGTCCTTCAAGGAGGCGGGTTCATAGGTTTCTGCGCTTTGGTACTCTTTGTAATCACTTTCGGTCAGTAAGTGGTATAGCATTTTTATTGATCCTACTTTCTAAGACTTTGAGTCTACTTAAGCCGTCTAGCGGCCACCAAAGTACCTTCAAAGATCGAACTCAGAGTTATAGATTTTGAAGACATTGACTAAAGGTTCCTCCCAGCCGAGGGACACTCTAAGCTGATCAACAATTGGTTTCACTTGGCTCTTTGCCACGTTGATTTCAATTTTTAATAATGGATAATTTTCGACTTTGCCTTTGCTTCCAAACACAGGCGTAGATCCATCAAGCGCTCGGTGAGACCCGGTAACTGACCCAATAGCCCAACAGTGGTCATAGTTTCCAATCCTGTCGACACCGGACTCATGTAAAGTGCTAAGAACTCGCTCTTGTTGTTCAGGCGTACAGAAAATTTCAAGTTTATACATCTAATTTAAACTCCAAAATACCCTGTGTTTTGAATCACTCGGAGACCTCACGAGATGTTTTACAGCTTTCTACCACAGCAAAACTATTCTAAACACAAAGCCTAAAATTTAAGGTGTTGAGCTAGACTCTGAACCTTGTTGATAGGTTTGCGGTCATTCACCTAATAAATCCCAATCTGTTAGGTTTAACTGCTTACTTCTTATGGCGTAGAAGATTGACATAAGCAAGCCAAACAAAGCCCCGCATTGCAAGGATTTATAGGCAGCTTCTAGCATAGATATCCCAACCTCATTCCACTCAAAAAACCATTCAAAACCCCACCATATAGGAGCGACATAGGCCAAACAAAACACAAAATTTGAGAAGAAACCTTGATAATAAGGTGGTCGTATGCGAAATCCGAGTTTACGCAACAACCTATCAATTGGGGGGTTATAGTTCGACTTCCAAACACCTTTGTCACTTAACTCTTTTAGAGCAAGTTGTATTTTCGTTTCGTAATCCATGAGCTAACTCCTAAAGCTCTGCCTTTTATGCAGAGAAACCTAAAGACAACTGGGTTACAGAGAAATGTAAACCTAAGCGCACGCCGCACGTTACCCGCCTGATTACACGGTTTATTATTAATCTCTTACATCGCCCATATGCTTAACAATACGCGCATACAGTAAGATGTTTATACTCATAGATATCGCAACATCAACGCCTGTGGTAGCAATATCGCCATCATCAGATATCACTGAAAAGTAATAGAAAAATAACAGAATATAGAGAGGCAACATAAAAATGAGAAACCTCAAACCCACAACAAAGCTGATACCAAAATAGCGACCTAAGAAGTCTCGCCCATTTTCTGCACCATTGGCTCTATAAGCAAAATAGGTCCCTAGAAGTACGATTGCGCTGAAACTGATTGATTCGATAACCTCCCAAGTATTTGAAAAGCCATTCGCGTACCCATACATCGCGAGCGTACCCAACGCGATATATATAAATACATACCGAAAACGATCTTTCTCCGATAACTTATCGGCTTTGATGTCTGCCTTTAAGCCTTTGATGTTCAAAAAATACATACCTAACCCTTTTACTGATAACGGTTCCGATACCGAACATTGACGCTGTTTATAATTAAAATGGTTCGCCTACTAATACAAGCAGTGATTCAATTGACAATTAAGTCATTTAATAACAATACTTTAGCAAGAGATTCGCATCATACATGACGAGAAACAGAAGTATTCCTAATAACTCCAATCAAATGCAGAAATCGTATGAATATGTGTATTACTTATCATTTTATCCATATACATCCTTGCCCAGACGGGATAGTTGATTTTAGGTTTGTATGTGACGCGATGATGGATAAACGACGTGAGGTTCTATAGATAAAAACTAGCGTTGCCGTGGCGAGTGGAAAAACGCCGACAAAGTTGTCGGCGTTTGGTGATCGATCTGGCTAGTCTTAAAAACAATGAATGAACTCACTCCAAGCTCTTCGGTTTTTCTCCGAGGTGTTGAGTGAACCTTAACAAATAACCATCCGGATCTTGGAGAAGAAGCTCACGCTCTCCAGACAACTTTTCACCAATGTCATACCAAGTTTCTTTCAGCTCACGAAACAGAGGCACTTTGTGGGCTTGGAGACGTTTTACTAGAGGTTCTAAGTCACTTAATTCAATCTGAAAGTTCACACCTCGCCCCAAGGGAGCCTCAAGCTCGCCAGTGCTCCATCCTTCATCACTGATTTGCTCTAACATCATGTGCACATGCTCTTGTTCGAGATACACAAAATCAGGACTTTCACGCTTGATGCGAATAGAAAAACCAAGTACATCAACATAGAAGGCAAGTGAGCGCTCAAAGTTGCTAACAGATAGTTCAGGAACCATCGGATTCCAATAGTTTTCCATACGTACTTCCTTGTTTTAAGGCTCTTGTTGACTGAGTTTTTTCAGAAAGTCTTGCTTAACTTCTGGCCACTCTGAGTCAATAATTGAATACACTACCGTATTTCTTATCGAGCCATCCTTTAAGATCTGATGATTACGCAAGATACCGTCGAGGTTTGCTCCAAGTCCTTCAATCGCTTTTCGAGAGACGGTATTCCCAATATGAGTGCGAAACTCGACAGCAATTGCTTCATAGTGCTCAAACAATTGCCGTAGCAAAAGGTATTTACACTCTTTATTTATCAATGTTCCCCTAGCCGAATTTGAATACCAGGTATAACCAATTAACGCTCGTCTGTTTGGCCTATCAACGCCATAGTAACGGGTAGTCCCTACGACTTGATTGGTGGCTTTCACTCGCACCGCATAAGCTATATTACCGAGTACCATTTGAGCGATAGCATCAACAACGTATTGCTCCATTTTTTCTGGACTCGGGACATTAGCGAACCATAGCTTCCAATGCTCTCCGTCTTTCACGGCCTCGATTAGTTCAGGTACATGCCCTAGATTCAATGGCTCCAGAACAACATTGTCTCCTTCAATCCGGCTTTGCTCTATCCACATAACGCTCAATTCTCCTTTAATCATTAACACTGTGTGAGAGGTGATTTATTGCTTTTTGTGCTTTGCCCTACTCCTTAGGGAACGAAAACAGTACTTAATTTGAAACCTAATCAGAGGCTGATTGATAGACGTTGTTTTCGATCAACGCTCCGAAAAACTCAAAAGTAAGAGAGCCTATTCGACTAAAACCTAAATGCTCATAAAAGCCATTGGATTCATTGTTAACCCACGTGTACAACCAATATTGGCGACCAAACTGGTCCTCCATGCTTTTTAACAGCTTTTTGCCTACACCTTTGCCTTTAAAAAGATTATCTACATAGAGCTTTTCAACTTCAAAACCACTTTCAGGCGTTTGATAATTCGATTCGAGATTAACCATTACATAACCATGTAGAATCTCATTCTCTTCACTAACCAAAACGCGGTATTTAGTGTTATTCAGTATTTCCAGGAAATAGTCTGCCGTGAACGTAGACAGTACATAGTCTGCATATTCGGTTTTTATTCCTTCTTGAGCGTATGTATCTAGCCAGACTCTAATAGACAGTAGCGCTAATTTTGCACAGTCGTCTTTTGTCGCTTCCCTAACCATGCCCCCTCCATGACTCACGATTTGATAAAGAGTGATTATGAGAATTTTCCCTAACACGCCCTACTAAACACTCCAACCATTGCTTAGCTAAGCCACTCTTTAATATGATAATTTTACTAAAAGCACACATCATACAGGATAAAAATCAGGAGCGTTTCCGATTACCCCAAACCAAACTCGTAAATAATGTGAATGTGTGTGTCGCTTATCAATTATCCACACACGTCTTTATCTCTGTATCAATAGCTAGTTCTAAGTTTCATGAAGCGTAAAAGCAGGTGAACGACGTGAGGCTCGATAGATAAAAACTAGCGTTGCCGTGAAGAATGTAAAAACGCCGACAAAATTGTCGGCGTTTGGTTGTTTATCTAGCTAAATTACTACTATTTATAAAACTAGTATTTTCTACGATTAATAGTGAAGGTAACTTTTGCGTCTCCGGTTACAACATTGAAATAATCAAGTTTTCCGGTACAAATCGCACGATCTCGGTAACTTCTGCTCTCATTCTCTGCGATTACTTTTTGAGGCAACATAGTGCCTGTTCGCGGGTCGATTAAAGCAACAAAGCGGAAATGACAGCGAGGTGCGTCATAGACTGAACTATCACTATACTGATATTCAAAATCAACCAAGCGCACTACATTGGGGTAATTGCTAGAGACATTAAAACGGTCACTTGATTTAGCGATAATGGTATCTTGAGGGTTTGGTGAGTATCTAGATGTTTGATAATCTTTACTGGTTAATTCTACATCATAGATTCTAGATTCATTCTTAACCTCAACAGCAATATTAGCGAATGCAGAAGAACTTAAAAGTAAGGCTGAAGCAGCAAGTGCTCTTTTGAACATGGATTTGTCCTTAATATAATTAATTTTAATAATGACTTTTTAATTAATAATAAGTCGTAGATAAATACCTATTTTTACGTCACACAGGGGGAATCTTCGCTAGAATTTATTTCTAACTTAATTAAGTGTTCATATAGATAGGTAGCTAAGGCATGACGGAAAACTTAGGCTCTCTGATATAAGAGCCCAAATATATCCGTCTCACCAAATTTAAATTTGATATTATTTTGTTGGATGATAGCTTTAAGAAATTTAGTTAATACAGAAAGTCCACCCCTCCGTTATTATTTTTAAATTTGGGTTTTAGACCCTATCAAAACCTAATTATTTCGGCTATTTACCACCCTTGTTATGCCTCATTTCCTAGTGACATTTCAGCAGCATCAACATTCGTAATGTAAACTCTAAAGTAGACAATAGAGCCAAATATCAATAAAACAGGGGACAAGATTGATGTGAGTATCCCTGTCGCTACTTCTAACACCGGATAAACCTCTCCGATATAACCAATCACGAAATTAGGGATAAAATTAAGGCACCCCAACAACAAAGATATTTTAATCAACTTCATAGTGATACCTTTGGTATCTCGCCAACTTTTTTCCAACGCAAACAGTGGAGATTTATTATTTAGTACAGCTTCGAACTCTACGAAACTGTATCGCGCAGCTAGATACAACCCCGGGATAATCAGTGCAATCGTTCCAACTAAAACAATTAAAGAATAAATAATATAAACGATCATTAATCTGGACCAAACTCTCCAAGATACGGAGCGTTCAATATCAAACCCATTAGTAGACGAAGCCATAAAATTGATAAAAATAGCGATTAGATAAGTGTAAATAGAAGAATATACACATAGATACACCGCGTAGACCCAGAGGTTTTCTGATACATAAAATGAATGTTCAAGCCATACGCCTAAACATGACATCGTGATGATGAAACCGCCGAAAATTTTAAATATGCTTTTAAAATTTGAGCAAGTGAAATGTAAGCATTCAGATAGAAGAGTTCTCATAAACTGGTCTTTATTTAATGTAATTTGAACAGGATTCATCACCCAATAAGCATTGGGTACTTCCGAGGCACTTCGTAAAGCAATCCCACCACCGATTAAATTGACAAATAAGTCATTTAATAACAGTACCTTACGAAGACCCTGGCATCATACACCAGGAATAAATAGAAATATTGTATATATTTACACACGAATAAAGAAACGAAATGAATATGTGTGTCGCTTGTCATTTTTTATATGACTCTGCAGCCTAACCGAGGTATTCGTTCAAATTATTCATTTAGCACGATGATTGGTAAATATGATCAAGAATGTTCGTCAGAAAATAAAAACGCCGACATTATTGTCGGCGTTTTACTCTGGACCTATTTCGATAAGTATCTACTTAGCCAATGTACTCAAAAACTCGGCTTCAAACTCTTCATCAGCCTCTCGGATTAGACATCCCACCAGCCAATCGATGCTTTGATGTTCGAGCTTACTGTTCACTACGAATGCTTGCTTTACACCAAACTGATCCAACTTGGCAGAGCCGTAGTTCTTGAACGATTTATTACCGTGGTAATGGAGTGATTTAATCGCTTCAGTGTTTGGCTCTGGTAAGGCATCGAGGGTATTGGCAAGCTGAATCACCAACTCCATTGGATTCTTCGATGAAGAAATACGATACAGAAAACCGCCCTCCACTCTTTGGCGAACCCAGTAATCAAACCCACTACAATCCATCACCTTGTCACTGACCAAGGCGGCTTCACTGCGATAGCCATACGGCTCTACCACAACAGGTGTGTGTTTAAATTCTGGTTGGCCTGAAGCTGCATCGGTATGAGGCAAGATCAGGTCACACGGCTTGCTGTCTTTTGCGGTTGGCGCATTCCAGTGAATAGGCATAAACACCTGTTCACGGCGCATCTCTTTGGTCACCACTAAGCGAGCTTGGCATTCACCTTGTGCGCTGCGCACTTTCACTACAGGGTTAATAGTGGCGTGGTTGAAAGCATCTAAGCCAAATTCATCTAAGCCAAGCTCGGCAACCGTATCTGGGTGCATGGCGACAAAGGGTTCTGGTGTGTGTTCACCTAAACCTGCGGCTAAGCCAGTTCGGCTCATGGTGTGCCATTGGTCTCGGATTCGACCTGTGTTCATAATAAGTGGGAATTCGACACTGGTATCGGCAATCGGCTTGTCGTGCTCAACCGCTACAAACTGCGCTTTGCCAGATTCAGTAAAGAACTCGCCATCGGTGAACATGCGCTGCTCGATGATCTCTGGTTGATATTCAAGTACTGGCCATTGCTGCGGAGTCAGTTCACCATAGCCTTTCTCATCTAACTGAGTAAGTCCGATTAAGCATAGATCGCGAGCTTTACCTGTCTCATTACCTAGGGCTGTCATCTCGCAATACTCTTTGAAGATCTCGCCTTCGTGGCGGTAATCAAACTGCTCTTTGAATCCCATTTTTTGCGCGACTTCTTTTAAGATCCACCAATCAGGTTTCGCTTCTCCAGGGCTTGGTAATACGCGGCGTTGGCGTGAGATTCGACGCTCAGAGTTGGTTACGGTGCCCGACTTTTCACTCCACCCTTGCGCGGGTAGCACTACATCGGCCAAGCGAGTGGTTTCCGTATCGGCAATGCAGTCCGACACCACCACAAACGGGCATTTCTCCAAAGCGGTTTTGATTTTTTCGCTATCTGGCAGGCTCACAACAGGGTTAGTCGCCATGATCCACACCGCTTTTATCTTGCCTTCATTCATGGCATCAAATAGGTCGATGGCTTTTAAGCCTGCGCGAGTAGCCAAGCTGTCGGTTTGCCAAAACTCGCTAACGGTTTGATGTGATTGTGGATCACCAAATTCAAAATGCGCGGCTAAAGTATTGGCTAGGCCGCCCACTTCACGCCCACCCATCGCATTCGGTTGGCCTGTTACCGAGAATGGGCCCATGCCCGGCTTACCGATTTTGCCGGTCGCTAAATGACAGTTAATAATCGCGTTTACCTTGTCACACCCTTGTGTGGATTGATTAACGCCTTGGGAATAGATGGTGAGCACTTTCTCTTTAGATGCGAACAACTGATAGAACTGTTCGAGTTGTTGCTCGCTAAGCCCAGTCAGTTCAGGAACGCTTTTGTTGCCCCAACCTGATTCGGTATAGCGATAATCTGTGGCTGTTCGAATCGCTTCCGTAAAACCTTGGGTATGATTTTCAATGTAATCAGAGTCAAGTTGGTCGTGATCATCTAAGTAAGCCAACAAACCATTGAATAGAGCGACATCAGAACCAGATTCCAATGCCAAGTGTATATCGGCAATCTCACAGCTGTCGGTGTAGCGCGGGTCAATGACGATCACTTTCATGTATGGGTTAGCTTGCTTGGCTGCTCTTAAGCGTTGAAACAGTACAGGGTGACACCAAGCGAGGTTTGATCCAGTGATGACGACCACTTCGGCTTGCTCTAGATCTTCATAACAAACAGGAACGGTATCAGTACCGAACGCACGTTTATGCCCAACCACGCTAGATGCCATACAAAGGCGAGAGTTACTGTCGATGTTAGCGCTACCAATAAACCCCTTCATCAGCTTGTTAGCTACATAGTAATCTTCAGTCAGTAGTTGGCCTGATACATAAAAGGCGACAGAGTCCGGGCCATGCTGTTCTATCGCTTGTTTGAACTTGTCTGCCACCAGCTGAGATGCGCTACTCCAAGGTAGAAGTTGTTGTCCGCTTGCGACTCTTTGCATCGGCTGAGTTAAACGGCCAATTGGTGTTACGGTGTCTCCCAGTGCTGCGCCCTTTGTACACAACTTGCCATAATTCGATGGGTGGTCTTTATCGCCACGCACTTCCAGTTTCCCCGAAGCAGTTGGCCTTACTTCAATGCCACAACCTACGCCACAGTAAGCACACGTTGATTTGATCCAATCCTTGTTTGAACTCATCACTCTTCCCTCGTGCAATGTTCTTTTTATTGTTTCCACCGTGCTAACAGAGCGCCTCTTACTAACCACTCTTCGCGATGAAAATTTCTCTTTTTTAATAAAGCAATTTACGCACCACTATTCACCCCTTTCCCAATCAAGAAAAATAACCATTAATTACAAAAACTTAAAATCAAATCACTTACAGGAAATAATGTTAATCAAATGCCATCGAGAAAATATTGAGATTTTTGCACCATGTTGATCAATTTTGCACCACAAAGGCTCATTTTCATAAATATTCTCTTTCTTAAATCTACCACTTTAGGGGTAATTGGTCCGTTTGTCATTTAATTAAACCAATGATTTAAAATGTTATTTTTATTTTCCTCGATATCTATTTTTATCTGGCACCCTACTTGCTGTCCTATTTACCAACAACTCAAAATTTACAGTTTTCAGTTCATTGGAAGAACAGCACATTATCCACCAGAGAGTGGGCAGTTTTAGAAACGCTAGGAAGCCATCAAAAAAGGAATTTACTATGAGCAAACAAAAGATTGTCGTCGTTGGTAATGGCATGGTTGGCCACAAATTTATCGACAACATCATTCAAGCTGATTCAGACCAATATGAAGTTATTACCTTCAGTGAGGAATCGCGCCTTGCCTACGACCGTGTTCAACTTACGGCCTACTTCAACGGTAAGACAGCCGACGATTTGGCTTTAACGAGTGAAGCTTATTACCAAGAAAATGGCGTTAAATACCTAATCAATGCCAAAGTCACTGAGCTCGATACCGAAAACAAAGCAGTCGTGACTGACAGTGGACACCGTGAAAGCTATGACAAACTGATTCTCGCAACAGGTTCATTCCCGTTCGTCCCCCCAATTCCGGGGAACGACCAAGAACACTGTCATGTGTACCGTACGATTGAGGATCTCGATGCGATTGAGTCATCTGGTAAACAGAGCAAATCGGGCGTGGTGATCGGTGGTGGCCTACTGGGTTTAGAAGCGGCAAACGCGGTTAAAAACCTTGGATTAGAAACCCATGTCGTAGAATTTGCGCCTCGATTAATGGCAGTTCAACTCGATGACGGCGGCGGTGCCCTGCTGAGACGTAAAATTGAAGATTTGGGCGTACAGGTTCACACCGAGAAAGCGACCTCTGAAATTGTGGCGGGTGAAAATGCTCGCTACCGCATGAACTTTGCCGATGGCACACATCTTGAAACCGATATGATCGTGTTCTCTGCAGGTATTCGCCCTCAAGATGCTCTGGCTCGTAGCTCTGACATCGCGATAGGTGAACGTGGCGGTATCGTGATTGATGATTACTGCCAAACCAACATTGATGATGTGTACGCGATTGGTGAATGTGCGCTGTGGGATAACAAGATCTTTGGCTTAGTGGCTCCGGGCTACTCAATGGCGAAAATCGCAGCTAGCCATATCCTTTCCAATGGCGAAGATGAGAGCAGCTTTACGGGTGCCGATATGAGCACCAAGCTTAAATTGCTAGGCGTAGACGTAGCCAGTATTGGTGAAGTGCATGGCAAAACCGAAGGCGCACAGTCTTACACCTACAACGATGAAATTGAACAAGTTTATAAGCGCTTAATTGTTTCTGCTGATGGCAAGAAGATCGTCGGTGCTGTGTTAGTGGGCGACGCAGACGCGTATGGTTCACTGCTGCAAATCAAGCAAAACGATATGCCTTTGCCAGAGAACCCATCGGTACTGATTCTACCAAACCTTGCTGACGACTCAGGCAGCGCAATGGGTGTCGAAGCGCTACCAGACAGCGCCGTGATTTGTTCATGTTTCGATGTGACCAAAGGCGATATCAAAGACGCAGTGTCAGCAGGTTGCACCACCATGTCGGCATTGAAAGAGACAACCAACGCATCGACGGGTTGTGGTGGCTGTTCTGCCCTTGCTAAACAAGTATTAGATAGCGAATTGAGCAACCTGGGTGTCGAAGTTTCTAACGACATCTGTGAGCACTTTGCTTACTCGCGCCAAGAACTGACCGACATTATTCGCGTCAACAAAATCAAAACCTTCGATGAGCTGCTTGAATCTCATGGTCAAGGCTTAGGCTGTACCGTTTGTAAGCCGGCGGTGGGTTCTATTCTCGCCTCTTACTGGAACGACTACATCCTGAAAGATGAGCACATCGAACTGCAAGATACCAACGACATCTACCTTGGCAACATGCAAAAAGACGGCACCTACTCTGTGGTTCCACGTATTGCCGGCGGTGAAATCACACCAGACAAACTGATCGTACTGGGTGAAGTGGCAAAAGAATACGACCTTTACACCAAAATCACAGGCGGGCAACGTGTCGACCTATTTGGTGCACAACTCAATGAACTGCCTGCCATCTGGAAAAAACTGATTGATGCAGGCTTTGAAACTGGACACGCCTACGGTAAATCGGTTCGTACAGTGAAGTCCTGTGTGGGTAGCACTTGGTGTCGCTACGGCGTCAACGACAGTGTTGGCCTCGCGATTAAGCTAGAGAACCGCTACAAGGGCCTACGCTCACCACACAAGATCAAATTCGCAGTATCTGGCTGTACTCGTGAATGTGCCGAAGCGCAGTCTAAAGACATTGGTGTTATTGCGACAGATAAAGGTTGGAACCTATACGTCTGTGGTAATGGCGGCATGCGCCCTCGTCATGCTGACTTATTCGCGACCGACCTCGATGAGAAAACTCTTATTCAATACATCGACCGCGTGTTGATGTTCTACACACGTACTGCTGACCGCCTACAACGCACTTCGGTTTGGATGGAGAACTTAGAAGGTGGGTTAGATTACCTCAAAGAGGTGGTGATTGAAGACAAACTCAATGTCGCCGCTGAACTTGAAGCCGACATAGCGCTCAACATAGAAAACTACCAGTGTGAATGGAAAACCACCATCGAAAACCCAGTCAAGATGAAGCGCTTCCAGCACTACATCAATAGCGATGAAATGGACTCTAGCCTGTCATTTATCAAAGAACGTGAGCAGCGCTTCCCGAAGCCTTCGGTCAACACAGACCAAGAAGCGGAACGTAATCAGGCATTAAGCAACACTCAACAAATTGAAATTACGGAAGTCTCGTAACCGGTTTGGTCGTTAGCAGATCCTTCGTTCTCGGCAATTCACTGCTAGCGGCCTTCTTTACGACCTTCTTTTTTACGACCTTTTTTAGGACACGGAACAAAATCAAAGCCTCAACAAATTGACAAGGAGACTGTCATGGAAAACTGGACCACTGTTTGCTCGCAAGAGGAACTGTCACCCAATGCGGGTGTGTGCGCCAAAGTAGCTGATCATCAAGTCGCCATCTTTTACTGCAAACGCAGTGACAAGCTTTACGGCCTTTCGAATTTCGACCCAGTAGGCAAAGCCAACGTTATGTCACGCGGCATTATTGGATCGTTAAGTGGAGAACCCTATGTGGCATCACCACTCTACAAGCAGCATTACCACCTAGAGACAGGTGCCTGTTTAGAAGAACCTGAACATGCCCTAACCCGTTTTGAAGTACGTAGGCAAGGTAACCAGATTCAAGTTCTGGCGCCAGAAGCCTTAGCTAGTTAGCTCTTAGCCTTAACTAACGAAAAGCTTTCAACTAACCAAAAGTTAGCTACCTAAAAGGTTGTACTTTCAAATTCACCCATTAACATGCCTTAGCCGCCTATAATTAACAGTCTAGGCAAGCTATGGAGTTGGCATGTGGACGGCTAGATAAATCTAGACACTTTCCATATTTAAAGGATTTAAAACATGGATAACTCAAAATTTTCGCTGTTTTCGTTTACCGGTAAGATGAAGGTCTTACACCTCAGCTGGATCGCCTTTTTCATCACCTTTGTGGTTTGGTTTAACTTCGCACCACTACTGCAGATGGTAAAAAACAGCCTAGGGCTAACTACTGAAGAGATCAAAACCCTTCTAATCCTAAACGTTGCCTTAACCATTCCAGCGCGTGTCGCGATTGGTATGCTTACCGACCGTTACGGTCCAAGGCTCGTCTACTCTTCGCTACTCGCGATCTGTTCCATTCCGTGTTTCATGTTCGCACTGGCTGACTCTTTCATTCAAGCCGCCATTGCTCGTTTCCTACTTGGCTTTATCGGTGCTGGCTTCGTAGTTGGTATTCGCTTGGTATCTGAATGGTTCCCACATAACGAACTGGGTACAGCAGAAGGTATCTACGGCGGTTGGGGTAACTTTGGTTCAGCAGCGGCAGCATTCACTCTTCCTACTCTAGCATTAGTATTTGGTGGCGAAGATGGCTGGCGTTATGCGGTTGGTATCACCGGTGTAATGAGCTTACTGTTCTCTGTTGTGTTCTACAAAAACGTATCCGACACACCAAAAGGTTCTACCTACTTCAAACCAGCTCAAGTAACCGCAATGGAAGTGACGTCTAAGGGTGACTTTTTCTTTCTACTCTTCATGAAGATCCCTATGTACGCGGCACTGGCTCTACTGGCTTGGAAACTGTCTCCATCAGGTATTGGCATGTTGTCTGACACAGCGGTGTACGGTGTGTATGCAGTACTTGCTGCGCTGTACTTGTATGAAGTCACTCAAGTTTGGAAAGTGAATAAGAATGTCTTCAAAGAAGAAGTGCCAGAGATTCACCAGTACAAGTTTAAGCAAGTTGCGGTATTAAATGTTCTGTACTTCGCGACTTTTGGTTCTGAGCTAGCAGTGGTTTCTATGCTGCCACTGTTCTTCTCTGAAACCTTCGAACTAACGCCTGTTCTGGCTGGTATGGTGGCTTCGGCTTATGCCTTCATGAACTTGATGTCTCGCCCTGGTGGCGGTTGGATTTCAGACAAATTTGGTCGTAAACCAACCCTACTTATTCTAACGGCAGGTTTGGCTGTAGGTTACTTCGCTATGGGCCAAGTAGACAGCACATGGCCAGTATGGCTAGCGGTGGTTGCGGCAATGGCATGTTCTTTCTTCGTACAAGCGGGTGAAGGTGCAGTATTTGCGACAGTACCGCTTATCAAACGCCGTATGACAGGCCAAATTGCAGGTATGACCGGTGCTTACGGTAACGTGGGTGCGGTGGTTTACCTAACGGTGCTTTCATTCGTGAGCTACCAAACCTTCTTCCTAGTGATTGCTGCAACGGCGGTTCTTGGCTTTGTTACTCTGATGTTCATGGAAGAGCCCAACGGTCAGATCGCTGAAGTGAACGACGATGGTAGCGTAACCTTAATCAAGGTCAGTTAACCACTCATTGAATCGGGAGGAGTAACCGGGCTGCGACACTTGGTTACTTCGTTCAAAGGCTCTCGCTTTACTGAGAGCTTTTGTTCTTTCTCAGATGTGCTCTCAAGCAAATGAGAAAACGGCCAGTTAAGAAGAAGACCAGTTATGACGATTTCATTCAGCCAAGGGCAAGTCATTAAGCCAGAAACCAATAACCAACTGACTTTGAAGTTTGGTGGTTATTCGAATAAAGGCGTACGTGACGAAAACCAAGACGCCATCATTGTAAAACATCCGAAGACTCGTGCAGAACAAGAACTAAAAGGCAGTGTTGCCTGCATAGCCGACGGAGCCAGTTGCAGTGAACACGGTCAGAAAGCCAGTCACACAAGTGTGATACAGTTTATTGACGACTATTACGCGACCCCACAAAGCTGGAGCATTCAGCGTTCGGCGCAAAAAGTTCTAACTTCGCTTAATTCTTGGCTCTTCAACACCTCTGTTTCTAATATTCATTCCGCACAACAAGTTAACCACAATGCCTTAGTTTCGACTTTCAGCAGCGTGATATTGAAATCGAACACCGCTCATCTATTCCATGTGGGTGACAGCCGCATTTACTTGCTAAGAGATGGAGAATTACGCCAACTGACCCGTGACCACACTCGTAAGAACATGGGACAGAAGCATTACTTAACCAGAGCATTAGGCATGGATAATCAGCTCAATGTTGACTACCAAACCTTACCCATCAAGAAGAATGACCGCTTTATCCTAACCTCGGATGGTGTGCATGAGTTCGTTTCCCCTAACACATTTAAAGAACACATCGACAAACCCGGTGCAGATTTCGAATACGCAGCTCAAACCATCTGTAACACAGCACTAAGCCACAATAGCGCAGACAACGTGAGCTGCCTGATTGTCGAAGTTACTCACTTACCTACGCCGTCATTAATCGAATTTCACGAAAAGCTCTCTAAGCGCGCTATTCCACCAGCGTTAAAGCTTGGTCAAAGTATCGATAACTTTATGGTACTTGAGGTGTTGTATGCGGGCACTCGAAGTCATGTGTATCGTGTGATGCAGAAAGAGACACAAACCGAATTCGTCCTAAAGGTGCCTTCGGTTCAATACCATGACGATCCAGCACAGTTAAGGGCTTTCTTTAACGAGCAATGGGCTGGCATCTTGTTGAATAACAAGAAAGTAATGAAGGTTTACCCAACGCCAGAACACTCTCAATTTCTGTATCAAATTTGCGAATTGGTTGAAGGCGTCACGCTAAGGCAATGGATGTACGACAACCCTAAACCCTCGCTCGAGAAAGTGCGTGAGATACTCGAAAAAATCACACAAGGGATTCGTGTCTTGCAACGAGCCGACATGGTACACAGAGACTTGAAGCCTGAAAACATCATGGTTCAACGTAATGGCGACATCAAGATCATCGACCTTGGTGCGGTATTAGTCAGAGGAATAGAAGAGGGAGAACAAACAGACAAAGACCCAACTCCACTCGGCGCAGTGAATTACACCGCACCAGAGAGCATTAAGTACAACACAGCTACGACAAGCTCGGATTTGTTCTCTATCGCGGTGATCGGTTATGAAATGCTAACGGGTGAATTGCCCTACTCTGAAATGAGCGCGCAATCTCTCAAGCAATCACGCCATCACCAATGGGAATACCAACCGCTGACACAAAAGCGAACGGATTTACCGGCTTGGATTGATTTGGTTTTACAAAAGGCGTGTGCAGAATCACCGACCGAGCGATATCCGATTTTGGGCGATTTTGTGGCAGACCTTTACACACCCAACCAAAACCTGATGAAACACAAAGCCAAGCAACCATTGATAAACCGCCATCCCATTCAGTTTTGGAAGCTGTTGGCCCTACTTTTAGGCTTAGTAGCATTGGTGGAATTTGGTTTGTTGATTCAATAAAAAAGCCTCAGTACCTTAAAAGTCACAGAGGCTCTCTTAAACTTGAGTCGTCGGCGCGTTAAGTACGTTTCACTAAGCTTCTCGGCACCAATTCAATGCCCGACTGGTAACGTTTTGCTGAAGCGTTCAATGCCAAAGCAAACGCGCTGTCTGCAATGACCTCAAATTGCTGCGGCAGTGAGTGAACCTTAAAGGGTAAGAAATCCAATAATCGGTTATCACCAAAAGTCGCCAACTTTACTTGATTGATCAGCTCTGGCTTTTCAACCATCACATCAAGCACACCTTCTAACAAGGTGTAAGACATAGTGACAATCGCATCAGGGACGGTACCTTTAGCAATCCACTCTTCAAACACTTCTCGACCGGATTCACGATCAAAGTGCTCACCATAACCCACAACCATCGGCTTTTTTTCTGTTAGCCCTGTTTGTTGTGTATGAGCCTTATTCGCCGCTTCAAAACCCAACTGGCGTTCGCGTGAAATGTTCAGATCAGGCAGTGCGCCGATTAAACCAACACTGTGAATGTTGTCATCTAGAATTGAATGAGTCAGTTCAAAGGCGGCTTCAAAATCTTCACTGATCACGCAGGCAAAATGTTCATCGTCTAACGGACGGTCAATCGCAATCACAGGCGTGCCCGAGTTTTGCAACTTCAAGTAAAACTCATTGGCGTCTGGCATAGAGCTCGCCACCAGCAAGGCATCAATACGACGACTTACCAGCGCTTCCGCTACTTTACGTTCGGTTTCAGCGTCATCATCAGAGCAACCAATCAGGATTTGATAGCCCACTTTACGTGAGTTCTGCTCTATCAGTTTTGCTAAGCGCGCGTAACTGCTGTTTTCCAGGTCAGGAATAATCAAACCAAATGAACGGCTATTACCAGCACGCAGCGACGAAGCAGCATGGTCTGGACGGTAGTTATACTCGTCTACCACCGCCATTACTTTCTGCTGAGTCTTCTCACTGATTCTGTATTTTTGCGCCTTACCGTTAATCACGTAACTGGCCGTGGTTTTCGACACACCGGCTAGTTTGGCAATCTCATCTAGTGTCATATGGGTGACCTGTATTTTGTGCGTAGGATCATATTACCAATCTTCTGATCCTTGGATTAGTTGAATTATATGCTGAATCGATTCAGTATAAAAGCTGAAAGGATTCAGCAAAATCTTAAAAGTGACTTCAATCATCCTTTTGAATGGATTGAGCGTCATTTGTCGTGATTCAACTTCTCGTTATGAACGAAACTGAAATTACGACACGCAGCAAAACTATTTTGGTTAACAGAATTGGCTTTGCTGAATTTTTTTACACTGAATGCTGAATCGATTCAGCCAAGATAAAACAAAGAGCAAGCGACGAGAAAATATTGCTCTAGACTGAATCGTAGCGATACACAAATTCTCAAGCGATACGCTAAAGAGGCACCATGCTTAAATTATCAAAATCTGACATCACTCTTGGTCAAACGGCCGATGACAAATTCAAAGCGATCCAGAACATTGCTGGCGACCTAACCACGAAAGGCTTAGTGGACTCTGGCTACGTTGAAGGAATGCTGAACCGTGAAAACCAGAACTCTACGTTCCTAGGCAACGGCATCGCGATTCCTCACGGCACCACTGACACGCGTAGCCTAGTAAAAGAGACAGGCGTTGCAGTACATCACTTCCCTGAGGGTATTGATTGGGCAGACGGCAACCGTGTTTACGTAGCAATTGGTATTGCAGCGAAATCTGACGAGCACCTAGGCATCCTTAAGCAGCTAACGAAAGTGCTAGCGGCAGACGGCGTTGAAGAGAAATTAAAGCAAGCGAAATCAGAAGACGAAATCATCGCCCTGCTAAACGGCGAAGTTCAGCTAGAAGCCGACCTAGACGCTTCTCTAGTTCAACTATTGTTCCCAGCAAGCGACATGGTTCAAATGTCGGCGGTAGCTGGCGGTCTACTGAAGAACACAGGTTGTACAGACAACGCATTCGTTGCTGACCTAGTAACAAAAACACCGACTCACCTAGGTCAAGGCGTTTGGTTACTAGGTAGCGATAAAGGCGTAACGCGCACTGGCGTATCTTTTGTTTCTACAGCGAACGATTGTGAGTTCGAGGGCACACCAGTGAAAGCTCTTGTGGCATTCGCGGCTTGCAACAGCGCGCACCAATCTATTCTGGCAAACCTAAGCAAAATGGTTTTCGAAGGTAAACAGCAACAACTGTTATCTGCTGACGTTGCACAAGTAATTGGCTTTCTTAAAGGTGAAGCGGTTTCTACAGCCTCTGAAGGTGATGACAATTGCGCAGTATTCAAGATTAAAAACGCACACGGACTACACGCTCGTCCGGGCGCTATGCTGGTTGCTGAAGCGAAGAAGTTCGAATCAACAATCCGCGTTTCAAACCTAGATGGCGACGGAAAAGAAGTGAACGCGAAGAGCTTGATGAAAGTGATCGCACTTGGCGTTAAACACGGCCACCAACTTCAGTTTGTTGCTGAAGGTGACGATGCAGCACAAGCACTTGAATCGATTGGCAAAGCTATCGCTTCAGGCCTTGGCGAAGGTTAAGGAATCGATATGTCTGATAAACAAATCAAAGCCGTTACTGTAACGCTAAACCCTGCTCTAGACCTGACTGGTGCTATCGACGCACTGAATGTTGGCTCGGTTAGCCTAGTCAATCAAGGTTCTCTGCACGCAGCAGGCAAAGGCGTAAACGTAGCAAAAGTACTTTCTGAGCTTGGCGCTAAAGTGACCGTAACAGGTTTCCTTGGTCGCAATAACGAAGAGGCCTTCTGCCAACTGTTCGAACAAATGAGCGCAACAGACCGTTTCATCCGTGTTGATGGCGCAACTCGCATCAACGTGAAACTGGTAGAGAACTCTGGCCAAGTAAGCGACATCAACTTCCCTGGTGTTCCTGTTAATGCTGACGCGATTAAAGCGTTTGAAGAAACCTTGCTAGAACTGGCTGAAACACACGATTATTTCGTGATTGCGGGCAGCTTGCCACAAGGCGTATCACCAGAGCTGTGCGCTTCTTGGGTACAACGCTTACGTGACCTAGGCAAAAAGGTTCTTTTCGACAGCAGCCGTGATGCACTTAAAGCTGGTATCAATGCACAGCCTTGGTTGATAAAGCCGAACGATGAAGAGCTGTCTCAGCTATTCAATGCTGAACTGACAACGCGTGACCAATGCCAACACGCAGGCCAAGCCCTGAGTGAAAAAGGCATCGACAACATCGTGGTATCTCTAGGAGCTGAAGGCGTTATGTGGCTGAACCAAGGTGAATGGTTACACGCTCAGCCACCACGCATGCAAGTAGTGAGCACCGTAGGCGCAGGCGACACCTTAGTTGCTGGTCTATGTTGGGGTCACATGCAGCAAATGCCAAAACCAGAACTTATCAAATTCGCAACCGCCCTATCTGCTCTAGCCGTTTCGCAGGTAGGTGTGGGTGTAACCAGCCAACAAGAGCTGGATTCAGTACTACAAAATATCCAATTACAGGTGCTTGGTACTCCAACTAACCAGTTAGACACAAGCAAATAGGACAAAAGGTTTATTATGAATATTACCATTATCACAGCTTGCCCAAGTGGCGTAGCAAACAGCATCATCGCAGCAGGCTTGTTAGAGCAAGCAACAAAAGCACTAGGTTGGAACGCCGCTATTGAGTGCCAATCAAGCGTGCTGCCTGAATCTCCAGTATCACAAGACGCTATCGACAGCTGCGACGTTGTGTTTATTGCAGCGAACACAAACGTTGATAAAACACGTTTCGTGGGCAAAAAAGTTTACCAAGCAGCTATCTCTGAGTGCACTTCAGATGCAAAAGCATTTCTAGAGAAAGCGGTAGCAGAAGCAACAGTATTAGACGCTTCTCAAGTTGAAAGCACTGCTGAAGTGACGGGTACTTCAGTAAACTCTTCTACAACAGCCAGCACAGGCAGCAAAAAGATCGTTGCGATTACCGCTTGTCCAACAGGTGTTGCACATACCTTCATGGCAGCGGAAGCGCTTGAAGCAGAAGGTAAACGCCTAGGTCACCAAATCAAAGTGGAAACTCGCGGCTCTGTAGGTGCGAAAAACCAACTAACAGACCAAGAAATCGCAGACGCTGACCTAGTTATCATCGCAGCCGACATCGACGTTCCACTGGATCGTTTCAATGGTAAGCCTCTTTACAAAACAACAACTAGCCCAGCTCTTAAGAAAACTAAGCAAGAAGTTGAGAAAGCGTTCGCTGAAGCTAAGCCATACCAACACACAGCCTCTTCTTCACAAGCAGCACCTGCTGATGAGAAAAAAGGCGTGTACAAGCACCTAATGACAGGTGTATCTCACATGCTTCCTGTGGTTGTTGCGGGTGGTTTAATCATCGCACTGTCTTTCGTATTCGGCATCGAAGCGTTTAAAGAAGAAGGCACACTGGCAGCTGCACTGATGACTATCGGTGGTGGTTCTGCATTCGCACTGATGATTCCTGTTCTTGCTGGTTTCATTGCATTCTCGATTGCTGACCGTCCTGGTCTGGCTCCTGGTCTAATCGGCGGTATGCTGGCTAGTTCAACAGGCGCAGGCTTCCTAGGTGGTATCGCGGCGGGTTTTATTGCGGGTTACTCTGCGAAGTTCATTGCCGACAAAGTTCAACTTCCACAATCTATGGAAGCGCTTAAACCAATCCTGATCATTCCGTTTATCGCGAGTTTGTTCACTGGCCTTGTGATGGTATACATCGTAGGTGGTCCTGTTTCTGGCGTAATGAGCGCAATGACAGACTTCCTAAACAACATGGGTACGTCTAACGCGATTCTTCTAGGTGTGATTCTAGGTGCAATGATGTGTTTCGACCTTGGTGGCCCAGTAAACAAAGCCGCTTACACATTCGGTGTTGGTCTATTGGCTTCGCAAACTTACGCACCAATGGCAGCTATCATGGCAGCAGGTATGGTTCCTGCTCTAGGTATGGGCCTTGCGACTTTCCTAGTGAAAGACAAGTTTGAAGCAGGCGAACGTGAAGCAGGTAAAGCATCATTCGTTCTTGGCCTATGTTTCATCTCTGAAGGTGCGATTCCATTCGCAGCGAAAGACCCAATGCGTGTTATCCCGGCATGTATGGCAGGTGGTGCACTAACTGGTGCTCTATCAATGATGTTTGGTGCACAGCTGATGGCTCCACACGGCGGTCTATTCGTACTACTGATTCCTGGCGCTATCTCTCCAGTACTTATGTACCTAGTAGCGATTGCAGCAGGTACGCTAGTAACTGGCTTTGGCTACGCAGCACTTAAAAAGATGAGCGGCTCTAAAGTAACGGCAGAGGCTTAATCCCCCTACTCTGTTAAGCTCCTTCTATAAAGCGGCTTATCATTAAACAAAGGCTCCTCATATGAGGCTGTCTCTTGATCACAAGTCTGGTTAATCAAGAGACTTGGCGAGTTCATACCCTTCAAGGATGGTTTGTAACCTAAGCCATCCTTGCCATAACGTCTTTATAGAAGCGCGACCTGTTCGCTTGGTATTCTTCCAACCACCTAACCGAGCAATACCGTTGTAAGCCCATGATATATTAGGCGCTTCTTTCGGTAGTTTTTTGCTCTCCAACTTGAGCCACATTAACTTCCACGCTTTGCCTTTTAATATCTGCTCACAACTGCTCTTAGATAACTCGTCTGATTCATTCATAAACCTCAACTGGAGTAACCGAGTCGCGATAAAAGCCAAAACGACGCTGAGCCTTTCTAAGTTATCCTTACTTTGCATTCTCAGTTGCTCAACTTCAGTCCCTTCACTTTTCCAGACTTTATGAAAATCTTCTATCAGCCAGCGCCGCTCATAATAACTGACGATTTTGAGTGCCTCTTCCTTGCTCGTTATCGGCTCTGAAGTCAGTAAGTGCCATGCGAGCTTATTACCACTCTCTCCTTGTTCTATACATCCCACGTAGTAAAGCGGAATGTTATCGAACTCTTTCTTGTTAGCAGGAGACTTGAGTGTCACGGGGGCATATTTGATATCTAAATGAGCCTTGCGAGCTTTACGACCGCCTTTTTGCGGTATTTCGAGCACTTTCTCTCCGGCTGATAACAGGGTAGAAGCATAGCTATAAAGACGATTATCGTGCTCTTCAATACAGCGGCTTTGCATTGAGCGAACGAGGAACCTTTGTTGTTGCTCTCGCTTGTAAGTGAGGTATTCAAATAGGTCGGCTTCTCTATCGCACACAGAAATGACATCCGAAATTTTATCGCCAAGTCGCTCAGCGACATGGCGAGAGGCTTGTTCCCACTTATAACTTTCTTTCTCTTTGTATGGTCGAGTCGCATGCTGGTGCCTTTGACCTCGCTTTTCTATATCACGAGTCCAGCGCTGTTGTTCAATTAAACCAATAACAGATTGAGTGTCGGGAGCAAAAAGTAAGGTTGAGTGTACAAACATGGCGCGATGTCGATTGCCTTGATTAGAGTGCCCGAGTTCATCTCGAATGCTGCGATGGGAGTAACTGAGAGAAGTGGTGTCTTCTAAGGCAAGAAGTGTTTGTTGCTCTAATGCTTCTTGTGCGGTGACATAAAAACCCGCTTCTGCGATATCTTCTGCTTTGATTTGCTCATTACGGATGAAGCGATAAGCCCCTTCCATTTCAGCAGGGGATATAATGAGTTTCGAGACGGGTACGCCAGGCTGCTCGGCCAGTGAGGCTGCGAGAGCAACGAGTCTTTGAGTGCGTCTAGGGTCATTAAGGTGGGCTTGACCGAACTGTTTTTGTGCCCAAAGGGTTGGCTCTATATAGGTCATGATAATCATCCTTGTCATTGCTTAGATGATCAGATCATGAAACCTAAAAATAGTTCAAAAAAAATCCCCAAGCGTGGCTTAGGGATTTGTGTATAAGAGACAGCCTCATATGAGGAGCCTTTTTGTTATTCGCTATCTTGGGTCGTTAAAATGGGCAACTGGAAAGAGAAAGTCACCCCTTCTACATCGTCATCATCTATATGGCGAATCATCTCCACTAAATAGCCATTCACGTCTAACTGCAAGCCTTGTTGCTCAACCGCGTTAAACTGCGCTTCTAAAGCCGTGCTGTAGGCGACATCGGAAACCAGATACACATCGCTACACAAGTAGTATCCTTCTGGAATGATCATATCGTAACGCTCTTTAGCCACTTGCCAGTTACCGATTTCAGCGTCTATGTCGTCCCACTTGTTTCTCATCTGCTTAATTGGTGTTGTGCCCATGAGTTGTGTTGATTTCAGACCGTACATTTCAAACACGGTATCCCAATCAGGATCGTCTAGCTTAAGCTTCTGCATACCGCGCTCTGGATACCAAACTAATTCTGTCGGCATCGACTTAACCAGCTCTTTTTCGATGGAAGACTGCACCCCCGGATGTGCCAATCTCTGGATGAAATCGGCAGTCTCCTTGGGAGTCGCGTTGTAACCCATTTCTCGAATGTGCTTTGCCGTCACGCCCAACTCACGCTTGAGCGCCTTGCCTAACGACTGTGATGATGAGAATCCACAATACTGAGCTATCTCAATAACGCTCCATGGCTCGTCATTGATCAACAGGCTAACCGCAATCTGTAGACGCACTCGGCTCAGGTACTGCCCCGGCGTTTCATTAAACAGCTCAGTAAACTGACGATGAAAGTGGTATGGCGAAATCGCGCTTTCGGTTGCGATCTCTTCCCAAGTACGACGTTCACCCCACTCTTCATGCATTAAATTAAGTGCATGGCTAAAGCGTTTTTGGAGGTGCTCTGGCAAAGATTCCACTAACGCAATCTCAGGCACCAGCTTAAAGCCAGGCACTGATTGATAGTCAGGTTTGCTCTGTTGCGTCATACGGTCTTTGTTCTCAGGCATAGAAGCTCTTGTCTCTGTCGACTTGATCGAATTCGATCGCTTGGCTTCACTATCGTCTTTGTCCTTTATAAAATCAATCATGAGCGCTCCAAAGTGAGCTGTGCCTGTACATGTGATTCTTGTTCGACCTGCTCTTTTTCAATAAGCTCTTCAGCTTGAGGCGCTTTTCGGCAAAACAGACCAAGCAACACAGGTATCAAGATCAACGTTACCGCAGTAGCAAACAGTTCACCAAATACCAAGGATACCGCTGCAGGCTTTAGGTATTGTGCTTGTTCTGCCGTTTCACTTAGTAACGGCAACAAGCCGCACACAGTGGTTATCGTGGTTAAGAAGATCGCCCTCAAACGGCTGGTGCCCGCAATGACTAACGCCTTCTGAAGTGGCACGCCTTGGCGATATTCCGTATTAAAACGCGTGATCAGCACCAACGAGTCGTTAATCACGATCCCCGTCATGGCCATCATACCGAACATTGAAAGAATGCTGATCGGCAAGTCCATCAAGTAATGACCAAAAATCGCACCTGCGAATCCAAATGGGATGACTGCCATGATAATCATTGGTTGCCAGTAAGACTTCAAAGGCACCGCCAACAAGATATAGATCATCAGCAGAGTCAGAATCATTGCGGATTTAAAGCCATCCGACACTTCCCCTATCTCTTCAAACTCACCGCCCGCTTTGATGGTTACGCTTGGATATTGAAGGTGCAGAGACTCAATCGTATCTTCAAGTTGCTCACGTGTTTTTTCTGGTGATTGCAGGTCACGGTTTTGCTTCCAATAGAGGTTAATCACTTGCTCTCGGTCTCGACGATAAACCACTTGCGGTTCTTGCTCGTGACGGAACTCAGCAATATCACCCATCATCACGCTACCACCGTTCGGCAACATGATAATGGCTTGCTGTAGCTGAGCTAAGGTTCTGCGCTCATCCCTAGGGTATTGCAGCAATACTTTGGTCTCTTGTCCGTTTTCTAAAAGACGATGAACTTCCCTTTCGCCAAATGCTTCGTCTGCAAGTTGAGCTAGCGTGACTTGCGTTAAGCCAAGCTGCTGACCATATTGATTCAGCACCAAACGAACTTGTGGTAAACCATCCTGACCATCATCGTAAACATCCGAAACACCTTTTAAGGACGCTAAAGTATCTGCTAGCTGTTCACTGACACGAGACGCCAATTCACGATCGTTGGAAGAGATCGTTAAGAATGTGCCACCAGCAGGCTCCTCTGCTGCGCTGAATTTCACCGAGTAAGCGCCTTCAATTTGCCCAGTGATTTCTCGCCATTGCTTCAGCAGTAAATTGCCCGGCAATAAGCTTAAAGATTCATTGGTAAGCTCGGCAGTGACTTCAATTTCCCCATAACCATCTGACCACGCGAGCAGGTTTACGACGGGCTTCTCTTGTAATGGATAATCTTCCATTAAGCCTTTCTCAACCTGGGTCATCGCTTGCTCTACTTGCAACAAAGCTTGGCGCTGCAGTGGTAACGGCGCACCATCTTCTAGCTCAATAACAGCCGTAATGTAACGCCCCGGAATTTCAGGGAACAGCGCACTTCGAATCGCCCCATTCGACCACATGCCATAAGCCAGTGAGATAACCGCGACAAACCCAAGCAAAGACGCCCCTTTGTAACCGAGTGCAAACTCCAATATTGGCTTATAGATGTTGAGATTGAACCACTGCAAACCGCCTTGAGCGGCGTTCTGAACCTTGGCAAAAATACTGGTCGATGGCTTTTTCACTGAAAGCTGAGCCAAGTGTGACGGCAAAATAAATTTGCTTTCAATCAACGAGAAGATCAAAGCGAAGATCACCACGGCCGAAAACCCAGCAAGCACCTTGGCTAACTCATTGTTAATCCAGAGCATTGGAGAAAATGCAGCAATAGTTGTCAACACACCAAATACAGTTGTCACTGAGACGGAATGCACGCCCTGCCAAGCGGCTTTCTTTCCGTTTATATTAGGAGAATAGCCTGTGCTACGCGTCCGTTTTTCATGTATCGCTTCCCCCACAACCACGGCATCATCCACTAGTACTCCGAGTACCAAGATAAAACCAAACAAGGTGATGTCGTTGATGCTGTAGTTAAACCACTGCATTGCGGCAAGCGTCCCTGTGAACGCAATCGGGATGCCCATAGCGACCCAAAACGCGAGCCTAATCTCAAGAAATATCCCAAGTAGGATCAGTACAATTAGTAAGCCTTGCCAGGCGTTTTCGCTCAAACGAAACAGCTGTTCTTCAATGTAAGGCGCCATATCAGCCATGGTATTCAGCTCAATATCCGAAGGTAGAATCGCTCGTTGTGCATCCAGTGTTTCACTGATTGCTTCGCTGACTTTAAGTAGGTTATCGGTTTGGCTAGTACTGACCAACAAAGCGATGGCGTTAGAACCGTTGTTACGCACGATAGAACCACTGAATTGGTAGCCACGGGTTAGCTTGGCAATGTCTCCCAAGCGTATTTCTCCATTACTTCCCGAAATCACGACAAGCTGATTGAGCTTCTGTAAATCATCGGCATAACCGTCACCACGAATCACCATTCGGCCTTTGTCACTAATTAGCTCGCCGCTACGAGACTCAAGTGAACGCTGCTCAACTAAACCTGCAAGATCTTCCAAGCTCAATCCCAGCGCCTTGAGTTGGTCTGGATCTGGCTCGATCACCAACTGAGGCGTTCGAGTTCCCCAGTTTGAGACCATGGAAATTTGAGGGTTCTTCTTCAGCGCTTGTTCAAGTTGCTTAGCAATAGGTTGTAACTCTTCATCGGTTCTTGGGCCTGACACCACAACAAACGCGGCTAAGTTGGTAAATTCATTGCGCACCACTTGCGGTCTTTCTGCTTGCACGGGAAAGCCGTTGATGGCGTTAACTTGGTTACGAATGTCATCCAACAGCTTGTCTAAGTCTGTGCTGCTGGTTTTACGTACCACGACCCGAGACACGCCAGCACTCGATTGGCTAGTGATCTGTTTGATGCCTGCTATGCCGCTGATCGACTCTTCGATTCGTTGCGTTACGCTCTCATCAATTTGTTGTGCAGTACCGCCAGGATACGCCACAGTAATACTGATTGATGATGGTGCAATTTGCGGGAACGACTCGACACGCAACTGCCCAAACGCCAACACACCGCTGATAACAATCGCCATCATCAACAAATTGGCAGCGACTGGGTTATTAATGAACCATCTTGTCATCCAACTCATTGGTTTGATTCCTTAATCTGTGTGACATCAGATTTACTCGCGAGCATGGCTTCAGAATGGATTCCATTGAACCTAGGCGCGACTTGTTTACCGATAAGCATGGAAGAAAGTGGATACTGCACCACACGGCGAGGCTCATCACTTCGATGATTGAAGCGAATATCAAGCTCTTGGCTGCCTTGACCAATAAGTGTTACCAACTCTTTTCGTAAACGGTCTTCTGTGTCCAACGTCCACACATACCCGTCTCGGGTCATCGCACTCAGAGGTATGCTAATCACATCATCTTGTAGACCTAGGTTAACCACAGCTTGAACCTGCTGATTAGGGAAAAGCCTAGGCTTATCGTGGTCAGGATTTTTAACCGACAGCACGACTTGTCTTTGGCGAGTCACCGAATCCACTTCTGGCGACACATAGCGCACCTTCGCCGGCCATTGGTTCCCAGAACGACTCACGACACGAATGCTCGGCTTAACCAAGGCAGCTTGTACTTGTTGCCAATGCAATTCAGAGATTGGAAGCTCGATATCAATCGAATCACTGGCGGCTAACTCAAAGGTCACTTGCCCCGCCTCTACCCACTCTCTTGGGCTAATGTGGCGTTTCATGACCACAGCATCAAAAGGCGCCGTAATCACTGACTCTTCGACTAGCTTCTTCGCACTGACATACGCCTGTTTGGCTTGTTGCAGGTTAGCTTTCGCTGCAAGCACTTGAGGCTCTCTGCGTGCAAAGGACGAACTTGTTTTTGGGTTGAGCATTTTAAGAGCGACAGTCTGTTCATGCTTAGCCTGTTTCAATTCCAACTCAGCTTGCTTTAACGCACTTAACGCTTGCGCCAAGTTCGCATCAACGGCGCTGGTATCTAACCTCGCCAACACGTCGCCCTTAGTCACTAGCTGTCCCGGTTCAATGTTTTCATTCAGCCACTTAAGTTGCGCACTACTCGACGCTTTAAGTTGAATTGGCCAACGAGCAGCGGTTAAGCCAAGTACCGTTAACGTCGATTCGTGCTGCGAAGGTGTCACCTCCAATACAGAAACCGGTGCCAGTACTGCTTGTTTCTTCACTGGCTCTACTACCTCAGGTTCCAATTCATCGACAACAATCAAGGCAGCAAAGATAGCCGCACAACCGACTAATACCGAAAGTGGCTTTTTAAACTTCATAAGGCATCTCCTTGGTAGCCTGTTGGACAGAGGTATGATTGAGTCGCTGACTGATTTCAGTAAGACGAGAAAGGGTTTGCAGTGTAATTGGTAGCATCACTACGGTTTCAACAAACTCCAGTGAATAAGTAACGATAGAGAACACTTGTCCTGCAGTCGGCTCGATAAGCTTACTCACCATCCACAAATTGCCCACGACTGCGCCAAACAAAACGGTAAAGATCAGTCCGTAGACAATCGCCTCAGTATCTGAAAGCTTGATTTCACATTGTTTTAAGCGTTCAAAGTGCCAACGAAGCGCTGATAAGCGAACACCGCTCAACAGTTGAACCTGCTGTTCGACTTGATCGTTGAATTGGCCATTAAGTTGGGTAAAGGTTCGGTGGAACGCGCCATAAATCGCGAGCATCGATAGCCCTGCAAACAACATGCAAAGCGCCAATGAGAAATGGAATGTAGAGAGAATCACCACTGTCGCAACAAGCTGTACCACTGCCGTCATCAGAGCAGGCAAATCGTCTTCTAAGAAATCAACCAGCTCACGCGACATTGTGAGACGAGCGTCTTTGGTTGATAAAGATAAGCCACGCAGGTTTCGCTCCACGATATTCGCCAGTTTGACACGAATAGCGCCATATACACGGGTATCGTAGAAACGACGAACGACACTGATGATCACCAGTACAAAAAGGATCAATGCCAGCATCATCAAGGGCTGGAAGCTTTGGTTTAACACACCGTCGATGGCGTAACCAATAAACAGCGGCAGCAGAATAAGCATCACGTTTTCAGCTAAAACCATTAACCAAGTCGAAGCGACCTTTAATGGGTTAAGCCGAATAATCGTTAGCAGAGAGATGGGATGTTTGAATAGCATTATTGAGCCCATAAATGAATATGGCGTCAGTATTACCAATTCGGCATGGGAAAAAGTGTCCCAGATTGCTGTATTGGGAAATCACATGCAATTCAAGGGCAGCAAACCCTATAGGCGACGAACTTAATTACATTAATTAGAGGGAAGTTCAGACAGGAAGGTTGAATTTATCGAAGTGGAAACTGGGATAACTCACCCGACAGAAGAAAACAATGATTCGCTTATGTTTGGTACAAACGTATTGTTTATTAGGTACGTACTGTCGGGCGTAAATTAAATTAGCTACTTAGCGTGTCTTCAAATACACCTAGCTCACGGCCAAGCCAGATCGCACGTACTGTATGGTCTAATGTTTCTTCACCACCAGTTACTGGGTGAATCAGCACCGACATATCACCGCGCTCTTGCTCAAGCCATTCCACGATGCCTGACTCTTTGTTGGCAAAATGAATCTCAAACATCGGCATTTTATGTGGGCCAACCAAACGTTGTACTAAAGGAAAAACCTCTAATACATCTTTACGCTCAGATAGAATCTTTTGACGAAGTGTTTCTGCTTGCTCCGCAAATCGCAGAGGGAAATAAACATGACCGTGGTACATGGCACAATCCTTTAGAATTATGATGACGCGATTTTATACCTAAATAGCCTGCAATAGCTAAATCTAAATATGATAAGTCAGCCAAAATCAGTACTTACGATTTTAACGATGTATCACAGTTCTAGGATGTCTTTTGCACAAAAGAAAAGCGCCATACATAACCTTATGCATGGCGCTCATTGAAGTAGCAACTTGAGGGTAAGCCTCAAACCTACCTACGTTAGATCTTTTTACTGTATGGGTTTAGTGCACATTTCAGTCTCTTTAATACGACCAATGCGGTCACACGCCCCCAACTAAACAACACTCTTTGATGTAAACGGAAAATAGTGTCGTAAAGGTTCCGCACAAATCGACCACGCAAAAGTACTCTGTCATTCATCAGCGCGCCGACCGCATAGTCATGACCAACCGCTACCAACATACCTCCATCATGGAAAACAAAGGGTTGTAATGCCTTACCTTTCGCTAAACGCTTGAACTGCTGAGCCAAGTGACCCGCGGCTTGATTAGCAGCTTGAGCTCTTGGCGGAACAAAAGAACCATCCGGTTGTGGACACTCTGCACTGTCGCCAATCACAAAGATATCGTTGTCATTGGTTGTTCTTAGTGTCTGATCTACAACTAGTTGATTGATTCGATTTGTCTCTAAACCATCTAATTCACTTAGCCAATCTGCACATTTAATACCAGCAGCCCATACTTGCAGATCTGCTGAAATAATCTCATCTTCTGAAGTGACTAATTTCGCCTCTTCAGCTCTTTGAATGCGAGTCCCAGTCCTAACGTTAATGCCTTGTTTTACCAAAGCTTCATGAACTCGTTTCGACATGCATTCAGGCCCAGCAGGCAACACACGATCAGCCGCTTCAATTAAAGTGATCTCAAGACTGCCTTCCTGACGATAGCGCTGTAGCTTGGCACTCACTTTTGCTAGCTCTGCCGCCAGTTCAACGCCCGTTGCACCTGCGCCAACAATTGAAATTTTGCGCTGACTGCTTGCTCTCAGTAGAGGGTTGATCTCCTGCCAAGCTTTTTGGGCTTGCAATGCTGAATCAAGGAATAGACAGTGTTCACTCACGCCTTCTGTTTTAAAGTCATTGCTGATGGCGCCGACTGCGATAACAAGATAATCGTACTCTAGCTCTTGCATCGTACCGCTAAAATGATTCAGTTTGATGACTTTATTAGCACGCTCTAAGCCGCTCATGGAGGCTTGAACATAGGTGTAACCATTACAAGATGCATGTTGGAAGTAGCTGACAGCGTCGAGTTCTTCGTCGAATGTTCCCGCTGCAATTTCGTGTAAACGCGGTTTCCAGTAATGGTGTGACGATGGCTCTACAAGTGTCACATCATAACGTTTATCACGACCTAAACGCGTAACTAACTCCAGGCCAGCAGCGCCGCCACCAACCACAACAATCTTTTCTTTCTGTTTCAACATTCGCTTACCCACCATGCCTAAAGGCAAAATCTTTCTGATGGAGTGCATTATATTTATAACAAAATTAATGATAATCCCAATTCAAATCAAATCACTTTTACTAATTTGTAATAATAAAACTCAAATTGATTAATTACAGGATCAAAAAAGCGCCACATTCAAAAAGAATTTGTGACGCTTCTGTCTACCTTAAATAAAAACTAAGGCTTTAGTTTCAGTACCTTATCAATATCTTCAGCCGAGTGGCGTTCTGGTACTTGTTCCCACTCTTCACCCCATGAGCGGTTGATAATACGACCGCGTTGGAAGCCTTCACGCGCTTCTAGTAACTTCGCCCAGCGAACGACATTGGTGTAAGACTCAACCTGCAAGAACTCAGCAGCATCATAAAGGTTACCGAGTACCAGGTTGCCATACCAAGGCCAAATAGCCATATCGGCGATAGTCAGCTCTTCTCCAGCGACAAAGGTACTTTTTGCTAGCTGCTTATCCAATACGTCTAGTTGACGCTTAGCTTCCATCGCGAAGCGGTTAATTGGGTACTCTTGCTTTTCATCTGCGTAAGCGTAGAAGTGACCAAAGCCGCCACCTAGGAATGGGGCTGAGCCTTGTGCCCAAAATAGCCAGTTAAACGTTTGAGAACGAGCAGCGCCCTCTTTCGGTAAGAAGTGACCAAACTTTTCAGCTAAATGAACCAGAATGGAAGCCGATTCAAAAACGTTCACGTCTTCATTGCCAGATTTATCGACCAAAGCAGGAATTTTCGAGTTAGGGTTTACACCAACAAAACCAGAAGAGAATTGATCCGACTCACCAATATTAATCAAGTACGCATCATATTCAGCTTCTTTCACGCCCGCAGCTAATAACTCTTCAAGCATGATCGTCACTTTTTGGCCATTCGGTGTGCCAAGAGAATACAGTTGCAGAGCATGTTCACCAACAGCCAGAGCTTTGTCGAATCGAGCGCCAGATTCAGGGCTATTGATGTTTGCCCACTTGTTACCACCGGCAGTATCGTTAACCCATACTTTTGGTGGTGTGTATTGATGTGACATGATATTTCCTTATTAGTATAGGGTCTTACCAACAGATATTAGGTCACATTTACTCGGTTAAAACCCCTCAATGCGTTTTCTTTTCAAACTGTTAAGCATGCCTTATTCCAGAAAGACATATCCAACATACGGCCCCCTCTGTATAAGCGTTCACAAACCAGTCCAGCGCAAAATTGATGTTAGTTAAAGCAAAGCATCATTTAGTGACAACACCTCTAGAGCTTCAATAAAGCTGTGATAGTATCGACTGATTACAACAAATAGGAATTTGGCAATGTCTTCAGATTACAATGGCTCAAGCGCGGCATACGCTCGCCAGGAGCAAGGTTACCGTGAGAAAGCACTCAAACTTTACCCTTGGGTTTGTGGTAAATGTGCACGTGAATTTGTTTACTCGAACCTAAGAGAGCTGACGGTTCACCACGTCGACCACGACCACACCAATAACCCTGAAGACGGCAGTAACTGGGAACTATTGTGTCTTTACTGTCACGATCATGAACATTCTAAATACACAGACCACGAACGCTACGGTGTCGATGCCACAGCACGTTTAGACGACCACCAAACGGCGACACATAACCCGTTTGCTGATCTAGCGAAAATGATGAAGAAGTAAAACGCTCTTCATTCCTGGCTCGATAACAAGAAACCCCAGTATGTCGCCATACTGGGGTTTCTTTTATCTGAGGCCATATAGGTTCTCGCAGGATCAAAAAAGCCTTCCGAAGAAGGCTTTTGAAAATCTGTTTTTAACTATGCTGCAGCTTGCTTGCGAGATTCTTCAATCTGTTTCTCACGTTTCTTTAGTGTCAGCTTATCGCGGTAAGAGAACCACACGTAAGACACAACCACTAAGAAGAATAGGTAAGACAATGAGAAGATGAATGGTGACTGGATAATATCGTTAGAGATACCCCAAGACAAACCTACCACTGTTACCGCGATTTTTGCAAAGAAACCGCACATTAGCAGCACTAGTGCTAGCTGTGGGAAACGTGTGCTGCGGAATGCAAGCCAGTAGCAACTACCCACTGCAAGTGCTGCAATGTAGAAACCGAACAAGAAAGAATGAATATGATCAGCGGCTGCTACACCACCAGTAATCGACATCAGTAGAATTAAAAATAGTTTCATAACACTTGCCTCTTAGTAGACTAGAAACGCATCCTTTCAAATTTGAAATCTCAGTTTGCGTACTATTTTCCCACTTTTTACGGACAAAACAAGCCCAAAAAACGAACAAATTGTAACCAACAAGAAACACAAAGCCCCTTATTAACAATCAATTAACATTCGTAAATTCAACAAACTAAGTTCCCTCTGGGGTTGTGGCGATTAATGTCCAATTTGATTTATTTTGTTACACAAAATTAACCACAGAAATAATTTAAAATTAATTGCAATGATGTGATGAGAGCACGGTTTGTAGGGACACTAGCAGGAAGAGATTGGGTAAAAAGCATGAATACTGGAGCCTAAACCAGCAAAGTGTACAAAAAAGAAAGGTGTTAACAACAACTGCAACACGCATAAAAAACAGTTCTTTAACAACTCAAGTTTAATTTTGATAAAAATGGAAAAAGAGATTCCAATCACATTTTTATTGGTTATAATCCGCGCTCTTTTGCGCTATCTGTTGATAAACGCAAACTAATTTTGAAGAAATAATCACAATAACCCGTCTTTAGTCCTGTGGCTCTCACTAGACCAAAGACAAAACTGAGAATAAAAATGAGCAAGATTGATAAAGCTACACGTATCCTGCTAGCAGGCTTCTGTATCAACCTTTGTCTTGGCATCCTGTATGCTTGGAGTGTATTTAACAAAGCCCTACAAGGTGAAGGCTGGTCTGCAGCTGAAGCATCAGCACCATACGCGACTGCAACAATCACATTCTCTATCTGTCTTCTTGTTGCTGGTATCCTACAAGACCGCATGGGTCCACGTAAGATCCTAATTCTTGGTACAGCTCTTACTGGCATTGGCATGATCGCATCTGGTTTTGCGACTTCTCCACTAATGCTAAACATCACATTCGGTGTAATGGCAGGCGCTGGTATCGGCTTCGGTTATGCATGTCTTTCTCCTTCTGCAATGAAGTGGTTCCACCCTTCTAAGAAAGGTATGGTTAACGGTCTGATCGCAGCAGGCTTCGGTCTAGCGGCAATTTACCTTGCTCCAGTTACTGCTGCTCTTATCGAGAGCATGGGCATCCAAACAAGCTTTAAGATTCTTGGTGTTGGTGTACTAGCAATCGCTGTACCTCTAGCAGCAACAATCAACAACCCACCAGCGGGTTACGCTCCAGCTGAACCAAAAGTAAAAGCTGGCCAAGCTCCAAAAGCTGTTAAGAAGAGCGAAGACCTATCTTGGAAAGTAATGCTGAAGACTCCTCAGTTCTACTCTCTATGGATCATGTACGCTTTCGCAGCTTCTGTTGGTCTAATGATCATCGGTAACATCACAAGTATCGCAAGCGCACAAGCAAACCTACCGAACGCGGTTTACCTTGCTTCTATCCTTGCTGTATTTAACTCAGGCGGTCGTGTTGCTGCTGGTATGCTTGCTGACAAAATCGGTGGCGTTCGTACTCTTCTACTTGCGTTCATTCTGCAAGGTGCAAACATGGCGCTATTCGCTACGTTTAACACTGAGTTCACACTAATCATCGGTACTGCAGTAGCAGCGGTTGGTTACGGTACTCTACTAGCAGTATTCCCAACGCTTACAGCTGAGTTCTACGGCCTTAAAAACTACGGTACTAACTACGGCGTGCTTTACACGGCATGGGGTATCGGTGGTGCAATCGGTACAGCGGTTGTTGGTTACTCGATGACTAACGGCGACAGCTACGGCCTTGCTTACACTATTTCTGCAGCAATGATGGCAGTATGTATTGTTCTAGCAATCATCACTAAGCCAATGTCTGAAGCGAAAGCGGCTGAGCTAAAAGCATCTCAAGCTTAATCTGATAAAAGATTGAATTTGAAAAGAAAGAGCTTAACCTTAGGGTTAGGCTCTTTTTGTATGAAGCGACGTATCAAGTGACATTAGAATCCACTCCTCAACTACACCCAACTTACTACCTCGACAACTTCAATCGACTGATTGAACACGCTCAAACGTACTACCCTGACCTTCTAAGCGCCGATGAAACTCGTTGGCTACAAGGTTACAAGCGCCTTTCTACACCTAGCCAGTGTTTAATGGTTCGTTTGCTGTCTCGTAAGGGGTGTTGGTTTCGCAGTGATAAACTCGACTACGTTGAAATACCCAACCTCTCAGATGCGCTGCAAGAGCTGAGCACATCCGGCTTTATCGCACTGAGTAATCCTAAAGCTACACACAACCTTGTCATCACAGAGCATGAGTTAGGCTTACACTTGCTCACCAAGCCTGAGCTATTAAACCTATTTCCTCCCCTCAAAAGCAGTAAGTCGGCTAAAAAGGACGTGCTATTGGGGCTGCTGACTCAACAACCTTTTGATAATTATCAAGCCTTAACATTTGACTGTATCCATGCTATTGAAGCCGAAGTTATCGATTTATTACTGCTACTCTTTTTTGCCAATACATACCAAGATCTCAGTCAGTTCGTTTTAAGCGATCTTGGCCTCAACACTTTTGAAAACTACCCATTGAGCAAGCAGCGTCGCTTCTTCAACTCCAGGGAGCAGGTCGATCAACTGCTCTCAATGCGCGATGTTCAGCGCCAATATTATGAAAGTGACCGTAAGGACAGCGATGTTCTTGAGAACCTTTTGCAATCCTTACCGTGTGAATCAGAACATCGCACCATAGCGCGAAAACGCTCGCGCCTGATCAATGACATTGCTCGAGATCTAGAAAGACTCAATCAGAACGAAAAAGCCGTTCATTGGTTTAAGCAATCATCACTTCCACCGAGCAGAGAGCGGCTTGCTCGCATCTACGACAAGCAAGATGAACTAGACCTAATGAGTGACACCGTCACGGAGATGCAAACCAATCCATCTGACGTATCAGAACTGGAAGTCGCCGTTAAGCTTGAGCAGAGGTTGCTACGCAAGCAGGGACAAAAGGTTCCACGCGCTTCAAAGCCAACTTGCGAACAAATTAGATTGGAATTAGACCTAAGCCAAACCAGAGTCGAGCTTGCCGTTAAGCAATATTTTGAAGTTCAAGGTTGGGAAGTCTATTTTTCCGAGAACAGCTTTCTGTGTGGGTTGTTCGGCTTGGCGTTTTGGGATGTAATTTTCTCAGATGTCGAGGGGGCATTTATCAACCGCTACCAACATAGACCGCTGGATCTCTATCATTCCGACTTTCAACAAAAGCGTGTATTGCAAATCAATGCCGTATTCCAAACCATCTCGAGCAAAGGCATTGAACACTTGCTCGATGTCTATGATGAAAAGCTTGGCATTGCTAATCCGTTTGTTCATTGGAATCACTTCCCTAAAGCACTCATCGAACATAGCATCCACTCAGTACCACGAGCCTTGCTGATCGAGCTCTTCAAAGTCATATTGAGTGACCTAAAACTGTTTAGAACCGGAATGCCTGACCTGATCGCTTTTAAAGATGACCAATTTCACTGGATAGAAGTCAAAGGCCCTGGAGACAAATTACAAGACAACCAATGGCGTTGGATAAAGGAATTTGAGCGACTCTCAGTCCCCTTTTCTGTTTGTTACGTTAACCAGTAGGCCTGAATACTGAGCTCTATGCCCACAGCCAAGCCTTGCGAATCGCTCAATCCTATAGAGATCTTGTCTACACAATTGTCAGAACATGAGCATTTTCAATCGTTTTCGATATAATTAGAAAAAATGCCAAATATCTAAGTACGTATGAATTTGAAAAAACTCTTCATTTTGTCTCTTGTCAGCGTGTTCTCAGGTTGTGCCGTGTACGCGGGTCTAAACTTCGATGAGCTGTTTGGCGAACAACAAGTTCGTGATCGCCAAACTCCTATCCTTTCAGCTCAATCGCAACACTTTCTCAACGAAGTTAAACCGATCATTGATAACCGATGTGTGGTTTGTCACGCCTGCTATGATGCTCCTTGCCAACTAAAAATGTCTTCTGTGGAGGGTATCGACCGAGGTGCAAGTAAAGCACTGGTTTATCAAGGTACGCGTTTAACGGCATCGGCTCCCACTCGCTTGTTTGAAGATGCGTTAACCACACAAGAGTGGCGCGACGCTGATTTCCACCCTGTACTCAACGAACGTATGCAGAACTCGACCGCTAACTTAGATGCTGGGCTTGTCTCTCGTATGTTGATTCAGAAAGAGAATCATCCACTTCCGGAGCAAACGCAGCTAGAAGGCTTCGACTTTTCAATCGATCGTGACCAGCAGTGTCCGACTATCGAAGAGTACGCTCAATATGAGAGAGATTACCCTACGTGGGGTATGCCTTATGGGATGCCTAACTTAGACAAGACAGAATACGCGACTCTGATGAGCTGGCTAGAAAATGGCGCTTTGATGAACGAACATATTCCGCTAAGTGAAGCTGAGCAAGAACTGGTTAATACTTACGAAAAGTTCCTCAACAAAAGTTCAAGAAAGAGCCAGCTTTCAGCACGTTACATCTATGAGCACTTGTTCTTATCACACGTTTATTTTTCTGAGTTAGGACAGCCGACACGTTTCTTCTCGATCGTTCGTTCTGCTACACCTCCTGGCGAACCAGTTAAGCGCATCACCACTCGTCGTCCTTATGATAATCCAAAAGTCCCACGCTTGTACTACCGTCTTATCCCTGAGCAAGGCACAATTGTCGACAAGACACACATGCCTTTCGCACTCAATGAAGAGCGCCTGCAAAACTGGAACACTTGGTTTGTTGATGCCGATTACACTGTAGATAAGCTGCCAAGTTACGATATTGATGTTGCCGCGAACCCGATGACCTCATTTGAGGCCTTGCCAGTAAACTCTCGCTTTAAGTTTATGCTCGACAACGCTCAGAACACCATCATGGCTTACATCAAAGGCCCTGTGTGTCGTGGTCAGTTGGCATTAAACGTGATTAACGACCGATTCTGGGTATTCTTTATCGACCCAGACAAAGCCGATCTTCCAGAGATCAATGCCTTTTATGCGAGCCAACGTGACAACCTTAAGCTTCCAAGTGAGCTTGAAAGTAACACGGTTCCTGCAACTAACTGGGTTAGATATTCAAAACAGCAAGCACGCTACCTAGAAGGGAAATCAGACTTTGCTAATAAATGGTTTAAGAATGGCGAGAACTTAACGACAGACGTTATCTGGGATGGCAATGGGACTAACCCGAACGCTGCCCTCACTGTTTTCCGTCACTTTGACAGTGCATCGGTTGTACAAGGCTTGGTTGGCCCTCAACCTAAAACGGCGTGGATTCTGGATTACGCACTTTTAGAAAGAATTCATTACCTACTTGTAGCTGGCTTCGATGTTTACGGAAACTTCGGCCACCAGCTCATCACGCGTATGTTTATGGATTTCTTACGTCTTGAAGGTGAAAGTAACTTCTTAACACTGTTACCAAAAGATGTACGACACCTTGAGCACTCAAGCTGGTACCAAAATCAAAGCGTCCAGTTGAGCGACTTCTTGCAACGTAATATCGCACCTTTTGATCAGCCAACTAGCGTGGTGTACAAAACGGCCGATCCAAAACGTGAGTTACTCGATAAGCTGAAAGATAAGCTGAGCCCAATACTTAATGACCGTTATGAGATCGTTGATACTGGCTTTAGCCGTAAAAATGAAGCACTGCTTAAACAGGTAAGCTTGGTGAAAGGTGAAGGCCTACGCCATGTCCCTCAACTCGTGATGATCATGATTGAAGGCGAAAACGGTGAAGAGCAGCTATTCACCATGATTCACAACAACGCTCACAGCAACATTTCTAGCCTATTTAACGAAGAGGGTAACAGAGATTACGCTAATGACGACTTAACGCTCGTCCGAGGCATTGTAGGCAGCTATCCAGCCGCTTACCTATCACTGACAGAGAAGGAACTTCCAACTCTAGTGAAGTCTCTACAAAACTTACAGACTGAAGAAGATTACGTGGCGCTGCTTGATAAGTTTGCCATCCGACGCAGCTCTAGTGAGTTCTGGCCATTCAGTGACCGTGTACATCGTTGGTACCAACAAGACCAACCAATTGAGTTCGGCCTGTTAGACTACAACCGCTTCGAAAATCGTTAGTCCTCAGATGCCGCTTTAAAAACAAAAATCCTCTGTCTTGGCAGAGGATTTTTTGTTTCTGGATGCGCGGTTAGACAGAGCTCAGCTTAGCCTAAGAAGCTCATTATGTGGCAGAGAACATTCTATATCAGACATGTTGTTGCAACGCCGCTAGAGAGTCTTTAACGAGCCCCGTTAATTCTTCAGAGCTGTTCTTGTATTGCGTTAATGGCTCACTGCTTATCTCAATGTTCTTACACAATTCAAACAGGGCTAATAGTCCTAAGCTGCCTGCCGACCCTTTGAGCTTATGAGCGAGCGATTTCACCTCACGGGCGTTCTCCGCATCATTGGCGTCAGCCATTTCTTTTAACGTTTCAAGGCTGCTTTGTTCAAATAGCCCGACAATCTGCTTCATCTTGTCCAAACCAAGAATAGACAAGTCGCCTTCTATTACTTTGCTATCAATTATCAGTTTGCTATCAGAAATGGTCACAGGACTTTCCTCTTGGTCTGGCTGTTTAACTTTGCTTTCGACTACTAGGTCGTTCTCAATACGCTTTTCACAAAAACTATCTTGGTTTCTTTGGCAGGTCGAATCATTCGGATCAGGCTGTGGCAATAGCAAGGTCTTGCCATCTAGCTGAGTCACTATCAGCCTTGCAAGCGCTTCTTTCTCCAAAGGTTTTGGTAAGAAGCCATCAAAGCCAGACGCCAAATAACTTTCTACTTCTTCATTAAACACATGAGCCGATACCGCCACCATAGGAGGCGCATACTGTGCAGTGCTCTCTGGTAAACAGTCTAAAGCAGATGCTTGAACCTCGATCTCTTTAAGCTGCTGAATAAGCTCAACGCCATCGCAGTCCGGGAGGTTGATATCAACAAGTGCAATATCAAAGACCTGTTCACTGTATATCTGACGAGCTTCTTGTCCGGTTGTGGCAATCACGACCTCATGCCCTAGGTTGTTTAAGAAGCCTTCGGCAACAATGCAGTTCACTGGGTTGTCTTCAATCAACAGCACTTTAGCGCGGATACAGGTTTCAACCACTGCAGCTTTAGTTTCGATTTTTTCACCAGCTTGAAGCGGTAAAGAGAACCAAAACTGACTGCCTTCCCCCTCTTCTGAATGAACGCCAATATCACCGTTCATTGCCAACATGATGCGTTTACTGATCGCCAGACCTAGCCCAGTGCCACCCGTTGTGTTTCGACCACTGTTGGTTTGGCTAAACGCATCAAACAAGCACTTTTGTTCGCTTTCATGTATCCCAACGCCCGTATCGGACACTTCAAACATGACGCGGTTTTCATCTTCGAGATCTAAGCTGATGAAGATGTCGACATCACCTTTATCGGTAAACTTGATTGAGTTACCAACCAGGTTATTCAATATCTGGCTAATACGGGTGACGTCACCACGCCAGTAGCGCTGTACATCGCTTTCAATATGGTAGCTAAAGCCAAGCTTCTTCTCGGCTGCTCGCCCTTCCATCAATTGATAGGTGTCTTGAACCATTTGATGCAAGTCGAAAGACGCAATCCTTATCTCAAGGTGCCCAGCTTCAATTTTAGAGTAGTCCAATACATCGTTGAGGATGGCTAATAAGTTCTTACCGCTGCGGTTAATGATGTCAGCATAGCCCGATTGAAGAGAGTTCAGCCCGGTATCTTTTAGCAAACGGGCCGTGCCCAATACCCCATTCATCGGTGTTCTGATTTCATGGCTCATGGTCGCCAAGAAAGCAGACTTAGCACGGCTCGCTTGCTCGGCGGCACTTCGCGCTTTGGCGTGATTCGTCACCTCGACGTTCAGCTTTTCGTTGGTTTGTTGAAGCTGGTAAGTTCGCTCTGTGATCAGCTCTTCAAGGTGCTCTTTGTGTTCCTCTAGCTCTCGTTTCGCTTTAGCCTCACCCACAGCCACCACTTGTAGCGCCTGCGCTGTGTTTCTTGCTGTGATGATTGCTTCACCCATGTGCGCAAGCTCATCATTACCTTTTACTGAGATATCAATATTAAGGCGCCCTTGTGCAATAGACATCAAGGCAGCAGAGTATTCAGCAAGGCGTTTCACGACCGACACATACACCACTCGCCATACAATAAACGCCACTATCACCAAGCCAATAATAGAAATCACAGAGAGCGACCATTGCGCGAGGCTTAACGTAGAAGTCAGTTCATCTACCGCTTTTTTCGTACTCAGGTTGGAGTCATCGATCAGTTGGTTTACCGTCATGTTCAGCTGTGAAAACAACTTCAAGGTATTCTGCATCAACAGCTCAGATTTTTTGGTGTTCTCATACTGCTCCAGAGAGATATCAAACACCACTTGGCGCTTTTGTAATTCATGGAGAAGCTGAGACATTTGCTCTGAACGTGTTGGATCCTCTACCGCTTTCACGCGGCGCACCATGACCCTATGATTCGTTTCAAACTCGGTCTGGATTTGGTGGATACGCTCAACATTGGTTACCGTTTGAGTTTCCTCAATTTGGTTAAGCATTTTAAACGCCAGCAAGTGCAATTCGTGTAGACGCTCTGATAGGTCAAGATCAACTTCCACCAGCGCATCCAAGGCTTGGTAAGCTTTATCGGTTTCTTTAGTTTCTAGCAGGTCATAGATATGGGTAACGTTAGCAACCGCTATGGTCGCCGTGTTCAGCACTTGAGTTCGAGTCAGCTGTTCTAGCTCTTCAGCTAATAAGCGCATCTCTTCAACGCGAGACGTCAGCTCTTTGGTTAGCCAGAGTTTACGTTCTACTGAAACGCCTAGTTCAGCTAGCGTGTTGATAACGCTCTGCACGTTATTTTCAAGTTTATGCAGCAGCTCTGAGTCGAAACTATCGACACCCAGGTCTTTGATGTGTTGCAACAAAGACTCAAGCTGATCAAACAACAGTGTGCCAGCCTCTTTTCTCTCTGCTTCATTTCTCGCATTAGAGAGGGTCTGCACAGACGAAATGATACGATTACTCAACTCAGACACCTGACGAGCTTCAATCATCGCAGGCAAAGCAGAATCGACGACGTTTCTTTCTGTTTTTGCAACAAAGCTAAATCCAGAAACACCAATCAATGCAGACAAAAGAACGAGCATCGCCATCACTAAAAATGAGGCCAGCAGCTTGCGTCCAATACTTGCTGAAGCTAACAACATAAAACCTAAACCTTAAAACGTTCTTCTTTACCCCTGCAGAATACGCTATATTTTGCAGTGTTTCTTATCTAAAACCAATAAAACGGCAATTCATGCGCACTAAATCCTTCGCGTCAAAACTTCTTTTATCTTTACTTGCGTTAACCGCCTCTTCCGCTAGTGCTGATGAGCTATTAAGCCCTATCAAACCGGCGACTGCGACGTCACAAAAAGAGAAGATCTGCGCCATCTACCCACATCTCAAGGATTCCTATTGGTTATCTGTGAATTACGGCATGATTTCCGAAGCCGAAAAATTGCAGGTTGAGCTACGAGTGCTAGAAGCTGGCGGCTACCCAAATATCGGCAAGCAAGCCTCGCAACTCGTGCTTTGCACTCAATGGGGTGCCGATGCCATTATTTTAGGCACAGTATCACCAGACGCCTATCACGATAACCTCACCGACTGGGTTGGATCGACACCTGTGTTTGCGACCGTGAATGAGTTAACACTAAGTAAGGAGCAGCAAAAAGTCTTGAAAGGCACGGTTGGTGTTGATTGGTATAAGATGGGCTTTCAAGTAGGTGAATACCTTGCCAAGCTTCATCCTAAAGGTTCAGGCGAAACGCCCATTGCACTCTTGCTTGGCCCTCAAGCGAGTGGCGGCACCAAACCTGTGGCGTTAGGATTCTATGACGCGATTAAAGATAGCGATGTAAAAATCGATGTGAGCTATTGGGCTGACAACGACAAAGAGCTACAACGCAATCTTGTACAACAAGTAATAGAACAAGCTCACGTAAAATACATTGTCGGCAGTGCCGTCGCGGTTGAGGCTGCAATCAGCGAGCTAAGAGCGGCAGACAAAACCGATGAGATTGGGCTGATTTCTAGCTACCTAAGTCACGGGACTTACCGAGGTTTACTGCGAAACAAGGTACTTTTTGCACCAACAGACAAAATGGTGGAACAGGGTCGCTTGTCGGTGAAACAAGCGGTGAGTTATTTACGAGACCAACCTTACGAGATGCACAGCGCACCAAAAATTGAAGCTCTGACCCCTGCAACACTCAAAGATCAAATTATTGCCGATTCATTGTCACCTTCTGAGTTTCGGCCGGTATTCAGTGTGAATCCATAGTGTTATATTGAACCAAGCACTCAATAACTATAAAAATACGAACAATAATTTAGGGAACATTCATGCAAAAAACAACGCGTACTATGCCAACGCATAAACATATCGCTCTAGTCGCTCATGACCACTTCAAACCTGAGCTTCTAAGATGGGTAAAAGAGAATAAAGAGAAGCTACAAAGCCACTTCCTTTATGCGACGGGTACAACGGGTTCTCTGCTAAGCAAAGAGACAGGTTTAGCAATCAAGAGCATGATCAGTGGCCCAATGGGTGGCGACCAACAACTTGGCGCTCTAATTTCAGAAGGCAAGATCGACATGCTGATCTTCTTCTGGGATCCACTCAATGCCGTACCGCACGACCCTGATGTAAAAGCACTACTGCGTATCGCGAGTGTTTGGAACATTCCTGTAGCAACCAACCGCGCTACTGCGAACTTCCTTTTCAACTCTTCACTACTTGAAGAAGAAGTTGTTATCGAGATTCCAGATTACGAAGCGTATCTGGCTGAACGAACCTAATTCTCGTTAAGACAGATGAGTACGTCACAGACTAAAAAGCCTGCTTAATCGCCTGTCTCTTGATCACAAGTCTGGTTAATCAAGAGACTTGGCGAGTTCATACCCTTCAAGGATGGTTTGTAACCTAAGCCATCCTTGCCATAACGTCTTTATAGAAGCGCGACCTGTTCGCTTGGTATTCTTCCAACCACCTAACCGAGCAATACCGTTGTAAGCCCATGATATATTAGGCGCTTCTTTCGGTAGTTTTTTGCTCTCCAACTTGAGCCACATTAACTTCCACGCTTTGCCTTTTAATACCTGCTCACAACTGCTCTTAGATAACTCGTCTGATTCATTCATAAACCTCAACTGGAGTAACCGAGTCGCGATAAAAGCCAAAACGACGCTGAGCCTTTCTAAGTTATCCTTACTTTGCATTCTCAGTTGCTCAACTTCAGTCCCTTCACTTTTCCAGACTTTATGAAAATCTTCTATCAGCCAGCGCCGCTCATAATAACTGACGATTTTGAGTGCCTCTTCCTTGCTCGTTATCGGCTCTGAAGTCAGTAAGTGCCATGCGAGCTTATTACCACTCTCTCCTTGTTCTATACATCCCACGTAGTAAAGCGGAATGTTATCGAACTCTTTCTTGTTAGCAGGAGACTTGAGTGTCACGGGGGCATATTTGATATCTAAATGAGCCTTGCGAGCTTTACGACCGCCTTTTTGCGGTATTTCGAGCACTTTCTCTCCGGCTGATAACAGGGTAGAAGCATAGCTATAAAGACGATTATCGTGCTCTTCAATACAGCGGCTTTGCATTGAGCGAACGAGGAACCTTTGTTGTTGCTCTCGCTTGTAAGTGAGGTATTCAAATAGGTCGGCTTCTCTATCGCACACAGAAATGACATCCGAAATTTTATCGCCAAGTCGCTCAGCGACATGGCGAGAGGCTTGTTCCCACTTATAACTTTCTTTCTCTTTGTATGGTCGAGTCGCATGCTGGTGCCTTTGACCTCGCTTTTCTATATCACGAGTCCAGCGCTGTTGTTCAATTAAACCAATAACAGATTGAGTGTCGGGAGCAAAAAGTAAGGTTGAGTGTACAAACATGGCGCGATGTCGATTGCCTTGATTAGAGTGCCCGAGTTCATCTCGAATGCTGCGATGGGAGTAACTGAGAGAAGTGGTGTCTTCTAAGGCAAGAAGTGTTTGTTGCTCTAATGCTTCTTGTGCGGTGACATAAAAACCCGCTTCTGCGATATCTTCTGCTTTGATTTGCTCATTACGGATGAAGCGATAAGCCCCTTCCATTTCAGCAGGGGATATAATGAGTTTCGAGACGGGTACGCCAGGCTGCTCGGCCAGTGAGGCTGCGAGAGCAACGAGTCTTTGAGTGCGTCTAGGGTCATTAAGGTGGGCTTGACCGAACTGTTTTTGTGCCCAAAGGGTTGGCTCTATATAGGTCATGATAATCATCCTTGTCATTGCTTAGATGATCAGATCATGATACCTAAAAATAGTTCAAAAAAAATCCCCAAGCGTGGCTTAGGGATTTGTGTATAAGAGACAGGCTTAATCGCAGGCTTTGGTTTATCTGAGTATAGATGTCATGAGAAAAGGCTATTTGTCACTCCACACTGCCATTTCGTTGCCACTTGGCTCGCGAAAATGAAAGCGTCGGCCACCTGGGAAACTGAATATTTCACGATTGACCTCTCCACCCGCATTAAGCACGTCACGTTCGGTCTGTTCGAGATCTTCACTGTAGAAAACCATCAATGCCCCGCCCTTTTCTGCATCAGAAGACAAATCAGCCAAGTAGAAACCGCACATTAACCCTTTACCTTCAAAAGCGGAATACTCAGGACCATAGTCCTCAAAGCGCCAACCAAACACTTGGCTGAAAAACGCCTTGGTCGCTGCAATATCTTTCGCGGCAAATTCGATATAGTTGATTGAACCATGTTCCATATGCATGTCCTTCTGCTTTATGTCTGCAAATAAAATACAGGCGAATGCGACTTAAACCCCTACCTAGACACCCTAGCTAGACGACTACTTTTTACGGACTATAGGGTAGTCGGAGCCGTGTAGCTCTTGTACGAAGCCAGAACCATCGCCACTGTGCGTGATCCACACTTTCTCTTTAGCACGTGTCATCGCTACGTAGAACAAGCGACGTTCTTCCGCGTATGGGAACACGTCTGACGATTCAGTCAATGCACCATCAATATGCAGTTGCTTCTTCTTCGCTGGGAATTGTCCTTCATCCACGCAAAGGATAATAACGAAGTCTGCTTCTTTACCCTTACTGGCGTGACAAGTCATGAAGTTGATATCAATGGAGGTGAAAATCTTCTTCCAGTCTTCCAATAATTCTGGCTTGTGATAGTGGTTACGACCAAGCAATAACACCGACTTGTTAGTTTTGCCTTTAGATTGACGGTTAAGTTGATCAAGAATCTTCTCAACTTCTTTACTTGGCGCACTGTATACCGCCTTTTGCTTCTGTTGCTTGAAGCTGTTCAGCTCTTTCGGCAACTGAATTGGGTTTTCCTGCACAAAGCGATTCGCCACAGCACCTAACTGGTTGTTGAAACGATACGTGGTATCCAGGTGATGAATTGTCGAGCTCGCGAAACGATCTTTAAAACCTGTAGTTAAATCAACGTCTGCACCCGCAAATTGGTAGATGGATTGCCAGTCATCACCCACGGCAAAAATAGACGCTTGGTGCTCCGCTTTAGACTGGTTACACAGTGCCTCTACCAAGGCAAGGCGATCAGGAGAGATATCTTGATATTCGTCGATCATGATGAACTTCCAAGGCGAGATAAACTTACCTTTTTCGACGTACTGAGTTGCACGGCTGATCATGGTCGAGAAATCGATATGGTTCTCTTCTTTCAGTGCCTTTTGCCACGCCGTAACACATGGCCAGCAAAGTGATAGTTCGCTGTTAAGACGTGTGTAATCGCGGTGGTCAATAAGCTGCTGCTGTACTTCTTTCTTGGTTAAGCCTGATGCGTTCAGCTGTTCTAGTTGCTTTTCAAGCCAGCCAATCAGTTTAAGGTTTGAAACGTGACTGCCTAGCTCGTCATCACCCGTCAGGTAAGCAATCGGCCATTTAGATAAATGCTTCTGCCAACGTTTGAAGTTGGTCGGCGTCATCCAGTGCTTCTTCAACCAATCAATACACCATGCTTGGCGCTGGTTATCATCAAGTACTAACGGAGAAATCACCACACGCTCGGCTTCAACCTCATTCAAGATCTTCAAACCCAACTGGTGGAAGGTATTCACTTGAACCTTCTCAGCGGACAACCCAATTTTACTGTCGAGGCGCTGCTTCATCTCTTCGGCTGCTTCACGACCAAACGCAAGCAATAAAAGCTCTTCGGCTTGAGCTTGGTGACTTTGCAATAAGTAAGCGACACGTGCTGTCAGAACACTGGTTTTACCGGAACCTGCACCTGCCAGAATCAGGTTATGGTCATCGTTCATCAAAACCGCATATTGCTGTGACAGGTTCAACGGCGATGACTCACACTGGGCAAACAACACTTCCCAGTTTTTTCTCTCGGTCTCAAGCCATTGCTGGTTTCTTTCCGCTTGTTTAACCTCGGTGTCTGACAACCACGGCTGCATTCTTGCGATGCGATTTGGCATACGCTGCGCAGCTTCGCCCAGAGTCATCGTCATACTCTCGAGGCCAGAGTTAACCTTCTCAACCCAAGTGTTGACTTTAGAATGAGGAAGAAAGGCTGGAAGTTGCTCTAAGCGTAGTAACTCAGCTTCCCATTGAGGTACGTGTTCAGCCAGCTGCTCACACTGTGTGTCGTGCCATTTCTGGTATGCCGCCACAGATGCACGTGCAAACTGACGACACTGGTCCCAAGGTAGACCTTGAACTAACCAACTGCGCTGCTTTCCGTCTTGTTGGTTAGCAAAAAACTGTAACGATCCCCAAAACAATCCGCGTTTGATCGCGATCTTGCCACTCCAAATAGTAAACGGGATACGTTCCTCACTTCCCACTGACGACAACAGTAGACGTGAACCATCGAGTTCAACCTGATGGTATTCATTTTGAATAAAAAATTGTGCAGTCTTGTTAGCGCTTAGCTGCATTGGAGTGTGCTCTTAATTGGGAATATTGAATTTATATCATGATGCAATGAGAATTAATAATATCTCATATCTTATCGACGCTTTCATGACCACCTATGGACAATTATGGATAAGTATCAAATTCTTGTGCTTGATTTCTGTTAGGATTATGGTTTTTAGTGCGTCAAGCGAGTGACTGTGGACTTTTCAGCCAAATTACGCCTCTATTGGGCGAATAAAACCATAAATTACAGCATATTAATTCTCATCACTCTGCTCGGAGTAGTCGTACCTGCTTGGTATTATGGACAGAACACACTCATCACCCCGTTGATTTTAGGTGTTATCGCTGCGGCATTGGCCGAAAGTGATGACAGCTTTACTGGTCGCTTAAAAGCCCTGACCCTAACCTTTATCTGTTTTGCCGTCGCCGCTTTTTCTATTGAACTACTTTTCGACACCCCCTGGCTGTTCGCATTGGGTCTATTTGCGTCAACATTCTCATTCATCATGCTGGGTGCAATCGGCCCTAAATACGCCAGTATCGCCTTTGGTTCTCTGCTAGTGGCCATCTACACCATGCTCGGGGCCCATGAGAGCGTCAACTTATGGTTCCAACCTTTGTTACTCTTAACGGGCGCAGCTTGGTACTACTTCATGTCGATGATTTGGCAAATCGTGTGGCCGATGCAACCTGTACAGCAGAACCTTGCTACGGTGTTTGACCAAATTGGCACCTACATGGAATCGAAGGCTGAGCTTTTCTACCCTGTTTCTGACCTTATTCCTCAACCACACCGCATTATTGAAGCCAAATTGAATGCGAGTACCGTGAATGCGCTCAACATGTGTAAAGCAACGCTACTTAACCGTTCTAAGCGCGGACACATTGATGGCCCAAGTGACCGCTTCTTAAACACTTATTTCATCGCACAAGATATTCACGAGCGTGTAAGTTCTACTCACTACCGCTACCAAGAGCTTGCCAAACACTTTGAACGTTCTGATGTGCTATTCCGCTTCAAATACCTACTGGAAGCGCAGGCAACAGCATGTAAAGAGGTGGCGAGCTCACTCAAGGTGGGCGCTGAGTATCAACATGGTGATAAATCAGTGTTAGCGCTGGATGAATTAATGTCTTCACTCAACCACCTACATCAACAAAATAAGCCCGAATGGAAGCCGTTGTTGAACCAACTGGATTATCTGTTCAATAACCTAGCGACCGTTGAGAAGCAGCTATCAAACATCAGTAACCCAGATGCGGAAAAGCTAGAGGAAGATGTATTAGACGACACCAACCCACATACGCTGTCGGCAATGTGGCAGAAGATCAAAGCCAACCTTCATACTGACTCTATGCTCTTTCGCCATGCCATTCGTATGGCAATCACATTGACACTTGGCTACGGGATCATCCAAGGGTTTGAGATCGAACGCGGTTATTGGATCTTGCTAACGACATTGTTTGTTTGCCAACCAAACTACAGTGCTACCCGCCAAAAGCTGACTGCGCGTGTTATTGGTACCGTTGCTGGCCTGTTGATCGGTGTGCCACTGTTGACCTTCTTCCCTTCTCAAGAAAGCCAGTTGGTATTCATTGTGATCAGTGGTGTGATGTTCTTTGCGTTCCGTATTAATAACTACGGCTTCGCGACAGGCTTCATCACCCTATTGGTACTGTTCTGCTTTAACCAGCTTGGTGAAGGCTACGCTGTGGTTCTGCCAAGGCTTGCAGATACCTTCATTGGCTGTGCTTTGGCGGTATTGGCAGTGGTTTATGTGTTACCCGATTGGCAATCAAAGCGACTACACAAGGTAATGGCTGACGCGCTGGACGCCAACAAAAACTATCTAGCGCAAATCATCGGTCAGTACCGAGTCGGCAAAAAAGACACGCTGAATTACCGTATCGCTCGTCGCAGTGCTCACAATAACGATGCGAACCTGACCGTGGCGATCAGCAGTATGTTAGTCGAACCTGGGAAATATCGTACTTCTGAAGATGAGAGTTTCCGCTTCCTAACGCTCAACCACGCCCTATTAAGCTACATTTCCGCTTTAGGTGCGCATAGAACACGTATCGACGACGAGTCGACACACAAGCTCGTTTTAGATGCTCACCGTGTCATCCATGAGCACCTCGACGCGCTCAATGATCAGCTTTACTCTCACTGCGAACAGTGTGAAGTCAAAAATACTTACGATCCTGATTTGGATAAACGTTTGAGTGAGTGGCGAGAAGAAGACGAAAGTTCTGTCAGAATGGTTCTACAACAGCTGCATTTGATCTATCGAATGCTTCCAGAACTGCATACGCTAGCAACCAAATTTGCAGTTAAAGTAAAAATCGACAAAGCGTTTGAAACGGACGCTTCTTGAACGAAGCACAAAGTACTGTAAAAACAAAAAGATAGCGGCAATCGCTTACCTTTTGATCATTTGTTAAATTTGTGGGTTGCTCTACCAATACCTATATTTGGGTAGGGCAACTCCTCACCTAGCCTTACTGCATAAGGGATGAGTCGATTTTTACATTGTCATGATTTTCTGACTTTGATTGACCAAGCCTTAACTTTGCTTAACATTTCTCGGACAAAAAGCGACCACAGAAATTTATAGTTGTCTTAGTTCTAGGAAACGACAAAATAAGTTTAATATTCTCTTAATCTTGTTTGATTTCTGGTTACAGTAGTCTATGCTCCTTGGAGCATATGGAATTGCAGCAAGGTCACATTATGAATACTCAACAGTTTGAAGCATTTAAACAGCAGATCCAGCTTCTTAACCCGGAGCAACTAAAAGCGTTGCAGGGTGAGATTGACGGTAATCTGGAAACAGAGAAAGAAACTCTGCTTACTGACGAAGAGCTAAATGCACTTAACGATCTGTTCAGTTAATAGACAGATATCACTATTTTAGCTTAAGTTCACCGTTTCACCGTAGATTTCCCCTTCTCAACATTGCGCTTAAAATATCGTCCACCTAGACTCTTCCAATACGTCAATTAAAGGTCCTGCTATGTCGATATCTGGTATTCAATCTGGTTACGCCATTATTCAGCAGTCTGCCAACATGGCTGAAGAAGCGGCGATCGAACTCAACCAAGCCTCAAAACATAATCAAGTCTCTGAACATGTGCCCGAATCTGACGACGATGTAATCGAAGACAGCGATTTCAGCTTTAATCAAATTGAACCTGAGCAATCACTTTCATTTAAAGAAAAAGAACCAGAACCTACTGCTTCTTCAAGCGATGCGTTGGTCAAATTAACGCAGAGTGCAAGCTATAACCGTGTCGGTGCTAGCGTTGTGGAGCGCCAAAACGAAGCCATTGGCAGCCTACTCGATATCCATATCTAGGCCGTGCTGATCTGTTGAACTGATCTATAATCAAATTTAACGTCCGGTTCCTGTAGTCTGAATCCCTTTGGTTCAAGCACTTTTAATACTTTTTGACGTAATAAGCACACAAACTGTAACTCATTATATCTGGCGCTTGTTTCTGGTCTATTACTCGGTAGAATCAGCGCAAACCATTTTGCTGCACAAACTTTACTTCATACTATTTATGCCAAAACTAAATCTGCATCGCCGTGACTATGTTTCTATTTTAGGGGGCGATATCTCCGCAGACGAATTAGAAAATAAACTCCAACCTCATTTTGAAAAGCCAGCAAACAAGCTGACACCTAGCCCTTACCTGACAGAAAAGAATGTGACACGTCGTTGGACTGCTCTCGATAATCAAGAATCACAAAAAGAGCTACTCGACCCTCATACTGAAAGCCAGATGCAAACCTATGAAAAAAACATCGAGCACTTCGTTGGCACTGTTAAGGTACCTGTAGGTATCTCTGGCCCATTGCGCGTCAACGGCTTGTTTGCCCAAGGTGATTACCTAGTTCCACTGGCAACAACCGAAGCAGCACTTGTCGCGTCTTACAACCGAGGTTCTAAACTCATTAGTGCCTGTGGCGGCGCGAGTGCAATGTTGCTCAATGAAGGCGTAACGCGCACCCCTGGCTTTGCATTCCAAGGCTTAGTGGAAGCTGGACAATTTGTGGCATGGGCAGTAACTCAGTATGAAAAGTTCAAGAGCTTGGCAGAATCAACAACATCACACGGCAAACTGACCGATATCAATATCAACATTGAAGGTAACCATGTTTATTTGGTGTTTGAGTTTCTAACCGGAGATGCTTCTGGTCAGAATATGGTGACCATCGCGACCAACGCGGTATTTGAGTACATCATTGAACATACACCAGTGAAACCCGATCACGCCTTCCTTGATGGTAACTTGTCGGGTGATAAGAAAGCCAATACCCAAACCTTGCGCAGCGTTCGTGGTAAAAAGGTAACCGCTGAAGTAAATATCCCAGCAGAACTTGTTGCTAAGTATCTACATACCACGCCTGAGAAGATGGTTCAGTTTGGTCAAATGACCACTGTGGGCGGCGCTCTGAGCGGCACTATCGGTATCAATGCCCATTACGCTAATGCACTAGCTGCTCTTTATATTGCTTGCGGACAAGACGCCGCGTGCGTTGCAGAATCTGCCATTGGCATGACTCGCATGGAGCTAAACAAAGAAGGCGGTTTATACGCAAGCGTAACGCTTCCTAACCTAATGGTGGGTACTGTTGGTGGCGGTACCAGCCTTCCAAGCCAAAAAGCGTGTCTTGATTTGCTAGGGCTGCACGGCAATGGTAAATCCCAAGCCTTAGCTGAAGTTTGCGCTGCATTGTGTTTAGCCGGTGAGCTTTCCATCGTTGGTGCATTTTGCGCAGGCCACTTTTCACGAGCTCACCATAAGTTAGCTCGAAAATAACCTTTATCAATTTGGCTTGTTCGGTTTTGGTGTAAATTCAAAATCACAAGCCAATTTGAATTCGCGAGTCATACATGGATTACTTACACTTATCGAGAGTGAGCCTTAAGCACCTCACTGCTCTACATATAATGCTAAATACCCATAGCGTGACTCAAACCTCTGAGCAGCTCTGTGTTAGCCCATCAAGTGTGAGTAAGACCCTGTCTCAGCTTCGTGAGATCCTCAACGACGAGCTGTTCTACCGAGATGGCACTAAGCTCATCCCAACGCCCTTTGCACTTCAAATCGCTCCAACGGTTCACGCGATTCTTTCCAGCATGAATGGATTGCTTCATCAGAAGAGCTTCGCTCCAGAGGAATACCAAGGCAGCTTTTCACTCTCGATGCGCGAGAGTACTTTTGAAGTATTCGCCTCTAAGATCAGCAGAATCACCACAGGGCTTGCTCCGAAAGCAAAACTTCATATCTATTCGAAACAGCAGCTTGGGTTCGATGCTTTGCTCAGCGGCAAGGTTAATTTGATCTTATTACCTCACGATATCTCTCAACCTCCGACAGACAACAAAGATCTGGTGTGGGAAACGATCCTGCCGGATGAGATGGTTTGCTTGATGGGTGCTCACCACCCGCTCGCACAGCAAGAGCTGACGGTAGAGGGTTACCTAAACTACAAGCACATTGGCATCTTAGATAATGAACTGTCACAGCCTTACTTTGAACAAAGCTTAGTGCAACGCCATAAGCCAAGAGAGATGGCTATTTCGGTCGCTGACTTTGGTGCAGCGGCTGTGCTTTGTCACAATACACCTTTCCTGTTCACTTGTTCGAAACAGTGGGCTGAACACGCAAAACAAGCCCACGGATTAGTGAGTAAGCCACTCCCCTTCGATTACGGAAAAGTGGCGTACAGCTTAGTGTGGAACAAGCCAAACATGAATGATCAGGCGATCAAATGGCTGTGTGACCTGTTTTTAGAAGCCTAGCTCTTTTTTTAGAAGCCTAGTTCTTTGGTCATTGAAGACCGAGAATATTAAGTGTACACCTCTGGCGTTTGCATCGGCCTTTGAACAATCGTGTAGAGCTGGTCGTGAAAGCTTTGCATCTGTTGTTTTGTACACTTAGGCCACTCCAACGCTTCGCCAGTCACGCCGTGATGTTGAAAAGCATTGAGTCGAATCCGAACATCAGCTGGCAATCCTTTCAAGTAATACCCAACTTGCTCTATCTCATCCTCAAGGTCACTCTTACCCGGAATATGCAAAAGCCTAACTTCGTGTAACTTACCTTGTTCCGCTAGATAATTGATGGTTTCAAACACACGATGATTCCCTCTTCCCACTAGCCAGTTATGGGTTTCTGATTGCCAAGATTTAAGATCAATCATCGCTCCATCAAGATAAGGCAACACCTTGTCCCAGCCTTGTTTTGACAGCGAGCCATTGCTATCAATAAAACATGTGAGATGCGCTAGCTGCGGATCGCTTTTCATCGCTTCAAATAGATCAATGATAAACGGCAACTGCATGGTCGCTTCTCCGCCCGACACGGTAATACCACTCAGGAAGAACTGGTTATGTCTCACAAGTTCTAGCACTTCTGAAACCGTCATCGTGGTGATTTTCGGGCTCGATTTGTGACCACAAACATCAATACACTGGTCACAATTGGTGCAAGCCACCGGATCCCATATCACTTTGCCACCAATAGTACTCAAGGCACCACTTGGGCAGCCACTAACGCAATCTCCGCAATGATTACAGTGATTGATGGTATGAGGGTTATGACAGGTTATACAGTCGAAATTGCACCCCTGTAGAAACAGCACAAGCCGATTTCCCGGCCCATCAACACAAGAAAAGGTCAGCACACGGCTGACCTTCGCTTGTTTTTCTGTCTTATTGTTATTAACCCTAGCCATTTGAGTTGTTAGATCAGAAATTTTCATAGTTAATGTGATTCGAACACCAGGTTATTCGTACGTTGGCGACATCTCTAAGCTTGCCACGCGCGGTTTACGCTCTAAGATGCCCGTATTTTTCGCCGCTTCAGCTCCTAAGAAAGTCGTGTTGGTGCGCGAACCTTCTTCGTCGTATTTAGCGATGTCAGACAACTTAATCATGTAACCTGTCACACGAACTAAGTCGTTTGATGCAACGTTAGCGGTAAACTCACGGTAACCCGCTTGGATTGCACCTTTACACAGGTTAAACATAGCTTCAGGGTTCGACTTCACTGTTTCGTCGATGGTTAAAATGTCGCTGATACCTGAGGTATAGAACTTGTGGTGCCCCGCTGTCGCACGAACGTAAGAGACAGGATCTGGTTCTGTTCCATAAGGGATACGCACACCTGGTGTTACACCTTCATCTAGGCTGATACCACCTTGAGCATGCAATAGAGCCTTGCCTTCTAAACCATATTTCACTTCAGAGCTATCAACGATCTCAGCCAGTTTTTCTGAAATGCGATGTCCAAGTTGGTTAGCTTGTTCGTCATGACCATAACGTCCTGCGTTACCCTCTTTCTCCATCAAGATATTCACAGCTTCAGCCATACCGTAGATGCCGAACATTGGTGCAAAGCGATCTTCTTCGATCAGACCCTCTTGGGTTAAGAAACCCTTGAAGAAATTAGATTCTTCATGCAAGAAGCGGCTACGAGCGTTCATTAGCTCAACCATGATAGCGCTGTAGTGTGGTAACACTTGCTGTAGGAAATCGACACTGTCCTCAGACTTCAACGCTACTTGTTTTAGGTTCATACGTACTAAAGTGTTTGAACCACCAGCCAAAGGAAGAGAGTTATAACAACTCACGATGCCAAAGCGCTTATCACCGTATGCCGCAGCGTGTGCTGGGTAGTTAGCGATGTGTGGCTTACTGCATTCACAAATATTGCTCGCAGCATGACGTAGCAAATCATCAGGTGTTACAGCAGGGTCATACATAAAAGTAAGGTTTGGCGCAATCTGCTTGAGTTCAGCATCAACTCGCAAAATAGTACGGCAGATAATGTTGTCTGTTGGCCCGATATTCACATGCATGAACGCATCTGGCAGTGTGCGGTCCAGCATGATCCAGAATAACTTAAGCTTCTGATAAACCTGCTCTTCTGTTAAGTCGCCAACGAAAGGCATTAATACATCATCCAATTGACCTAAGTAAACAGGAATAGATGTTACCGATGGGACGTGATGGTAAAGGATGGTAAGCATGTTCAATGCTTCATCAAAATTAATTGCCGCGCTAAGCTCTAAATACTTTGAGCCTTGATGTAAGTATTTAGAATAATCGGGAAGCACATAGCGCGGCTTAAATGGAGCGTGACCTTCAAACATGTCACATAGCACGCCTTGTTGTAAGGCTTGTTCTACTTCACTACTTACCGGCATGTACGGTAGGCTTGCTTCAGCCTCTAAAGCAAGATAGCTCGACTTCTGTTTTGGTGACAGATTGGCATCTGAAATGATATTGCTAAAGCGTTGTTGCTGCTTGGAAAGTTGTGGAGAAGCAGATTGGTGGCTCATGATAAAACCCTTAAAATTGTTATGGGCTTATTTTATATCTGACCATTCAGTTTCCACTAGTGAAATGTATGCAAGGATACATTTCCAAAATGGAAATGAGCAATTTGTCATTGGGCGATTTTAGAGGGACGGATTTATGCGTTTAAAACGTTAGTAAGTGTCATAAATCTCAACAACTAAAAATAGAAAACCCACATAACTGGCACTAAGACCGTTGATGTGGGTTCGGTTATTTATGTTTTACTTCGTTCGCTAAAACGTGTTTTGGATTTTAGTTCTCGCTAATCACTTAGCCATAAGCTTCAAATGAACTACTTACGTCCAACGCCCATCAGCACTTTTAGCTTGCCTTGTGGGGTATCAACAGAGAAAGGTGCCGATACTTCAACAACAGAAAATCCAGCAGCACTCAATACGTTCTCTGAGCGCTCAGGGCTTACGCCGTAGTCATCGCTGTCGTTTTCTAGACACCAGTCCCAGTGAACAAATGTGCCATCGTTTTCGAGTAGCGTATAAATTAGGCTAACTGTGTCTTGTAGGTTCGGGAGAAAGCCACAAACCGACGATGCAACCACTAAGTCAAACTGGTTTCTGAATGCTGGATGCTGCGCTGCTAGCCCGCGCGATAGAATATCAACAACCGGTTCAACGTTGGGTAGTTCTTTCTTATCTAGCTCTTCAATCATCCCCTCAGACATGTCGAGTGCGATGATCTCTTTTGCTAAAGGAGATATTTTTTGGCTGAGTAGTCCTGTACCACAACCAAAATCAAGGACACGGGTTCCGTTTAAATCAACGAGCTGTGTTAACTGGTCAAATACGGACTGTGCGAATCCTGCGGTCGCGGGATCTTTATCCCAATCAACGGCGTACTCGTCCCATTGTTTCGCCATCATGGCCTCCATCTTTACTTCTTGTAGGTTCGGAACCTGCCCAGAGTAAACTAAATTAGTCAATTCGTCATAGAGTTATCATGCAAAGATGGACTATTTCTAAGATAGCCAGCACAATATTCAATATAATATGCACCAATACCCGCCTAATCTGGAAATGAAATGAACCTTTCTCAAGTCCAAGCCTTCTGTTCTGTTGCTGATTTAGGATCAGTCTCTGAAGCTGCACGCCAGCTAGAATGCAACCGAACCAAGCTTAGTATGTCGATCAAAGCCTTGGAGAAAGAATTAGATGTAGAACTTTTCGTACGCAGCGGCAACCACGTCGAGCTGTCTGAAGCAGGCAAAGCCATCTATAAAGATTGCGAAGGAATGTTAGTGACAGCGGCGCGTATTAAACAAACCTGCCTCCATGTTTCTGGTGAGTTCAACGCCGAGATATGGATTGCTCGCGATGATTCTCTGCCCGATGAAATGTGGCAAGATTTATCTCACACGCTGAACAACAAGTACCCTTCTACTTCTTTTAACTTCGTTCTAGCATCGAGTGGTGACTTAGCCAACCTCGTTGAAACTCAACAAGTTGATTTCGCATTCGGTGTTGATTACGAACGTGTAGACGACCCAAGAATCATCTATAACCCACTTGGTAAGATTCGGATGATGTCTGTGTGTAAGAAAGGACATGACCTGAGTGCAATGCGCCGTGTCTCCGACGAAGTGCTAAGAAATTCGATGCAAGCGACCATGGTTTATCTCAACGAAAAAGATAATCCAGAGCTTGAGCCCTTCTCTCGTCGTTACATTGGTTTCTCTAGCTTTGACTTTATGCTAGATACAATTTTGCGTGAAGACGCATGGGGCGTAATGCCAGAGCCGCTGATACGTCATCTGCTGCGTGAGCAAGAATTAGCAGTAATCAAACACACCTACGGCCTAACGCAAGAAGATTACTGCATGTTTACGGCAGCTGGAATGGCAGAACACCCAGGTATGAACTGGCTCGCAGACCAGCTAAGTGATTACTTGTTCGATTTCTAATTGAGGCTGGTTAGAAGACCATCACATGGTCCACTAGATAACGTCCGTCTTCTTCAACTAGCACCATTTCAGCAACGAATTCGCCTTTGGCAATGGTGTATGCCTGCTTCCATATAAAAGCGACGGAATCAGAACGCCTAAACACCGCAACAGGTTCGCGCTCTGCAAAAAAGCCGTTGCTGTGTTGATAATGATGGCACACCTTTTCTAAATACTCAGGTGTCACTATGTCCTTCATTCGTTGAGTAAAGTCGCGACAATGTTGGGCATGATCAACATTGGTTGAGCCCTCCATCAAATTATCCATAATAGGGTTAGCGATTGCCCACAAATCGCTGTCGCTAATATCATCAAACTTCATCGTCATCCTTTCTTTCCCACTATTCCAAGCGCTAATGCCCTTCACCGCGCTATAAAACACCGCTCAATGATGTGTTTTATTAATGATAAGCGATCTTGATTCAGTTGCACACTAGTCCACGAAAACAGTCATCGTCAATTTTACTGACACCTAAATATTAATGTAAACAACTGAATTAAAATGAATAATATAAAAAACCATGTTCTGTAACATAAACATCATCAGATAAAGTTTGAAAATCTCGCTCAATATTAGAACAATGAAATTATCAAAAACATCTGGAAAATATTATGTGTGACAGGAAAAGCCAAAACGAAAACCGAGTTCTATTGTTCTCAGCCCTTTTAGCATCAGGCTTCGCTATTGGCGGATTGATGTTGGGTCTTCTCGTTGGCTCTCTGGTCATAGTATTTGACGGTGTCTACTCTCTTATTAGCTTACTGTTAACTTTATTGTCACTAGCTGCCTCAAAATACATTAATCGCCCTTCTGATCGTGAATTCCCGTTCGGTCGTGCGATCATTGAACCTATCGTCATCACGATTAAAGCTGCTGTCATTTTACTTGTGGTTGGTTATTCACTGTATTCAGCGATTGGCGCCTTGATGACAGGTGGTCGTGAAGTTGATGCTTCTATCGCAACTCTGTTTGGTATTTTTAACGTATTGGGCTGTGGTTACGCGTGGTGGTACATCGCTAAAAAGAGTAAGAGCATTTCATCTGGCTTGATTCAGGCTGAGTCTAAGCAATGGCAAATGGATACACTATTGAGTGTCGCGGTAACAGCAGGTTTCGTCGTGGCTTGGTCAATGACATTCTCACCGTTCGCAGAATACGCTGTGTATGCCGACCCAATGATGATGTTGCTGATGTCTTTCTACTTCATCAAAGTACCGTTCGATATGCTAAGAGAAGCGATGCGTGAGCTACTAATGATGTCGGCAAACAAAGAAATTTGTGACGCGGTAGATAAGAACGTTGTCGCGGTAGACAAAGAAGCAGAACAAGATTTGGAGCTAATCGGTGTGACTAAGGTTGGTCCTGAGCTAAGAATCAACGTTGATATTCATACCAACGACCAACAAGCGATTGCGGTCGATGATATTGAACGTACGCGCCGCCAACTAAAGCGACGCCTGTCTAAGATGCCATATGAGCTTCAACTGAACCTCAACATCGCGAGCTAATTCTCACCCAGCAATCGGTAGATAAACGCAATTGCTATTGAGATTGAATCTCTTCAGAAGCCGACGCCTTAACCGTCGGCTTTTTTTCTCTTGTAACCCACCAGCAAGCCAGTGATCCAATCGTCACCATACATACCCCCTGCCAAAATGTGATAGTCAGCGTTAAACCTAAAATCATAGAAGAGAGTAAGGTTGCAAAAATTGGCGTGAAGTAAGACATGGTAGCAAGAAAGACCATGTTGCCACCCAATATCGCGGTATTCCAAAGCGCGTAGCCCGCGCCCATGCACACGCCAGCTAAAGCCAAATCAATCGCGGCACTGCTCGTAAGTACCATTCCGGTTTCGCTGCTAAGTGCGTATTTGATCCACAAGGTGATCGCTGTAGCGATAAAGAACAACACAATCGCATTCTGCCCTTTCGCAACTTTCTGAGTATAGTTACAGTAAACCGCCCAGATAATCGCACCGAAGAACGCCATCGAATAGGTTTTAGGGTTAGTCGCGATATTTGCCGCAATCTGTTCAACAGAGAGGCCTTGGTCGCCACTGATGCTCCAAGCCACACCAAAGAAAGCCAAAAAGATACTAGGGTACACCAGCCAATTTATCTTTTTATCGCTGAGTAATACCGCAAACAATACCGTCAGAGCAGGCCAAAGGTAATTGATAACCGCCATCTCTAAGGCTTGATGTCGGTTATTTGCCATGCCTAATGCCAAGGCTAGAAAGATCTCGTAGCAAACGAACAGCGCGCCACCAATCAACAAATAAGACTTTGAGAAGCGTTTCAGCTTAGGTAACCCCATAACGCAAACCAAAAACAGTGAACTCACTGTGTAAAGACTGGCTGCGCCGCCAATTGGGCCTAATTGCTCTGAGACGCTACGAGATAACGCAATTAAGCAGCTCCAAAGTAAAATGGCAGCAATGCCGTAGCAGCTATGGCGATGAGATTTCAGCACGCTTATTCCTTCTATTTATTATGAGTAGTTATCGTGGCAGCTTAAAGCATAAATATGCTTGAGTACCACAATCGAAAAGTGAAACCTGTAGAAATTAAGTAGCCGAGCACAGAATTGTACTCGGCCATTAGTGATCAACGAATAAAGTGATGATCAACGAATAAAAAGATGATCAATGAATAAAGCTAAAGTCAGTAAGCCGTTACGCTAACAGAAGTGCTTGTAGCTCAGCCAGAGACTTCACTTGATAATGCGGGTTAATACCTTCTGGCGTCGCCTTCTCTTGGCTGTTTAACCAACAGGTCTCGATACCAAAATCTAAGCCACCTAAAATGTCTGAGTGTGGGTTATCTCCCACCATCAAAATGCGCTGCTTTGCTGGTAAGCCAACAAGCTTGTGTGCATGTTCAAAGATCTCAGCATCTGGTTTAGCAACGCCGACTTCTTCAGAAATGATCACATGTTCGAAGTAATCGGTCATGCCAGTGCGCTCTAAACGGATCGATTGCAGCTCAGTGAAGCCATTAGTAATAATGCCCATGTTCACTTTGCCTTGTAACGATTCCATTAGCTCTTTGGCACCCGGTAGCAAAGAACAGATGTCCGCCATTGCTGTTAGGAATGCGCTGTTTAATTCTGCAGTTGTTGTTTCTAACTTTTCTGCCCAGCTTTCGAAGCGTGTGTGCTTCAGTTGATCAGCCGTAATTCGGCCATCTTGATAGTCTACCCATAGTGGTAGGTTAACTTCTTGATAAACAGAATAATCCTGCTCGCTAAAATCCACACCAAAACGTGAGAACATTAGCTTCATTCCTTGAAAAGCGTCAAAGTGGAACAAGGTTTCATCCGCATCAAAGAATATCCAATCGTACTTCATTATCTCTCCTATTATTCGCGCTATCGAGCCGAATTTTCCTAACCTCAACGGTTAAGTGTGCATTCTACTACCATTTTTGTGAGCCTGAATATAGTTCTAAGAATTTATAGAAAACAAGCAACAAGTCATGATGTATCGCAAATTTTGCCACATATTAAACCAATACCATAAAGGAAATACACGAAATGTACCGGGATGTACTATGAAGCACTTCTTACCGTCATCCGTCATGCTCACTCCATTCCTGGTCAAATACTACGATGAAGAGCCTCAAGAAGCGTCAGATTCACCTGGGAAAAAGGAAAGCCAGGTCGAATGCACTGTCAACCCAGCTCAAGAATCGACACAAGAAGAACATGAGCCAGCGTTGACTGAATAGCCTTATTTTCAATGGTTATAAAGCATCATACCAGTCTTAGAACGATCAATTATTCACCATCCATAACTGACAATATACACATCAGAAAACCATAAAAACGATTGCTATATGAGCCCTATCACAACCAATAACCAGAAAGTGGTAGTTCGAAATCAAAGTTGTTCCAGATCAATGGTCGACCAGTTGTTTGCCGACAACATATAGGCAATTAAAAATCATAATTAACCGGAGTTTTCCAATGTCTAGTGCATTTTACATCCCTACAATCAACTTCATGGGTACTGGCTGTCTAAAGGATGCTGCTGATAGCATTCAGTCTCAAGGCTTTAAAAAAGGTCTTATCGTAACCGATAAAATCCTAAACCAAATTGGCGTGGTTAAGCAGGTACAAGACCTTCTTAGCGAGCGCGGTGTAGACGCTGTGGTATTCGACGGCACTCAACCAAACCCAACCATCACAAACGTAAATGATGGTCTTGAATTACTGACTGACAACGACTGTGATTTCGTTATTTCTCTAGGTGGCGGTTCTCCACACGACTGCGCAAAAGGTATCGCTTTGGTTGCTTCTAACGGCGGCAAGATTGCAGATTACGAAGGTGTCGATCAATCTGAAAAACCTATGATGCCTCTTATCGCTATCAACACGACTGCGGGCACCGCTTCAGAAATGACACGTTTCTGCATCATCACTGATGAAGAGCGCCACATTAAGATGGCTATCGTTGATAAGCACACAACACCGCTTATTTCAGTAAACGATCCTGAACTAATGCTTGCTAAGCCTTCATCACTGACTGCTGCAACAGGTATGGATGCGCTAACACACGCAATCGAAGCTTACGTTTCTATCGCAGCGACACCAATAACAGACGCTGTAGCGATTAAAGCAATTGAACTTGTACAAGCTCACCTAAGAACGGCAGTAGCGCACGGCGAAGACATTGAAGCACGTGAGCAAATGGCTTACGCACAGTTCATGGCGGGTATGGCGTTCAACAACGCGTCACTAGGTTATGTTCACGCGATGGCGCACCAACTGGGTGGTTTCTACGACCTTCCACACGGTGTATGTAATGCTATTTTGCTACCACACGTTCAACGCTACAACGCGCAAGTTTGTCCTGAGCGTCTACGTGATGTTGCAAAAGCAATGGGCGTTAACGTTGAAGGTATGTCACCAGAGCAAGGTGCAGAAGCTGCGATCGAAGCGATTGTTCAACTAGCAAATGACGTGAACATCCCAACAGGTATCGCGCAACTTGGTGCGAAGCTAGAAGATATCCCTACTCTGTCTGACAACGCTCTGAAAGACGCATGTGGTTTTACTAACCCTAAACAAGCGACCCACGAAGAAATCTCTGCGATTTTCGAAGCGGCAATGTAATCGGCCATTAAGTCACTTATAAACTTATCGACAAACGGGCTCACCTACTGAGCCCGTTTTCTTTACCTACCATATGCTATTCAAGTCTCTGTTTTGAATAGCCACTGATCCAGATAAATCTCTTTAAAAGTCGCATTGTCGTAACTGCTTAGTTATAGTTAAACTATTGATACATAGAATGACAAACAGGTTCCATTGAGTCGTTGGATAGTTAGCTCCTCATTATTAGCATCGCTCGTTTCCCACTCTGCCTTCGCGGAGGAACAGGATGAGTGTCACAGCCAACCGTTAGAAGACACGCGCGTCGAAAAAGCTTACCACTACCTAAACAGCAAGTTTTGTCAGCCCGCAATATGGTTCGATAACTTCTTTGTGGATGACCGTATTACCGAGGACGCCAGAGCCGGAACCTCTGTACGTTGGTATAATGATTTCATCTATTCTGAGGGCGGTGACGTGGATTACTCCACCAAGCTCAACGCACGCTTACATTTACCCTTTGTCAGCAAAAGGCTTAAGCTAATCTACGAGTCTGTTGGCGATGAAGAATTCTTAGACTTCTTCCCGCAAGATTCTGAAGAGTTAGAGAATGCACTTGGCCTTCGTTATGACGCCTATGCCAAGGGTTACAGTAGTTTTAATATCAAAGCGACTCTGCGCCCTCGTATCGAGGCTCGCTACCGTTTTACCTACCCGCTCACCACAGATGCAGTGCTTCGGCTAACCCAACGTGTGTATCAAGAGAAGAAAGAGACGGGAGAGATCACTGATATCGATTTTGACCTCTCTTTGAGTGACAATTTCTTAGCGCGTTGGTCTAACTTTGCTGGCTATAACGATGACCTCAAAGGCTGGGAGTATGGTACGGGCATTACCTTGTACCATTACCTTTCTCAAGACCAAGCTCTGCAATACAGCGCCACGATAACCGCGACCAGCGAGCCATATAACCACTACGAATACTCGCAAGTGTCGGTTACCTATCGAGAAAACATTTGGAAAGAGTGGCTATTTTACGAGATTACTCCGCGCTATCAGTGGGAGCGAGAGCCATACGAGAAACACACTGAAGAAGCCAACATCACCTTTCGAGTCGAAGTCTTGTTCAATAACGTTTAGCGTTATCAGAAGCGTTAGACATACTCTATGAAAAAAGCACATCAAATGATGTGCTTTTGAGTTCTCTACAGCTCGAATTAAAATCTTACCCTTTGTAATTTCTCACTCGTGCCGCTTCTGCTTCGCGTTTATCAACCACCGTTTTACCGATTGGCGCCAGTGAGATAACCGCTAGCTTAAGGTGCTGAATCGCAAACGGAATACCAATGATGGTAATGAAACATGCCACCGCTGACATGATATGACCAATCGCAAGCCAAATACCTGCAAACAAGAACCATATGATGTTACCTATCATACCTAACGGACTGGTACCAATATCCATTTCATTGGTCAGCTCATCACGAGAAATGGCTTCTTGACCAAATGGAAAGAACGAGAAGTTCCCCATAACAAAACACGCTCTACCCCACGGAATACCAACGATGGTAAGGAATGCAAGCAGCCCAAAGAACCACCACGCCAATCCCATAAATACGCCACCGAACAGAAACCAAATGATGTTACCTATTGTTTTCATTCTGTATTCTCCAACTCTTTGAATGCTGTTTAATTACTATGCCAAATAAGGCTGTGCTTCTTTCAATAAGTTCATTATTGTTGAGCCTTTATGAACCGTTTATGAATCAACGCGATTTTCTGTGTTTGATGCACACCACGAAATACCAAATCCGCATAGGGCAGTGCTAATTTATTTGATACCATTCAGTTCTAACCCAAGCGCAGACTCAACAACGAATTTAAGGCCGAATCTATGAACAATACAGAGCAACCTAAAAAGAAAATGAAAAACTGGGTGCCTATCGTCTTCTTCGGAGTTCTTAGCACCGTTCCAGTATTCATGTTCCTAGTCGACGTGTACATCAACCAATATATGTAACACACCCTCTATTGTCCCGACTTAAATGAATACAGGTAAACACACCTGTATTCATCCTAGTTAGCACTCCTCACTAGATTCAGTCCAGCCGTTCGGTACTCAAATCAGTGCTTCGCTAATGAGGTCCAAGATATCGATCAACTCGTGATCCGGCAGGTTTAATAAGTTATCCCCCACATACCACTCAATCTTGCATTGATTCGGTAACTCACAGATAGCTGGGTTTCCTATCCATACCTTATGCTTACTAGCAATATTGTCTCTTAAAGCAATCCCATCTTCGTAACTTGCCGGCAAATAAAGATGTAGCATGTTCGCTTGCGGTTGTTGTGGGTTCACTTTGAATTGAGGGTAATCTAACAAGATTTGGTAGATCTGTTTCGTGCGTTCATACAAAGCGGGCATCTGCGCTAGTCGTTGATCAAACTGCATTGCTGCCGATACAACATAAGGTGTACGGTGATACACATTACCGCCTTGTCGTTTCATCCAAGCTGATGCATTGGCTACAAACGCTTTATCACCTAACAACAGTGAGCCACCAAGTCCATTTAGCCCCTTGTATAACGAGACATAAGCGCTATCAAACCCCTTTGCGATTTCACTGTAAGGTTTTTGATAATATGCACCACACTCCCACAAGCGCGCGCCATCCATATGCAGATGAATGGATTGTTCGTTGCAATACTGCTTAATCGCTTCGAGTTCTTCCCACCCTGGTAGCTGACCACCTATCTCTCGCATCGGTAACTCATACAGTGCCGCTGCGATTTCATCTGGCCACGCTTTCAAGTCATCGACATTCCAAGTGCGAAACACATTGCCCACTGGCAACACATTAAAGCGGTTCTGGAGCTGGTACCCTTGACGTTCATGACGCAGAATATGACTCGATTCATGCATCGCAACCAGCGGGTTTCTTTTCTCCTGGCAGGCGATCTCTAGTGCCGTGGGTTGATTCATAGTGCCAGTGATCACAAACACAGCCGCTTCATATCCAAGCAGATCTGCAACTTTGGCTTCAAAGCCTTCGATGAACTCACCATCACCGTAAGTATCGTGATGTATGTTGTGCTCTTCACACCATTCAGCCATCTGAGCAAATGTTTGGGCCGGAGTCGGATCTAAGTGACCTGAAAGAAACAAATTGCACTGTTGACGCAAGTCCATGCTCATACTTTTTCCTTTATTCATTGTTGTTCTATGTAGAGAGATTGAATTATTTACGTTCGCTACCAACGTTGACATAAAATACGTCTATTCGCTTTTATTATTCGCGAATAATTAGTTTTACTTAGTCATAGTCTACGTGTGCCAGAAATACGCAAACTAACGAGTGTTTTATATAATTGAGCACTCGATAAACCTATGTATCTAAATAGATAAGTATGGGCTAATTCGTTGTTCTTCAATCATTCTTCTATTATTGTATATCTATAATTCCAATAAGCATTATTCGTTAACGGACAAAGAGGGCTTTATGTCGAAAAATCGAGTCTTGGTGCTATTCGCCCACCCTTCTCAGCATCGCTCTGAAGCAAACAAACCCTTATTCGAACAAGCCAAGTGTATTGATGGCGTGACCTGTGTTGACCTCTACGCTGAATACCCAACTTTCAAAATTAACATCGATCGTGAACAGAAACGCCTGTTGGACCATGACATCATCATTTTTCAATTCCCACTTTATTGGTATTCAACTCCGGCAATTCTAAAAGAGTGGCAAGACCTTGTTCTTGAGTATGGTTTTGCCTACGGCACGGATGGCAATGAGCTAGAAGGTAAAAGCTTAGTCTGTAGCATCACCGCGGGCGGTAAACAAGACGCTTACCAATGCGACGGTTACAACCATTTCACCATCAGAGAATTGCTTCATCCTATTGAGCAAACGGCTTCGTTATGTGGCATGAACTATCTTGCCCCCTTCGCGCTATTTGGTTCACGTACCGCTTTGGAAGAAAACCGCATTCAAGAGCATGTCTACAGCTATAAGTTTCTATTAGAGGCGTTAGTTGCAGGCAAAGTGAACGTAAAAAAAGCAGGTAAGGCAGAAAAGCTCAACCACTACGTTGAAGAATTGAAAGCTGAGGTTAAATAATGACGGGATATTTTCTACAAGCCTTTATCTACTTAGTCGCCGCCGTGATCGCAGTGCCGATAGCTAAGCGTCATGGCTTAGGCTCAGTACTGGGATATTTAATCGCAGGTGTGGTTATCGGACCTATCATCGGCCTTGTCGGTGAAGAAACCACCACCATTCAACACTTTGCCGAATTCGGGGTTGTGATGATGCTGTTCTTAGTTGGCCTTGAACTTGAGCCTAAGATGCTATGGGCAATGCGAAATCGCTTGATGGGCCTTGGTGGTCTGCAAGTGGGGGGCACCGCAGCCATTGTAATGGGCATTGCTCTAGCCTTTGGCCAACCTTGGACTATCGCTCTCACTATCGGCTTAATCTTTGCGTTGTCATCGACAGCGATTGTACTGCAAACATTCAACGAGAAAGGCTTATCTAAGACTGAAGGCGGTAAGAATGCCTTCTCGGTTCTTTTGTTCCAAGATATTGCCGTTATTCCGATGCTGGCATTCATTCCTCTGTTGGCGTTGCCAGAATTAATAGAAGCTGCACAAAGCGCGGTCACTTCAGCTTCTGACCACCATGAAGAGTTAAGTCTGGTTGCTGGCCTACCTGGTTGGGCTTATGGTCTTGTGATTACTGCATCTATCGCGATTGTGGTTGTTGGCGGGCACTTCTTAAGCCGTCCACTCTTCCGCTTCGTCGCAAGCTCTGGCCTGCGTGAGATCTTCACGGCAACGGCACTGATGCTGGTTATTGGTATTGCTGCACTGATGAGCCTTGTCGGCTTATCGCCTGCACTAGGCACTTTCCTTGCGGGTGTTGTACTGGCGAACAGTGAATTCAGACACGAACTGGAATCGAACATCGACCCGTTCAAAGGACTGCTGCTTGGCTTGTTCTTTATTACGGTAGGTGCGGGAATCAACTTCGATGTTCTATTCAATGATTTCATCCTAATCATAGGGCTAACTCTGGGTGTCATGTTACTAAAAGCAGCTGTGCTTTTTACCTTGGCATTGATTTTCAAAATCAAGAACAGTGATCGTTGGCTATTTACACTGAGCTTGGCGCAAGCCGGTGAGTTTGGATTCGTACTATTAAGCTTCTCGGCGCAAAACCACGTATTGCCGGCTGACATTGTTCAAACGCTCTCACTAGTGGTTGCTCTTTCAATGTTCCTAACTCCGGGCCTGTTTATTTTGTTTGATAAGGTGATTCTGCATCGTTACGAGCAAAAATCGAATGACCGTGAAGAGGACACTATCGAAGAGAAAGGCACAGTAATCATTGCGGGTATCGGGCGATTCGGTCAGATCGTTAACCGCTTATTGGTATCGAACGATGTCAAAACGGTGGTTCTGGACCATCAGGCTAACCAAGTCGACGTGTTGCGCTCTATTAATATCAAATCTTACTTTGGTGATGCGACTCGTCACGATCTGTTGCACACTGCGGGTATCGAAGAAGCAGCAATGCTTGTTGTTGCCATCGACAATCAAGACTCAAGCGTGGAGCTCGTCAAGTACGTTAAGCACTCCTACCCTAACGTAAAAATCTTGGCTCGTGCGTTCGACCGTGGTCATAGTTACCGCTTAAGAGAGGCTGGTGCTGATTTCGTGGAATCAGAAACCTACCACTCAGCACTAGAAATGGGCGCACAAGCCCTACGCTCGTTGGGTCACCACCCATTCTTCGTAGAACAGCAGAAATCGACCTATCAACGTGTTGAAAGCCGTAAGTCTGAAAAGCTATTCAAAGCTTGGTCGGAAGCGGAAGACAACCCAAGGTACGACAACAACTATCGACAGATATTTATTCACCTTGAAGAAGCGATGAAAGAAGACATGAAGAAAGACCGATCCGATAAGCACTCTCGCTCAGAGCGTGGTTGGACACCGCCTCCAAAAGGTTATGCAGACGGTTTTGAAGAAGAGGAATCATAAACTTCGATTCTCAATCCCAATTAAAAGCGGCTATTTAGCCGCTTTTTCTTTATCTATGGCCCCTAAATACCGCAAACAAGTGCCATTTATTGATACCTAAGCGGATAATAATCGCAATTTATGTGATCAAGCTATAATTTTTAATCTCATCCCTCTCTTCAAAAACGAATTCACTTTTTACATTTTTGAAACATACTCGCCATGCATAAACCTCAGTAAAAATATGGTTTTATATGCACTTCCTTTAACTATACTGAACTCAGCTAAAATTCCAATAACCAGTTTCAGGGCTTTGAACACCATTGCATATATCAAAGTCGACCTTACTAACTATTACAAAAACATTCACACAACAAATGCCTGAAGCGTCTGATTCACAAACCAAAACCAATCTAATTAACACAAATGTTTCAAGAGATGTCTATCGTTACAATTTGTAACGAACTGAAGTTGTCGGTATAGTCCTGCCATCAAAAAAGTGAGACCTATGCGCTCACCTTAAAGGAGATATAATAATGATCACTAATGATGCCGTAATTATGGGCATGTTAGCTGTTATTCTTGGCGGCGTATTTATCACGGAAAGTAGCCAAAACAGCGCACTGAAAAAATTCTATTCATTCATCCCAGGCCTATTGCTCTGCTACTTTGTTCCTTCATTGTTGAACAGTTTTGGTATCATCGATGCGTCAAACTCAAAACTATACTTCGTAGCAAGCCGCTACCTACTACCAGCGGCACTGGTACTACTGATCATTTCAGCGGATCTTCGTAAGATCTTTGGTCTTGGCTCAAAAGCCGTCATCATGTTCCTGACTGGTACTGCAGGTATTATCATTGGTGGTCCTCTGGCGATTCTGATCATCGACCAAGTAAACCCTGACCTTGTCTCTGGTGACGTGTGGCGCGGCCTAACGACAGTAGCAGGTTCTTGGATTGGTGGTGGGGCAAACCAAGCTGCGATGAAAGAAGTGTTCGATGTAAATGATAACCTGTTCTCAGCAATGATTACGGTTGACGTTATCTGTGCAAACATCTGGATGGCAGTGCTACTAATTATGGCTGGCCGTCAGAAGAAAATTGACGCATGGCTAAAAGCAGACACTTCTTCAATCGAAGAACTGAAAGAAACGGTATCGAAATACCAAGAAGAAAACGCTCGCCCGACAACAACAACCGATCTCATGAAGATCGCTGGTATTGCCTTTGGTCTAACAGGCCTTGCTCACTTCTTCAGTGACATAATCGCACCATGGATCTCAACGAATGCTCCAGAACTAGCAAAATACAGTCTAACATCTGGCTTCTTCTGGCTAATCGTTATAGTTACAACGTTCGCGTTGATCGCTTCGTGCTTCAAATCGACACGTAGCCTAGAGCACAGTGGCGCATCGAAAATTGGTTCAGCGTTCATCTATATCTTAGTTGCTACCATCGGTATGCAAATGGACGTTACAGCAATCTTTGACAACCCAGGTTACTTCTTCATTGGTATCACATGGCTAACTATCCATGCCCTGCTCATGATTGCGATGGCGAAAATCATTCGTGCACCGCTGTTCTTCATGGCAGTAGGTAGCCAAGCTAACGTTGGTGGCGCGGCATCAGCTCCAGTCGTTGCAGCAGCATTCCACCCAGCATTAGCTCCAGTAGGTATCTTGATGGCGGTACTAGGTTACGCGTTAGGTACATACGGCGCTTACATCTGTGGCCTAATCATGCAGGCTGCTGCGGGTTAAGTGAGCTCACCTTAGCTCAAGCTATCCATTAAACATCAAAGCCCAATATTGGTACGCCAATATCGGGCTTTTTTATGTCTACAGATTAGTCATGATGTAATGAAAACAAGGAATTAAGATCATCTGTAGCCCCAAGAATGCCAGCAGATACTGAAGAGTTTCATTTTTGGACTTCTCAATCTTTTTGTTCACATACGACTGAGATACCGGGTCGACTTCATTAATTGAATCTTTAAATGCTTTGGGCAAGTAACACCGCCCTCTTCTCTGGAACGCCTGCCTTAATCAGGGTGTTAGATAATTTTCTAACGTCTACTCGTACCATTTGAAACACCAATAATTAAATTAAGTGCTTGAAATCTATCATACAGAATAAGTCGTATCTCACTTCAAAATGAATCGTGTGTTTTAAGTTTATTCTTAGTTTCAAACCGCTTTTGGTTTTGTTTTCATTAGCTTTTCTGTAGGAAGATTTAGACCTAATTTCATCCTATTGATACTAAAACAATCTATCGTTCAGTCTAGCTAAACACCTATTATAAAATCATTGATTTATACGAACACATCTATCCAGTTATATTGCTTATCAAAGTGATTAACGAGGTGATGACGATGAGCGAACTCGATAGATATTGTGAACAAATCAACCTAGAACTGACAGAGCAAGATGTCGCTCGCCTTGGTTGGAACAAGCCTATGTTTAGCAAGCGGGTTGCTACGCTCTCAGCTGTGTCTTTATTTGCTTTGTAGCTAACTTATTGGTTTTAATAAAAAGGCCAAACGACGACCGTCCAGCCTCTCTTCGAACCCAGCTAAAACAAGATTAATCGAACAAAGATGCCAGTTTGTTCTCAACGACTGGGCTGACGTTAAAGCTCAGCATGAAATCCGGGCGTGTCTTTTCGTCTTTCTCGATATAGTAATTGGCTTCAATACCAAACTTCCAAGGACGACCGTTGAACACTGTTGTTTTACTTACGCTAATATTCAACGGAATTTCAGCCTGATCTTTATTCCAGTCATAAGAAAGTGTCGGCGCTGAGCCCACCGTCCATCCACCCTCTAATAACTCTACCCAAAATAACTGCGTAGACGTCTTGTTAATACGAGTATCTGAGTTATCCGCACCATTGCCAGATACACCATAAAGGTGGCTTGGGAACACACCTACCACGCGATCGGCGCTTACTTTGCCGTACATAAACTCAGGGCCAACAGCAAATTGATCCGCCGTGAGTTCACTACTTCCGGTTGGTAACGAAGCAAACACACCAAAAGCGGCAATGGTCCCGCCTTCCATTTTGGGCGCATAAGCTAGGTCAAAGGAAATATCACTAACTCCCGACTGATCCATATGTTGGGAACTTGTCGGCGTATTCACATTGAAATCATTCTGAACATAAGAGATAGCCGGGCGGAAAATGATTTTGTCGCCGTTCTCCATAGGGAAAGGTAGCGTCGGCTGCAGAACTGTAGCAAAACTGTCCCCTCCTCCGTCATATCCGCCAGAGTATTGAAGTTTTAAGTTAAGGCTCGCGTAAGCCGTGTTCGGGTTTGCAAGTTCCTTTGCTGCCTGGTCTGCTGTTTGATTACTTTCTTCATTAGCAATCGCAACAGTAGACGTTAATAATAATCCACTCATTATTACAGCAAGTGATTTACAAGCCATTAAGCCCTCTCTAAATATAAACGCTGTGTATTTACGCGTATTTTAAAGATTGCCGATATTCAAAATAGCCATTAGGCGACATGGGAATTTGTTCGCCCTCAAAAAACAAAAATGCCCCAAATTTCTTTGGGGCATTTTCATTGTGGAACTAGCTAAGGGTCTCCCCTATTTGCTTATTCCCAATCTAGGATTACTTTACCAGACATACCAGAGCGCATCATGTCGAAGCCTGCTTGGAAGTCGTCTACTTTGTAGTGGTGAGTAATGATTGGAGACAGATCTAGGCCAGACTGGATTAGTGAAGCCATCTTGTACCAAGTTTCGAACATCTCACGACCGTAGATGCCTTTGATAACCAAGCCTTTAAAGATTACTTGGTTCCAGTCTACTGCCATGTCTGATGGTGGAATACCTAGTAGAGAGATCTTACCGCCGTGGTTCATGTTAGTTAGCATGCTGTTGAATGCTGATGGTACACCAGACATTTCTAGGCCTACATCGAAGCCTTCTGTCATGCCTAGATCAGCCATTACATCTTCAAGCTTCTCTTCCATCACGTTTACAGCGCGCGTTACGCCCATCTTCTTAGCAAGGTCTAAGCGGTATTCGTTTACATCAGTAATTACAACGTGACGAGCACCTACGTGCTTAGCAACCGCAGCAGCCATGATACCGATTGGGCCAGCACCAGTGATTAGCACGTCTTCACCTACTAGGTCGAAAGAAAGTGCTGTGTGTACAGCGTTACCGAACGGGTCAAAGATTGATGCTAGGTCATCTGAAATCTCCGCAGGGATCTTAAACGCGTTGAACGCAGGGATCACAAGGTATTCAGAGAACGCACCAGTGCGGTTAACGCCAACACCAGTAGTGTTACGACAAAGGTGAGTACGGCCGCCACGACAGTTACGACAGTGACCACATGTGATGTGACCTTCGCCAGAAACACGATCGCCGATTTCAAAACCACGAACTTCTTGGCCGATGCCAACAACTTCACCTACGTATTCGTGACCTACAACCATAGGTACTGGAATTGTGTTTTGTGACCACTCATCCCAGTTGTAGATATGTACGTCTGTACCACAAATTGCGGTTTTCTTAATACGGATAAGAAGATCATTATGACCCATTTCAGGTTTTTCAACCTCGGTCATCCAAATGCCTTCTTCAGGCTTAAGTTTAGAAAGTGCTTTAATTTTCATAATGTTACCTAGTTCATCTCGCCTAACTGTAAGGCGAGAATCAAAAATCTTATTGTTTTTATCTAATCATCACAGCGTTAGCGTTACGCTAACGACCTGCAATAAAATTAGATGATACCCATGTCTTTACCAACTTGGATGAACGCATCGATTGCGCGGTCTAGTTGCTCACGAGAGTGTGCTGCAGACATTTGCGTACGGATACGAGCTTGACCTTTTGGTACTACTGGGAAAGAGAAGCCTACAACGTAGATGCCTCTCTCTAGAGCGCGCTCTGCGAATTCAGCCGCTACTTTTGCATCACCAAGCATGATTGGGATGATTGCGTGGTCAGCACCACCCATAGTGAAACCAGCTTCTTCCATGCGAGTACGGAAGTGCGCAGAGTTTTCCCATAGTGTTGTACGTAGGTCACCAGATTCTGCTAGAAGATCTAGAACGCGGATAGACGCTGATACGATTGCTGGTGCAACAGAGTTAGAGAATAGGTATGGACGAGAACGCTGACGTAGCCAGTCGATCACTTCTTTCTTACCAGACGTGTAACCGCCTGAAGCGCCACCCATTGCTTTACCTAACGTACCTGTGATGATATCGATGCGATCAACAACGTTGTGGAACTCGTGAGTACCAGCGCCGTTTTCACCCATGAAGCCCACAGCGTGAGAATCATCAACCATTACTAGTGCATCGTACTTGTCTGCAAGGTCACAGATAGCAGGAAGGTTAGCTACTACGCCGTCCATTGAGAATACGCCGTCAGTTACGATTAGCGTGTGGCGAGCGCCAGCTTCTTTAGCTGCGATAAGTTGCTGCTCTAGCTCTTCCATGTTGTTGTTCGCATAGCGGAAGCGCATCGCTTTACATAGACGAACACCATCGATGATAGATGCGTGGTTTAGTGCATCAGAGATGATTGCATCTTCTTTGCCTAGAATCGTTTCGAATAGGCCAGCATTAGCATCAAAACAAGATGTGTATAGGATTGTGTCTTCTTTACCTAGGAACGTAGACAGCTTTTGCTCTAGCTCTTTATGAGAATCTTGAGTACCACAGATGAAACGAACTGAAGCCATACCAAAACCGTGCTGATCCATACCACCTTTTGCAGCTTCGATAAGCTCAGGGTGGTTCGCAAGACCTAAGTAGTTGTTTGCACAGAAGTTTAGTACTTCTTCACCAGTCGAGATAGAAACCGCTGCTTTTTGAGCAGAAGTGATAATGCGCTCAGACTTGTAAAGACCTTCTTCTTTAACTTCTTCGATTTGATTTTGAATCTGTTGGTAAAATGCAGAAGACATTGTCTCATTCCTTCCTAGTTATTATTCAGCAGCATCGCGCGCCGCATTATGTAGGGATATAAACGATCCTAAAACGATCATTTACACTGTAAAACTAATCTCTATATTCTAGTTGAACATCCCCTTTTCGATTATCCCTCCAGTTGGAAAAACATTAATGAATCTGAGGCATAAATAATGGTTCATCCCAGTGACACAGGGCACATTAACGTCCTTCTCTTGTTCTTTTTAACGCCATGTTCACCGAAAATTCGACCTAATTTCGCTTTCATATCAAATCTCAATTTTTAATCTCAAAACGATATAGTAGTGAATTACTGTTTCTCTCAGAATGTGCGGCCGTTACACAGATGCCCAAGATAAGATGAGAAACAAGCCCATGACACTATCCGACCACATCATTCAAGAAGCCTTCGAAAACGACTGGCACACCTGCTTTTATCAACCAAAAGTAGAAGCGAGTGCAGAGAAAGTAACAGGCGTAGAAGCACTGTTTCGCCTGAATATTCCAGAAGAAGGTGTCTTTTCACCCGGTGTGTTCATTGATCGTGCGTTCGCGCTAGGTTACGAAGAAGAGATCTTCTTTTGTGTTCTTGAGCAATATTTAACTGAAGTGAAGTCACTATCAGCACACTTGAACTTGGCCGTAAATGTCAGCAAGAAAGTTCTAGCGAACCCAGACAACGTAGAAAAAGTACGTGAACTACTTTGGAATACCTCGTTCAAAGCAAAACAGTTAACGTTCGAACTCAGTGAAGCCGATCAATGGGATGAAGAGCTCTGCGAACAGATTAAACGCTATAAAGCGCTTGGTATTAAAATCTCTATCGATGATTTCGGTGTGGGTTACTCAGACATGAATAAGGTGATGAACCTTGATGTCGATGAAGTGAAATTTGATAAGTCGATTGTAAATAGCGAAGACAGTTCTCGCTCTGAACTAATCCAGCAAACTTTGGCTTACTGTAAAGCATCTGGAATTAAAACCGTAGCGGAAGGTGTTGAAGATGTAGATAGACATCAACGTGTCCACCAGCTTGGCTTCGATCGCTGTCAGGGTTTCCTATACTCGAAGCCACTTCCGTTGACGGATCTTAGACTGGTCATGTAATGACTCTGTTCTACTAAGGAGTGGGCTAGCTTAAAACAAACTCAACGCTTTTTTTCTTCTGTTTTAGGTCATGGTAACGGATGTACTTGAAATAGATATCGTGCTTGTTTTGGATATTCTGAGAAAAGGGATTTTTCACCACTTTTTAATATCAGCTTTGAAAAATGGCATACCAAGCATACTCATGTATGGCTCTAAATAGAGATCATAAAGAAACTGACACATAGCTGGATCAAGAGTAGGAAAACAGAATTCAGTGCCCGCTAAGTTGTCGGCCATGTAATCAAAGATCTTGCGACGAATAACAATACTCACGGCCCCTACACTGCACAGCATCTTGCTGACACCGTCGTAAACCACATGCCCAATGATGATGCCCTCATAAAGAAAACACAGCACCTGCATATCTTCTCTCTTCACACCCAAATGACTCGCGACTTCGATAAAATCTTTGCCGTAAGTCTTTTGATGCATTCCTTGAATCGATTTGAGCCTTTTTGCAGGCAGTGAGCTAAGGCTATGTGATTCAACACTGGTCACCTCGTAATCGTAACCAATATCAACACTGAACGGGCACTCAGCGTTCTTGGTTGCTGCTTTCACTTGCACCATTTCTTCAACAGAAAAGTCATAATCCACCCGGAAGAAGCTCGCAATCCCCAAACGACGAACAAAACTGGGCAGTGTCTTCGCCCTTTCCCACTGGCTCACCATCACCTGATTGACACCAGAAAATGCTCGGTGAGAATGGGAAAGTAGCTCAGCAAACTCTTCCTGAGATAAAGCTTTCTCTTCACGCAGATACTTTAACTTTTGTGCAAAATTCGATTTATCCATAACTCACATTGCCTTAGTTATTATCAGTCGCTTAACACCCAAGGCTCATCTCGCTAAGTCTGGGTCATCGACTCTCCTTCGACACTGTCTTCAGTATGCTCTGCCAACCAGTACAACCAAATCATCGCCAAGCATAGGATGAAACAGAGCACAAATAGCCAGTAGGCGCTCAACATCTCTATCACCACACCACCAAGCAATGGCGCAATAGCAAAGCCAAGAGAGTAAAGTGCCGCCGCACCGAAGTAAGAGCCTCTGAGATGTGGCGGTGCCACTCTATCGATTTGTACATTAAGGGTTGGGAAAGCAATCACTTCTCCTAAACTTAATATAAAACAAGCAATTCCCCAACCTAGTGGCCAATCATTTGGTGTAAAAAGAAAGCCAATTTGCGCAATCGCCATCAAAATCATGCCGATTCGAGTTCTAACAAACAGCGGCACATGCTCAAGCCATTTAAGCATTGGGAACTGGAAAACGATAATCGTCAGCGTATTCACCAAAACTAACCCAGCAATGAGTTGAGCGGCATCAGCGATTGAAGAGCGCACGATGACTTGAGGAATTGACGACTCAACCTGCGCGTAGACAAACATCATGATGAAGTTAGCGACCATCAGTTTTACAAAAATGTTGTCTTTACGAATCACATTAAGCGTCGCGGCGAAATTAGGCAGTTGAGAGGGATCTGGCTTGGTAAAAGTACCTTTTCGTTCAATTCCTAACAGCAGCCAGAAACCGTAAACGACATAAGTACCACCAGCAACAAAGAACAAGTTTTGTGGCTGAGAAAGAGCCAAAGTGATACCAATCAATGGACCAAGTGCGCCACCCAGATTAAGTAAGAAGTAACGAATGTTCAGCGCTAACTCACGATCTTTGGAGTCTTTGAGATTATCGCCTATGACTGCCTTAGCTGGCGCTTCGATCATTGGGCGCATTAGACCTGTCATCATGATCAACACATAGAACTGCCACACTTCACTCGCTAATGCGATGCCAGTGTAGGATATCGAGGCAATCCAACTGCCTAGCACCATGACCCATTTACGCCCTAGCTTATCCGAAAGGTAACCCGAGTAGAGCCCAGTTCCAGCACCAACAACGGCGGATACCGCTAGCATGGTACCGACTTCAATCGCTGAAGCGCCGTAATCTTCATAGAGAAAGACGATCAGAAAAGGCCATGCCATAAAGTAGCTTGTTCGGGCGAGTAACGTTCCAGTCAGAACTGTCCATACTGAAAAGTTAAACCGTTTTATACGCTGCTTTTGAAACAAGCTTTCTGATCTATCCATAGATAACGCCTCTATAACCGACTGATTTAAATATTATTATTCAGCCAGTATATAGAGTAAGTAGAATAGATACAGAGTATTCAATAAAGCTGTGTTAATTATGGCACCTCCATACCTATTTCACATTAGCAGATGCACACAGCCAAAATACCATTAACGAAGAGCGGTCTAGAGTTAAGGTCATAGAGCAGCCTCTAGTCAAAGATCAACGCACTAGGCTGAGTAATGTTGCCCTTTGCGGTCAGACAATACCTTTCCGTCTTTGATCGTCACGATTCGCTTGGTTCGTTCAGCAAGCGAATTATCGTGCGTCACGATAATCAATGTTCGGCCCTCAGCATGAAGCTGATTAAACAAAGCCTCTATCTCAGCGCCAGACTTGGAATCCAGAGCCCCTGTTGGCTCATCAGCTAATATAATCTGAGGATCATTAACCAAAGCTCTAGCAATAGCGACACGCTGTTTCTGACCACCAGACAGCTGATTCGGTTTATGGTCAAGTCGATCGCCCAACCCTACTTGTTCAAGTAATGCCGCCGCACGCTTACGACGCTCTTTGGCTTTGATCCCTGAGTACACGAGAGGCAGAGCAACATTGTCCAATGCAGATGCATACTCAAGCAAATTAAAACTCTGGAATACAAAACCAATTTTTTGATTCCGAATACCAGCAAGATCATTAGCACTCAACGCAGCAACATTTTTTCCATCTAGCTGATACTCCCCTTCCGTCGGCTTATCAAGGCAACCCAGCATATTCATCAGCGTTGATTTACCGGATCCTGACGGGCCTAAAATAGACAAAAACTCTCCCTTCTCAATCGAGAGATCGACACCGTCTAATGCACGTATTTCAGTATCACCGTTTGAGTAGTGTTTACCGATATTTGAGAGTTCCACTAAGAATTTGTTAGACATGGTTTCTCCGCTGTCTTTGATCTCATCATTCACTTTGTAGTGCCTCCATCGGAGTCACTTTCGCCGCACGATTAGCCGGAAGCCAAGCCGCAGCGACACCAATAACCACCAACGTCAAAACAACAATGGTGACAACCAACCATGAAAGCTCAGGCACAGGTTTACCAAGACGCTCATAAAACATGTTGCCTTCAAGCTCTAACGAGCGAATTACAGCAATCAGTGTATAAGTGATTACTAAGCCCAATAAACCGCCCATCATCATAGTCATCAATGACTGAACCAGATAATGCATGCGAATCATCCCTGGAGTAGCACCGACCGCCATTCTCACGCCAATATCTCGTGTGGATCGTTTCACCGTTGCATACATCACGTTAGCAATACCTATGCCCGCCACTGCCAAAGTGATAAAACCAATCACACCAAGGAACCCCTGCAGACCAACTAAGAATTGTTGCATCGTTTTTTGTTTGAGGAACATATCCTCAACCTGAACGACCTGCTCATCACTGACACTAGCACCATGTTTGCGCGCAATAACCTGACGAATCGTATCTGCAAGTTTGACTCTGTCGACACCATCATGAGGTTGAACGTTGATACCACTGATATCTCCGTTGATATTAAAACGCTGCCATGTAGAGAAAGGAACAAAGCTCGAATAATTGATGCTATCTCCCTGTTCAACCTTGGCACTGTTTTTCTCTAGTACACCAATCACCGTAAACTCTTGGCTGCCAATTTTTACTGTTTTCCCGACGGGATTAACCTCTAATTTGACAGTAGCAAACCAGCTAAAGCTTTCATTAGGGTTAAACAAATCGGCCGCTAAAAGGTAACCCAACACGATGACTTTGCGTTGTTGCTTTTGGTCTAGAGGATTAAACCAACGCCCTCCTGGACGTGTCTTGAGATTCGTCACCGACTGAAATTCAGTCGTTACCGCTAACGCTTTTTTCCAAGACCCTCGCTCCCCAACAGTAAGTGATTCATCCCACACAGCTGTCGGCACCGCAGCTTTGATGTTAGGCAGAGCCTCTACAACTTTCGTATCTTCTGCTGTTAGAGTCAGCGGCTTGCCCTGATGAAAAGATCCATAATCAACCGTAGCCATCCCCACTGATAGATAAATCAAATTACCATTGCCATTTTGTGCCGTTTTAAGCACGCCTTGTCTAATGCCTTCTCCCACCGATAGCATCGCTGAAATACACAAGGTTGCCCACGCAACAGCCAGAACTGTGAGTCCAAGTCGTAGCTTTTCTGCAGACATTTCCTGAAAGATTTGTCTCATCGGTAATAGCATGATTAAGCCCTCGCACTAAGTGCATCAACAGGAGTGAGACGAGACGCCCGTTTTGCAGGAAAGTAAGAGGCTAAGAACGCCAGAATCAGTGTCACCGTTAACGCCATTCCAATCGAGCTTAACGTGATAACAGGTGATCCAATCCATTCTGGTAACGCCATCGAGCCAAGCAAATAAACCGTACCAAAGGACGCCATTAATCCCACGATGGATCCTAAGGTAACTAAGATAAGCCCCTCAATAATAAACTGAGACATGATGGAACCCTGTGTTGCACCAATCGCCAGCCGAACGCCAATTTCTCGAGTTCTTTCCGTAACAGAGAGAAACATGATATTAGCCACACCCAAAGCGCCAACCGCCATAGTCATAGCGCCACTGGTCGTCAGGAATATTTGAATACCACGAAAGATACCGGTAATCACGTCCCCACCCTCGCTAAAGTCGGGCAGATAGACCGCATCTTTATCCGTAGGGTCAAAGTGCATCTGTTTAGCAAAAAAATTAGCAATATTACGTCTAAACGATGCGGAATCCATGGCTTCTACAGGCTTTAATAGCAGTTGCCATGGCTTATCGTTCCAGAGATCAAGATAAGTAGTTTGAGGCACAAAAACTCGTCGACTCTCACCGAAAGAGATCCCTCCTTCATTATCGACCATCACACCAATTACGTAGAATGGAATGCCGTTGATCTTAATATGGTCGCCAATGTCGACTCCGCCCATTTGAGCAATTCGATCACCCAATACAGCCACCCGTGTGTGGTTTGCCATATCCGTCACCGAAATATTTCGTGAACCAGGCTGCAACTTATTTTGTGAGATAGGAAAATAAGAGGGAGCAACACCACTCACCATACTGCCAATATTATGCCCTTGAGTATTCGTCACGCTGGTATCCCATTTAAGGTAAACAGCAGACGCCTCTTTAACAAAACCAGCCTGCTGGATCAGCTCAATTTTATCTTGTTCAAGGTTTATTTCGCGCCTTGAGGGCAAGCCCTGCCAAGGTTTACTCGTACTAGAGGGAAACACAACCTGAGTGTCATTGACCAAAAATGAGAAAGACTTCGTTTGATAACGATAGAAGCCTTCCCCTAGCGCCATTAAAACAACAACAGACAGTACGCCCCATGAAATTGCAATAATCGCCAAGGCACTTTTCATCCGATGCGCCAACAACGTTTGCCAAGTCTGAAGAAAAAGATTAACCATGGTGTAACGCCTGAGATATCAGCGCCATCGCTTCATCATCTAATTTACCAGTTGTCTGTAGCAGGCCTATTCTCTGACGCCAATAATCATATAAGTTGGTCTGTAGAAGGAACCTTGAATCAAATAAGCTGTTATGTGCATTGATAACATCTGAGGCTTCTAGGAAACCCGCGTCGTATAACTTTTCTTTGCTACTCAACACCTCTGCGCGAGACGCTACAACATCATGCGCCATTAACACTCGTTCCCAGTTGAGCTTCACTTGAGTAAAGTTCTGATCAATTCGCTTCTTGATGTCTATTTCAACCTTTCGTAAATCCTGCTTAGCCGTCAACAAGTTAAGCGAAGTTTGGTCCACTTTGGCGCGTGTTGAACCATTTAAATCAATAGGAACACTAAGAGTTAAACCCGCGTTAAATTCACCGTTGTCCAACCGATCACTGTCGTTATAGCCCACTTGCCCTTTAACTGTTGGGTAATAACCTCCTTGGGCGGATTTTTTGTCTAGCTTGCGCGCTTCAACGCCTTTTATGGCAACCAGTAATTCAGGGCTATTATTTCTCGCTAACTCAAGCCACTGCTGCTGAGAAGCCACCAGCATAGGAGGCTCAACCAAATTCTCAGTACGAATTTGATCCACCGAATCAGGAGCTTGGTTTATCAGCGCTTCCAGCTCTGACTTTTTACTTTCTAACTCTGCCTTTGCTCGCAGAATATTGGCTTTGTCAGACAACTGATTAGCACGCATCTCTTCCACATCAATCGATTTCACTTTGCCTGCTAGATAGCGTTTTTCGAAGATTTTTAGCAGCTTGCTGCCTTCCTCTAACTTACTGTTAGTTAGCTGTAAGTTACCTTGGGCGCTGCCTATATCGAGATAAACCAGAAGTAACTTAGCCGCCAAATCATTATGTGCTTGAGCCAATTCCAGCTGGGATTTCAGATAATCTGATTGTGCTTTATCTAATTCAGACCAAAGACTACTGTCCCAAATAACCTGAGACAGCTCTGCACCATACCGATTTGAACTACTGCGGTCCTCGCTCCAGTCTGCTGAAGCGCTCGCGCTTAAAGCGGGTAATAAAGAGCTGCGACTTAAATCCACCGAACTCTCGCCGAGTTGAACACCAATTCGGGCTTTCTCGTAATCAGGATCCGTCTGTTTGGCTCGCTGCCATGCTTGTTCAATAGAAAGGGCATATGAAGGACAACTAAGTACAGTTGCTAATAGCAAGCTGCCTATACTCAACAGGGTCGATTTACGAGGTGACAGAGGTTTGTCTAATCGCTGTGAACAACTAAACAGCGCTGGCTTAACCATGTGCTGCCCCCATCATACTGTTGTCGATGACGGTTTCGTCTAACTCCACACCTTCGATGACTTCAACATTGATACCATCTGATAGGCCCAGTTTTACCGCTTGCTTGTGGAAGCCTTGTTCTGAGCTATCTGGGATTAATACGTTAGGGCTGTCGCCTTCAAATTGCAGTGCGCGCTCTGGTAGAGTGAGTACATTTTCTGATTTAACTAGAATTATCTGAGCAGATGATGAGAACCCTGAACGTAACCGGACGTCTTGAGGTATTTTGAGCTCGCCAACTTCGACTTCAAAACCGTTATCAAAACTTTTGCCCGAACTACTATCAGCTGTCGAGTTAAGACTTTCAGACTGAATCGCAATCTTAGTCAGTACCCCTTCTATTTCGATACTTGGATAAGGTGCAACGGTCAGCGTTACTGGCATCCCCGGGGTAAGTTGTGCGGCATCATGCTCACTAACACTGCCCTTAAAAATCAGGCTGTTCATATCGGCCAATGACATCATTTCTGTTGCCGCTTGACTCGATTCAGTAGAAATAATCGGTTCTCCTACCTCGACTTTTCGATTCAACACCGTACCGTCTATCGGAGCATAAATGGTAGAGGTGAGGCGAGAGTTACCAATTGTCGACTCCCCGCTTTGAATCAATTCGAGGTTCTGACGTTTTTGCATAACGTCAGCCTGTGCTGATTTCACATTGGAACGTGCAGTCACATATTCGTCGTAGTTCTTAGGAATGATTTCTTGTTCAACCAAACTCTGCAGATTAGCGAGTTGTTGTTTTGCTGACTCAATGTTCGCCTCACTTCGCATCAACTCTGTCGAGGCATCGGTCAACGCTTTCGGGGTAGGGTTAGGGCGAACCTTAATAAGCGGCTGACCTTGCGTTACGTACTCACCAACACCAGCATAGATTTCACCAACGATCCCGTCGATTTGAGATTTGATAGACACAGAGTGAGCGGGAACGATATACCCCACCGCAACCGCCTGCTTTTCGATCGTCCCCGTGGAGACCGTTAGGGTTGGAAAAGCTTCTGGAGGCGTTGAAGTTTGAAAATAGAAATACGCACCTCCACCTATCAGCGTGGCACATGCCACAGACACTAACCCACGTTTAGTCATAATTTATCCAGCTCATTATTTTATATTTGTGAGCCCTATGACTACCGTGGATATGCGAAGTTCATAAATAGTATAAAATTTTATAATGCATAGCGTTAAAGCAAAATTAAACGACAAACTTTCTACGCCTCCTTTTAGCCTTATCATGACCATTTAAGTAGAAAGTTGTCTCCGTTTAACGCACTTTAAATCTCGTAGGCCCAGCACTCTTGTTGTATGTCGAGCAGCTCCGGCTTACCGCTCTCTAGCTGATAGAGGTGGAATTGGCTTAAAGGGGGCGAATACACATGTAACGTAATGAGCGGTTCATCTCCAGCCTGTAGATTCGATATCTGATGGATATCATTATCTTTACTGACGGTCACACTGCCCTCTTGGAAATGAGTCGACTGAGAAGCAAAAATATGGCCATTAGCCGCCGTTTCAAACAAGGTTTCCGTTGCTTGCCCGTGTAAAATTTTTACGCCACAAGACGTATTCAAATGATCGTGTATTTTACTTCTTTGCCCATTTAGCCAACTCAAAATTAAAACTTCGCAGTGGTCATTCTTGAAAAGTCTTTGTCGGCAGTATGTTTCTTTATCAAAACTCGCCAACGACTTGATCTCTTCTTTACTCAGCTCGATGTTATCCAATATGAACCGAATGGAAGCCAGAGACATAGGTTTATTCGCCAGCTGTATTTGGTCCATAAACTCTTGGAAATTAAGCTCATAATCGTTATTAATTAACGCGGCTAACGCAGGAGATTGCGTTGGGGTAATATCAGTACGTTGCAAAATACTTACCTCTAACTATGTTTTGCTCTTCCGAACTCGAAGTTAAAAGTTCTCTTCGAACGATGAAATATAGCTGATTCGATTCAGCACAAGTTTGGAGGATATTAACACCGTTTAAATGAAATTTAACAAACAATCACAAGTATTTACATTGATATAACAAAAGCATCTAACAACCAATTGGAAGCAACGGAATTGCCATATTGACTTGAGATTTGAATAACTGAGTAATTTGAAATAGGAACAACAAAAGAACGGCTTCCATCACGGCTACTATTGCGCGTATCAATTGATGAAATTGATTCACAAGTCAGAAGAGATCAATCACAATCAAGGTTATGCTCACTGTTGAAATTAGTCTAACTGGATACTTATGATTAATCCCAAACTCATCGCCTTACTTCCTGATCTCGCCTCGTTCATCTTAGTGGTAAATGAAGGGAGTTTTACTGCGGCAGCAAAACAGCTAGGGGTGACACCTTCAGCGCTCAGTAAGCTGATTACACGTTTAGAGAAAGCACTGTCAGTCAAGCTATTCGAACGAACCACTCGTACGCTTATTATTACTCAGGCAGGCCAATTGGTTTACGACCAGAGCGTTGTCATGATTAACGCTGCACAGCAAGCGGTTGAATTGTCGACCTCTGATCACACAGAACCAGCAGGCTCCATAACAGTAGCGGCGCCTGAAGCTTTCTTAAACTCAGTGCTACAGCCTTTTGTTGTTCCATTTTTAAATCAGTATCCAGAAATCCAACTCAAGTTGAGAGCGGCCGATGGCGACATCGATATTTTACGTCAGGGCATCGACATCGCTTTCCGCCTAACCGATAAGCCCGACGAAAGCTTGGTTTTGAAAGAGCTTGGAAAGACAAACCTCGTGCTATGTGCGAGCCCCGACTATCTGAAAGCCAAAGGAGTTCCTAGCCACCCAACAGACCTTTCTGAACACGATTGTTTGTATCTTGCAGAGACAGACAAAGACCACATTTGGGACTTCCTTAAAGATGATGAGTTTCACACCGTTTCCGTCAGTGGTCGATACGCAGTGAACCACTCTCAAATGCGACTAAAAGGTGTGAAAGAAGGTTTGGGGATTGGCATCTTCCATGACTTTGTGATTCAAGATGCGTTAACAGAAGGTAGCGTTGTTCAAGTACTAAATGACTGGACCATCAAGAGTAACTACCACGGCGCCATCGCTATGCAGTTTGCACAAACCAAGTATATGCCCGCTCGCCTACGCGTGTTCATTGACTACGCGATGGAACACTTGGGTGAAAAGTTGGCAGGAGAAATAAACTGATGCTAAAAGGAATCCACCACGCCGCCATTATTTGCTCAGACTACAAAGCCTCAAAACGCTTTTACACTGAGATTTTAAAGCTAAAAATTATTGCAGAGAATTACCGAGCAGCGCGCCAGTCTTACAAACTTGACCTAGCACTCCCTAATGGTGCTCAAATAGAGTTGTTTAGTTTCCCTGATGCACCTGAAAGACCGAGCTTTCCAGAAGCTCAAGGATTGAGACACTTAGCCTTTTGTGTTGAGGACGTTCAACAAGTAAAAAGCTATTTAGAAGGACAAGGAATCGACGTTGAACCGATTCGAGTTGATGAGTTTACAGGGAAGTCATTCACGTTTTTCGCAGACCCAGACGGCCTGCCGCTAGAGCTTTATCAAATATAGAGCTTTATCAAAAATAGAGCTTTATCAAAAATAGGCTGTATCAAATCTAAACTTTCTTGAAAAATCAGCTTCCCGCCAGAATAAAAAACGGACCTTCTCAAGCCGAAAAAGTCCGTTTTTGGTTCAATTAGCTCAACGCCGTTTTGAACTTCTCAACACGTGAGAACAGTAGCCAATCCAATATCATGGCCGTCACAATCGTTGCTCCTGCGAGAGGGAATAGTACTGAAATCAGCACAACACTCACCAAACCAGCTTTCCATAAGCCAGCATCACCAAACTTAGGTGGCGCGCCAAGCTTACGTTGGCCTGACGGTCTGCGCATCCACCACATCACACCGCCAGTCACTGACACAACGATGAACGCCAAGCAGAACAAGGCATTTAAAAGCTTGTTGATAATACTTATATCACCTTGGTGCAGAGAGATACCGACCGCTAATGTCTTGGCGATAAAGTTATAATCTTGCCAGGTCACTTCACCAAGGATACGACCTGAATACTGGTCGAGGTGCGTGGTACGATCTTGAGTGGGATCGATGATATCTCCGCCCATCGTGTTTGCTGTCACTGTGTAAACACCCGTCTCAGAACGTGGGAAATTCACCTTGTACTGCGTGAAGCCAAGAGCTCGTGCTTTCTCAATGACATCATCAATGGCAAAGCTACTCACAGACATGACATGCATAGAGTGGTCATCACCCATCTTAGAATGATCATGAGGTTCGGACGCCTCTTCCACATGATGAACGTGTTCTGCTGGCTTATCTTGAGACAACGGCAGTGGTGTCTGTTCCAGATTCCATGGCAGTTCTTCTTCTGAGCCATGGTTAAGCGATGCGTGTGTCTTATCAGACAGCGGAATATCATCCCACATTTGAGCAGGGAAAGTGCTCCATGCTTGGACGAGCTTACCGCCCCAGAAACCTGTCCACGCCAAACCAGACAGGATAAAGAGCAGCAGAAAAAGAGATAGCGTGCCACCTATGTTCGCATGCAGATCACGCATCAGTACTCGTGGGCCAGATGACACTCTCAGCTTAAGAAAGCCTGCACGGCTCGCATTGTCTCTTGGCAACCATAGGTAAATGCCACTGATAAGCAACAGAATCGACAAGCTGATCGCAACTTCAATCAGATAGTCACCCCAATCGCCAATCAATAACGTGCCGTGGATGTCGTTTGCTAACTGGTACAGGCTGTCACTGCGTGGTACTTCACCGACAACTTCACCCGTATATTGATTCACAGTTGCAAAAACAGATGTGCCATCTTCCAGAGAAACTGAAAATCGGTTCGCCAAATCAGGCGCTTTGCTTGGGACAAACTGTGTCACTGAGCCTTGTGGATATTGCTTTTGGACTGCCGCTAACTGCTGCGAAACCTTGATTGGTTCACCGGATGCTGCAATTTCAATCGCCTCTTGATGAAAAGCCAGTTCGATCTCATCGTCAAACAACATCACTAAGCCAGTAATACTTAGCATCAGCATGAATGGGATAACGAATAGACCAGCGTAAAAGTGCCAGCGCCAGGTGAGAAAGTAGAGGGTTTTATTGCGCTCTTTGGTTTTAATATTGGTTTTCGAACCGCTTGTTGCACTGCTTGTAGACTGCGAAGTCGCTTTTGCCTTCACAGTAGTTTGAGATTCATTTCTCAACATTATTACTTCCTTTGACATGCGCAAACGAACCTTCTGAAAATCAGAAAGTCGCTAAGGCATGTTTAACTTTACTTAATACTATATTTTTTAATTATTTTAATGAGTTAGGTTTAAGCAGTAACAAAGGGAGGGCCGCGGGGAGCTTGCCTCGAATAGCGTTCGCTTAGAGCCAAAAAAGCGTAGCTGTCTGAGACAATAAAACTCAGTCGAGTTGTGAGCAGTGTAGTTGGAAGTTCATCTTGGTGAAATGTGGAAAAGTGGCTAAACGGACACGGCTTACCTTTATGAGTATTTGGTTCACCCTCTTCGATTTGAACCAGTTCAAAGCCATTGACCGTACACAACGACGCCCACACTCCCGCACTATTACCATGAGCATTGATAACAGGCATTAATGTCACTAAAGCCCAGCTCAACGCTGTGGCAAGTAACATAGAGAGGTTGAACGAGGTTCGGCGCATTATTCCAAATCTTTATAAATTTCCCTTATTATGAGGCACTTGTTATATAGGTAAACGTAAAGATTAACATCAGGTTAAAAAGTTGAAGCCAACGCACACTCTTTTTAGTTAAAAACTGGTTACGCGAATAGAACATAACCCATATTATTCATCTACGCGCACAGATCCCGGTCAGAAAGCCACCAATAAAAAACGCCGCCTACATTTTCCAATAAAGGTAAATATAGGCGGCGTTTTAGAAATCGAATCTTGAGGTTTGGGCTTTGTTAAACGCCTAACATGCAAACGCTCCTGATTAACCCATTAACCGAAGATCTTGCTCCAGATACTTGGGTTACGCTTGTCGTGGTACTCTTCACGAAGGCCATCAATCGTGCGCAGCTCTTGTTTTGCTGCCTCGAAATCACCTTGGTCTAGCTTCTGTTCAATGCTATCGATCGATAGACTGATCTTCTTGAAGCCTTCCATGAAGTTTTCTTCTTTCTCTACTGGGTACACACCCGTTTTTAGTTCTGCCACTAGCGTATCTAAACGAACGATAGGTTTTTGCATCTCTTCAATGCTTTGAGCTTCTGCCGCTTGTTTGAATGCAAGCTTCATTTCTTGCATGTTTTTCTTAAGGTCAACGTTAGCAAATGCGGTGCCAGACATTACTGCTGCAGCGATTAGGCCAGATAAAAGGATTGAGCGAGTTTTCATTGTTTCTCCAAGTGAAACTGTGACTTTGAAGATAGCGCCGTCATTATTGCAGCGCCTCGACTTTATTATTTTCCGGCTAGTGTATACAAAAATCCGTCAGGCACAAAAATTGATTGTGTCGAAATGCAAACCTGCCGACATTCTCTTAAACAAGCGCCGAGTATTCAGGGATCTCGTTGCGACCACGTAGCGCAAGAAATGATAAGAATTGCTGCGGTGAATGAGTAATAACCTTATTCGAGTCAATGCCAACCTTATCAAGCAGTGAAGACACAAGATCCAAACCACCAACATCATTACAAAAATGAGCATCGCTACCCGAAGTGATAAATGCCCCTTTTGCTTTTGCTATTCTCGCGATCTCGTAGCAGCGGTCGACACTACCCACGCGGCTATTGCCTTTCAGTGTCGTGTTATTGATCTCTATGGCGACATTGTGCTCTACCGCACATTGAATGACGGCTTCAAAGTCGAAATCAAAATTAGGATTACCCAAATGACCGAGTGCATCGACTCGACCACCTTTAATGACATTTAAGAGAGCCTCAGTATGATCTGCAGAATCTGACGGGCGAAATACAGGCTCATGAAAGCTCGCAATTACCCAATCTAAGTTCTTATCAACACTTGGGTGTATATCGATCTCCCCCTGAGTGTTCATAATGTTTGATTCAACACCGCGAATAATCGCAACGCCTTCGATAAAACGAGGAAGTACACGCTGATTGCTAAAGAACCAGTAGTGTGGCGCGCCCGGCATTGACTCTGAATGGTCAGTGGTACAGAACATAGCAAGGCCGTTTTGTTTTGCCGATTTAGCGTTTTCAATCAATGTACTATAGGCATGGCCACTGGCGTATGTATGGGTATGAGTGTCTACCTTTAATTCCATAAATCAATGCCCTCTATTGATATCTAAACTTTTCAGAAAATAAACCTAAAGCCTCAACTTGGAAGCGAGTGCCTTATCGTATCAATAGAGCCAGTTTATCAGCACAAAGTGACAATTAGCACCTTAACCTAACGCTTTCTTATAACTAATTGCCCAGCAGTTACAGGACAGACTGTCACCTCTACCTTCACGCAACATTCTATCGGTCGGCTTCATTATCATAGCGACAGGCTAACCTGGTAATTGAGCCAATTTTTTGCAACCTACCCAAGTTCGTCAATACTTAAACCAGTTCACACGCTGGAGTGTTAGATGAGACGAAGACGTTATCCGCTGAGTATCCACATCACTAGCCTTTTCCTAATTTTGACAACATTTGTCGGCGCAGTTTTGATATCTATAAGCTATCGGCACTCTCAAGAGTTGCTATTAGGAACCGTTCGCGAGGTAAGTAATGAGCACAGTGACAAGCTAGAGTCGGTGTTCAAGCAAGCAATAGCGCCTGTCATCACCACTTTGAACGTGATGGCTGTCAGTCCGTTTGTTAATCAACAAAGCTCCTCTATCGAGAAGGAGTCTTGGCTAGCGTCGGTTGATATTATCTTCAAACAGAATGCTAATTTAGTCGCGCTCTTCTATGGCTCGGAGGATGGCGACTTTAGAATATTCCGCCCCTTGAGCACCAATAAACAAAGGGCCGAAAATAATGCCCCTGCCAAAGCGACCATGATGGTCAGTAGCACTAATTTGGATGGTGAGAACTTTATTACCTACCTCGATGGTGCGCATCAGGTCATCAGCACGGTGCAAAGTGAGAGTAAATTTAACCCAACGACTCGTACTTGGTATCGCAATGCAAAGCCCGATGGTTCAATCCACCTATCCGAGCCCTATCTTTTTTATTTCCTTAAAACCAATGGCATTACACTGTCTAGGCGTTCAGCTGATGGCAAGCACGTGGTAGGCGCCGACTTCACGCTGAGTTCTCTCTCTTCTCAGATCAGTGAGCTGGCCTACTCTCCGCAGACGAGACTGGCTCTATTTGACCAACACTTTAACCTTCTTGGTCAACATCAACTGGATTTAACGACCTCTAACCTCACCTTCCAAGCTAACCATGACGGTACTAATAATGTAAATGGCGCAGGAAAACTCTCTGGTAGTGAGCAGGAGCAGAGCTTTTTCAACATCCCCAAACGAGAGCAAATGGAGGCGTTAAAATCTTCAGTATTGGGGCCGCTAATCTCAGATGAGGAAAAGTTTAACCTCAATCTCAAAAACGTCGAGTACAACCTGAACACATGGGCACTGACCTTAACTCCGGTTGAGCTCACCCAAAACGTGACCCTCTATTTGGCAGAAGCGACACCACACAATGAACTGCTTTCTGACCTCATTTCGATGCGTGACAAACAAGTCGCGGTCGCGATTGGGATGTTGTTTATCTGCTTTGGTATCGTGTGGTTGGTTGCTAATCGTCTATCCCAACCACTCAATACCTTGATGCAGCTTACCGATAACATCGCTCGGTTCGATTTCCGTCGTACCCATTATCCGAAGAGCATGATTAAAGAGGTCGCTAACCTCGCCCACTCCATTGAATTAATGGAACACACGCTTCATGACCTCATCAACTTACTTCGGGACACAGCAGGGAATCAGGAGTTCTCGATACTTGCCAAGAACATCGCTCACCAAAGCTATCTGATAACCAAAGCCGAAACCATTGTGCTGTTCACTCAATCAGAAGAGAAAGATGTGTTTGATACCGCCGCCAACCTAGCGATCATTCCCTTCAAAGCAGACATCAATGACTTCATCAAACACACACCTTGGTTACTGTGCAAACTCAAGTCAGGAGAGACCATCCACCTAAATCGAGAAGACAATGTACTCAACTATTATCAAGACTCAATCTTCAATTCAGATCTGTACCTATTTCCGTTGTTGAACCGCGAAAAACTGTTGGTTGGTATTGTGGCGATTGGCTATGAAAGACCGATTACCAAAGCTCAAGCAGATAAACACGCCTTTTTAAGAGAGTTATTGAGCTTCGCGGAAATAGCCAAAGACAACATCGACCAAATGCAGCAACAGAAAGACATGCTCAACGCCTTTATTGAACTGATCGCCTCTGCGATTGATACCAAATCCCCATACACTGGCGGTCACTGCCAACGAGTACCCGAGCTGACCAAATGGTTAACCCAAGCGACTATCGATGACGACCGTTATTACCCTCAGTTCTCTCTGGACAACAAACAGTGGGAAGAGTTGATGTTAGCCGCGTGGCTACATGACTGTGGGAAAGTCACCACCCCAGAGTATGTGGTAGACAAAGCAACCAAACTTGAGACCATTTACGACCGAATCCACGAAGTTCGTATGCGATTTGAACTACTCAAACAACAAGCCGAAACTGACTACTGGAAAGCGATAGCGAATGGTGGACTTCAAGAAGAGCAGCTACAGATCCTAGGACAAACCCTTTCCGACCTCGATGAAGAGTTTGCCTTTGTTGCTCAGTGCAACCTTGGCGGAGAATCAATGACACAAGAACAGTTACAACGATTGGACCAAATAGCCAAGCGTCAATGGAAACGAACGTTAGATGATCAACTTGGAATATCTTGGGCTGAAAAAGAGAGGTACAACTCTTGGCAGAAATCGTCGCAATCTGCCGACGCTAAACCAGATCACAGTGAACAGACATTACCAGTGATGGAACCACTCCTTGCGGACAAGCCAGAGCACAAGATCCCATGGGATAATGGCTTTAACCCAGCAGAATTGTGGCAAGAAGAGTTCGTCCTTAAGCCTGGGGAGGTCAAATACAACCAAGGCGAGCTGCACAATTTGAAAGTCAATCGTGGCACTCTCAACGAAGAAGAACGCTTCATGATCAATGACCATATCATTCAGACCTTCACCATGTTAAACAAGCTCCCTTACCCACCTTACCTGCAAAATATTCCCGAAATTGCCAGTGGGCATCATGAACGTATTGATGGTAAGGGCTACCCTCGTGGGTTGAGTGAAGATCAATTACCTTTGCCGTCCCGAGCCATGGCGATTGCTGACGTGTTTGAAGCCCTGACTTCCAGCGACCGTCCGTATAAAAAAGGAAAGCTGCTCAGTGAATCGCTCAATATCATGACCAACATGGCGACGAGCGGTCATATTGATCCCAAACTCTATTTACTGTTTTTAGAAAATAAAATCTATGACAAATACGCAGAGCGATTCCTTGAGTTAAGCCAACGATGCGATATCGATGAAACGAAACACATCGAAAAAGTAAAAGAGTATATTCGCTCACTTTTTTAAACTGTTACTGACAAGGTTTAGCGCTTAACTATTGGCTGTAAACCCAACACCGATCTCTCTTTGGAGTTGCTCGTTGGCTTGGCTGCTTGCCCGTCTTTACTACGCTTTTTAGCTAACAAGGTATTAGTGATGCTCGCAGCAACAATCAGGTTAATACCAACCAACTGCTGAGTAGAAAATACATCATCAAAGAACACACCTTGCCACAACGCGCTAAACAACATGTTAGTGAAAATTAGTGGCGCCAGTTGAGAGCCACTCTCTGCAAGCTTATAAGCCTTTGAGCGGAAGATCTGTGTATTAACAGTACATAGCGCTAATCCAAATGCCCCGATTCCAATCCAGCCGATTTGGTCAACCGTCTTTAAAATATTAAGAATGCCTGAGTCAGCCTGAACTCCAGAAAAGCCTTGTACTGAGGTGAACACCAACATCGGGATAACCAGTATTGCCGCAACTAAAAATGTCCAAGCATTGAGCTCTGCAGGTGTGAGACTAGTCTTAGAGGCACGATATAAACTCACTTGTGACGCTGAGTTGAATACTCCAGCCAGCAAACCAAGCAGCAATTCAGGCCTCAAGAACTCAGAGCCAAATTTAAACTGTGACCAATCCCCTGCCATCATCACAACACCAACAAAGGTTATCGCTAAACAGAATACGGTTGTTCCATGAACCTTGGTTCCAAACATTAACTTTTCTAACAACGGTATAAACAAAGGGCCAGTACTGAATAGCACCACACCTTCTACCAACGTTAAGGTTTGTAACGACGTAAGAAAACACCACTGACATGCCACCATAAATATCGCCCGCATCACCAATGGCTTCCACATACCTCCCGTCGGCCTACTAATTTTAGAAAAGATAAGAAACAAGAATAAGAGCAGGCTAGGCAACAAAAAACGAACAAAGCTCAGTAACGAAATAGGCATCGCTTCCGATAGATACTTCGCCACTAAACCGCTTAAAGACAAACTGAATGTCGACAACAACATGAAAGTCGTCGCCTTGGTAATATCAGACATAATTATCACCTCCTATGCTGTCTATTTTAGAAGCGTGACGTCATTAAAAATAGCGAGTAATATTAACCATAACTGTAAGGAAAACTTACCAATGAAAAAGCTCGTTTCGCTTAAATCCGTTTACGCTTTCATTGCTGTCGCAGAGACAGGCAGCATGACCGATGCCGCTCGTGTATTGTATGTCAGCCACTCTGCGGTAAGCCAAGCCATCAAGTCCTTAGAACAGCAGGTCAATAAGCCTCTATTTCAGCGAGTAGGTCGTCGTGTTGTTCTAAATGCCGCAGGTAAACGCTACTATCGCAAAGTTGCTCCCGCACTGGAGCAAGTGATAGAAGCCACTGAAGAGCTAGCAAGGACGCCTAATGACCATCGCATCACACTCAACATGGTAAATTCGCTCGCCATGCACTGGTGGATCCCTCGAGTCCCTGACTTTCAATCGTTTGCTCCCTCACTTGATATTCGAATTTCAACACTAACAGGCCCTTTCGATATTGAACAAGAAGGGGTTGATATTGCTCTTGTACATGGCAAGTCCAATGAGTGGGAGCGGTATTACAGCGAAAAACTGGGCGATGATGATCTGGTGTTGGTGTGTAGCCCTGCGCTCCTCAAAAGTAATGAGAATTTAAGCGTCAAAAAGCTTGTTGAGCAAAACTCCACGATTGGTGTCTTTAACCCAAGGCGAAAACACGACTGGCAAGTGTGGTGTGATCATTACCAAATCCCGATGCCAAATTTTCACAGCAACCTAACGTTTGATGTGTCGATTCAAGCGGTACAAGCCGCGATTCGTTCACTAGGTGTATTAGTCACCCATCGCTTGTTTGTAAAAGATGACATTAGCCACGGCATGCTAGTTGAGCTTGGTGCCCCCGTTGCTAACCCACATCAAGATTTCTATTTTGTTTGCCCAAAAAACAAGTTAAAACAAGAAAGTGTGCTACAACTGAGAACATGGTTAAGACATGAATTTGCCAATTCAGACATGACACTTAGCGATACAACACAAGATTAGAATAACGACAACGTCCACTAGAACCGTTACTTACAAGAGGCCATTATGATCATTACCACCACACAATCTGTCGAAGGCAAACGCATTGTCGACTACAAAGGAGTTATTGCCGGAGAAGCTATCTTAGGGGTGAACGTATTCAAGGATATATTTTCTGGCATTCGTGATTTTGTTGGTGGGCGCTCTGGCACCTACGAAAAGGAACTCGAAAAAGCCCGTAACTATGCATTCAAAGAGCTGGAACAGAAAGCCATTGAAGCTGGTGCAAATGCAGTGGTCGGTGTCGATATTGATTACGAAGTACTTGGAACAGGTAACGGCATGCTAATGGTATCAGCCAGCGGCACAGCGGTAGTAGTGGCTTAATTACTCGCTAAGTCGTGATTACCTATAAAAACGCCCCTTAGCTAAATCACTAGCTAAAGGGCGTTTTTGTATGCGTTGCTAGGTTAGGTTTGAATATCTCTAACTCGCACGGCCTGCTGGCTCAGAGATCATGGCATCAAAAGAAGCGATTCGAGCCAAGAACTCTTTTCTATCTTTAGGCATAATCGAACTTGCCATCGGTAAATTCGCCTTCATCGCATCCACGGCTCGACCACGAACCAACACCTCAAAATGCAAGTGAGGACCAGTGATACGCCCCGTTGCACCCGATAGCGCAATTTTCTGACCTCGTTTAATTTGCTGCCCTTTCTTAACTAAAAAGCGGCTCAAATGAAGATAACGAGTGGTGTATACGCTGTTGTGTTCAATCACCAAGTATTTCCCGGCATAAGGATGGTCGCGCAGCGCGACAACCCGGCCGTCACCCGTTGAATATACCGGGGCGCCCACTGGCGTCGCAAAGTCAGTACCATTGTGCGGCGAGATTCGGCCTGTCACAGGATGTCTTCGTTTCGGGTTGAACGATGAGGTAATTCTTCGGAACTTTCTGTCAACAGGGTATCTATCGAAGGCTTGTTCTAGGCTATTGCCTTCTCTATCGTAGAAAAGACCATCATGCGCCAAAAACGCTGCTACTTCTCGGTTTCTTAATTGAATTGAGATGCCTTGAACTTCTGTTTTTCCCGTTAAGTGGTTGTCTGTGTACTGCTCTTTTACCAGTACATTAAAGCTGTCACCGGCTCTAAGCTCACGAGCGAAGTTAACTTTATCTTTCAGCGTACGAGTAATATTGGCAATCTGAGCTGTTGTAAGCCCAACTTTGTATGCCGATGTTGAAAAGCTACCATGAACACTGCCCGCGTAGAGTTTTTCTCTCCATTCGCCTGGTATCTCGTGGAATTTATAGGTGAAGCTCCCATCATCATTTCGAGTAAAGGCAGCTTGCTCAACCAGACTTTCGTGGAACACCAACTCAACAAGCTGTTTGGAGTCACTATCTAAAAGCAACTCTAAGTGGTCACCGGGTTTTATGGTATCGAGTTTCAAGGATTCAAGATCCGCTTCCATTACTTTATGAACTGTTTCATAAGGCAGATTCCACGATTCGAATATGTTACTCAGTGTATCCCCTACTTTTACAAAGTAGTGAATTTTGATCAATGAGCTCGAATTAGCTTGTGGGTGCGCCTGTTCCTCACCGTCCATGTGTAGTTCTTGATAAGGCGTTACTTTTATTGAAATTTCTTTTTCCGGCTCCGGATGGAAAGAGAGCAATGCGGCAAGTGAAAATGCACTGATAGCGACAAAAATCAGGCTAATGCGGAGGTACTTCATAAATTACTTAGCAGTTATAACAAGGAACTTGAAAGTGTTATAACATAACAATCAATTCAAAAAAACAAACGAAAGTTAAGAAACCGTTCTTTATAAAGCATAAAAGTATGGTGGGCTTAAGAAACCCACCATACCATCAAACATTTATTCTTCACGAAGCGCCTCAAAACGCTCTAAGCCTCGAAGCATTTCGAAGTCTGGCTCTTCAGCCAACAACTCTCGCATTGAGCCGCTGGCTTCGACGGAACGTTCTAAATCATCAATCGCTTGCCCTTCTGCTCCCAACCTAGCGTAAGCACACGCCCGCTGATATAAAGCATGAGCATTCTGGTCATCCACCTCTAACACACGATTACATAAGCTCATCGCCCAATGGTATTCCTGAATCTCCATCGCTGCGTCCGCTTTGTATGTCAATGCTTCTAAGTCCCCAGGACGAACCTTCAAAATCTCATCATAGATTTCAATTTTCTGTTCCGCGGTTTGAGCATTTTGCGCCCTCAACCATAGATTGTGGATCTCATTGATGATTTCGATTTCTCGGTTGTTCTCTGAAATGATTCTTGTTTTACGCTTCAGGTCTCTCTCAAGCACGTTGAACTTTTTCTCATATTCTTGAGCGATAGTATTGAGTCGTTGATCTGCCATCTCTTTGGTAGTGTGTTTTAGCTCTTTGAGCGATTGCCAACCCACTAAGGCGATTAAAGACGCTACGCCTGCAATGATGTAGAAGAAATAGGTAACGGTGACATTGGCATAATTGAGTGACTTATCCGCCACAGCGAGCTCGCGATCCGTCATCTGAATGGTGAGACGCCTTTCAAGATCCTGCTGCTCGATTCTCAGTTGCTTCAACTCATCCAAGATATAGCGTTCCATCAATGGTCTATCCAAATACTCTTTCTCAGAGTACTTAACTTCTTCGCTTGCAAAACTCATTGTGCTGAACACTGAGATAACTGCAATCAATAAGATTCGAAGCATTATACACTCCTTATATATTTATCTTTAACCTAACTGTATCTCGTAATAGGCATACAAGCTAGGAAGTGGGCAAGTTTGCCTTATCCATATTGGAATTAACACTCTAAAACATCATTGATAATTATAAAACACCTGAAGCAACATCATTAATTTCTAAATTATAAAAATACCAAGTAATACTGTTCTATATAATTAATTCGCGATGCGAATATAGAGTCATTTGATTTATTGCATCGAGGTGAAACTTATATTAATAACGATCAGAGCGAGGTTAATTTGAATAATCCAAGATACGATTTAGTAAGCCGTGTACTGCACTGGGTAATGGCTTCAGTAATCATTTATGCCACAATCGCAGGTTATGTGATGCACTATGTGACCAGTCATCCAGAGCTGTTTTCATTCTTATCAGTGCTTAACATGTCATTGGCGACCGTTGCGACGCCATTGCTCGTGGTTCGTTATATCTGGAGTCACTTTCGCTCTTCTCCAACCATGCCAACATCAATACCAGAGGGGCAAAAGTGTGTGGCTAAGCTTGCTCACTCTTTGATGTACCTCGCCATGTTTATGGTGTTCAGTACAGGCTATTTGATGCTGGAACAACCTTACTCATTATTCTGGTTAACCACTGTCGAAAACCTAATTACCAACCCAGCAATCAACAGCTTCTTCTTTTATTTACATCATGTCAGTTGTATTGCCCTAGCTTGTTTGATTGTTTTACATATTAGCGCAGCACTTAAACACCACTTTGTCTCTAAGAACTATGTATTAAAAATGATGATTTAAATAATACTGTGAGACTTTGGACTTAAAGCTCGACCAAAAAAAAAGGTTCATCGCGGCTTTCCGGGGAAAGCCGCTTTTATCTTCAAGAAGAAGTAGTCTGTATCTCGATACCCATATCCCATTCGCTTGATTAGCTTTATCTTGTTGTTTATCCCTTCCAATGTGCAGGTGTTAAGCGGATAACTCGCAGATGCGATAATGCCGTGAAGATAAGGCCTTAGTTTTCGTGCGAACTCTTTCAATGGCTTAATTCCACTCTCTTGTACTTGTGCCCACCACGCCTCCCAGAGCCCTTTAGCATGTACTTCTGATTCACAATACCAAAGCTCTTTGAGTTGTGCTCCGAGTATATAAGTGGTCATTAAGTCCTTATTGATATTCAATATTTCGGTAAGATAGCTGTTTTGCTGTGTATTCAAATTACCCCTGTTTTTTAGCAACACCCAGCGTGAGCGCTTGATCCATTGCCTCGCTTTTTTATCTTGCTTGAGTTTGTTGGCTTGGTCGACTCTGACTCTATCCATCACCTCTCGACCGAACTTAGCAACAACATGGAATAAGTCGTAAACGATTTTTGCGTTCGGACAGTGTGCTTTAACTTCAAGATCAAAAGCCGTATTCATGTCCATTGCGACCGCTTCGATATTATTGCCATGCTTGCCTAGTTGCTCGAAGAACGGCCGTATGTCCTTACGGCTTCGGCCTAACCCTATCCAAATGACTTGGTGTGTCTTAGCGTCAGCGATGACCGTGGCATATCGATGCCCTTTAAAGATGGCGAACTCGTCCATGACGAGTTGCCTTAGCTCCTCCCATTTCACTGGCGGTACCACTTTTCTAAGTCGGGATTTATCTATCTCTTTAATGGTGTGCCAATGAACGTTCGTTAACCGGGAGATATGCTTAATAGGAAGAAGAGGCAGTAATTGTTCTATATAGCTTCTTAAGCGCTTCGTTATACGAGCATAAGGCTCCAACCAAGATAGAGATTCTGTTTTTATGCCACACTCACGGCACTTGATTCTTCGCGTTTGAACAGAAAGAACAACAGGAACACCGAGCAACATGGCTTCTTTTACATGACGCCATTGATACTCATGAATAGCCTCGGCCTCGAGACCACAAAGGCACTTAGCCTCAGAGTTCGGTTCAAGAGTCAGGGTAATAAGTGATGCTGTCTGGTGAGACTTTACGACTTGAAAGCCTTCCCAGAATGAAGATAGGAAAGTATGATTCGGCATGAAAACGGTAGTTTGTGTATGATTTTTGTTTGGCGACTAAACCATATCACTTACTACCGTTTTTGTTTTTAGTTCCCGCTAATCCGCGATGAACCTAAAAAAAGCCTTTAACCACGATAGCTAAAGGCTTTGAATACTAGCAAAAGGCTTTGGTTCTATGGCTGTAAAGCGCTGAGCACCTCAGTGGCACCTTCAAAATCGTAACTCTCTAGCAATCTCAGCACCTCTTTTAAAGCACTCGAGTCAGGGTGTTCAATGAGTAACTCCGAAACGTATTGAGTCGCATCGTTATCGTAAGCCTCGAGAAGAGATAGCAGCTTAGCGATTTGCTCAGGAGCAACCTCAGAACAGTCCGAAGTATCATCTGAACCTCTATCTGCTGTAGTTGCGCATGGTTTGCCAAAATCGCGCTCGACCGCTTCAATTAACTCCGTTAAGCCAATTTCGCCATGCTTAAGATCTTGCTCCACGCATATCCTATTGTGAGCTCGACTTTCTAAGTCACTGAGTAATTCAGCGAGCCTCTGCCCGCCAATTGAAGCCGCCATACTTTTTAGGGTGTGTAGATTCCGCTCTAACGTCACCCACTCTTCTTGCGCTAGATTATCGAACGCCTCAGACAACATCGATGGCGCCCCTTGGCAGAACCTATCCAACACCTTATTTTGCAAGGATGTATCGCTATTAGTGAGCTGCTCAAATCGAGCTTGTGAGAAAATAGGCAAGCCAGAGTTGTCAGAAACTGATTCATCAACTAATTTAGGCGCAGATGCTTGCCCCTCAAAGTATACCTCTGGAACGATATACTTTGAGATCAAAGACGTCGCTTTATCAATAATGATCGGCTTATCCAAGAAGTCCGTTACGCCTGCGTCCCTCGCTCTCTGTTTTGCATCACTAAACACGTTGGCCGACATCGCAATAATAGGCACAGTTTTATTGAATTCACGGATCAACCTTGTAGCCTCAAACCCATCCATAATTGGTATTTGCAGATCCATAAAGATCATTTCATAGTCATTATTCTGCGCCAACGCTAATGCCTCTTTTCCGTTTTCGGCAAGGTCGGCATCTAACTTAGATCGACTGAAGAAGGCCAATGCAAGATCTTGGTTTAGCTCATTATCTTCCACCAGCAGTATCCTCTGCCCTTTAAACTCTATCTGATAATCCAATTGCAATTCTTGAGCTTTAAACTTAGCGAGTTCTTCATCCGTCGACCTTGCAAGTGTCACAATAAAAGAAAACTCACTGCCTTGCCCAAACTCACTCTCAACCGTAATTTGGCTACCCATCGCGTTAACAAGTTTCTGGCTAATATTGAGCCCTAGCCCTGTGCCACCAAACCTGCGCGTTGTTGTGGTGTCTGCTTGGCTAAACGCTTGAAATAGTTTGTGGAGGTTCTCATCGGAGATCCCAATACCGGTATCCACAACGCTGACCCTCATGGTCAAGTTGTTATCATTCGATTCCATTACATCGACGGTTAACGTGACGCTGCCTTTTTCGGTAAACTTAATCGCATTACCTATCAGGTTAAGTATCACTTGGAACAATCTGAGTGGGTCCCCCATAAGAGGGGTATCCAGTTCTGGGTCAACCGACATCGACAAGTTGAGCTGCTTTTCAGCAGCTTTCGATTCCATCAACTCAATCACGTCTTGAAATGTCGTTAGTGCATTAAATGGAATATTATCGATAAACAACTGACCCGCTTCTATCTTGGACAAGTCTAAAATATCGTTGATTATGCTTAACAGAGAGTGCCCAGAACGGTGCACTTTTTCGATATAGTTGCGGGCTGTAGGGTTAGAGATTTCCCCAATAGCTATATAAGACAAGCCAATAATGGCATTCATTGGCGTTCTAATTTCATGGCTCATATTCGCCAAAAACTCTGATTTGGCCTGACTTGCGAGGTTTGCTCTCTCTTTCTCCTCTGCCAATTGCTCGTTAAGTCGCTTCATTTCAGAAATATCGAATGCCCAAAATAGCGTTGCGATTTCACCATCAAGCTCAAACAAGTAATAGCTAACAAGTGCGACAAAACGAGTGCCATCTGACTTTCTAAGCACTAACTCTTTGTTCACGACTTTTCCGTTTAGCTTGAGCTCTTTATGAATGTCATCACGAACTTCGAGAGAATCATGAATAGCAACTACATCGATAGACGAGAGTTCCTTATTTTCAACGCCAAACAAGCGTTTTGCTGTGTCATTCGCATAACGACATTGCTCATCAGACACCACAGCAGCGGCAATTGGGGAACTATTCAGCATGTTATAGAGTTGGTCTTGTGCTTTTTTGAGTGCCTCTGTTGCTTGATTGGCTATGCTAATCTGCTTAGCGAGTTTTCGGTTCCAGAAGACAATCAGCAAAAAAATCACCAACGAAAAGGCGGAGATGGTGTAAACCAGATGATAGTCAACTCTTTCTATCGCTTTTGGTGCTGCCCACTTCGCTGATATCTTTTGATGCTCTTCTGCAGAGATCTTATCAATGGCTTTATTCAAAATAGAAAATAGAAGAGGTTCAGATTTGATCACATGTAAGGTCGGTGAAAGGAAAAAGTCGAGTCGGCCGATAATCCCAATATCTCGATGGCCAAATGAATCAATCAAATAGTTTAAGACATCGACCGTATCGATCATTCCGTCTAAGCTTTGATCATCTAGCAAGTTCAACCCCTCTGCGGTTGAATCAACAAATACCCACTCAACGTTTGGATACTTCTTTACTATCGCCTCAGTATTCGCTGCATTTCTTAAAATACCAATTTTCCATCCTGTCGCTTCATCGAGCACCAGACTGCTCACCTCTCGTCTTGATGCAAGTGCCAAACGGCTAGAAAACAGGCTATTTGCCGCTCTGACATGCTCTCCCAAGGAGCGATTTTCTTGCGCGGCAGAGACGAGTTCAACTTCTTGATGATCAACTAAACTTCGAGTCTCTGACCAATTCACCACATCAACATGTTCAATGTTCAAGCCTGTTTTCTGCGCGATGAGTTCCAGGTAATCATCAATCATACCGATGTACTCGCCAGTACTAGAAACAGCCTCATACGGGAGTGAATTAGGGTCGATACCGATTCGCACCGTTGGATTATTTTTAAGCCACTCCCTCTCCTCTTCACTTAGATTTAAGATCTCTCCCGTTAAGTTATTTGCTTGATATATCTCTGCAATATACCGCTTAGCGGGTTCACCAAACGAATTGAACTGCTCTATATCTGGGAAGTAAATATGGTTTCGCTGTTGAGATCGAGTGTCAAAGTAAAAGGTCATGGAGCCCGAATTAGTAATACCACCTTTCGTGCGGTAGCTGGCGACTTTGGTCACTGATGCAAAATGGGAGGTATTGCGCTTCTCTCCAAAATCATCAACTAGGTTACCTATGTACCAGGCTTTAATTGGGCGATTATTGTTGTCTGCTTGGGCTGTGATCACCTGAAATGAACTGTCTGTATCAAATACTTCAAAGAGCTCAGACAGGTCGTCAAAGCGGTCATTTACGATAAAATAAGCCGAGATTTGAGCAATAATACTCGCTTTCTTCATAACCTGGCTTAGGTCACTCTGGATATGAGTCTCAATGATTTGGCTTAAACCATCATCGACTTGCTTAAGGTTGGCCACCGCAGCGTTAAATCGGTCTCTCAGTTCTTCACTCTTAAAATCGACATAGATTGGATACTCCACTTGGTAGTCATCGTGTAATCGAAGTTCTGACATTTCAATAAAGCGAGTATTAGTAATAAACCACTCCAGTACTCGCCTCTCGACCATTAAGACATCTACGCTCTGTGCTCTTAACTGTGCGAATGCCGACTCTAACGTACCGATATCTTCAACTCGTTCGATATCAACTTCCTTAGAAAGCATCTCTATCGAGTTTTTTATCGGTGAGGTGTCATCAAATAGCAGCGCCCCTAGAGACAAGCCTTTCTGAGATTTAAGATTGAGTTGGCGCCTTGCCAGCGACACAGGGACGAATTCAACGTTAATAACACTATCACTTAAAAAGTGGGCATCCGGATCGTCAGCCTGAACGCCTGAGACAAAAGAGATCGAGTTATTATTATCAATGGCCTTCCTCGCGGCACTCGGCGGAAGCGTGACAACGTCACCTAGCTTATGGCCCATGTCATTCAATGCGCGCTGTATAATATCGTGCTCCAAGCCAACAGCGGTACTATCTGGATACATGTAAGGAGGGTTACCGAAGCCAAACACGCCTTTAAGTGGAACCCGATAAGGAGACGCATCTAGCCACTTAGATAAAATCTGGTTCTCTTTGCGAACATCAAAGGTTTTGATCTGTTTGTTGATTAACGTCAGCAGCTCCACATCATCAGTTCGTACTACCATAGTCGCCTGAATTCTCTTCCAGTGCTCTAATACATAATTAATCGTTAAATCATGAACACCGACTTTTCTGGCAAGGTCCATCGTCGTGATAGGCTCTGCGACAATACCTTCTACCTCACCTTCCCCTAGAGCTCTCACCGCATCAATCACGTTATTAAAATCAACTCGTTCAATAGAGCTAAGTTGAACGCCTGCTTTTTTTAAGTCTATGTTTCCATTAACCATAGCAATGCGTCGTTTATGGTTTTGGTCTAGGTTAGTGTCGATTTTATTGTCAATGGGAGCAATCACAGCAACCTGATAAGGGATATACGGGTCACTCGAGAGAAAACGCCCTCCATCACTTGGATCAAACTGTTGGAATGGGAAAACATCGCCTCGTCCATCAAGTAGTGCAGCTTTGGCTTCACTGCGAGAGCTGACGCTTATGAACCTCACATGAACACCAAACCGCTCTTCAAGATCCTGTGTCCAATCTTTAACAATACCAGAGACTTTTCCGTCATCATCAAGGAAGGAATATGGATAATGGTTAGCAAGAGCAATGAAAGTCACCGTTGGCTTGTTGTCTAACCATAGGTCTAGCTCGGCATCAGTCACTTCAGAGGCATAAGCACTGCCAACAAACATAAGCACGGACAACAACCATACCGAGAAGAAAATCACTGAACTTTTTAGCCTCGAAATGAAAGCACTGCATCTATTGGATCGATTACTCATCTTTGAATTTTTCTTTAATCGCTAAGATCTTAGTGAGGTTTTCAAACAGTAATTCAACGATTCTAGGGTCGAAATGTTTGCCCTTTTGCTCTTCAAACAAAGCCAGCGCTTCATCAACGCTCCAAGCTTTTTTGTACGGTCTCTCTGCTGTCAAAGCATCAAACACATCGGCAACCGCAGCAATGCGTCCAACCAGAGGGATTGCTTCGCCCGCTATTTGTTTCGGGTAGCCACTGCCATCCCATTTTTCATGGTGATATTGCGCGACTTGAATGGCCATTCGCATCAAATTAGAGTCACTCTGCCTGCCGAGTATCTCTACACCGTATTCGACGTGTTTTTGCATGGTGGCCCACTCGTCCGGGTCTAATTTACCCGGCTTGAGTAACACACTATCAGGGATACCTATCTTGCCAATATCATGCATAGGTGCTGCGTCTCGTAGCGTTTCGGCATCTTCGTCTGTCATACCCAATGCCTTCGCCAATATTTCACAATAGTGGCTCATGCGCATAACGTGCATGCCCGTTTCATTGTCTTTGAATTCAGCCGCCCTACCCAAAATATTCAGAGTCTCTAACTTACCAAGATTGATCTCTTGGGTTTTCTCTTTCACTTGGCTAAATAGCGCTCGCTGTTGGTCATACAAAGCAATATGAGTCTTCACACGTTGCAGCGCGATCTCAGGTGTGATCGGCTTAGTAAGGTAATCAACAGCGCCTAAAGATAGCCCTTTCACTTCGGCTTCAGGGTCTATTTTGGCGGTCACAAATATAATGGGAATATGCGCGGTATTCGGCTGTGCTTTTAGTTGTCGACACACTTCATAGCCGTCAATATCGGGCATCATGATATCGAGAAGAATCAGGTCTGGCTGAGGGACTATTTTGGCAATTTTAATACCAATGGTTCCGTTAATAGCTACCTTAACTTGGTAGGTATCTTTGAGTATTGCCGTTAACACATCCAAGTTACTTGGGGTGTCATCCACGACTAGCACTATTGGTTTACGACTCATTGATACCTCGTATAAAAATCAAACAGTTATAACCCAGTGTAGAACGTTTTTGGAATGCAAGGCACAAAAAATGGCAAATGATTTTGAAAAATGAAGAGCAGATCTTCGAGTGACATCAAACTATCACTTTCGATGTAGAAACCTGTCAATATTACGTCGATTAAGTGGTTATAAATAAAAGAGAAATCATAAATATAACCTTACAACTAAGGTTGATTACCTAAAAAAAGAGCTCCACATTGGGAGCTCTTTTTATGAGTTCAAAGGGTGGCTGATTAACGACCTGAGTAGTACATACAGACTCGGACGCCATCGAACTCACGAATCTCAAATGGAATCTCGTAGATCGACTCCATCACTGACTTTTCAACCACCTCAGAAACCTTGCCAGACTTCACTACTTGGCCTTTTTTCATCGCTACGATGTTGTCTGAGTAACAAGAGGCAAAGTTGATGTCGTGGATAACAATAACGATTGCTTTATTGAACTCATGCGCTAAGCGACGCAGCGTCTGCATGATTTCAACAGAGTGCTTAATATCTAGGTTGTTAAGGGGCTCATCTAAGAAGACATAGTCGGTGTCTTGTGCGACAACCATAGCAATAAATGCCATTTGACGCTGACCACCACTGAGCTCATCAAGGTATTTGTTTTGAATATCAGTAATACCTAAGTGTTCTAAAGCTGTATCAACGATCTTGTTGTCTTCGTCTTTCAAGCGACCTTGCGAGTGCGGGAAACGCCCAAAACAGACCAATTCGCGAATCGTAAATCGCATATTGATGTTGTTTGATTGTCGGAGTACCGCCAGGTGTTTCGCTAGCTCTTTGGTATCCCACTCAGCAAGCAGCTTGTCGCCAATTAGCACTTCACCGGCATCACTCTCTGTTAGACGACTTGCCATTGAAAGCAGTGTACTTTTACCCGCACCGTTTGGGCCAATAATAGAAGTCACTTCCCCTTTTGGGAACATAGCGCTGGCATCGTCAACAACCAGTGATTTGCCATACTTCTTACTTAAACCTGTTAATTTAATCACTACTTACTACCTTTACTGAATTCTGGTGCGTAACAACAAGAACATAAAATACAAACCGCCGACCAAGTTAATGATCACACTGACCGTGGTTTCAAAGGCCATCACTTTTTCAATGAACCATTGACCAGACACGAGCAGAACCACCGCTAATAAGCTACTGGCAAGAATAAGTACACGGTGTTGATACGAGCTAAATATCTGGCGCGCTAAGCTGACCGTAACTAAGCCGAAGAAAAGCACTGGGCCAACCAGAGCAGTGGATAACGCGACCATTACTGACACAATCACCAGAATCATCTGAGTTAATCGCTTGGTATTCACACCCAAACTTGTCGCGTTATCGACGCCCAACCATAGAACATCCAACTTTGGAGCTAACACCCAAAGCCCAAGCAAACACAAACCTAGCGGAAGAATACTCAGGTAAACCAGCTCGCTTTTCACATTGTTGAAGCTTGCAAACATAACGTTCTGCAGCACCGCAAACTCATTCGGGTCAATCAACATCGCTAAGAAGTTCGATAAGCTTGAGAACACGCTGCCACACACAATACCAATCAGCAGCAGGGTAAATACGTTGTTACGCTTGCTCTTAAAGTAAAAATGGAACAGAGCAAACGAGAACAAGATCATCACAGATACAGATAGGCCGAAGTTTGCAATGGAATCAATCACCCAAAAGCTCGTGCCTCCAAATACAAATAACAACGACGTTTGAACCAACATATACAAACTATCAAAGCCCAATATTGAAGGGGTGAGAATCCGGTTGTTGGTAATGGTTTGGAAGACCAGTGACGACGCAGAAATCGCCACAGCCGCCAGTACGATGGACAACAGCTTAGGCATTCTTAGCGACAAGAAAAACTCGTAGTTATCCCAGGTTAGCCCCTGCCCTACAAAAATAGCCGTCATACCCAAAGACGCGATAGCCAGAATCGCGATTTTTACTGAATCACGCATTCGACTTGTCTCTCATGATTAGGTAGATAAAAATCAAGCCACCGAAGATGCTGATGACCATTGAGATTGGAATCTCATAAGGGAAAATGACGATGCGGGCTAACAGGTCACACGCCAATACTAAAATCACGCCCCAGTAAGCTGTCCAAGGCAGGATTCGTTTCATGTTGTCGCCCATCATCAGCGATACAATGTTTGGCACAATAAGGCCAAGGAAAGGAATAACACCAACGATCATCACCACTGAAGACGCACATATCGCCACCAAAGCAACACCAATGAACACGATCTTCTGGTAGTTCAAGCCGATGTTCTTTGCAAAACTCTCACCGATACTCGCTGCGCTGAACTGACTCGCGAAGTAGCAAGCCAGCATACAAGCTGGAACGGCAAGATACAGGATTTCATAGCTGCCTTGTAATACGCTTGCGAAGTTCGCCATGGTCCATGCAGACATGGTTTGTACTAAATCGTACTTGTAAGCAATAAACGTGGTCAGTGCTGAAACCACGTTGCCATACATGATACCAATCAAAGGCACTAGTACCGCATTCTTGAACTTAAGATGCTGTAAGAAACGAACCAACAACATGGTGCCAAACACAGCAAATGCGAAGATGAAGCCGAGGTAGCTCCATTGAGCCGCGTTACCCAATACAAGAATACCAACGATGTAGCCCAACATGGCACAGTCAATCGTGCCCATCGTAGACGGTGCTGCGAACTTATTCTGCACAATCTGCTGCATGATTAAGCCTGAGACACTTAGACCGGCGCCTGCGAGCACAATGGCAAGCAAACGAGGGATTCGACTCACGATATAAATAGAGTTGGCGTGTTGGTTGCCGTTAAAGAAGTCACTAAAACTGATTTCAGCGACTCCTATCATCAATGACGCAACGCATAACACGAGAAGAAATACAGCGGCTGCAATGGGTTTCAACATAGAAATAATACTAAAGGTAGGTCTCGGGTAGCCCGCATAAAAAGTGAAAAAGGGCTTATAAGAACGTTTCTTATAAGCCCGAAAAACTCGTTAAAAATTACTGTTGAATGGTACGTTCAATGTCACCCAACATTCTGTGGATTGCAGTAACACCACCACCAGCTAGGTACCATGCACTTGAATCAAGGTAAACGATGTTACCTTGTTGTGCTGCTGGCGTTGCCGCTACCAATGGGTTATCAAACAGTTGAGGTGCACGACCTTCAGAGCGGCCAATCGCTTTTTCACGATCTAGGATGTAAAGCACTTCAGGTTTTGCGTCTGCAATGTATTCAAAAGAGATAAGGTTACCGTGCGTACCTTTGATTGGTGCGACTGTCGCACTCTTTGACTCAACGTAGCCAAAATCGTCAAAGATAATAGAGAAGCGGCTGCCTTTGTTGAACATCGCAATATTGTTACCGTTGTTCATTAGCATCATCGCCGTCGTTTCACCCGAGGTTACTTTGTCATTCACAGCAGTGATTGAACCTTGAGTCTCTTTGATGATCGCTTCAACTTCGGCCTGCTTGCCGAATAACTCACCCAGTGAACGCCAGTTTTGCTGTGCATCAGCCCAGTACTTATCACCTTCAATAGAGAACATGATCGTTGGTGCAATTTGAGCCAACTTGTCGTAAACCTTAAGCATGCGGTTTTCCGCAATGATTACGTCTGGCTTCAACATGTAGATAGCTTCGAAATCAGGTTCTCTTAACGAGCCAGTGTTTTTCGTTGTTTCTTTGTATGACTCAAGATAGTCAGGCATTAGGCTGTGAGGTGCACCAACTGGCTTTACACCAATTTTATCAAGTACATCCAAGCTACCAAAACCAAGAACAACAACTCGTTGTGGTACTTCAGTAAACTGCGCGGTGCCCTTTACGTGTTCAATCGTGACGGTTTCCGCATGAGCGGTCATCAGCGATGATGCAAGAACGATAGCAAGCCCGCTCACTAACTGGCGAACTGATTTGATTGTTTTCTTCATGTTTCTTCCTTTGCCATTGAGACAAACCACCACTCATGACAATGAAAGTCAGAATACTCATAGGTGAGTAAGGGTCGTACACAACTGCTAAATAACGATAATTTAAAGTTTGTCATTGATTTGACTACAAACTTGTAACGCAAGTGAGAATTATTATCAATAATATTTGCAATAATTTAGTTGCACAACAACTTTCTTATTCAGAAACGTTAAAGTGATTATTCATATATTGCTAGATCGCTATCTAAAACACGTATATCGACGCAGCGTTCGAAAGCTGGATAGATCTCATTTAAGAAAAATGGAGCAGGATTTGGAAGAATGGAGTTTTAAATAAGCAACATAATCAAGGACTCGTAGCATGAAGCCTTGGAATTTACAATGTAAAACTCCTATATGACAGCAACTTAGTTATCACCGATAGTAAAAAACACCGCAAAGCATAACAAGAGAACTTTTGTTCAGAAAACATGATCAGTGACACCGCACTAAGAAGAGTAACCTCCCAATGACTCTCCCTTTACGGCTAAATAACGATGATATTTCAATCAAAATTATTTTTAGATTTCATAAAAAATGGGGTTGTAATTTAAAAAACTAGGCGTATAGTTCGCCATCTGGCTCTAATCTATAGAGCTGTTAATGCTAAAGTAAGTCCAAGTTCCACAAAGACAGTTCTCGATACCTCGTTACACCATCTCTGCGTCAGCTTTCACCTAGATAGTCATTCAATAGCTTTTAAATTCGATCCTAACTACCGATCTATCGTTATTCGCTTTCTTATGTGCGAACTCAGATTAGATCGTTCACTTAAATACAAATGTAATAAACACAAGGCAAAGTTATGTCACGAAGAACAACAAGACAAATCCATTGGTACCAACTCTCACGCGAGAAATCATTCAACAAACTAAAAGGTAGTAAATGCTCAAGATCAAAATAGACTTACACAAAGAACAACTTTCATGGGTCGCCGAGATTAGACAGCTCAATAGCGATATACTTCACCGCCATATATTGCCAAAGCTACAACACAACAGTTATCTCATAGACTTTGAATTTAACGAAAGAGACAGCACCGGAACTATCGTTTCACGCAACGGAAACACCCTAGGACATTTCACACTCCTATAGCTTTTCCCCTAAGGCAACAGAAAGAAACACCGTTAGTCCCACAGATGTCACCCTCAATTCGCTCTAGCAGAATAAAATAGAGTAGAACTGGAACAGAATAGAAACCTAGCCCTTTTTGCATTTCACTCGCGGCTTACGCTAGCTAGGTTATCGTGTTTTCATTGAATTGACGCTTGTCTGAAAAGCGTAGAGATTTGAAAGCGTCATCTTGAATGATCGCTTCTGATGAAAGCCAGTTTCTATTTCAATTAGCTCTTCTTGAAATCAATTAAGATTGAACCTTGAATCACCAATGACACATTATCATTGCGTTAACGGCATAGACCTTAACTTTTGATCAAGCGTATATAGATGTTCTGCAGCTTGCATGTGTTGAGGGTAATCGCTGAACTTATCGCGATTTTCCTCAGTCATCTTACATGTTTCATCCACCAGCATTAACTTCCAATACAGCTTTGTGGTGTGCAGCATAGCCAATAAAGGTTTGAATACCTCTTTCTCATAAGCCTGAATCAACTCTTCAATCAACTCATCGCGTTCGTCTTCACTTGAGATTGAGGCATTAGTCGCTGCCAATACCTTTTGATACTTTGGATTTAACTTCAACTTGTCCATCACGCTTTGATTGTCTTCAGCTAACTCAACCAACTTTAAGCGAATGATATTCACCCAATTAGCTTGACTAATCACGCCCTCATCAACATTTGAAAAGTCTTCACGGATTTGGCGTTCAATGTCTTTCTGAGCGTTTTTTAAAACAGTGCGTACTTTTTGAAAAGGTAGTTGAAACTCCTTACTTAGCTCGATGATCAGTTTATGAAAACCACCATTTGGAAGGTGTAAGTTTTCCTTAAACATCGCCATTGCAGCTTCTTGCTGCTCTCTAAGGTGGGTCATTCTCTTTCCTTTTCTGTATAACTTCGGTGCAGGCTCAAGATCATAACATTATTAGTCGCTATTTTTCGGCTAGTTCAAACGTTAATACCTTATTTCTATCAATCCTTTCTCGTTCGACTACTTTTCAAACCAAATGGCATCAAATGGTAAGAATGAGTTGATGAATATTCGTACATTACGCGCACAGGGTATTCAACCTGACAGGAGTCATTTACTTATATATGAAAGATAACGGCAAGAAGTGAGATAACACATGACCTATTCAGAATTCAAAGAATCCGACCTGCATAAATGCATGAGCATAGCTGGCGAAGCGGCAGTCTCGATAGCCAAATTTATTTTTAAAGTTACTTCCCTTTTGTTTCGAGGCGCTCGTTGGTTAGTCATCAAAGCATATAACTATGAAATGAAGTAGCTGCATAATAAGATAGCGACATAACGAAATAGCTATTTTGCACAGTCGTAATTACTAACCAAGCTAAATGGTTAAGTCATTACTTTCATTACGTCCCCTCACCAATAAAAAGCGCGGCCTCCTAGGTCGCGCTTTTTTGTATGCCTAGATTTTTAACTCGTTTTTATATGCATAGTTTATAAGCACTTTCTATCAGCGATGGCGTTAAATGGTAAAACTATCGTTCAAATAAAAACCATACTACACCAGTTCCAACGAAACAGACTTCTAACTTATACAGGTACTAAAATGAAAAAGATTGCACTTAAAATTGTAGGACTAACGGTTTTGGCTTCTGCGCTAACTGGTTGTATCGGCAGTAACGCCGTAACAGGGAAAGTGATGAAATTTAACGTTGAAGTTGTCGATAACCGCTATGCTCGTGCGGGTGTAAACTTCTTATTAGCGCCTGTGTACGGTATTACAACCGCAGCAGGCTACGTGGTATTCAACTCACTTGAATTCTGGACAGGCAAAAAACCTATCAGTGGCGCACCACACGTATTTGATACAAAAACAGACACTCACTTCAAAGTGAACGATGACCTGGACCCAAGCCTAAAAGAAGCGCCTGTAGGTCCAATATCTAACAACCGTACTATTGAAACCGGTGAAATGATTAAGATCGATGAAAACACTATCCAGATGGATATCGTTTATAACAGTGGTGAAACCGCAACACTCACTGGTATCAAAGAAGGCCAAAATGTGACTTACTACATGGATGGCCAACTCGTATCGCAAACAACGATTGCGGAACTAGAAAAAATACAAGCAACTGCATCTTAAGACACAGCTCTGCTAAACAATAAAAAGCCCGACAATCGCCGCAATGTAGATCAGATAAGGATCGGTTGACCGATCCTTCTTCTGAGAGATAATCGGAAGCCTGTTTCTAGGCTTCCGATTTTTTATGTCTATCCAAAACTATTTTGTCGATTTCCTCGAAGAAAATCCTGTTGATGTAGCTCAACTCACCACTTTCTCTGAACATATCCCAGATGAATGGGTTGTTAAGGCAGCTAGTCTTTCTGATAAAGCGACTATTCGCCGACGTCGACTACCAAGTGACATGGTCTTGTGGCTAATTGTCGGCATGGCCTTCTTCCGTAATGAACCAATTGCCGAAGTCGCACGAAGAATGAATGTCTGTGCGGATGGCTTGGCTGATGAAGAGTTATTAGCAAAAAGTGCTTTAACCCAGGCAAGACAACGTTTAGGCAGTGCTGCACCAGAGTGGTTGTTTAAACAATGTGGGCGAACGTGGGGTCTTGAACGATACCGTGATGATACGTGGCAAGGATTACAAGTTTTTGCTGTAGACGGTGCTCTTTTTCGCACCGCGGATACGCCCGAACTTAGAGAGCACTTTGGCTCGGGTAATACCTCGAGTAGCAGGCAGACACCACATCCAATGCTAAGAGTTGTGACTATGATGAATGTCCGTTCTCATGTCATCGTTGACGCTGCCATAAGCCCTTATCGGCGTGGTGAAATCCCACTTGCTATGCCCTTCATCGACTCTTTACCAGATAACTCTGTGACGTTACTAGATAAAGGTTTTTACGGTGCAGACTTACTTCTCTCTCTTCAAAATAGCGGTATTAATAGACATTGGTTGATACCAGCAAGGAAAGGGTTGAAATACACACTTTTAGATGAAGAAGAAAGCAATGATATGCTCATCGAAATGAACGTCTCACCGCAAGCTCTCAAAAAGAACCCTAGTTTACCTGAAAAATGGCAAGTCAGAGCGGTGACCTATGAAGTACAAGGTAAGCAGAAAACTGTTTTTACATCCCTTCCAAGAGCAGACTACGACGCGAAAGCGGTAGCCGAACTTTATCATGAACGTTGGGAAATCGAATTAGGTTATCGTGATATCAAAAGCTCAATGCAACACAATGCCTTAGTATTACGCAGTAAAACAGTAAACCTTGTTTATCAAGAACTCTGGGGGCTGTTGCTTGGTTATAATTTGGTAAGACGTGAAGCAAGTCAGGCAGCAGTTGAACATGGAAGAATGCCGAATGAAATTAGCTTTAAATACGCTTGTCAGTTTATAGCGAGCCAACTGAAGGTGATGAGTAAAGCGATATCGCCAGGCAATACACCTAAGCGTTTAAAGAGTCTAAGGGGAGACTTATCAATCCTCTTTATAGACAAACGCCCTAAGCCTAATCGGCCTAGGGCGGTAAAAATATCAAAGACTCGCTACCCAATTAATCGCAAAGCAGCTCCGCTTAAGTGAACTACATTGCCTTGTAGAAGGGGCATTCTTGTAAACTTAGTTTTCAATATCAAAACAAAGCCAGCCACCAAGCTGGCTTTTTTATTGGCTCAAACCCAACCGGCAATTGAAAGTGATACTCACTTAAAAGTATTTACCAGATGACACCCTCTTACTTTCCCTTTAATTGTTCATTACTTAGCCACAAATAAACATGAGTAAACTTCACACAATCATGCATCCACAAGCAAAATCTAATATTGCAAATTTCATTCATGAAAAATATGAATGCACTCATAAGAAAAGATATATCGTGCAAAGTCCTGTTTGGGACGGATGTTTCATTTTATGTATTACTATTGATGGTATTATAATTGGGTAATTACACTACATATTGCTACTAATGTGAGAATAAAATAATGTAGAATAGATTAAAAAAATCAATGATGTTCTGCCAAATGATGTTTGGACTTTCGTTCTATGGCGTCATGGTGATCTTGACTCATTTCTTCCTTGAGGACCTGAACTACAACGAAGCCGACACCATGATGGTGGTTGGTGCTTTCTCTGCAATCGGACCGCTGTTTGCTATTGCCGGTGGTTTCATCGCCGACAAACTCTTAGGTGCTTACCGATCTCTGACTATCGCTTTCCTAGGATTCGCGAGTGGTTACGTTTTACTGGTACTCGGCGCAGCAGCAACCAATGTTCCTATGGCATTGTGTGGTATTGCGTTAGCAAGTTATGCACGTGGTTTGATGTCTCCTTCTTACCCAAGTCTCTACAAACGCACGTTCAAAACACAAGAAGATTTTGAAAACTGCTACCCTATCAACTACTCCGTAAACAACATTGGTGCACTGTTAGGTCAGTACTTATTCCCTATGCTAGTGCTTGTTGTTGGCTTCCACGGTGGCTTCCTTCTGTCTGCTGTTCTAGCAGGCGCGGCACTACTGATGATGTTGTTTGTTCGTAAAGGCCTTGTTGAAGCAAGTGCTGAGATCGACCAGCAGCCAGTAAGCACTAAAAACTGGGCTGCTTTCCTAGGCTTATCTGCAGCAATGATCGGCTTAGTATTTTTCATGTTCTCTAACATGGATATTGGCCAAAACATCGTTTACGCGATCGGTGCTGCAGCCATTATCTACTTTGTCTCTTTGATGGTGAAATCAAAGAAATCAGACATGCTGAAAATGGGCACGATCTTAATCATCACATTCCTGACTACATGTTTCTTCGTGTACTGCGGCCAAATGATGACATCGATGACAATGGTGGCAATCAACACCATGCGTGGTGACCTATTTGGCTTCATTCCTGTTGCACCAGAAGCGTCAATGGCAATGAACCCACTATGGTGTATGGTGGCTGGCCCTATCATCGCCGGTATCTTCTCTAGCCTAGAAAAGAAAAACATCAACTCCTCTACAGCAACGAAAGTAGGTTTCTCTTTCATCCTGACGGCTATCGCTTTTGGTATCCTGACAATGACAGTGACTACCGTTGGTGAAGACGTTCTAATTCGCCCTGAAGTATTCCTAGCGATCCATTTCTTCCTAGCATTCGGTGAAGTAATTGTGGGCTCTATGGTAGTGGCGTTCATCCTGTCTGTGGCACCTAAGCACATCGAGAACTTCTCTGTAGCAATCGCACTATCAGGTATCGTTGGCGCGGTATTCTCAACGTCAATTGCACTAGAGAAAGGTCAAGAGATCACACAAGAGATCGTTCAAACAGTTTACGGCGACTACTTCCAAATGCTGACTGTTCTTGCGGTAGTAATGGTAGGTATTGCAATGGGTGCATCTTTCATTATTCGTAAGATGCTAGAAGCAGCAAAAGCCGCTGATGAAACGATTGAACTAGAACAAGCTAACAGCTAGCTACTCTCACGTTCAACCGACCTAACCCATCAAGCCCTTCAGTTTTCTGAAGGGCTTTTTTGTCTATATTTTTAATGATTTATAAAAAATCTCACCTTTGGATTTTCATTATGTAAATTATACTAAATGATAATTATTAGTATTGAGTGTTTTCTGGTTCGAGATTATTATGTGGGCATCAAAATCTAAGAGAGCCTTATATGAGCAAGCCTAGCCCTATCACATTAACTGTTACTCAAACCTCAACCATTACTCCAAACATGCAGCGTATTACGTTTAGCGGTGAGGGATTAAGTAAGTACCCTGCTGAATGTGTAGGCGGCTACATCAAGCTACTATTCTCGCCACTAGGCACCACCGACTTGAGTCAATTAGACGAAGGTGAGCGTCCAACCATGCGCACCTACACCATTCGCCACTACAATCCTGTAGAGAAGTTCATCGAAGTCGATTTCGTTCGCCATATCACTAAAGATCTTCAATGTGGCTTTGCTGCGAGATGGGCAATGAGCGCACAAGTTGGTGATACTATTTCAGTGGCTGGCCCAGGTTTAATTCAGGGGCTGAACCTAGAGTCAGATTGGTTCTTCTTAGTGGCAGATATGACTTCACTCCCTGCGCTCTCCGCAAAAGTAAAAACACTGTCAGAAGACGCAACAGGGTACGCTGTTATCCAGATCAATTCAGCAGCAGACAAGCAAGAGCTAGAAGCCCCTGAAGGCATCAAGATCACTTGGCTAATTGAAGATGAAACATCAGAAACACTATCCCAAACGGTTCGCAGCTTAACGTGGTTAGACGGTCAGGTTTCAGTATGGACAGCGTGTGAATTTGAAAGCATGCGTGAACTCAGACAGTACTTCAGAAACGAAAAAGAAGTCGCAAAAGAGAACATCTACATCAGTAGCTACTGGAAACGTGGCGTCAGTGAAGATGGGCATAAAGTTATCAAACAGCAAGATGCTCAAGCTCTCGCAGACTAAGCCAACCACCAAATAGCCAGTCTCAAGACCAACTAAAAAACGCCCTTAACGATTAATCCACCGTTAAGGGCGTTTTACTTTCCAATGCCAGAGAGCATTTTCTATCTCTCAAAGCAAGATACCCTAGTAGGCGCTTCTTAAATCAGTGAGGTAACCAGACCTATAAGAATCAAAACAACGCCTATACCGCGGGTCATGTGCCACTTTTCCTTTAAAAAATAGATCCCCATCACCACACCGAAGATGATACTCACCTGTCTAAGAGCAACGACCAAGCTGACGTTCTCTGTCATGGTCATTGCAAACAGCACCAAACCATAAGTCGACGCCATCATGATACCAGCCACCGTGGCTTTCTTGCGTAGTACCCAAGCATTCGTAAACTCGACACTTTGGTTAGTTACCAATAACCAAATACTCAGCGGAATCACGATTGCCCAAAACTGGATGCCTAAATAAAAAATCGCCGTGTGTTTGTTGGTAATAACCGTTGTGCTTAAAGGCTCCAATAACAGTAGCGCTTCTTTATCAATAATGGAATAGCCAGTGGTGCCGATAGCGGCGATAAGTGCCCAAAGCACGCCAAGGTTCAGGTAGGCCTTGAGCCTTAGTTCAGAGAATTGTTTCAGTGGGACAAACAAACAACCCAATGTAATCAGTGCAAATCCAACCCATTGATTAACGGTAAGATCATAACCAATCAATACGGTACCCAAGCCAACCATTAAAACAGGCAACGCTCGAGCCATTGGATAAATCACACCAATATCAGCTTGTTTATAAGCAGCACCCAATCCAATTAGATAAATGATTTGGCATATCCCACTGAGTAAAACCAATTGCCAAAATGGAAGTGAGATATTTGCAAAGCCAACATTATCGACATACCAGATAAGATAAGGAGTCAATATCGCTGCAGCCGCAAACCCAGAGGCCAGGAAAAACGATGAACCAGATCCTTGGTTAGATTTACCGAGAACATTCCAGCCCGCATGCAATAAAGCAGAGATAATGACGATAACAATGGCAGAGAATTCCATTTCATTCCTAATAAAATTGCTAAATAGATAAATAAAAGCAACAGCTTAATTGAAGTGATAAAAAAGGTCTCTGGATGAGAGACCTTAAATCATTGAAACCGGACGCCCCTACAGAATTATAAGGGACCCGTTAGTTAACTAACACAGTGTCAAAGTGATTAGCGTTCGAGTTGAGCTATCGATTCAATACTGATTGCATCATGACGCCAATACTCAATATCACAATCAATCAAATCGCCGTTTTGATTGTAGTTAACACGCTCTACCACCATCGCAGGAGAACCCGAAGTCGCACGCAGAGCTTGTGCTGTTTCGCCCAATAGCGACGTTGTGCTCACGCGATAACGTATCTTCTGATACACCACACCAAAGTGCTCGCGGTAAATGTCCGTCAGTGATTTAGACAGGTCATAATCGAGCAAGTTAGAAAATAGCTCTGGTCGAATGTAATTTGTCACATACACAACAGGCCTATCTTCAAGATAACGAACTCTATCTACGCGATAAACATCCGAGAAAGGAGGCAGTTCAAGGAGCTTAGTCGCCTCCTTAGTGGCGAGCATTCCCTTGGCAGAGATCAGCTCAGTTTTCGGCTTACGATTCTGCGCCAGAGCCATATTAGTGAAGTTCAATGTTTGTGTTGGATCGTAACGAAGCGGCGCTGGTGAGATAAACCAACCACGGCGATCTTCTCGATAAATACGCCCTTCCGCTTCGAGCGAAGATAGCGCTTCACGTAACGTAACGCGTGTTGTATCAAACGACTCAGCTAACTTACGTTCCGCAGGCAGCTTTTGTCGCGGCGTTAGCATCCCCGACTCTATCTGCTCTACGATGACATCTTTGATTTTTACGTACTGCACTTAATTTCCTTCATTCTTATTCTTGTCGTCAGCCACTCCTTGGCCAACCGCAATCTACAATGGTTCGCTAGCGCTTGCGCCAAGCTTGGGTGCGCTTCTCAAATAACTTATTGATTAACATATGAATCAACTTCGCACTCGCTGCAGATATCATGATCATTACCGCCATGGCTGCTGCTGCACCGGTTTGCCCCGCGTCGTCCATATTCAGTACTGAAACTGACGCAGGTATCGTATCGGTAGAATACAAGAATACTACCGCAGATGTGGTGGTAAGTGCATTAATAAACAGGTATGTCGCAATATCTAAAATCGTAGGCAGACAAACTGGTACCGTTACTTTAAAGAACAACTTGTATTGCGGTAGGTTTACCGAGGCTGCGGTGGCTTCAATTTCCGCAGGCAGCTGCTTCAATGCAGTTAATGCCGTCATGTGCCCAACCGTGTAATAGTGAACCACGGTATTAATAACCAAGAACGCCATTGTGCCATATAAGAAGTTAAGTGGATTGCTCAGGTCATTGAAGTAGAAGATATAACCCAAACCCAACACCATCCCAGGAACGGCCATTGGCACAACACTGAGCATCTGCATCGCCTGACGAACAGGACCAAATGCTCTGCCCTTCTCAATGCAGTACGCACCTAAGAAAATCAATACGGTACCGATAATGGCAGTCCATGCGCCAAGTGTTAGCGAGTTGAAGAACGGTGTCCAACCATAGGTACTCATTTCTGCGAAGTTGTAGTTGTTCAGTGTCAGCGCTTTGTTCCAAGGCCAGAAGGTGACCATAGAACCGTATACCGCCATCCCCAACACGATCACCACAGCTGCTGATATCACAGCACAATAAAGGAAACACAATCCATCACGCACGGTATTTGGTTCTGGTTGGTACGCGACAGAACGAGTATCAAATAAGCTCTTTTGCTTCTTTTGTACCCAGCGGTCCACTGTAAACGCAAGCAATGCAGGCAATAACAACAAGATACTGGTTACTGCACCCATTGAGAAGTTCTGCTGCCCTACTACCTGTTTAAAGATATCCGTCGACAAAACATTGTAGCTACCACCAATCACCTTGGGTACACCAAAGTCACACACCACCAGCGTAAACACCACGATAAGCGTACTGATCAAGCCATATTTGGCTGCAGGTAAGGTAACCATGAAGAAGGTTTTGAGCGACGACGTATTCAGTGCACGTGCTGCCTCATAAAGACGGGCATCGGACGTTCTGAGTGAAGTGGTTAGAATCATCAAGGCATGTGGAAACGTCCAGAATATCAGGCCTAATGAGATGCCAATTAAGCCATATACCGAGTTGCCACCGAGGAGTTCTTTGGCAATGCCTTGGTTACCAAATAGGAAGATCAAACTGATTGCAGGAAGTAATGAAGGCGCAAGGATCGGCGCAGAGCCTAATACCTGAAATAACCCCTTAAAAGGCATACATGACCGAGTCAACGCATAAGCGTAACCAAACGCTAAAACACCAACCACTGTCGTTACCAACAAGCCCAACGTAAAAGTGTTACCCACAGATTGCCAAAGGCTTTGAGAAGCGAAATAGGTCGCGAAATTCTGTAAACCTACAAATTCACCATCAGCATTCTGAACACTTTTTTTCAGCATCGCCCACAATGGCATCAGAATAAACAGCGTCATGACTACAGACAAAAATGCCAACAGCCCAAATAGAATCACGTTGTCCTTGCTTAACCGAGCCAGTAAAGGCTGTACTCGTCGTTGAATTAGCAGCTTAGGTTGCATCATTTGAGTCGATTCCATGATTCTTTACGCCGCCTCGTCTTTCATCACTTGAACACTTTTCGATGGATAAGCTCGCAAGCCTTCTTGATCAAACGCCACGTAACGAATATCGCTACGGCGTAACTTCAATCGATTGAACTCTTTGACTGGCACATCAACGATAACCTCTTTAGCGGTAGAGTCATGCTGCAATTGACATTCGACACGATAAAAAGCCCCTAGAAACTCACTCGAAACGATTCTGACAGGTAATGACTCATTAAAACGATCAACAAACTGAATTTGCTCAGGACGAACTGCAATATCGAACACATCCCCCTGCTTTGGAGTCAGATTGTCTAACCCAGGAAGTGGCAACATAGATTCAGCAATACGCATCTTGCCTTGAACAGCCACAGAGGCTTGAATGAAGTTCATGCTGCCGACAAACTCAGCGACAAAACGACTCGCTGGCTTTTGGTAGATCTCTTGAGGCGCCCCCACCTGTTCAATAACCCCGTGGTTCATGACCACGATGCGGTCTGCCATAGTCAAAGCTTCGTCTTGATCGTGTGTCACCATGATCGTGGTGATGCCCAACTTGCGCTGTAATTGACAAATCTCATCACGCAGGTGTGTTCTTACTTTTGCATCGAGTGCAGACAGCGGCTCATCAAGCAGAAGTAACCCAGGAGACAAGGCCAGTGCGCGAGCTAAAGCCACACGCTGCTGCTGACCGCCAGATAATTGATTCGGATACTTTTGACCAGACGTTGGCAAGCCGATGGTTTCTAGCCAAGACTCCACCGTTTCGAGTGCTTCTTTGGTCGACATGCCTTGGTTTTTCAACCCGATTTCTATGTTTTCTTCCACCGTCAGGTTAGGGAAAAGAGCGTAAGATTGGAACACGTGCCAAAGTCACGCTTTTCTGGTGGTAAAAAGGTCGTGTCGCTACCATTTTGCTCAATGGAACCTGAGGTTGGTAAGTCTAGACCTGCAATCGCACGTAATAAGGTGGTTTTTCCACAGCCCGATGGGCCAAGGAAACAGACGAACTCGCCTTTTTCAATCGATAGGGAGATGTCTTTTAGCGCTGTAAATTGGCCAAATTGCTTTACAACGTTTTCAATATTCAAATAAGTTTGGTTGCTCATATTACAGCACTCCTTACATGGTATATACCAAATCTAAACTTTGAATATTTCAGTTGAGTGACAAATTTATAGAAGCTAAATGACAGTTATATTGCAGAAATAAAATTCATTCTAACTGAGGGTGACGAGAACAAAACAAGTAATAATATTCAATATCTTACAGAAACCCACTAACCCTCAGATAGGTATTTGGCGATGAAAGCCAATGTGCTTTTCACCGCCAAATATCAATGCTTGTTTATGGTTATATCTATCGTTTCTTCCAATACTGAAATCAGTAGACCGCACGCATGGAGCAGATTCCAAGCGAGCGCTTAAACGTTCGTGTGGATTAACCAAGTGAGGGCGATCCGCCACTTCATATTGAGGTAAATCATTAATCGAGTCAGCACCATTTTGACTATGGTTGTGCGAAGGGCCGTGTTGCTCTAACCACTCATTCAAACTAACCACCTTGCCATGCGGATGACTCGGAAGCCCCAAAATCTTGGCAGAGTATTGACTCGACGATTCCATGAGTTCAATACCGACAACATTGGGAATATTGAGCCTTTTTGCCACACATGCAGGAATGAGTGACACAATGGCAGAGATGATCACCATCGGCTGCCCTTGTGTTATTGACGACCAGCTCCTCTTTGCAAGATGAGGAAAGATCTTGCTGAGAACTTTACGATTAATGCACTCTTCTAATAATGCACACACCTCTTGATAAGTTTTATTGGCTAGTGAGCGGGTTGCAAATTCAAGGTAAATATCTTCATTGAGAATACCTTGAACATACAGCGCCATAAGCCGGCGTTCTTCGTTCAAAAAGCTAGGTTCATTTGCCAACCCTTTCTCAACCAAAAACTCATTCCAAATCATGGCGCTGTTTCCATCCATGAGTGCTTCGTCTAAATCAAATACATACAGCGGGGTCGTCATATCAATTCTCACTTCAAATCAAATTTAACTTCCAATTCAGTTGCCACTTGAAGATCGGTTCTCGCTTAACCTGCAAAGCACAATCTACAACAAAGATTCACTCAACCTTGTCGGCTTTACCTGCCGCACCAGCCAGCTTTGCTAATTGCTTATCTAGCCACCATGGCGCTTTTCCTGAGTCTTCTGCGTTCTCTTTTCTGCGTACTGCATTGCGCACCGTCATGGCCCCTACCCAACGGAATGGCTCTGGTGGGAAATGCCCAAGCGGTCCTTTGGTTAATCCGCAGCAGGTCCAAGCGTTGTCAGTGCCGAGTACCATAGATGACAGAATCTTTCCGCCCATACGAGTTTGCGCAACACCATTACCTGAGTAACCGAGCCCATAATAGATGTTGTTTTGGCCTTTTAGATTACCGAAAAATGGCAATCCTGTTACTGAGCGATCTGATCCACCCGACCAGTTGTAATCGAACTCACTTTGTTCCAATTTAGGGAACAATTTTTCGAACGATTGATTTAGAATCGACAGGTAGTTTGTCTTTTGGTTAAACATGCTTTCAACTTGATTGGCAAACGAGAACTTATTGCCACCTTTACCCAACATCAGACGTCCATCTTGGGTGTCTCGGTAATAGTGAACAAAGATACGTGAATCCACCACTGCCGCCCCTTTCTCTGGGCCAAATTGCTGAAGCTTTTCAGGGATAGGCTTAGTGACAACCATGTCTGACGAAACAACCACAATACTGCGTTTAAACTCTTTAAAGTGATCGAGCATCCATGCGTTGAGTGCCCAAATGACCTTGTCGGCAAAAACAGATCCACCTTTGGTTTGGATTCGAGCTGGGGCTCCATAATCAAGCGAAGTCATTTCCGTGTTTTCGTGAATTTCAACCCCTAAATCAATAGCAACTCGACGTAACCCTCTCGCCAGTAATGCTGGCTGCACACTGCCCGCGGCTTCTGAGTAATAACCTTCGATATGACGCTCCGATCCTGCTTTATCAGACAAAGAGCTGTCACACTTCTTCCAGCTATTGATACCCTGTTTAACCAACTCATTCACTACGGGCTCCATTCCACCTTTTTGTGCTTCATTGGTTGCCGTGTAATAAGTCCCGCTACGATACAAATGCGCGTCGATATTATGTTCGTTACAGAAAGCTTCGATCTCGTAAATGACCTTTTCCGATTCTTTTACCAGCCATTTTGCTTGCTCTTTTCCGTAGAGCCTCTTCAACGTGGGATACTTAGTCGACCATGTCAGCATACAGCCACCGTTCGCACCAGAAGCGCCGCTGCCACACAAACCTTTTTCAATCACCACAACATGCTTTTGAGGTTGCTGCTGCTTGATCAAAATCGCCGTCCACAGCCCTGTGTAACCGCCGCCAACAATAGCGATGTCGCAGTTAATGTCTTTTTGCAGTGGCTTCGCAGATTCTAGCCCCGCATCGATGCCGCCAAATTCCTTTTCTAGTGCTTGTTTGAACCAATATGAGTAGTGTTTTGTCATTTGTCGTACCTTACATAAAATCTAAAGGCGTAAAACTAAAAAAGGAAGACCGAAGCCTTCCTTTACTGGTTTCTAACTTCTAATGAACTTAATAGTTAATTAACTGAGTAGCTCGATAGATTAAGATTTCGGCTCTGATTTAGCGTCAAACTTCTCAGACCATGTTTTCAATACGTCTGCACGCTCGCTGCCCATACGTGCAAAGTCCATTTTTGCCATGTTCTTTTCGACGTTAGGGAAGTTTTCAATTGTTGCCGTCACATCTTGGTGACCAACAACTGGGTACATTTCGATGTAAAGCTCGTTTGCTGCTTTAGAGATAGACCAATCAACCACGCGTTGCGCTGCATCGGAAGGCTTCACAAGACCTACCGCTTCAGATTCCCAGCCGATACCTTCAGGCGTAATTACAGAAAGCGGTGCACCTTGAGTTTTCAGCTTAGCGCCACGGCTCGCCATAGAAATACCGATAGCGACTTCACCCATACCCGCTTGAACACATGGCTTAGAACCAGAGTGCGTGTAGTGAGCGATGTTTTGGTCTAGCTTCTGCATGTAGTTCCAACCTTGGTCTTCACCCATGTTTTGTAGCCAAGCAGACACTTGCATATAACCAGTACCAGAAGACGCTGGGTTTGGCATCGCAATATGACCTTTGTAGATGGGCTTGGTTAGGTCATCCCAAGATTTAGGTGCAGGTTAAGTTGTTTCGCTACCGCTTCATTGAAACAAACCGCATTGAAGAATGCATCGTTGCCATACCAAGCTTGAGTAGATTGCGGATCGTTGAGGTTTGAGCGCAGCGCTTCTACACCTTGAGGAGTGTAAGGCTTAAGAATGCCCTCTTCTTTAAGTAGAGCCATTGAAGAACCCGCAAGGCCCCATACCACTTCTGCACGAGGGTTGTTTTTCTCAGCTAATAATTTTGCCGTCATGATCCCAGTTGAATCACGTACCCATTTGATGTTGATGTCTGGGTTTTCGCTTTCAAAAGCATTTTTGTACTTCGCTAAGATGTCAGTTTCAAAAGCGGTGTAAACCGTTACTTCCTGTGCCGCATAAGCGTTACCAGCTAATAGTGTGACTAATGCTGCAAGTGATCCTTTCATAAAACGGTTTTTCATCATTTTCTCCAGTCAGGCTCAACTCTAAAGTGAGAAGTAGCCAAGGTTAAAATTGCTAAAGCTAGAAGCCCCACCAAGAGGCACCTATGTCCATAAATTCATTTAGGTTATTAGCACACACCTCCAGTTTGGTATGTACCAGATTTCAATTATTAAGCTAACTGGCTTCTATGACGGTTAAATGAACAAAAAATGGCAGTTTAAAGATCGATGAATTTCTCAGGGCAAGGGATTAATTTTATTATGAAGCTTTTGTGAAAATGGCATTTGGACTATTTACGACCGTTTAAATTGGTTGTTAAAGTAATCGCACAAATTGGTATAGTCCAAATTAAATCACGAGAAATTAAACATGAGAAACGATTACTTATTACTGACACCGGGCCCACTATCGACTTCTGAAACCGTTCGCCAAGCGATGCTTAAAGATTGGTGTACTTGGGATGATGAATACAACAAAGACATTGTTGAAGTGATTCGTAGCAAGCTTGTGAATTTAGCGACTAAACAAGCGGGATACACGAGCGTATTAATGCAAGGTAGCGGTACCGCTTCAGTTGAAGCAACAATTGGTAGCGTTATCTCTAAAAATGGAAAACTTCTCGTTGTGGATAACGGTGCGTACGGCGCTCGTATTGCTCAAATCGCAAAATATTTAAACATTCCATGCCATGTCGTTTCTCCTGGTGAAACATCACAGCCTGACTTGAACGAAATGGAAACGGCATTGGCCATGGATTCAGACATCACTCATGTTGCGATTGTGCATTGTGAGACCACAACTGGCATGCTGAATCCAATTGATGACATTGCTAAATTGGCAAAACTGCACAACAAGACTGTCATTCTTGATGCAATGTCGAGCTTTGGTGGCCTCCCTATGGATATTGCTGACTTAGGTATTGATTACATGATCAGCTCAGCTAACAAGTGTATCCAAGGTGTGCCAGGCTTCGGCTTTGTCATTGCTAAGCAATCAGAACTAGAAAAGTGTCAAGGCCAAGCTCGCTCGTTAAGCCTTGACCTGTTTGATCAATGGCACTGCATGGAAATCAATCACGGTAAATGGCGCTTCACCTCCCCGACTCACACGGTGCGTGCTTTCTACCAAGCACTGCTTGAGCTTGAACAAGAAGGCGGTATCGAAGCTCGTCATAATCGTTACCAAACCAACCAAAAAACGTTAGTTGCTGGCATGCGCTCCCTAGGGTTTGAACCACTGCTTACTGATGAACTTCACTCTCCTATCATCACCTCTTTCTATTCTCCAACACACAGCGATTACCAATTTAAAGAGTTCTATGAGCGCTTGAAAGAACAAGGTTTTGTGATTTACCCGGGCAAGGTCTCAAACGCAGACTGCTTCCGCATTGGTAACATTGGTGAAGTTTATCCGTCTGATATTGAAGCTCTCATTGGCGCTGTTAAGAATGCTATGTACTGGGACATTAAGTAATGACAATAATTAACCAAGAGCCAGCACCAAAGGCAACGCACTTTCGAAGTGAAGGCGATGTGAACACCACACCCGCACGTGAAAAGTTGAATGAGTCGTTAAACGATGAGGCGACTCAAGCGATGTTAAAACGCGACTCAGACGTGTTTCTCCATCAAGCGATGTCAACACCTTGCCTAGACACACTTGAAGCCGCTAAAGGCATTTATATTCAAGATGCGACGGGCAAAAAGTACATGGACTTTCATGGCAATAATGTCCATCAACTAGGTTATGGCCACCCACACATCATCAATAAAGTGACTCAACAAATGGCGTCATTACCGTTTTCACCACGTCGCTTTACCAATGAAACCACCGTTCAATGCGCTGAAAAGCTAACACAGATCTGCGGTGGTGATTTAAATCGCGTGCTGTTTGCACCGGGTGGTACTTCGGTTATCGGCATGGCACTCAAACTGGCTCGACATGTCACCAACAACTTCAAAGTCGTTTCATTGTGGGACTCCTTCCATGGCGCATCATTGGATGCGATTTCTGTCGGTGGTGAAGCCTGTTTCCGTGAAGGTATGGGCCCGTTAATGGCTGGCGTAGAACGTATCCCACCAGCAGTCTCTTATCGTGGTGCTTTTTCGCTTCGCGCTAGTTTTCCGTTAAGTGAGTGTAGCTCAAGCGATAACAATGAGACGGCATGCGATGTTCACTACGCCGATTACCTTGAGTACGTCATTGAAAAAGAAGGTGGTATTGGAGCCTTCATTGCGGAAGCGGTTCGTAACACAGACGTTCAAGTGCCAAGTAAAGCTTACTGGAAACGCATCCGTGAAATCTGCGACAAGCACAACGTCATGTTGATCATTGATGACATCCCAAATGGCATGGGTCGTAGCGGTGAATGGTTCACACACCAAGCGTTTGATATCGAACCTGACATCCTATGTATCGGTAAAGGCTTTGGCGGCGGCTTGGTTCCAATTGCAGCCATAGTCACTAAAGACAAATACAACACGGCAGCGCAAGTTTCACTGGGTCATTACACCCATGAGAAAAGCCCTATCGGCTGCGCGGCGGCACTGGCTACCATGGAAGTGATTGAGCAAGAAAACCTACTTGAAAAAGCGCAAGCAGACAGCGTATTCGTTCGTGAACAACTGCTACAAATGAAAGAGAAATACCCAGTTATTGGTGACGTTCGCGGCATCGGCCTGCTTTGGGGTGTGGAATTGGTCACCGACCATATCACCAAAACCCGAGCGTTCGATGAAGCAGAAGCCGTACTTTACCAATGTCTGAACGATGGCCTGAGCTTCAAGGTGTCACAAGGTAACGTGATTCAATTGAGCCCGCCATTGATCATCAGCCGCAGTGAACTAGAAGTCGCTCTGTCTGTCTTCGAAAACGCGATAGCAAAAGTCTGTAAAGACTTTGAATACCTTTAAACCAACATGAATCCAATAACCTAAAACATCATTAGCCCCTCCCGTGCTTTTAAATGGGAGTGGCAAAAAAGGACACCACTATGAACACAACATCACCTATCCAAGCGGTTATCTTTGACTGGGCTGGCACTATCGTAGATTTTGGTTCGTTTGCTCCAACCAGTATCTTTGTTGAAGCATTCAAGCAAGGTTTCGACTTTAACATCGACTTAGCAGAAGCGCGTGAACCTATGGGTATCGGTAAATGGGATCACATCCAAGCGGTGGGTCGAATCCCTGCTGTCGATGCGCGTTGGAACGCACAATTCGGGCGTTCGATGACCAGTGAAGACGTTGATGCAATCTACGCGGCATTTATGCCTCTTCAAAAAGCGAAAGTAGCCGACCACGCAGCGCCAATTTTAAACGCGATTGAAGTCGTAAATAACCTAAAAGAGAAAAGCGTAAAGATCGGTTCTTGTTCCGGTTACCCACGTGAAGTGATGGATGTTCTGATTCCTGCAGCAGCAGATTACGGCTATCGTCCAGACAATGTCGTTGCAACCGATGATTTACCTCAAGGTGGTCGCCCTGCACCATTCATGGCACTTAAAAACGTGATTGATCTAGGCGTAACAAACGTTGCAGCCTGTGTAAAAGTGGATGATGCAGCCCCGGGCATTGATGAGGGTCACAACGCAGGCATGTGGACGGTAGGCCTTGTTTTATCAGGCAACGAAGCAGGATTAACTTACCAAGAATACTTAAACGCAGATGAAGCAACGCTTACAGCAGCTCGTGAAAAAGCGAGCGTTAAGCTAAACAAATCAAACCCACACTATCTAATCGACACCATCGCCGACTTGCCTGAAGTAATTGCTGCTATCGAAAAGCGCTTATTGGCTGGTGAGCGTCCTTAATCTCAAGTTCTTTCTGTTTCAGGAAAGCAAATGTTAATTCCTTGTTTAAGCAATATATTAAGCGATGTACTCATTCAAAAGAAGCATATTAGGTGATGTTTCAGTCTAAAGCATGATGAGGAACAAATTTTCTAAGAGTTTTCATCAGACTAACTGGCAAATATACAAAACTAGGCTATAGCTTAAATATAACCATCCTCTAAACAATAAAGGTCACGTAAATATATAATATCTAACAAATTGATTGACTCCAACACTCAATCAAGCCAACCATTTAAGTAACGATAAACATATATGTTCAACTGAACACACCTTGATTCACTTATTTCAGCAGTGTCTCCCCTTATTAAGTGATGGTTTTGGTGAGTTCAAACAACAAGAGTTAATCCAAGGACAAAATTATGAAGAAACTCTCGAAAATCATGAGTGCTATTGTTGCCGCTTCCAGTCTAGCAGCAGCACCTTCAATCGCAGCTACGACTTATGTCGGCGGTAAGTTAGGCATGGGCTGGCTAGACAGCGCGTGCGTTAGCGGTGAAAAGTGTGATGATGATGCTATCGGTGCAGGAATCTATTCTGGATACAGACTTAATGAGAGACTTGGTATCGAACTTAGTTCCGACTTCTTGGGTGACTACAAGACGAGCTTTTCAAAAAATGGAACAACAGCTACATTCAGTGACCCTTTGATCGCGATATCACTAACACCAATGTACCGTCTACCTATACAACAAAAGTTTGATGTCTTTTTCAAAGCAGGTCCTGCATACATTTCACACGGCGGTGAAGATGATTTTGTATTATCCGCTGGTATTGGTCTAGAAAAGCAATTATCCCCTGATTGGGCGCTTCGTCTTGAATACCAATATTTTGATGATTTCGACGACAAATTTGTACAAAACCTAAACTCAAATCTCCTATCTATAGGCATAAGTTACAGTTTTGGCACAGGTACTGCCACAGCGGCGGCAGCAGTAACTCAAGCCCCGTCTGAACCAATCACAGAGCCAGAAACTGTGGTTGTTGAAGAGGAAGCTGAGGTAGTAGTTACCAAAGCACAAACTGAGAGCTTCTCTCAAGGCACATTTGCGACTAACAGCGCAAAGCTTTCAGACGAAGGTAAAGCCGCTATACAGCCAATTGTGGAAGTCTTACAGACATACCCTCAGTCTACCGTTAACATTGTTGGTCACACAGATTCAACAGGTGCAGCTGAGTACAACATGATGATCTCTAAGAAACGTGCGGCAGCAGTAGCAGCATACATCGAAGAGCAAGGCATTGAGTCAAGCCGCATTACCGCTTCTGGTGAAGGGGAAGAAAACCCAATCGCATCCAACGATACGGCTGAAGGTCGTGCACAAAACCGTCGTGTCGAAGCAACAATTCCAAGCTTTGAGTACCAGGAAAAAGTCCAAGTTGAAGAAGTAATCGTAGAGACAGTGGAATAATCGCATCCCGCCGCAATCACGATATCTTACTTAATAATAAGGGCGGAGCACTGATAAGTGCTCCGCCCTTTTCTATATCTGTTTGACACTGAAGATAGTGGTCTAACTCTAATGCGCTGTCATTTGCTCAGAATTAAACAATTTCCCAGCTTTGCGTCATTTCTATGCCTGCACCTAGCATTAGGCACACTGAACAGTACTTTTCCAATGAATCAGCGCATACTTTTGCAACTAACTCAGGATCAAGGTTGTCACCTGAAACTTCAAAGTGAATGTTAATCGCAGTAAAGATTTTTGGCGCGGTTTCACGACGTGTAGTTTCAAGCTTTGCGTTACAACCTGTAATGTTTTGACCAGCAGATTTCAAGCCATCTACCACATCAACAGAGCTACATCCACCAGCGGCCATAAGGACCATTTCCATCGGGCTTGGTGCCGTTGCACCACCGCTGCCATCCATAACAATAGAGTGGCCTGATTGAGATTGACCCAAGAATTTAAAACCTTCGACCCATTTAACTTCTGCTTGCATGCTGTTCCTTAGATGACCGATAACCGCCATCACTGTCTGTTATTTATTGTTAGTATCGACACCCTACTACTGGTAGCATTCATGAGCAAGATTTTCTCTGACACATATTTTTTTCATGAATAGTGCAATTTTTTCCATCTAAAACCTGTCTCTATTCGTACATTCAAAATCGAATGAAAAAGAACGTCAAGATGAGGTATCTATGAATAAATTATCTAAAATATTGGTATCACTCGTGGTTGCACTACCACTGATTTCGTTGTTTGTCAGCCAAACTGGCACTGCCAATACAATGGATAAAACGGCTAATTCAGGGAAAAGTGAAATCGCGACACTCGCGGGTGGTTGTTTTTGGTGTACAGAGTCTGACTTAGAGAAACTAAAAGGCGTAACAGACGTTATCTCTGGATACTCTGGTGGCGAGCTCGAAAACCCAACCTATAAACAAGTTTCTTCAGGTAAGTCTGGTCACATCGAAGTGATCAACGTGACCTATAACCCTGATGTTGTTAGCTATGAAAAGGTACTTGACCAATTCTTCCGACATATCGATCCAACCGATGACAAAGGGTCATTCGTAGACCGTGGTCCGCAATATCGACCTGCCATTTTCTATCATAACCAAGAGCAAAAAGACGTTGCTCAGAACTTTATGATGGAGATCGACAAGGCTCAAATCTTTGGTGCACCACTAAAAACAGAACTGATCAAATTTGAGAAGTTCTGGCCAGCAGAAGATTACCATCAAGATTATTACAAGAAGAGTAAGGTTCGTTATAACTACTACCGCTACGCTTCAGGTCGTGATCAGTATTTAGATAAAATCTTCGGTGATGATAGAAAGGACAACCCTAAAACACTACGTCAGATCATCGACAGTAAAAATGCGACAGCGAATGCTAAAACATACGTAAAACCGTCTGATGCAGAGATCAAAGCGAAGCTTACAGCACTTCAATACGATGTAACGCAAGAAGACGCTACTGAGCGCCCATTTGACAACAAATACTGGGATAACAAAGAGGAAGGTATCTATGTTGATATCGTTACCGGTGAGCCTTTGTTCTCGTCAAAAGACAAATACAAATCAGGTACGGGCTGGCCGAGCTTTACCCAACCAATCAACGAAGCTTACGTAGTGACAACCACAGACTACAAACTGTTGTACCCACGCACAGAAGTTCGTAGCCGATTTGGTGATTCTCACTTAGGTCATGTCTTCAAAGATGGTCCTAAACCAACAGGCTTACGTTACTGCATGAACTCAGCGGCGATGCGCTTTATCCCAGCAGATAAACTGGATGAAGAAGGCTATGATGAATATGTAGAGATGTTTGAGGGCTAAGCATTCAGCGATTAACGCTACACCTATAACAACAAAGCCAGCATAACGCTGGCTTTATGTTTTCTGATTCATTAACAAACGCGCTAGCCTGTTAGAACAGTGTCTTCTGGGTATTTGAGCAGTGAAGGCTCTGGGCGAGCTAACATATACGCCAACGTCAAAGGACCGATACGACCAATAACCATCACAACAATCATAATGTATTTGCCAGGTTCGGTTAGATTTGCGGTTAACCCAGCCGTCAATCCTACCGTTGCAAAGGCAGAAATCACCTCGAACATGACTCGATCAAACGCGGCTTTTTCGGTAAGCATTAACAAAAACATCGCCGTAGTTAATAACGCCCCACTGACCACGATAATGGCCAATGACTTGGTGACCGCCTGCCATGTAACCGTACGTTTAAACATCACGACGTGCTTTTTCTGACGTAGGAATGTCCAAGTCGCGACAAAAGCAACTGCAAAGGTCGATACCTTAATACCGCCACCGGTTGAGGTAGAACCAGCACCAATCAGCATTAACACAATCATCACCAATAAAGCAGGCTGCGTGTACTGAGACAAATCCACACTGTTAAAGCCAGCGGTACGAGCGCTTGCTGATTGAAAAAACGCCGCCAGCCATTGGCCTTGAGTTGATAACCCTTCCATAGTCGCAGAGTTATTTCTCTCCAACAGCCAGAATAATACCGTACCTACCAACAATAGAGTCGGAGTTGCGGTTAGCATGATCTTGGTATGTAAATGTAGATGCTGAAAGCCTTTGCGCCAGTTACTCGATAAGTCACCGACCACCGTGAAGCCTAAGCCACCAAAAATGAACAGAGCCGCTAAGGTAAAGATCACCAATGGATCGTCAACAAAGCTCATCATGCTATCTGAGAACAGAGCGAAACCTGCGTTATTGAAGGCTGATATCGCATGAAACAGTGCGTAAAAGCTTCCGGTTGCCCAGCCCATTTCAGGCACCCATCGGAAGCAGAGCAATACAAAACCAATAAATTCAGCCACTAATGCGAAGACGATTATCTTCTTGACCAATTTTCGAAGGTTAATCTTACGATCTTGTCCCAATGCTTCTTTCGCCAATGCCTGCTGCTTCAAGCTTAACCTAACACCAAACATGTAAAGCAGTACCGCAGATAAAGTCATCTGCCCTAGCCCACCTACCTGCATCAAGAACATCAGCAAGATTTTTCCAGCTAAAGTAAAGTGCTCGCCCGTATCGACGACACCTAAGCCTGTCACACTGATTGCAGAGGTCGCAGTAAACAGCGCATCCGTAAAACTGAGCCCCGTGACAGAGAAAACAGGCAACGTCAGCAAGATGGCCGAGGGAATTAGAACGCCTAAGAAACTGGTCAGGATTATCTTAGGTTCAGAGCCCTTACGAGGCTTTTCATCTCTCTTAAGGGTATAAAAAGTACCTTTTCGTTGAAACGAATTCATACTGTTACCTTATTGCAGTTACCATTACCAATTACGTAATTTTCTAGATAAGGTCTCTTTAGGCCCGGCGATGATCACCACATCCCCAATTTCTAAACTCACTTCCAGTTCAGGCGCTTTAGTCAGATTCGGTCCGCGTTTAAAACCAAGAACTTCAACACCCACCTCTTTGCAAAGCTTCAAATCACGAAGTTGTTTACCCAAGAGTTTTGAGCCAATGACAATTTCAGTCATCGCCAAATCACTGCCAAGGTCAATAAATTCAAGAACGCGCCTGTCTAGCATCTTACGCGCGACCCGAATTCCCATGTCTCGCTCCGGCATAATAATGTGGTCAGCGCCAATTTTAGAAAGGATCTTGCCGTGGAATTTATCGTTCGCCTTAACCCAAACCGTTTTAGCCCCCGACTCTTTTACGACGAGAGTAGTCAAAATGCTCGAGTTCACATCAGAACCAATCGAAACCATTACCATATCGTACTCGTCGAGCCTGAGCTCTTTAACCGTCTCTTCACTCGTACAGTTAGCAACAATCGCTTGTGAAACAATGGCCGCGGCTTCTTTCACTCGCTCTTCATCAATATCGACGGCTAATACCTGCGCGCCAGAACTTTGCAGCTCTTTACACACAGATAAACCAAAACGCCCTAAACCGATAACTGCATATTGTTTGTCGCTCATTTGAAATCCTATTTAGAAATTTTAATAACACGTGATAGTCAAACCTACATTAGTTTCTATCTCAAAAAAAGTTAGTTCTGCAATAATAAGGTTATACTATTGTCATAATCGCTTGATTTATAAAGGTAGAGAACAACTCGAGTTTCTGCTAATTTCCAATTCATAATTTCTGCGGCAGCACACACAATGAATGAATTCTTAACCCAAGTACAAACCTACATTAACCAGAGCCATAGTGATTGGGCCAACAGTGTCCTATTCATCACTATTGCGAGTTTTCTCGCTTGGGTAGCTTGGCGAATTATCCACAATCGCTTAGAAATTCTGGTACAGAAAACCCCTTTTCACTGGGATGACCTGCTACTAGCAGCACTGAAAACTCCAGTCAGTACGCTACTATGGTGTTGGCCGGCGACTGTCTCTATTGGGTTGATCCTTCAAGACCAATTTGGTAACGAAATCAACTGGTTAAAAACGCTAAAACACATTTTAATCATATGTACTTTCGTTTGGTTCACCTTGCGAATGATCACCAATACTGAAACATACGTCTTAGAACAGAAAAATAGAGATGAAACGACAGTACAGGCGATCGCAAAAGTAGCTCGCCTGTTCTTTATGGTCATGGGTGGCCTGACGATCATGCAAGCATTCGGTCTCAGCCTATCAGGCTTGCTGACCTTTGGTGGTGTAGGTGGCTTGATTGTCGGTTTAGCAGCAAAAGATCTACTCTCGAACTTCTTTGGTGGCATGATGATCTACTTTGACCGACCTTTTAAAGTCGGTGATTGGATTCGCTCTCCTGACCGTCAAATCGAAGGTACCGTCGAACGTATTGGCTGGCGCATGACCATCATTCGTACATTCGATAAACGCCCGCTGTACGTGCCAAACTCGGTATTCAGTAACATTGTGGTGGAGAACCCATCACGAATGCTAAACCGCCGCATCAATGAAACCTTTGGGCTTCGTTACGAAGACGCGAGCAAGTTAGCTGTTATCGTGAATGACGTAAAAGCCATGCTTGAAACGCACCCAGACATCGATGCTAAGCAGACGCTCATCGTGAACTTCGATAAGTTTGGCCCATCAACACTGAACTTCTTTATCTACACCTTCACTAAAACCGTCAATTGGGTGAGATACCATGAAGTGAAACAGGATGTGCTACTGCAGGTGCTAGCAATTATTCATAAGCACAATGCGGATATCGCTTTCCCAACTCAAACACTAAAAATCGATCCGCAAGGTTTGAGTGAAGTTCAGGATGTGGCACTTCCTAGCGTAGAAGGACCTCGATAAAACAACGGCTCTACTGTTTATCGACAAGTAAGTGGCTTATCGATAATTAAAAAGTGTGAAGCGTGGTAACATGGCGCCAGAATTTTAATGCACCCTGTACCACGCTATGATTTTACCTGTCATTCTAGCTGGCGGCTCTGGTAGCCGCCTCTGGCCCCTCTCTCGCGAGCTTTATCCTAAGCAGTTCCTCAATATTGCTGGCGAACAATCGATGCTCCAGCAAACCCTTTTGCGTCTTCAAGGTCTTGAAGCGCACTTGAGTAATGCAGAATGTGCGGCTCCCTTCATTATCTGTAATGAAGAGCACCGCTTTATTGCTGCGGAACAGGCTCGCTCGGCCAACATAGAACACAGTGGTATTTTGCTAGAACCTGTCGGAAGAAACACAGCTCCCGCCATCGCACTCGCTGCATTACAGGCTTTAAATCACACCAGATGTAACCAACAAAATGAGTCAGATCCAATATTATTGGTACTGGCTGCTGATCATCACATCGCTAAAACAGCGGAATTTCAGCAGACGGTGGCGAGAGGTGTTGAATACGCAAAACAAGGTAAACTGGTTACTTTTGGTATTACTCCAAGCGCACCAGAAACTGGCTATGGTTATATAAAACAAGGAGAACCACTCTCCCATCATGCTTTTGCCATTGAATGTTTCGTTGAAAAACCCGACCTAGCCACCGCAGAACAATACATTAGCTCAGGGCAATACCTCTGGAACAGCGGCATGTTTATGTTTAAAGTATCACGCTACTTAGAAGAGCTAGCAAAGCATCATCCACAGATCCTTGAGGCCTGCAAAAGCGCGCTCGAAAAGCAAAATACCGACCTCGACTTCATCCGTATTGACGCCGAGGCATTCCAAAGCAGCCCGAGCGACTCTATCGACTATGCCGTGATGGAAAAAACGTCGGATGCTGCGGTGATCCCTATGGATGTTGGTTGGAATGATATTGGTTCATGGTCTGCAATCTGGGATGTCAGTGATAAAGATGAACACAACAATGTGATTGAAGGCGATGTGTTAACTGTCGATTCTCAGCACAACTATATCCACGCTGAAAACAAACTGGTTGCGACTGTAGGTGTCGAGAATCTCATTATTGTCGAAACAAAAGACGCCATACTCGTCGCGAACAAAGACAAAGTTCAAGACGTGAAATCGATTGTCAGCCAACTGAATCAAGCAGATCGCACAGAACATGTTCATCACCGCGAAGTGTTTAGACCTTGGGGTAAATACGATGTAATTGACCTAGGCAAACGCGACAAGGTTAAACGCATCACCGTTAAACCCGGTCACAAGTTATCCCTACAGATGCATCACCATAGAGCAGAACACTGGGTTGTTGTAGCAGGTGTTGCGAAGGTGACCAATGATGAGAAAACCTATCTCGTTGAAGAAGACCAATCCACTTATATTCCGCTAGGACACATACATAGCCTAGAAAATCCAGGGGACGCTCCACTCGAAATGATCGAAGTACAAACCGGTAGCCATTTGAGTGAAGACGACATTATTCGATATCAAGATAGTTACGGGCGAAGCGAACAACCTAGCTCACCTCAAATCAACAAATCGAACTAAAGCAGCGACGATAGAATGAAACAGAATTTAGATCTCAGCTGCTTTAAAAATAACGATATCCGAGGAATCATTGGTAAACAAATCAATGAGCGCCTAGCTTACCTGCTTGGTATAGCATTTGCCGAATATGTCCTTGCAGAAACATCTAAAACGTCATTCGATGAGCTGGCTCAAGTAGTCATTGGTCGTGATAATCGTGGAACCTCATTGCCACTGCAGAAAGCGATGACCAAGGGTTTGATTGAATCAGGGATAACCGTGGTAGATCTCGGTATGACAGGCACAGAAGAAGTCTACTTTGCGACTCGCCACCTACAAGCCATTGGCGGAGTCCAGATTACAGCAAGCCACAATCCAATCAATTACAATGGTATGAAGTTAGTCGGTCTAGACGCTAATCCGATCAGTAAAAACAATGGGTTAGATGTAATTAAACAGCGTATTGAAGCTCTACAGTATGAGGGCGTAAGCGAACAACCGATCAGCCATGAACAAGCCGATAATTCCATTAGAGCGACCAGTATCCTAGCTCCTTATGTGAATCACCTACTCTCTTACATAAAGCCGTCAAAGCTATCACCGATGAAGATTGTCGTTAACGCGGGAAACGGCGTTGCTGGGCATGTCATTGATGCGTTAGAGACCAAATTCAATGAACTGAATGCTCCAATCACCTTCATCAAGGTTCACCACATTCCTGATGGGATGTACCCAAATGGCATCCCTAACCCTTTACTCAAAGAAAACCAAGCTGCGACTCGCGATGCTGTTTTAGAGCACTCCGCAGACCTTGGCATCGCCTGGGATGGTGATTTTGATCGTTGTTTCTTCTTTGATGAAAAAGGTAATTACATTGAGGGTTACTACATCGTCGGTCTGCTAACCGAAGCCTTCTTACTGAAGGATTCCAATGCAACTGTACTACACGACATGCGCATGACATGGAATACAATAGAGGTTGCCGAGAGATTAGGTGGAAATGCAGTGGGCGTAAAAGCTGGGCATGCTTTGATCAAAGAGAAAATGCGAGAGCTCAACGCTGTGTACGGTGGAGAAATGAGCGCACATCACTACTTCCGTGATTTTGGATATTGCGACTCAGGGATGATTCCTTGGCTACTCGTCATCGAACTGATCAGTAAGACTCAACAATCGCTTCATCAACTTATCAGCTCTAGCGTAGAAAGATTCCCCTCTTCTGGAGAGATCAATCGCAAGGTAGCAGACCCAGAACAAGCTATCGTTCGTGTACTTTCATGCTACCAAAAGCGTGCTGTAAACATAGATCATACCGACGGTATTAGCATGGATATGGGTACTTGGCGCTTTAACTTAAGGAAATCCAATACCGAGCCACTAATCCGCCTTAATGTAGAAACCAAGCAAGATAAAGATTTGTTGTCACTTAAAGTCGACGAGCTAGTGTCTTTCCTAGTTTAAAAATACAGGTCACTTCCTATTAGCGATTAGAGACTATTAAAAAGCCCTTACTCACAAAAGCGAGTAAGGGCTTCAATTGTCTAAGTCGTTCTAGAGACTAATTAAAGTCACTAATTTACTTGTTACGGCGAGCTTCAACTGCATCTGCCAGTTGACGAAGTACTGTTTCAGTATCTTCCCAACCAATACAAGCGTCAGTAATTGACTGGCCATATGTTGGAGCTTTGCCGTCAACCAAATCCTGGCGGCCTTCAACTAGATGAGATTCGATCATCACACCAAAGATAGCTTTGTCACCACCAGAGATCTGTGCGCTCACGTCATCCGATACGTTCAGTTGGCGCTTAAATTGCTTAGAGCTGTTTGCGTGGCTAAAGTCGATCATTACTTTCTGTGGTAGGCCTGAGGCTTCAAGCTCTTGCTTGATCTTACCAACGTGCTCTGCGCTGTAGTTTGGCTCTTTACCACCACGTAGGATGATATGACAATCAGGGTTACCAGCCGTTTCAACGATAGCTGAATGGCCATACTTAGTTACAGACAAGAAGTGGTGAGAAGCACTTGCAGAGCGGATTGCGTCTGTTGCGATCTTGATGTTGCCATCAGTACCATTCTTGAAACCAACAGGGCATGAAAGACCAGAAGCTAGCTCACGGTGAACTTGAGATTCCGTAGTACGTGCGCCAATTGCACCCCAGCTAATTAAGTCTGCTACGTATTGAGGCGTGATCATGTCTAGGAATTCACTTGCCGTCGGCATACCCATGTCTGTTAGATCAAGCAATAGCTTACGTCCAAGACGTAGACCATCGTTTAGCTTGAACGTGTCATCCATGTACGGGTCATTGATCAGGCCTTTCCAGCCAACGGTAGTACGTGGTTTTTCAAAGTAAACACGCATTACGATTTCTAGCTTATCGCCTAGTTCGTCACGCAGAACTTTCAAACGCTTACCGTATTCAAGAGCGGCTTCTGGATCATGAATAGAACATGGACCAACGATAACCAATAGGCGGTCATCTTTGTCTTCTAGAATGTTGTGAATTGCTTTACGGCTTTCAAAGGTTGTAGAAGAAGCAACTTCTGTCGCTGGAAACTTTTCTAAAACAGCAACAGGGGGTAATAACTCTTTTACTTTGTTAATTCTTACATCATCAGTCTGGAACATTGCTTACTTCTTCCTATATCTATCCTTGAGCTGAATGTACGTTATCTCACGTAACTTTCCATCAGCACATATCTTCTTGTTCCCTGTAACTTAACTAGTAAAAACGCCAGTTTCAATCACTAATTTAAAAAGAACGCAATTTTTTTTGTGTTTTATATTTAAAACACCCTGTATAACTTTATTTACACGCTATCGATTGCGCAATTTCAATAGGATAACGTTGAATGTTTTTTCACCCATCACTTGTCAACAAAACTGTTCTATCAACAGAAACAAAAAAGCCCACGCTGTTAACGTGAGCTTTATAATTAATTACATTCTTTTCAATGGCTTGACGACACTGTCGAGCCCTTCTATTTTTAGCGCTAGGCACAGTTTGAGCAGGTCACCTAGCTCACCGTTTGGGAACCCTTTCTTGTCAAACCACAACAAATATTCTTCAGGTAAGTCAATTAGTGTGCGGCCGGTGTACTTTCCAAATGGCATCTGCATTCGAGCCAACTTAATCAGGTTCTCTTTCTCTAGCATTGTTCGGTCTTTCTATGCGTCATCGATGTTCTGTAGAGTATCACCTAAACGTTCAACCCAATAGTTGATTGCATCTTTGGCATCATCAAGTGAATCGATCATAGTTGAAAAGTCCTTATTTCCGGCTTCACGATCGATCGATGCGAACAGTGGTGTGCCATCTTGAGCGTCACTCACCAGCAGCTCGACACTCGCACTACCAACATTGGTGTGCTCTCCTGTCGCAACTTTTGAGATGGTCGACATGGCAAGACCAAAAGGTAAGACACTACTGGTAACGGCTAAGATAGGATTTGGCGTTTCAACGTTACTCAATGCGATACTCAGGCGTAACGTTTTGCCCGTCGGCTCACCAACGATCACTTTGTGAGGTGATATTTTCTCTTCTAATCGGTTCACCATGTGGTCGGTAAGTTCCTGAATTTCTTCTTGATCTAACGAACCTTCTTCGGCAAGCACAAAGATTTGGTCAATGACGACAGAATCATAGTCATCCAACTTACTCTTCAAGCGGTCGGCGTCACGCAGCCCTAATCTTGCCCAAACGAGGTCAACTCCCCCGTCAGGGCCAGGCTGAAAATCTTCATAAGTGGTGAATTTGGTAGCAGTCTTGATTGGGCCGCCTGCACAACCAAACAAAAAGATGCTGGTTGCGACAAGCAAAAATAGTTTTAGAGGATTCATAGCGCACTTAGGTTGGAAGAAAAACACCCAAGTATGCTATACCATATGTAAAAAGTTTGTAGAAAAAGGGGCTATAACTCAGAGCTAACTCTAAAATTAGTTGTGTTGAACAGTGTGAGCATACTCTACGATAACTTGATTTCCTTCGATGTAAGCATTTTGGATCTCTCCATCAACACTCATTCTACTTTTCAGATAGACCACTTTAGGACCAGAGTCATTTCCTTCTTTAAGTGACGGGAATACGTTTCTCGGTTCCAAGTGAAGTAGACGACAGAAATGGCTCACAAATGACATAGTCAGCGGCGACTCCCCTCGCAACATATTTGAGAAATCAAGCTGACTCATTCCAAGCTTCTTTGAAAACTCCATCTGCGTGATTCGCATTCGCGATTTTTGTGACATCCACGTTTGGTACAACGCTTCTCTATCTTGTTCAGTGAATTCCATACTGACTCCTTTATATAATTCATACCAATTAATTGTCCGGTTTTTCATACATAACGTGTCAGGGTTTGGTTAGTGGAAACCAAAGGTTTGGTTTTGATATGCGCTCAATCGTTATCAGCAACTAAAGTTAAGCACCCAAACCATTCATAAAAACAATTAGAGCAAATGCTTTCTTAATTTATTTCAATCACTTATAGGTAAATAAAGAATACATTTAGCAAGTTAATTTGTGACAAGAATTAAAAGTTCGAGATTAGCATTCCACATTTCAATCTATTCATTCGCATTTATAAAACGCGTTGACTACATTTCGCTTGCTTAAACGCACTTCTGGCAAACTATTTGAAAGAATAGGACGCAAAGCCACCGCTCTGTCGACAATTATTCTGTCTATGATAGCGGAGCTGCCACTTAATAGGATTTAAGTGCAAATGCGTGCCGGAGTGTTCTCTTTTTTGTCGGCCAAATACAGTAAGGACAAATAATGAAACAACTCCCAAAAAAATCACTCATCGCTCTGTCGCTACTAAGCGTTAGTGGTGCAAGCTTCGGTCACGGTTATGTCTCGGCATACAATAATGGCGTAGCTGAAAGCCGTGTAGCGCTGTGTAAGTTCCCTGCGAGTGATACACAAGAGAAGAACACCAACTGTGGTGGTATCCAATACGAACCGCAAAGTGTGGAAGGCCCTGAAGGCTTCCCAGAGGTTGGCCCTGCTGATGGAAAAATCGCTAGTGCGCAATCTTCTTTAGCGGCTGCGCTAGACGAGCAAACGGCAGACCGTTGGGTTAAACGCCCTATCCAATCTGGCTCTCAGTACTTTGAGTGGACATTTACAGCAAACCACGTGACTCACGATTGGAAATACTACATTACAAAACCAGACTGGAATCCAAACCAGCCTTTGGCTCGCAGTTCTTTTGATCTAACACCATTCTGTGTAGTCGAAGGCAATATGGAACAGCCACCAATGCAAGTAAGCCACTTGTGTAATGTCCCTGAGCGTGAAGGCTACCAAGTGATTCTTGCTGTTTGGGATGTGGGTGATACTGCAATGGCTTTCTACAACGTTATTGATGTGAAATTTGATGGCGATGGCCCGATCATTCCTGATTGGGACCAAGGCGGTCAAATCAACCCAACTCGCGACCTAAACATCGGTGATGCCGTTTACACTCGTGTCTTTGACCAATCTGGTGAGAACGCTTCATACAGCACAGAGCTAGTCATTGAGAACAACGAACAAGGTAAAGCGAATAACTGGTCTTATGCATTGGCATCAAAGATCAACCAAGAGCAGACGCAAATCAAAGCGGGTCAATTGAACGACCAAGGTGATTTCGCTCCTGTATACGGCTCAAATCCAGTTTACTTAAAAGCAGGTTCAGGCTTTAAGAGCGTAGAGATCGGCTACAAGATTGATACTCCAGAGCCAGAGCATGAAGTTGAAGTAACAGGTTTAGAATCAGAGTACATTATCGATGAGAGTCAACCGACTCAACTTGATCTTACTCTAGCGGCAACAGGCGATGTTCAAGCAGAACTCACGGTATACAACCACCATCGTGAAGCACTTGCGTCTCAGAAATCTGAACTTAAAGACGGACAAGTTGAAGATGTTCAGTTGACTCTGTCTAAATCTGAAGCTGGCCACCACATGCTTGTGGTTGTAACTAAGGATGACCAAGGCAACTTAGTTGACCAAAACACGCTTGATTTCCACCTTATGGACGAGCAAACACCGCCACCAGCAGGCGATTACGATTTCGTATTCCCTGAAAGCATTGAATCTTACACTGAAGGTACAAAAGTACTGAGCAGCGACGGTAGCGTTTATCAGTGTAAAGAGTTCCCATACTCTGGTTACTGTATTCAGTGGGCACCAACGGCAACTCAGTACGAACCTGGTGTAGGCTCACACTGGCAAGATGCTTGGTACAAAGTCGACTAATTGATCGCTCTGTGCTTACTTTCATGATAGTGAAACTAAGCAATCAGCCAAACAAAAACGGATGCCAAGCGCATCCGTTTTTTATTCAGTATTCATCTACAAGTCTGATCTTAAAGGAGGTAATGGTCTGCCAGCAAAGCAACAAACAAAATCATGAGATGATAAATAGAAAACTTGAATGTCTTCATCGCCATGTTAGGCTCATCACGATACTTCAATACCCAGGCATGATAAACAAACCCACCGTTGAGCACCAAAGACGCGCTCAGGTATATCCAACTGCTCATTCCAACCAATACTGGCAGCACACACACGATGCTCAGCAATAGTGTATACAGCAGAATTGAAGTCTTGGTGTAAGTTATCCCATGTGTCACAGGCAACATCGGGATATCTACCTTGGCATATTCGTCACGACGATGAATCGCAAGCGCCCAAAAGTGAGGAGGTGTCCAGATGAAGATGATCATCACCAGTAGCCATGCGTTGGAGTGCAACTCGTTAGTCACTGCCGTCCAACCCAATAAAGGTGGCATTGCCCCTGCGATCCCTGCAATGACAATGTTCTGTGGCGTCGCTCGTTTTAAATACATGGTATAGATAACCGCATAACCTAATAAGCTCGCAAAGGTTAGCCAAGCCGTAAGCGGGTTAACTAACAAGGCTAAAGTCACAAAGCCAAGTAAACCGATACCTGCTGCAAAGGCGAATACTCGTACACTGCTGAGCTCACCCGATGGTAAAGGACGACGATTAGTACGAGACATTTGCCCGTCGATCTTCTTGTCGATCAAGTGATTAAATGCAGCGGCTGAACCCGCCATCAACCCTATCCCTACCATGCCAAATAATGCTTGCTGTAATGGCAATCCATTAGGCACCGCTAAACACATGCCGACTAATGCTGTTAACAACATCAAAGCAACCACTTTAGGCTTAGTCAGTGTTAAATAGACCTTCCAAGCTGCTTTGTTTTGAGCAGCAACTTCATGACTTGAAGCGGTATCTTGAACCACAATTTGATGCTGTGTTGAAGTTCTACTGACCATGATTACCTCCTTGTAATACACTGTTCTTTGCCAAGCGCTCACTTGGTTTTCGTTGCCACACTACAAAGTTTGTCGCAACCAGACTGACAAGCAGCATCGCCGCAACTAAGTTATGAAGCACTGCCACTGAAATCGGTAGATGGAACCACACGTTACTGATCCCTAAACTGACTTGCACGGCTAATACCAATGCCACAATGACACCCAGTTTTTGGTGCGCTGTTTGACCAAGCTTCCACAACTGATACACGACCATTAGCACCGTTATCGTTGCCACAATAGCGCCAAACCTATGCATGACATGTATGGTGAGCCTTGCGGGATACTCGAGCACACCAAACTCATAGTTATCATGCCCATGCTGTGCAAAGTCGAACGCATTCTTAAAATCTAGGTAGCTTATCCAATTACCTTCACAGATAGGCAGTTGAGTACATACCAGCGCGGCATAATTTGAAGACGTCCAACCGCCAAGTAAGATCTGTCCAATTACAACCATCAGGCCAAGTAACGCAGCAAACTTGCTCGTCGCCGAGTATGTCGTTTCACTGAACCGAGTCTGGAAATTAGAGAGGCGACAATACAGTAGGCAGAGCAGAGACAGCAGAGTGAACCCTCCCATCAAGTGCGCCATCACCACAACAGGCATCAGTTTGAGAGTCACTGTCCACATCCCTAACAAAGCTTGAAAGATCACCGTTGCTGCAATAAGTAACGGTAGTCCAGCAGAAGTGATGTTCTTCTTAATACACCAAGCAACTACAACAAAGATGAGAAGCCCTAATGAACCAGCAAAGTAGCGATGTATCATCTCTATCCAAGCTTTATTAGCCTCAAGAGCACGTTCAGGGAATTGGAGGTTAGCTTGGTTCACTGCTTGTGCATCAGACGGTACTGTGAGCTTTCCATAACACCCAGGCCAGTCAGGGCAACCAAGCCCAGCATCCGATAATCGGGTATAAGCACCGAGCACAATCACTGTCAGCGTCAGTAAGATAGTCACTCGCATCACGAGCATGAGTAAATCAGGGGCTTTGTTCTGCATCGTTTATCTCCCTATACTTATTCCCTTTCGCTGCCAGAGTTCAGTCACCACAGTCAAACCGATTCGCTTATCAACTATCCAACACGTGATAGCTTTAGAAGCTTTCTGAGGTCATGAACCATGCCTTTGGACTGCCCGACTAACTGCGACGGTTCTGAGACACTTTTGTATTCCATAACGAGTTGCCCAAGGGGATCAATGATAACAATCGAAGCTGGTGCAAACTTAGTGCTCAACTGCTCCCCACCAGACAGAAATGACAAATCAGGTTTGTTAAATGCTCCTGGTAATGCATCCCCTTCAGAAACAAAAACCACAGCTGTCACTCGTTCTTTGTTCTTCCCTAGCGCTAAGTAGCTTTGGTTCAAGTAATGGAGTTGTTGTTCGCATAAGCTATCGCAGTCCGTTGGCGCAATGTAACCCACCAACCACCCTTCTCCTTCCATCGGCGTCGTCAGCCCAAAATCTTGTAGAGTCACTCTTGGCTCAACTAACTCCCCACTGTTTGTCACACCAGATGTGTACCAATTCTGCTCTAATACAGTTTTAGCAATAATGGCAGGTAAGGCGAAGACCAAGATCAACCCGATGAAGATAAGTCGACCACGTGAGCGGCGCTGTTTAAACGCAGCAAGATTAGCATCGGTACTTTCCTTTTTAGTTTGTGTTTGAGACTTATCCATTTTGATTCCCTGTATTAGTCGCTGCCGATCACTAACCGTGTTTATGTCGTTACAAGCATTTACTTCTTATTCATGTGACTATGTTTCTTCAAGTATCTGAACCCAATCAACAACATCAGCGAAAGCAATACTGCAGCCATCACAAACCATTGAAATGAGTAACCGAAGTGCTTCTCAGACTTCATCGCAGTCGGGCGCCATAGCATTTCATAAGGCCATGAATCTAAGCTCTGAGGTTGAAAAACGAACGGTAACACCTCTTGCCCTGTGTATTGTGATAACGCTTCTATGTTGATATTTTGAATCCTTTTCGGCGTCGTGTTTTCTAGCCCAAGTTCCTGACTTAACGGATTCACCGAACGTGTGTACAAGCGACCAGACATCTCGATTGGTAGCGTGATCTTTCCTATTCCTGGTAGCTCTCTTCTGTCATTACTTGCTGCAACGAATCCAAGATCGATCAAAAGCTGTTTTCTTCCATCTTGAGTTTGAACCTCGCCCAGCATGTAAATCACATACCCCACCGTTCCTTGATTGATTTGATTGTCCAGCAAGAGAATTAAACCACTCGATTTCACTAATTCGACGTCAGCGTTCAAGCCATTTAAGGTCGAAGGGGGCACCGACTGCTGAGTTCCAACGCTTGCCTCTCGCCATTCAGTGAGCACTGCATCTAGTGGTTTAGAAGGTTGCACAGATCTCTGCGATAGCTGCTGCTCATAACGTAGTTTCTCGTTACCTCTGTCTAACTGCCATAAACCCAACTTGATTAAAGTGCCGACTGAAACCAAAGTTAAAGCAACCGCAAACCAAAAACCTTTACTGCGGAACGTTCGTTCATCATGATTCAAACGGTTTGGAGTTATCACTATGGCGTCACCTACCTTTATCCTGTTATTCAAAGTTGTGTTAGTTGCCCTGCTATTTTTCATCGCATTCAACTTAATGAAAGGGCTCATTCAAATCGCTTCTAGCAAACACAATGGCAAAAAGCTGAGTCACTTCTTGGGGCGTCGAGTCATGTGGTCAGCCGTTGCTGTGTTACTGCTATTGCTTGCTTTAGGGTCAGGAGTGATAACTCCCAACCCTCGTCCTTATTAAGCCCTTTAGCTCTGTCGCTTCGCTAAAGTACGTATACAAACACGAATAATCCTAACCACACCACATCAACAAAGTGCCAATACCAACTGCCGGCTTGGAATGCAAAATGGTCTTTGGGTGTAAAATGATCTTTGGCAACCCTAGCCAACAGCACGATTAAAAAGATCGTCCCTAAGCAGACATGTAAACCATGGAAACCCGTCAGTAAGAAGAAGGTGTTGCCATAGATTCCCGATTGAAGAGTAAGGCCCATATCTTGATAAGCATGGATATACTCTTCAACTTGGAAAAATAGGAAGAACCCAGCCAGAACGATGGTGATCTCTAACCAAACGATTAATGCCATGCGCTTGTTTTGTTCGAGGCTTAGATGGGCCATATGCAGCGTGATGGACGAAAGCAATAGGATAATGGTGTTTTTGAGTGGAATTCCTTGCCATGGCATAGCTTGTGTTGTTACGCCATCCGGTGTCGTAGTCAGCGGCCACATTGATTGGAACATTGGCCACAATACTTCATGAGTCATTTCATTGTTGCCCGCCCCGCCAATCCATGGGACAGAAATCATACGAGCGTAGAACAGCGCGCCAAAGAAAGCACCGAAGAACATGATTTCAGAAAAGATGAACCAACTCATGCCTTGCCTGAAAGAGCGGGATATTTGCTCAGAATAGAGGCCGCTCAAGGATTCTGTAATCACGTTGCTAAACCAACCCGCAAGCATGTAAAGCAACACCGCAAACCCGACGAACAACACAGCCTTACCGAACACACCGCCAGCGGCATCAGTGCCCATGTTTTGCACGGTTAACCCTGCTCCAACCGCAACAAGAAATAGCGCAACGGCACCGACTAATGGCCAATGGCTTTGATGTGGAACGAAATAAACTTCCTTTTTAGAACTCATCGCTCAACTCCTTTTGTTGATTCTGGTTCCTAGTTACTCGCGATTACATTAGGCTCGGCACTACTTGATTCCCCGACCACCTCATTCGTAATGTTAAATAGCGTATAAGAGAGCGTCAGTGTGTGAATCGATTCTGGAATATCTGGCTCTATGTAAAATATCAAACCCATTTCAGCGCTTTTATGCCCCTCTAATGGCTGCTGGTTAAAGCAGAAGCATTCCATCTTATTAAAGTAAGTCGCCCCCATCCCTGGAGATACTGAAGGCACAGCCTGCCCCACTAGAGAGTTTCCTGATAAATTTTTGGCGATGTAATTCGTTTGAATTACCTCACCAGGGTGAACCTCTAACACACGATCTTCAGGAACGAACTGCCAGGGCATATCAGGTTTGATGTGCGACATAAACTCCACACGAACTGTGCGAGAATAATCTGGCTGCATCCCACGTGGCTGTACCGCAGACACGGTATTAGTTTTGCCGTTGATTCCCAAAGCCTCGCACATCACATCGTAGAGTGGCACCAAAGCAAAACCGAAGCCAAACATCGCTACCACACTCAATACCAAGTAACCCGTTAGCTTTTTAGTTGATCGCTTCTTGGTTGACCGCTTTGGTTGGTTTTTATCTAGTTCGCTTTGCTTATCACTCATAGCCCATCTCCCTAATCGACTTTAGGCGGATGAGTAAAAGTATGATGAGGCGCAGGGCTTGGTACCGTCCACTCTAACCCTTCAGCACGTTCCCATGGCTTGCTTGGTGCTAGCTCGCCGCCTTTCACACACTTGATAACTAGCCACAAAAAGATGAGTTGCGATAAACCAAAGGCGAAGCCCCCTATCGACACCACTTGGTTAACGTCAGCGAACTGGATAGCGTAGTCTGGAATACGACGTGGCATCCCCGCTAAACCTAGGAAATGCATAGGGAAGAAAAGAACATTCACTGAGATTACTGACGTCCAGAAATGCCATAGACTGAGCTTGTGGTCGTACATATGACCAGTCCATTTAGGTAACCAATAATAAGCGGCGGCCATTATCGAGAACACGGCACCAGTCACCAGAACGTAGTGGAAGTGAGCCACTACAAAATAGGTGTCGTGGTATTGGAAATCTGCAGGAACAATGGCGAGCATCAATCCAGACAAGCCACCTATCGTGAACAGAACGATAAAGGCAATGGTGAACAGCATTGGGGTTTCGAAAGTCAATGCGCCTCGCCACATGGTTGCGACCCAGTTAAAGACTTTCACGCCTGTCGGCACAGCAATCAACATGGTGCAATACATGAAGAACAGCTCTGCAAAGACGGGCATCCCCGTGGTGAACATATGGTGTGCCCAAACTAAGAAGGACAAGATTGCGATACTACAGGTCGCGTACACCATTGAGTGATAACCGAACAAACGCTTGCCACTAAATGCAGGGATAATTGCTGAAACAATACCAAAGGATGGCAAAATCATGATGTAAACTTCAGGGTGCCCAAAGAACCAAAATATGTGCTGGAACATGACGGGGTCACCGCCACCGGCCGCATCGAAGAAGCTCGTCCCAAAGTATTTGTCGGTCAACACCATGGTCACGGCCCCTGCGAGAACTGGCATTACGGCTATCAGCAAGAAAGCGGTAATTAACCAAGTCCAAACAAACATTGGCAATTTAAACCAAGTCATACCCGGAGCTCTCATGTTCACGATAGTCACGATAACGTTGATCGCGCCCATGATTGAGCTAATACCCATGATGTGAACAGAGAATACAAACAAAGCTGTGCTATCTGGGCCATACGTCGTTGAGAGCGGTGCGTAGAATGTCCAACCAAAGCTAGGACCGCCCCCTTCAGTAAACAAAGATCCAATCAAGATTAGGAAGGCGAAAGGTAGAATCCAGAAACTGAGGTTGTTCATTCGAGGTAACGCCATATCTGGAGCGCCGATCATCATAGGGATCATCCAGTTGGCGAGCCCTGTGAATGCAGGCATTACCGCGCCAAATACCATGATCAAGCCATGGACTGTGGTCATCTGGTTGAAGAAATCAGGCTCAACAAGCTGCAGACCCGGTTGGAATAGCTCCGCACGGATCACCATCGCCATCGCACCGCCAGTTAGGAACATGGCGAAACTGAACCACAGATATAGCGTACCTATGTCTTTATGATTGGTTGAATACAGCCAACGCGCCCATCCTTTAGGAGCGGCATGGGAATCGTGATCGTCCGAAGGTAAGTCATGGCTGTCTAAGGTACCATCTAAAGTATGACTTAGAGCCTGGTCTTCTGCAGGCGCCGATTTCACCGGCTTTTCGATTGGTGAACTCATAGCTGCTCCTTAGCATCACTTTGTGCTTCATCCGCAGAGCCTTCCGCTCCACCCGACTGTTTAACCTTATAGGCATTAACATCTGAAGCTTGAACCACATCGCCAGTGTCATTCCCCCAAGCATTTCGTTGGTAGGTCACGACTGCTGCAATCTCTTTCTCAGTCAACTGATTGTCGAAGGCTTGCATTGCCGTGCCTCCTCGACCGTAAACAATAGTGTCGATATGAACATCTACATCTCCAAGAGCAACTGGGCTACCTTTGATAGCAGGAAACGCTCCGGGTATACCTTCACCGTTTGCTTGATGACATACGGCACATCGAGTTTTGTATACCTCTTCACCTATGGTGTTCAACTCTTCCAAAGAAAGTGACGCGTCTAACGCATCTTGAGCCGCTTGTTGTGCGGCAATCGTTAGCTCTTTCTGTTCTGCTAACCATGCGTCAAACTCATCTTCTGCCATGGCATGCACTACTATCGGCATGAAGCCGTGAGCACGACCACAAAGCTCTGCACACTGTCCTCGGTAAACGCCTGGTTCATCAATTTTTGTCCAAGCTTCGTTAATGAAACCCGGAATGGTATCTTTTTTAACGGCAAAGGCCGGAACCCACCAAGAGTGAATCACATCATCTGAAGTCATCAAGAAGCGAACTTTTCGATCGACAGGAAGGACGAGTGGTTTATCAACCTCTAGCAAGTAATGAGCGCCTTTCACTTCAATGCCTTCGATTTCTTTATCACTGGTTGCCAGCAAGCTGAAGAATTCAACATCTTCGCCAAAATAACTGTAATGCCATTTCCATTGTGAGCCAGTAATTTTAACTGTGAGTTCAGATTGGGAGGTGTCTTCCATCGCTATCAAGGTTTTAGTAGCGGGAATCGCCATTGCGATAAGAATAATGATGGGGATAATGGTCCAGAGAATTTCGACTTTGGTACTTTCATGAAAGTGAGCGGCCACCGCGCCCTTCGACTTTCGGTGCCTTAGAATCGAATAAAACATCACCCCGAACACAACGAAGGCGATTGCACAGCAGATGTAGAAGATCAACATGTGAAGTTCATACACTTGACCACTGATCTCTGTTACACCTTGTGTCATGTTATATTCGCTACTCGCATTCACCCACGGCGAAATCGACAGCACAACAAAACTGTTCAAAAGCCACGCTAGCCTAACCAGTAATCTTTTCAAAAGATCTCTCCTTATCCTTCCTAATTGGATACATGCGACCTAAATGTCGTTGCGAACACAACAGCACTCATTGCTGTACCGGCTTCGCATGAAAAGGCTGAATCTCAATCTACTACTCTCGTGAGCACAGCCTATAACGGGCTGCTAGATCCTCTTAACTTACCGACTTATACGTCTATCAAAGTCTGGAGGTTTCAACGAAAGATTCAAAAACGGCGAAATTGTTCAATTTTGTTATATTTATGTAAAAGGCTAGTTAGTGATATCCAATTGTTCAAGGTAAGTTTACTTACAAAATAGTCAATTATTTAGAATGGCTTAGCCCACTTGTCTTTGTCGTTGGAATTTATTTTTAATCGAGTTTTACGATTGCTTTCATGGAAATGATAATCAATATCACTTAAATTAATCCCAACAGTAAGTCATACCGACATAAAAAGGTTCAGTGATTATGCAAGATGCTATGAATTGGTTAGCGAGAGACCCAGATCCAAGAACTCGTGAAGAGCTACAACACCTCATTGATGAGGGAATGCACGACGAATTGAAAGACCGCTTTACGCAGCGATTAGAATTCGGAACAGCGGGTCTTCGAGGTAAAGTAGGATGTGGCCCAAACAGAATGAACCGCTTAGTCATTCAAGAAACCGCGACTGGGCTTGGTCACTATCTAATTGAACATGTAGCAAACGCGACCATGAGAGGTGTCGTTGTGGGCTATGATGGCCGATTAGATTCAAAGCAATTCGCGATTGATACCGCTTCAGTACTGACGGCTTTAGGCATCAAGGTTTATCTAACATCGAATGTAGCTGCGACCCCTATCGTTGCTTTTGGTATCGAGCATTTCAACGCAGCAGCGGCCGTTGTGGTGACAGCTAGCCACAACCCACCTGAATATAACGGCTTCAAGGTATACTGGGAAAATGGCGCACAAATTATACCGCCTCATGATGCAGGTATTGCCGCTGAAATTGACTCCGCAGCGACTAAGCCTATCCCTTTGATGAGCCTCAGTGATGCGGAAACGCAAGGCAAGTTAGTGTGGCTCACCGAGGGTTACTATCAAACCTACCGCGCTGCGATCAACAAAAGCCCATTTGTAAAGAACGATATAGAGTCTGCTAATACCACCATCGCTTATACAGCAATGCATGGGGTGGGCGCACAGATGGCAGAAGATCTTCTGCACGACTCGGGTTTCCATAAGGTATTCAGCGTTGCAGAGCAAAGAGAACCTGATGGCCACTTCCCAACGGTGAATTTCCCTAACCCAGAAGAAAAAGGGGCAATGGATCTTGTGGTTAATCTAGCAAAAAGCGTCGATGCAGATATTGCTTGTGCTAATGACCCTGATGCGGACCGATTTGCGGTTGCAGTAAGAACAGATGACGGCTCATACAAAATGCTGACTGGCGATCAGGTCGGTGTGCTATTCGCGCATTACTTGTTATCAAAACCTCACACCAAAAATCAATTGGTGGGTAACAGTATCGTATCGTCTACCCTCCTTGAGAAAGTCGCTAATTCTCACGGTGCTACCTACTTCCAAACGCTAACAGGGTTTAAGTGGCTAGCTAACATTGGCATGCAGTTGGAAGATGAACAAGACGAATTCCTATTCGCCTATGAAGAGGCGCTAGGCTACACGATTGGAACTCAAGTCCGCGATAAAGATGGTTTGTCAGCCATTGTCGTTTTCGCACAACTGGTCGAGGAGCTAAAATCTCAAGGTCGAACAGTATGGGATCTTCTGGCTCAGATTTCCTTTGAACATGGTGTTCATACCAATGCGCAGCGTAGTATCGCGCTGGACCCAGATTCACCTTCAATTGGCTCTAAGCTTCGCGCAGCACAACCAAAAACAATCAATGGCATTGCGATATCTGTGATTGAAGATCTTCACTCTTCGCTACGCTTCATTACTGGTGGTGCAACAGAGGCGATAAACCTCCCTGCGAGTGACGTACTCATCTATCATCTCGAAGATGGTTCTCGCATTATCGTCCGCCCATCGGGCACAGAGCCAAAGGTTAAGGTTTATTACGAAACCGTGACAAAATTTGAGGGGACAGAAACCTATGACGACACTCGTCAGCGAGGTGAAGAATATATGGATAAGCTCATCGAACAACACCAGAAAGAGCTGAACTCTTAACGGATTAACGCATTAAGAATGCATCAGTTAAATTAAAAATGGACGCTCTAAGCGTCCATTTTTCTTTAAACATCTGGTTGCGGATAATCGCGTTTGGTTGTTACTTATGAAGTGAAGAAAGAAGACAGCATCCAAACCGCTAATACAACAAATACGCCACCCATCACTTTCTGTTGATAGGTACGAAACTTAGCATTTTCTACCAGTGACTTACCGATGGTACCTACCAGAGCTACAAGCAAGAAGTTGAACGTTAAGCCTAACACATTGAGTAATAAGCCTAGCACCAACATCTGTTCGCCCGATGTCGCCTCAATATTTGTCGACACGAACTGAGGTAAAAACATCACAAAGAATACCAAGGCTTTAGGATTCAGCAGGTTACTGATCAGCGCTCTTTGGTAGTAAGCCTTTGCAGCGAAATTATCAGTCAGTTCAGGCGCATTGCCCTGCTCTGTTCGCAGGCAGTCCCACCCCATTTTTAGCAAGTATGTACCACCTAATAGGTGGAGAGCATTCAAAGCAACAGGGCTCATTGCAATTAATGCAGATACGCCCATCGCCGCTAAAACAGTAAGAATGATGCCTGAAGTCGCGTTACCTAAGCTCGCAAAGACACCAACCTTGCGACCATAACTCATGCTTGAGCTAGCAATCAGCAACATATCAGGACCAGGTAAAAGGAGAAGAGCGACGACGGCAGTCAAGTAAACAGGCAGAATGGTTAAATCGATCATAGGGTTTAGCATTGATAAAAATGGAGACGGATTTTATATCAATTACCAACACCCTTCCAGATGCAATTAGTTGTACCATAGCTAAAATTTCGAATTAAAAACTAACATCATAAAATTAGCCAAAATTATTAACTAAATAGACAACTTTAGTTAACTCGCAACCCACTCTATCTCTATCAATGTTGTCTCACCACACTTAAGGCGACCTAGGAAAATATCACCTTGATGTACTTCTCCGACACCTTTAGGGGTGCCCGTCATCACTACATCGCCATCTAGCAAAGTCGTGTAAGAAGAGAGCTCTTCGAGGATTGTTTGTGGGGAATATAGCATTTGCTCAACGTGTCCTTTCTGAACACGAACACAGTTAATAAACAGCTCTAGATTTAAGTCTGCGAGATCCAAGTTTGTTATTGGAACAAAGCGGCTAAGAACGGCAGAACCATCAAATGCTTTAGCACGCTCCCAAGGCAAGCCTTTCGCTTTCAAGCTGCTTTGCAGCTCGCGCTTAGTCAGATCTAACCCTAAACCTACTGCTGAATATTGACCGTTTTCAACGATGAAACAAATTTCTGCTTCATAGTGCAGGGCTTCCTGATGAAAAGAAGAGAGGGAAGAAGTTACGCTAGTACAGGGTTTATTGAACACCACCATAACGTCTGGAATCGCGTTGTTAAGTTCTTCAATATGATCGACATAGTTACGCCCAACACACAGTACTTTCGTCGGTGTCGCTGTTTGTTTCGAATTCATTAACTTTTCCTGATCTACAACACTGCTCATAGTTTATCCCTGAACTATTTTGGAATGCGGAGTTTACCTCATCCCAAAGATAGAATCTTCGACAAGCTGGCGACTGATCTCTAAATTCTGATCTTTAGCTCAATTCGCTCATTGGGAAATTTTCATAAGGAAATCGGGGCATTCTGAGGTGGTCATTCAAAACGAAAAAAGCCCTCTCCAACCAAAAGGTTTGAGAGGGCTTAGCATGGTGTCTAGGACAGTATCCTAAAAGGTAAACCTAAGGAGTAAACACTATGCTAAATCAGTCTGAGACTTATAGGTAATAGCGGGCATCAGTAGCCACCAGTAGTCTGCGTTACCGAAATCAAAAGTATCTCAGTAGTTCACCGTTTCTTCCATATTAGTCAGTACCTAGTTAGCGAACTCCTCGTAGATGACAACGTTCATGAATGAGTTTGGCGTATAAGAAAAGTTGTAACAATATTCTATTGAGATGGACAAAAATCAATTACAAAGAAGAGATTCAAAGCTGGAAGTAAAATACCCCCTACTTTCAGTACCAGTTAAAAGTACATGAGAAATGAGTATAGGGGGTGATTTCTCGATGGCTCTCCTTACAAGGTTTGCTCAAGCGCTTGTTTAAGTTCTGCTTCTGCTCGCTCAATCACTTGTTGAGCCTGCTCGCGTTGCGCTCTGCCTTCCTTGACTCGTAATAGCGTATTGTTCAACGTTTCTATCGTCAGTTGATTCACGGTCTCTAGAGAATCAAGGTCGAGAATGCCACGCTGGTCATTTTCTGCTATTTGCTCTTCTAACGCCTTCAGTTTCTCTGCGTTTTGCACATATTGCTTATTGGTATAATCCTTCACCGCGCGCGTTACCTTTAACGCTTTCTCTTTTTCGTAATTGGAAATCGCAATCAAGAATTGGCGCTTCCACAATGGGAAAGTGTTGTGCACGATATCTTGAATGTCTTCCATCAGCATTTTATTGCCTTCTTGAGACAATCGAATCTGAGGTGCGGTTTGGATAGCAGCAAGGCGAGTGAGCTCAAGGTTATGTACTCGCTTTTCTAAACGCGCAACGGCTTGGGTGGCATCACGGTATTTCTGAGCATCCATAGTATTTCAGCCTGTAAGAACGAGCAGGGCAATTAACAATTAACAATTAACAATTAACAATTAACACATTAACACATTAACACATTAACACATTAACACATTAACAATATTCAATGTAAATATATCTCCCCCCTTCTTAATATAAAAGAATAAATAAGCAAGATAACTACATTGAAAGCCCGGAATCATAATTTGAAGCCAGGCCAACTGTATTACTCAATAACTAATTAATCATTCAGTGATCTCAACACCAAAATGCTCGGTACAAGTCACTTGGCTAGGCTGACCGCCTGAGTCATAGCCACAAAAGTCTTCCTCAAGAATAGCGTAATCGGCACGCGTATCTGCCAATTGCTGCATAAATTCTTCTTTGGTAACTTTCTTTTCTCGGTAGAAACTTGCATAAGTTGGCTGGTCCATAAAAAAGCCTTGAGCTGTACGCACTCTCGTATCATTTGGTGGGAGGGTCGTTAACTGGTTTTGCATGATACTTCCGTCAGGCAAATACACTTGGTATAGAACACTGTTTTCCCCCATCAAAGTGGTTGAGGTGTCCACCATCATTCCATAAGCTTCGTAAGAGCCAGCTAACCCCCCATTACAATCCGATGCACTTTGATCGGCACTAAAGATCTTTTCATTACCATTCGTTCCACAAATTCCCGAACCAACAACATCTTCACCGCTTGTACATTCTGTTAGGTCCTTCGGAGGGTAGAGGAACACATTTCGCTGCTTAATGCTGTTCCCAACAACTTCTAGATGAATGAAACCTTTGTAGTGATCGTAGCGGTAGGGCCAACTGGAGGATACATTGGGGTTACCATCGCTTCCTAAAAAAGTATACTCACCAACCCACCACCCCTCTTCTCTTTGCCAAGCTTCAAAATCAAGCAAGTTTACTGACTCTAAATCACAAGAAGAGTCAGAAATAACAGTCTCGACTTCCGAACTACCCTCGACTTCCGCACTAGTGTCATTATCGTCATTGCAAGCGGCTATTAAAGTACATGTAACAATGACAAATGTTGTACGTAAAAACATAGAACCTCCATATCGGAATAAACTTTGTTCAACAAACAACACATAAGCATATTTTATACCCTATGTTACTTATTTTTCACATCAATCATTGTTGACGTTAACTCATAGCCTCCAACCCTACGCAACCTTTAAGAGTTCATATACTTAAATCTATTTGTAACTCAGAACTCATTACTGGATGTAGCGAGAATCATTTTTACGATGGTACAAAACACTGCAATCATTTTTAAAATTGATAGTATTGCCAACATTTCCTCCTCTTGTTTTTATTTTGATTCTCTAAAAGCAAAGTGAGTATTGAAATAATACAAATATCCGTAGAATTCTCTAAGATCCATTTTTACTGAAGCAAACCTCAGCCCAACGAGCTAAGCCCGCCGTTACTGAACCGAAATAGTTGCCACTCACAATAGGCACATTCGGTACGGCTTGTTGAACCGCTTCTCTAAGGATAGGTGAACGTGCTGAACCACCCGTCATATAGATAACATCTGGTTTCTTTTCGCCTTGTTGAATAGCCTCTTTAACCAACTCAATCATCTTAGACTTTGGCGTATCGATAGCATCCACCATCTGTTCAACTGAGATATCGACTTCGATCAACTCGGAAGCAACATTCATCGCTGCGCGATACTCTGAAGATTCCGCCAACGCGATCTTAGCTTCTTCAGCTCTACGTACGATGCCGTAACCCAAAGTATCGTGATAAACCTTGAGTAAGCGGTCTAGCTTCTGTGGTTCAGCAGCTTCTTTACGAAGTAACTTCAGTGCTACAAGGTTTTCTCGCGAGTAAAAATTCTTTTGAGCTTCTACATTGTTGATGGCTATTGGGTTCCAGAATTGGGTCAATGGCATATCAATACCGGAAATCGCTTTACTGCTCATACCGAAAGGTGACATCAGTTGTTTGAAAGCCAGGTAAATATCTAAGTCATTACCCCCTACCCTTTGACCACTGTGCGCTAATAAGCTCTGGCTACGATCGGCTTTCCCAGACCAACTCGGGCCCATTTCTAGTAGAGAACAGTCGGTCGTACCACCACCAATATCAACAACCAATACCGTTTGGTTTTCAGTCAGAGTGCTTTCATAATCTAAGCCAGCAGCTACAGGTTCAAATTGAAATGCAATATCTAGGAAGCCCGCACGCTTCGCCGCGCGAGATAAGATAGCTTCAGCTTGTCTGTTTGCTTCTTCACCACCGCGACCGTGGAAGTTAATTGGTCGACCAATAACCGCTTGTTTGATTTTTTCTTGAGTAGTGAGCTCAGCTTGCTGCTTGATGTTGGCCATCATGGCACATACTAGATCTTCAAAGAAGCTAACCTGAACGTCATGTAGCCCACTTGCGCCTAGGAAAGACTTAGGAGACTTTACATAATAGACATCACGCGGATCTTCTAAGTAGAGATCTAACGCTGCCTGACCAAATGCCATTTCTTCTGGCACAAGGTCGATACTCTCTTCGCGGTTGAGGGCAATGGCACGTCGTAGCACTTGCTCACCGACAGCATCGCTCGGTTTGATGTTCAGGTGGCGAAATAAATGTTCAGATACACTCTCACGAGTAGGAGCAAATACGGTTGAGGGAATATAGTGGTTGTTACCTTCTAACGGTAACAAGCTTGGTTCTCCATTGACCATTGCAGCCACAGAACAGTTTGCTGTTCCATAATCAAATCCAATAAACATAATATCCCCCACTCAACAAAAGGGGCGAGATGCTACATGAAAAGCCTTTCAATTACGAGGTCATTTACTATTTTTCAGAGTCAATTTTTAGTGAGTTTTCTCTTAAAACAGATACAAGTGTGTTACATTTCAGCCCAAACAAATCAAGGGTCAGATAGATGAAAACACCTTGCCGAGCGGCTTGTAAAAATAATGGTGGCATGTGTAGCGGCTGCTTCAGAACCATGGACGAAATTATAGGTTGGAAAGGCTTATCTGAGAATGAAAGAGAATCTGTGATGAATAACCTTAGCGGTATTAGCTCTACCCACCAATGCCCGCAATGTAACGAGCCTGCTCAGTGCGATATTAGCGTAGGTAAAGAGACGTGCTGGTGCTTTGAGCTAGAGAAAAGAGACACGAGCTCTATACCCAAAGTTGGAGTATGTATGTGTCGTAAATGCTTGTCTGAATTCCCAATTCAGTAGCCTGTCGGTATTGAAAGATCTAAGAAATAAGCGAGATAAGCTCATCTCGCTTCATGGTCTTAATGTTTAAGTAAGTATTTACTTCACCATTGAACCCTATTTACTTGGACTTTAAGACCAACGCCGGCTGGGAGAATTCAACCCCACTCCAGCCATGAACCATAAAGTTTCGGATGTTCTGGTGATCAGTGTTCTCTGGAAAACCTAGTACATCATTACGGTAGTATTGGCCAAAGCACGCTAGTGTTTGCTCTGCTGAAAGCCCTTGATCTTGGCCGAACGCAAAAATTTTGCATGAACCGTTGTTCTTCCCTGCCTCATTCACCACATCTCCATTGCGAAATTCGCACTCAGAAAAATCATAATGAGCTTCAATTACCTGCATTGTATCTTCAAATTGAACACTTTCAGGTGATTCAGACAGGGTGTTTAACAAGGTTTCTAGTTCCATTTACTCTTTCTCCTTTGATTAGATTATGGGTAGCAGTGTAACGCGTTTTTTGCTCAGAGTAAGCCGCTGTTTGAGTGACAAACCATTTCCACTTTTTTCATTCAGATATCTTCATTTCCTTAGTGAAAGTAATGATATAGTTCTATTGGGACGTTATATTATTTTCAATATATGGTTAACATTTTCATTGAAGAACATGCATAAAGATAAAACGTAGAACTGTTTAGATACCTGAAACCCGGTACAAAAGCACCAGGTGTATTAGAGTTTGGCCCCGACGACTCAATTCAGATCAGTACTCTATATATTGGGCACAAAGAAGAGCAGTACCTTATCTTAGAGCTGTCACAAAAAGCGACCGAGGCACTGACGTTAAGAAAACTCATCAACGTCGATATCATCGTTCGAGCGATTACAGACACAGAACTTGGGCACATCGTCGCATTCAAAACCAATGTACTTGCTCATATCACCTCCCCTGCGCATCTTCTATTTCTTCGTCCGCCAACGAGCTTTGCAACAAAACCAATCCGCGAACACGAAAGATACAAAGTGCGCCTCAACTGCGAAGTTACCTTTGACACCTTGACGCTAAACGCTGTGTTAGTCGATTTCTCTGTTTCCGGCTGTGGTATCTACATTACACAACTATCCGATATTGATGTGGGATGGAAGGTAAAGGTGGATTCAATATTGAGTGAGCACTTAGATAGTGAATTGGTTTACAAAGTCGTGAGTAAGAAAAGACAAGGCCAAGGCTGGGTGCTAGGAATTCAATTCCCTGAACACCTAGACATGAGTGATGAGCTTAAAACATTACTGTTAGAACAAGCTTTCGTTGCTGGCTTTGTATAGTTGTTCTCGGATGTTCAGGATGCAGCTCTCGAAACCACTCGGTGTGGCACAGCCTTGCATTCAAAGAGTTAAAGAAAAACTAGAGTCTGTTTTGATCCCAGTATGATTTTTTGAAATGGACAAAAGCTTGATGCAATGACTCTTCTTTAATCGGTTTAACAATCACATAGTTGGCACCTGCAGCCATAAAACTATCCCTTGTCGATTCTTGAGCATCTGCAGTACACGCATAAATCGGGGCTAATACACCGATTTCCTCTCGCAACTGTTGTGTCGTTTCAACGCCGCCAAGATTAGGAAGTTGATTATCCATTAGAATGAGGTCATAAGTGGTTGCTTTTGCGAGCTCTATGGCCTCCAGACCATCTTTCGCCCAGGTCACCACCATGCCATATTTTTTACAAAAAGCCTGTGCGATGAAAGCATTGGTGTGGTTATCTTCCACCAGCAACACCTTCAAAGAGCGATCGAATAGCGCCTCAGGTTCTATACCTGTTTGCTGCTTAACATCAATTAGCGTCTTAGAGTTCAGTTCAACTGGGATTTCGATAATGAATTCCGAGCCTTGATCTTTAGCACTGCGAACCTGAATATCGCCTTCCAGCATGTCGACCAAGTTTTTAACAATGGTTAACCCTAACCCAGTCCCGCCGTACTCACGTGTTGTCGTTTCTTCGGCTTGGACAAAGGGTTCAAAAACGGCATCAATTTTACTCCCATCAATACCAATACCGGTGTCTTTAACGCGAACGATCAAGCTGGCTTTATTCGCATTGAAGATACTTTCAAGTTCAAAGCTAACAGAGATACCACCTTGATGCGTAAATTTTAGGGCGTTACTCAACAAATTAAACATAATTTGGTTCAAACGCACTTGGTCGGTATTGATTTCAATGTCGTCAGCCAGATGATTCACGATCGTGAATGTGATCGATTTATCCTCACAAAGTGGACGGTAGATGCTGTCTAGAGTGTTAATCAACTCCGCCAAGCGGAAGTCTTTCTTTTGAATATTGAATTGCCCTTGCTCGATCTTTGAAAAATCCAAAATGTCGTTCAATACCGCTAGCAAGTGTTCTGCACTGTTACAGAGTACATCGACCTGCTCTTTATTATCTTCATTGTGCATAGAGCGTTTAAGAAGCTGAGATACACCCAAGATGCCATTGAGTGGTGTACGAATTTCGTGGCTCATCTTCGCCAAGAAATCAGCACGAACGTTCGCAAGATGCTCGGCCTCTTCTCTGGCACGATCGGCTTGTCTCTCCGCTTCAACCAACTTGGTTATGTCTTGTCCTTGTACTACGACGCCTGTGATGCCATGTTCAACCCGAATCGCCGACATATTCCAACGAAACACCTTTTCGCCAATTGGTACGTTAATGCCCGTCAACTTGGCCCCTTGAACCACCATTTGTATGTTTGGCAGCATACGATGTTCGAACTCATGTGCAACGGCACCATAATTATCATCTTCATCAAACAGCGTCATACGCGCTGCTGGATTCATTTGAATCAAGTCGCCTTTTTCAGACCAAACCAAAATAGGAGAATGAGCAAAGTTAAACAGGTCTTGGAATTTTTGATTTTGTTCAGATAGACGTTCAAAGGTATCCTCAAGAGTACAGCCTATGTGATGAAACTCGAAAATATTAGAGCCATCAAATTTGTTGTACTCTTCGCTATCACTAGCTGAGCGAGTGAAGTCCATGAGCTTATCAAGTTCAGCAGAAACTCTTCTCTGAATCCAAGAACGGGCAAAGAAAGACATGAAAACGATCACAACAATGACAACGATGATCGCACGCTCATAGTTCTCTTCTAAGGCGATGACATTACTGTTCTTTTGAACGGCACGAATGATAAGAGGCGTTTCTACCGCGTTGATTTTAATCGTGGTGATAGTGACAAAATGACGAGGTAATTGCTCGTAGATTCTGTAATTGAGGATGTCTGTTATCGAGTAACTTTCATCACCACTGAAGGTTGAAGTGACAGGCGTACCGTGCGCTTCAATCACGATATTTTCGCAGTTACTGCCCTGCAGGATAGACTCTGCGAGAGAAAAATTATTATCAAGGACAATGGCTATATACAGCTGTCCGAGTACTTCGCCCGTTTTACTGTCAACAATCGGAGTACGACGAGCTAACAAGTGACGCTTACCAATCTCGGTCATTACCTGGATGAAGTGCCAGTTGCTGCTAAAAGAGACCTCATCAGAAATATGCTCTAGGTTGTTTCCATCTAAACCATAAAACTGAGCGTTGCCATCTTCCCATACCAACCCATCGTGCGTTGAGACAAAGCGAAGATCAGGAGCGTGATCGGGCTCTCGCTGATCTACGCCAAAGAAAAAGTAGTTCAACACCTCTTCGTCGCCTGTAGCAAAGTACTCGCGTAAAGTGTCACTGTGTGAGCTACTGTCTTGATGAATCTGTAAGACAGACAGACGATAATCGAACATGTTTTGAATCAGACTCGACGTCTGTTGAACCGTTCGATTAGTCTCTTGTTTTACAATGTTACTGCTGGTTTCATAATTATGAATAAGCACGCCAAGTGCCATCACGCCTATCACTAAAATGATGATACGCGTAATAAGCTTAGCTAATGTGTTCCTAGGTGTACTGGCGTAGCTTTTCTTCATTATTGACCTGAGTATCTAAATGCTCGCTGTTTCAGTTCAGAAATGCGTTCTGGGGAGTCTTCTTTAGTCACGATTTCAAAATCACCTGAGTAAACAGTAGGAACGGCTTCCCCGGCAAGGTCCCACTTAATAGCCTCTGCCATTGCGATACCCGTATCATCGTTCATACGCATCACAGTGACATCAAGTTCACCTCTTTCAATCGCTTCAAGTTCAGCAGAGCCACCGCCCCAGCCATTAACTAAGATATCTCGACCCGATTCTCGAATCGCATCCACCGCACCTAAAGCGACATCGGTTGCACATGCATAAATAAAGTCTAGGTCTTTATCGTTCTCTATGCTGATTTTAGCCGCTCGGTAACCACTCTCTTTGTCCGATCTTGTGTAAAAAGAGGATTTTAAATCAAAGTTCGTATCACTGTTTACATCGTGAATGAAGGTATCACCACGGGCATCACTAATATAACCTTCTGAGCGGTACAGAACCGAGTATTTGCTGTTGGGTTTGCTGACTTCTTTGAAGTAATTCGCTAATTTTAAACTGCCCGTTGCATGGTCAAAACCAACATACATGAAGGGTTGTCTATCAGCCCATGCTCGGACTGGCGTAGTGATGTTCTGCAGAATAAGTTTGGTATCAGTAGAGCTCAATACGTGCTCAATAAATTTACGATGGCGCGTCGTGTCCAGCGTAAAGATCAAATAATCGGTTTTATTTTCTATCGCTTCTTGTAACGAGATACTTTGCTGTGCGAGATCCGCGTTCACTCTCGTAAACACTTGGTTAATTTGATAATTAATTCTCAGTTTATCAAGTCGCTTTTCAAAAGCTTGGATGTTACGAACCCAATAATCAGAGATTTGTTGGCCCGGATACACGACAGAAATCGTGATCGGCTCATCCTGGACTCGTTTCAGTGGAACGGGGTGGTTTTGCACAGCCTGAACCATTTTATCGGTTAAGGCTTTTTGTTCAGGAAAGTTAGAAAGGTAATCTTGGTACTCCCAATATCCGTTAAGGACATGGGTTCCGTGGGAGAGAGCGGACGCAGAAAATACGGCTAGTCCAAACAACATCAATAAACGTTTCATATTTTTCTCGTTTTATATGAGCTACTTTGGCTCATTTTTTAACCTAGCATGACACCATCTCTTTGAATGGCTGAAAGATATTATGTAGGACAACGAGGATAAATGATAGCGGCTAGAGCTAATTAGAACGACATTCCAAATGAGTGATATATCAAATGAGAGCGGTAACAGAAAAACTTTAGTGTCACGTGGCTAAACACGCATTCCTAATTTTATATTTTTCAAATAAAAATCAACTATTTAATAAAACCCTCTCGGAATTTTTAATTATTACGATTTTATCAGTAGTCACTATTTTAGGTATGAATTATGAGACTTCGATATATTGAATGTTGTCGTCTTGCCACTCAATGATAAGTTTTAGTGATACTAACTTTTCTTTACGTAACTTAGGTAATTGTTTGATCGCGTATTCGGTTTTCAGAGCCTCACTTTTCGACTGGGTCTCCATACTCCAAACTAACTTCAGCGGCCCCTTGCCTTTTAGGGCTTTGGCACCTTTACCAGTTTGGTGCTGCTCAAAGCGACGTTGTAGATTATTGGTGACACCACAATACAAAGCGTTATGACGATTGCGGATCAGGTACACGACCCAATCCGCCTTGTTCTCAGATTCAGACATTTAAAGCAGAGATTCAACCAGAGCTTTCAACTCGGCTACTTCAGCCCTTAGGCTTGCAACTTCAGACTCTAGCTCTTGCAGCTTCTCACTCGATGCTGACGGTGCTGCAACACCTGCAGATGCCGTCGCAAACGCTTCAACATCGACTTCACCGCTGAGTAAATGCTGATAACGTGACTCACGCTTACCTGCTTCACGCGGCAGTTTAACAACCAAGGCGCCAGCTTCACGGGTCGCTAGCTTTTCGAGCGTTGCTTCCACCTCTTTTACATCAGTGAAATTCGCCAAGCGCCCTGTCCTCGTACGTAATTCGCCCGGCGTTTGTGGACCACGCAGTAACATACAACAGATGATCGCGCGCTCTTGTTCTGTAAATTGCAGATCACCAAATTCAGTATTGCAGAAGCGATGCTGGTACTTATTAACACGACTATTAAAACTACTTTCGTCACTCACCATGCGGCGAGCAATCAAGCCATCAACGGCATCTAATACTTCTGACTCAGACAACGACAGAACAGGCTCACGATTGCTTTTCTGATTACAAGCAGTGGTCAGACTGTTCAACGTAAGTGGGTAATGATCGGGAGTCGTCACTTCTTTTTCGATCAAGCAACCAATGATTCTCGCTTCAATTGGGGAAAGTACTGTGTTCATCGTTATTCCTTTTTATTATTTTGGTGATTCCGTCTCAGCACTAAACAATGCATTCACCTAGGACTAGTGCTCAGACAAAATTGGTACTCGTTTCTTTCTACCCTGTTCATCAATCATTATGATCTTAGAACGGTTTAGCTCTATTTCCACGACTTCCAAATAAGTACGCTCTTTTACATACGCATCACGAAGCTTGTTTTGCTCTGCTGAAGGTTCAGTCGCTTTATCACCTGAATCTTCGGTTTCCAATTGTTGTTGATTCATTTCACATTTCGTATCAATGCAGTATCTACATGGGATACTAACTTGAACGGCGAGATAAAAACAATCACACATCGGTGAGAGTGACGAATAATTAAACAACCTTACTTTTGCTTTGATCTAAAGACTGTTACATCATCAATTGATGTGCTTTAATCAGAACCAGATAACGTATTTGACGAATAGGAAAAGGAATCTATGAGCAGCGTATTTGAAATTGTTAACCAAGCACGACGTAAGAACAAACTTAAGCGTGAACTGCTAGACAACGAAAAGAAAGTTCGTGACAACCGTAAGCGTGTCGACCTTCTTGATAACCTACTTGATTACATCAAGCCAGAGATGACTCACGATGAGATTCTAGGCATCATCAAAAACATGAAAGCTGACTACGAAGATCGTGTTGATGACCACATCATCAAGAGCGCAGAGATTTCTAAAGCTCGTCGCGACATCAGCCGTCGTATCCGTGAGCTGACAGAAGAAGACAAGCAAATCCAAGGTAAGAAGTAATCTTACAAAGTTGGATGACTTGTTTAGTAACCCACTCTTTGTAGTGGGTTTTTTTGTACCTAAATTCCAGTGTCTATACTTAAGCCTACGTATTTAATGATTCAAATATCATTATCAAGGTCAACGTAAGAAATGGAGTCAACTTATGTACTCAACCATTCTGATTACCTTAGCGCTGTCATCAACTCAACCCTATCCACAAGAGTTTGAAAGGCTTTATACCGAAAATACCGAAATCACTTATGACGATCTCGTGGTCGACGTTCATGGCTACAAGGTTCCGACTCGTTCGGCATTTCGAGGCTGGATGCTACTTAATCACGCTGAAGACAAAGTAAGAGAGATTGGACAGCAGCTCAAAGATGCTGGAATCACCCAAAGCATGCCTTTGCATCTGGTGCTATTACAAGGAACAGACTGGGCGATGAGCAACACCACCTTGTTTACTCTTCCTGATAAGAAGAACGTGCCGAATATGATCAACACCTTGAAATACATTCAACAATACATTGAGCCTGAAATCGGTGTGGTGATTCCTGTATCTGGTGAAAGAACTCAGCTTTATAACCAACAAGCTGGCGGTGCACTACGAAGTAAACACTTAGAATTCTGCGCCTTGGACCTAGTCCCAGCGAATGACCTTACTCGAGAACAACTACACGTAAAACTCAAAAAAATTCATGCTGAGTTTGGGCAGAAAAATAACGTTGGTCTGGGTTTGTATTCTGGTGTTCGTTTCCATATTGATACTTGTGGCTTTAGACAATGGTAAAAACACACTTAAAAGTCAAAAAGACATATAAATTGCAAGTGTCTTTTTGACTACAAAAGAGCAACGCCTAAAGTTAAAACACTGATAATCAAGAGTTTTAAATCTTGGAACACTAATTGCTACTAGTTAAATATCAAAACAACTATTAGTAACTAGGAATTCAATATGAAGACGATGACTCAACGCTTTCAAACTCTACTTTCTGTATCTAACTTCAGCCTAGCAATCACCACGTTGCTTATGCTACTCAGCATAATTATCGCTTACCCAATGGCGGACCATTTCTCATTACCGATTCAGATCGTTGCGCATATCAGCACTATCATTGTGGCGGCTTTCGTCAAAATCAGTTATGTCGGTCGATGCCTTGCGCAATACAACCTTGGAATGGAAGTGCGTTAAATATCGGTAGATTCGTTCTAAAACTCAAAGCAAAAAAGCTCAACGACTTGTTGAGCCTCGAGTGAGATATCCATTAAACAATATCAAGACTGCTAAACAGATCATAGAGTTGGTGAGATTTATAAGGTTTAGGTAAATAAGCATTCATGCCCGCATCAAAACAATCTTTGATGTCTTCTTCTAACACACTTGCAGTTAAAGCAATAATGGGTAGTGGTGTCGCTTGTTGTTCAAGCTCCCACTGCCGGATTGCTCTGGTCGCTGTTATCCCATCCATGACTGGCATCATGCAATCCATCAACACGGCATCAAATTGCGCGCCCTGAGTGATAACATCAACCGCCTCTTGCCCATTACTAGTAATTAGATATTCATAACCAGCTTGTTCAAGAAAGAAGCTCGCTATCTTCTGATTCATCAAGTTATCTTCGACAATCAAGATACGTCGATTCAGAGGACGCACTTCTTCTTTTTCTGATTTGGCTTCAGGTACTGGCTCTTCATTCGCATCAAGTGACAATAGACTATTCAAGAAACGCCGTCCCAAGAATGGTAGTGTATGAGTTGAATGAACAGACTCTGTAATCAGATTAGTTTTGAATAAGTGGTGCTGACAAACAATCACGCGGTCTAACGGGTACTGTTCTTTCAACGCAGCTAAATCACTCTGCAGTGAGTGATGTAAGGTATGGCAATACAGAACAAAGTCGCTCTCTTTGATCTCTTCGTCTAGCGACGATATCGACCCCACCACCTTAGGTTTTATATTGAGGCGCTCACACTCTTTGGCTAATTGGTCGAGATAGTTAAAAGAGTTGGAAATGATCGTTGCACGATTTAAATTTTCGAAGCTTTGAACTTGCGTCTCTACCACATCGACATACAGACAAAACGTAAAGGTAGAGCCTTCACCTTTTACTGAACGGGCAGTGATGTATCCACCCATTAAATCAACAAGCTGCCGACAGATTGCTAACCCAAGCCCTGTGCCACCAAACTGACGCGTGATATTGCCATCCTCTTGAGTAAAGGGCTCAAATATGGACTCTAGTTTCTCTGGTTCAATACCAATGCCTGTATCCGAAACATTGCACTCGAGTTTACCTCTACCCATCGACATTGGCGTATAGGCGATGTCCGTTGTGATGGTACCGTTAGAGGTGAACTTGATGGCATTCGACAATAAGTTCGTCAGCACCTGCCTAACACGATACTCATCGAAGAATAGTTGCGGTGGTGTTTGAGAATCAATGTTCACATCGAGCTCAATGTCTTTACTGATCGCCTTAGATAAAATCACGCTCACAGAGTCATAGACGGCTTCACGTAAGTCAGCATTGTGTGGAGAGAGCATAAGGTTACCCAACTCAATCTTAGACAAGTCGAGAATGTCATTCAGTAGCACCAGTAATGAGTGCGACGATGACTCAATATCCCCAAGCACCTCTTGTTGGTTAGGGCTTAGCTTACTCTGCGATAAAATCTCCGCCATACCAATGATCCCATTTAAGGGAGTTCGGATCTCATGAGACATATTGGCGAGGAATGCACTTTTCGCTTTATTAGCTGATACGGCATCTTCTTTGGCTTCAATAAGCTCTTGATTACGTAGGTAGTTACGTTCCATCACCCTATTTAAGGTTTCAGTAAACTCTGCTAGCTCATCATTGCCCTCAATTTTTATGGTGTTCGGCTTACCATCGTTATCAGCGCACTCCGAAACGCCCTTCAAGATCATTGATAGATTTCTGTTCAAGCGTATAGAGATCATGGCTCCCAACCACAACAACACTCCCGAAACAGCAAGGATCAAGAACGAGATCACTAAAGTTTGTCTTTTCTGCAATGCAATATTGTTTGTTAAATCAAACTGCAATTGCTTGGTGTAAGCACTGATCGCTTGAGAAATGGCTCGCTTTTTGACCTCTAGACTTTTTAGGTGCTCATATACTTCGGGCAATGAAAGTTCTCCTTCGAGAATTCGTGTTGCAAACTTGCCCTGAAACTCATCTTGAGAAACTGTATTAAGAAGTTGCCTAATACTTGGAGAGCTCGTATCCGATTGGAAAAAGGTCTCTAATAACTGCTGCTGTCGATCTAACGCACTAATGTAACTCAGAAGATATTGATTTTTTTGTTCAGGCGAGCGGTACAAGCTGTAGCTCAACCATGCTTCTCGCTGGCTCCAAAACACGTAGTTAGTGAGGTGGACGAACATCGCATCAGCTTGACTAATATCTTCATCCAATAAAGCCACCCGATATTCGGATAACTGAAGCAACACGCCTTTTAATAGTCCGAAAGCCTTATCTATTAACGCCTGATTGCCAGAACCTGGCGTCACATTAGTCAGGCTCATTATCACATTCTTCAGTTCGGTCAGCAGAGGCTCAATATTCAGGTTTTCATCAGACTGCTTTAGTCGAGCCCCGTACTGAGAAAGCCTATCCAATTCTGATTGCAGGGTTAAAAGCAACTGGCCTTTCTCAGAGGAGTCATTAGACAGAACTAACCATCGATGGGCATTTCTTGAAACCGTGTTAAAAGATTGAAGAGCTTCAACCTTAACTCGTGTAGTTTCAAGATTATTCATCTTCGTGTCGTTCTTGAACACTTGGTTTACTGTAAACCCAAACATGATGATTACAGACACAGTGGTAAGAAGAATTAGACGCCATCTAATTGACATGTTTATCATTTTTATAACTACTCCCTTCCCGAAAGTAATTTAACCTAGCCCAAGTAAAGAATAGGACATTAACAGCGGTTATTGATCAAATTGGATATGAACAAACGATACTCTGAGTCCAGAAAGGCAAATAATGTGCAGTGTACAAAGCAAACGTTGGTATCAGGATAGCAAATCAATGAAACGTTTCATTTCCGAGAGAGAGTTATTATCGCTCACATAACAAGTAAAGAAGTCACATTGATAAGGCAGAAAGGCAGCAAGTCACGGTGCTAGGTACGAACAAATTCCCAAATTAAGGTTAAATTTGTGAGATCCAAACGTTTGCGCCCTGCATTTTTTTCACGCAACGATGGCTTATTTGAAGGTTAAACAACAAAACAGACTGATTAGCTTGTTTGTTGTTTACCATTTACGTGTAACTTGTATTGATGATCACAGTTTTACTGATCACTATGACTTTCATTACATATCATATTTTGATTTGAGTATTTTTTGTCGGAAATTAAGTGCTACAGATTGTTAAAGTCAATAGCCTTTACCTACGCATAAAACTTGATTAATGGCTAATATCACACCAACTTACAGATAATTTATCTGCATTTATTTTTCCTAGCAGAATAACCAGTCGTACCTTACAATCCTGCCACATAAAAATTACAAGTTACACACAACGCATATCAAGCACATTTAAGTGGCACAAAAGACCACCGCTTGATAGCTCAACCCCCTATGCTGATTGGCTTCCCTACAACCGCCATGACTGCAGAACTTAACGTGAAAGGTCCCGAGTAAAGATGAGTCCCGAAAAGCACCTCCTAGACTGGCAAACTAGTCAAACTATTGCTGAATCCATCGCTCCAACTTTAGGTCAGTTATACCGCCAAAAAGGCGTAGAAGTTATCCTCTTCGGTAAGACCTTAGTCAACGCAACAACGATCGACATCATCAAAGCTCACCGCATCGCAAAACGCTACACAGGCTCACCGCTAACCGCAGAACAAACTCAACCAATTGTCCAACACCTACTATCAATGCGCTTGTCTCCTTGCCGCGTGGATGTTGGTCGTCTAGCAGCTCAGTACTGGGAAAACCACGAAGATCTCAGCGCGATGGATGATTTCCTTCAAACGGCTCTAATGGGTTCATTAGAAGGCGAAGCGATGACCACACCTCGCGACGTTGTGTTATACGGTTTTGGTCGTATCGGTCGTCTACTAACTCGTATTCTTGTAGAGAAAAGCGGTCCAGGTTACCCACTTCGTTTACGTGCAATTGTGGTTCGTGGTGGTAAAGACGGTGATTTAGAAAAACGTGCAAGCCTACTACGTCGTGACTCAGTTCATGGCCAATTCAACGGCAGCATCGTTGTAGATCAAGAGCGCAAAGCGATCATCGTTAACGGTAATTTCATCCAAGTTATCTACGCAAATAAACCAGAAGACGTGGATTACACGGCTTACGGCATCGACAACGCACTGGTTGTTGATAACACAGGTGTGTGGCGCGACGCAGAAGGCCTAAGCCAACACGTAGCGTGTAACGGTGCAAGCAAAGTGCTGCTTACTGCACCTGGCAAAGGTGACATCAAAAACGTTGTGTTTGGTGTAAATGAAGATGTGATTCAACCTGAAGACACCATCATTTCTGCGGCAAGCTGTACAACGAACGCGATTACACCAGTGTTGAAAGCAGTTCACGACAAGTTTGGTGTTCTATCTGGGCACATCGAAACAGTTCACTCATTCACCAATGACCAAAACCTGATTGATAACTTCCACTCAGGTGATCGTCGTGGTCGTGCTGCTTCATTGAACATGGTACTGACATCAACTGGTGCTGCAAAAGCAGTATCAAAAGCAATGCCAGAGATGGAAGGTAAGCTAACAGGTAATGCGATTCGTGTCCCTACGCCGAATGTTTCAATGGCAGTAGCAAACCTAAATCTTGAGAAAGGTACCAACAAAGACGAGCTAAACGCGTACCTACGTGAAATGGCGCTGTCTTCTGCCCTATCCGCTCAAATTGATTACACCGATTCAACTGAGATTGTATCTACTGACTTGGTTGGCTCTCGCCATCCTGGCGTCGTTGACGGTGTTGCAACTATCGCGCAAGACAACCGCGCTGTTCTTTACATCTGGTACGACAACGAGTTTGGCTACAGCTGCCAAGTTGTTCACTGTATGGAACAGATGATGGGTGTTCGCTACAAGACTTACCCAGCGGTTTAATATCTCTGAGTAAAACAAGCTCCACAACATAATAACTATATCTGCGAAGCCTGTTTCAGGCTTCGCAACCCCTTTTGTTTTACTCCCCCGTATAAACAGAAGGGTTGCCACTTAGATCTGCTATCTCTAACGGATCTGAGTGGCCTTTTTATATCAGAAGTTCTGATACACATCTCTTCTAAAGCTCTACCTCAACATCCGACTGAATCGAGCTTGAACATGCCAGTACATAACCTTGCTCTACCTCCTCTGTTGTCAGAGTTTCTTGGCTGCTTGATTCCACCGAACCTTTGGTCACTTTGCATTTGCAAGAGCCACAAATACCGCTGCGACACGCGATAATAATTGGCACACCCGCTTGCTCTAGTGAATCAACAAGTGGCGTACCCGCTTCTGCTTCCACTTCTTTGCCAAACGTTGGGATAAATACTTTGACTGCACTGTTCACATTGTCAGCAACTTCAGTTTCAGGCTCTTCTGAATGAGCGTTCTGAGTAGCCGGTGTAAAGCTTTCCTGATAGAAGTTATCCATGTTGAACTCAAGTTCTTTTAGATAGCTTTCTATGTCGTGCATGAAACCAACTGGGCCACACAGATAGACGGTGCGATCTAAAATGTCAGGGCTTAGACTGACCAGCCAATTCTTATCCAATCGACCTTGAGGGGCCGTGGTGCCTTGATTGTCTTTGAGTAATAGCTTCAGATTAAAATTAGAGTAAGTTTCATCAAGTTGGTGTAGCTCTTCAAAATAAATCGTCGCTCGCTTATTACGCGCCATATGGATGAAGTCAATTTCAACGCCGCTATCTTGAGACAGCCAATACTTCACCATCGCCATAACAGGTGTGATGCCGCAACCAGCACTCACTAGCGTCACTTTGTTACTCGCCGTTGGCGTGCAATCAATACAGTTAAAACCACCAGCAGGCTTTAAAACAGCAACCTCATCGCCTTCATCAAGCTCATCGACAATAAAGTTCGACACCAAGCCACCTTCAACACGTTTAACCGTCAGCTTTAGGCGATTATCCTCTGGGCAAGAAGCAACAGAGTAAGCTCGATAATCGGTTTTTGTTGGCATATCTAAGCCCAAAGTGATGAATTGCCCCGGCTTGAAATTGAAGTGCAAGTCTTGTGGGATACTCCCCAACTCAAAGCTGACCGTATCTGGTGTTTCGTGCCATTTCTTTAAGCACACTAAATTGATTGAATCGCTATCCGACCATGCATACATCGTAGGTTTACCTTGCTCTAAAGATTAAAATCGAAAAAGCCCCGCCGTTGTCGCTTTTATAAAACGTTACAACAACGGGGCTTAGGAGTTGGCTTACATTAAGCCGCTAGGATTGTTTTAAGATCTTGCTCTGGCGTTGAGATAGCACGCATGTCGAACTCATCTTGAATAATCTTAAGTAGGTTTTCTGTTAGGAATGCTGGCGCTGTTGGGCCTGTGTAAATGCCTTTCACACCTAGCGCAAACAAAGTAAGCAGAATAACAATCGCTTTTTGCTCAAACCAAGATAGAACCAGCGTTAGTGGTAGTTCGTTAATGCCACAGTCAAACTCTTGAGACAGTGCAAGCGCAAGCTGAATCGCTGAGTACGCATCGTTACATTGACCCACATCTAACAGACGAGGAATGCCATTGATGTCACCAAACTGGTTTTTGTTGAAACGGAACTTACCACACGCCAAAGTTAGGATAACTGAGTCTTCTGGGGCTTGAGCAGTGAAGTCTGTGTAGTAGCTGCGCTCAGATTTGTCACCGTCACAACCGCCCACAAGGAAGAAGTGTTTGATGTTGCCTTCTTTCACTTGTTCAACAACCGCAGGTGCTGCTTCCATCAGTGCATTACGACCAAAGCCGACAGTGATCACTTGCTCGATCTCGTCATGCTTGAAGCCTTCTTGTGCAAGTGCACAATCGATTACTGCACTGAAATCGTCGCCTTCAAGGTGAGCAACACCCGGCCAGCCAACAATGCTACGTGTAAACAGACGGTCAGCATACGCCCCCACATCTGGGTTAAGCAGACAGTTAGACGTCATCACAATCGCACCAGGGAAGTTCGCGAACTCTTTCTGCTGGTTCTGCCAAGCGCTACCGTAGTTACCCGCAAGGTGTGGGTATTTGTGCAGTTCAGGGTAACCGTGTGCAGGTAGCATCTCGCCGTTGGTGTAAACGTTGATGCCCTTGCCTTCCGTTTGTTGAAGGATCTTCTCGAGATCATGCAGGTCATGGCCAGAAACAAGAATACAGTGGCCTGCCTTAGTCTTCACATTCACGATTGTTGGTTGAGGGTGACCAAATGTGTCTGTCTCACCCTTGTCTAGCATTTCCATTACTTTGTAGTTCATCAAGCCGATCTGCATTGATGTATCCAGTAACTGTTTTAGGTCAGTTGGATCGGTACCTAGGAAAGCCATAATCTCATGGTATTCAGCAAAGATAGCATTGTCTGTTTGCCCAAGAACACGAGCGTGCTCCATATACGCAGCTGCACCTTTTAAGCCGTATAGACAAAGAAGACGAAGACCAATCACATCTTCATGTTGAGATTCATGACCACGGTTAACCGCAGCTTGTGGTGCAAGCGCTAAAAGCTCTGAAGAGTCCGTTGGAAGATCGAATTGCGCGGCAGGAGAAAGCGCTGGGATTTCGAAACCGATTAACGTAGCAGCTGCACGAACTTTTTGCTCTAGACGCTGTTTAAATTCTTGAGATTGCTGAGCAAATTCAATGATACGAGCAGGGTCGAAGTTCACGTTAGTGAGTGTCGCGAAGAACGCTTTTGGCGCCCACTCATCGATTTCAGTATCAATAACATCGCAAGTGCGACCTAAGTTTGCCCAAAAAGAAACACCTTTAAGAGAATACACCAACACATCTTGAAGGTCGGATACTTCCGATGTTTTTCCACACATACCTTGTGCGAAAGAACAGCCTTTTACAGTGGGTGTTTGAATAGTTTGTTCACATTGAATACAGAACATATAGGGGCTCCAGTAATTTTTATTAGCTGTAAGTACTTCGCTTACAGTGACTTATTCCAAATCCTATAGAGCATCAAGCGTGTCAACTCTTAATCATTTGATTTTTAAGGAGTTAATCATAACCCGTAGTTTTAGTGCGTGATTATGACTACATTTTACGAGCCAAAGCAAACACACACGTGTCATAGTGACTCTCGACAATTATTTTACGGCGTTCATGTTTCGTTCAGAAAAGGAGCGATAAAGTAACAACATAGAAAAAGAGGAATGAATATGAAAAATATATTAGTTACGATTGTTGCGCTGTTTACTGGCCTTTTGGCGCTATTCACAAGCTTGCTCCTTGCTATTCCTTTGGCTATTGCAGCATTAATCACAGGCAAGCGCATTCAAAATCAAATGAAGAAACAAGGCTTCGCAGCTCATATGAACACTCATCACTCATCAACATCTGATGCTGGTGTTATTGAAGGCGAATACGAAGACCTTTCAAATAGAAAATAGTCTAAGCTTTTGCTTCAAGACAGCAACGATAGAGACTACACCAAACAATGCACAGAAAGACCATTCTAACTCTGCTCGCTAGTACGACTTTAGGTCTCGTTGGATGCTCTAACGAGACCATCACTCCAGCTTACGAAGCTTCGCCAAGCCTACCTGAATATCAGCAAGACAGCTTCGATGCCTATGTGACCGAAACTCAAGACTGGCTATTAAAAAACCGTGTATTCATCACCGAAGACAAGCAGCTAGAGGTTCAACTTAATTCACCTACTGAGTACAAACCCACCTCACCTAATGGTAAAGCAGTTCTGTTGGTCCATGGATTAGGTGACTCGCCGTATTCGTTCAAAGACATTGCAGAACATTTAGCCGACCAAGGTTACTTGGTGAGAACCGTGCTGCTTCCAGGTCACGGCAGCCGAGCAGGTGACTTAATGCGACCGCATCTCGAAGATTGGCAAGGCGTGGTGGCTCATCATACTAAGTTACTTGAGCAAGAGTACGATTCAGTATGGCTAGGCGGTTACTCTACCGGTGCAAACCTTGTGACTTCACAAGCGATGAAGGATTCAAAGATCGCAGGATTACTGTTGTTTTCACCTGCATTTCAACCGAATTCATCGGCCGTGCAATACGCGGGGCTAGCGAGCTATTTTGTGACTTGGGCGGACCAAGATCCTGAAGACAACATACTGCGTTATAACTCACTGCCAATGAACGGAGCATCGGTATACTACGAGACCTCAGAAATCGTTCGTGACGAATTAAAAGAGAAACAATTCGACAAGCCAGTGTTCATTATGATGAGCGAAGGCGACAGTGTGATTGACACTAATTTCGTTCAACAGGCGTTTACTGAATCTATGCCGAACCCGAATAACGTATTGGTATGGCAAGGGGAAACTAAGCTCGATGACCCTCGCGCTGTACAATACAGCATGAAAATCCCAGAGCAACGTATCTCAAACGGTTCTCACATGGGCTTGTTGTTCTCACCAAACAATCCGTATTACGGTATCAATGGTAGTGAGAAAATCTGCTCTAACGGGCAAGAAGAGGGCTTTGAGGAAAAGTGTAAT